>JAXHNI010000015.1:0-3253 GCA_034520625.1 Gammaproteobacteria bacterium | reverse complement strand
GAAAAGCCGCGGCCACAAACGATTCGGTCAATTCATTCATTTGAAATATGCAAAAAAGTGCATAAGATATTTCTTCTGAATTCAGGCGATATTATAGGTTGTAAACAAAGGCGATAGCAAAACGGAATGACAGAATCAGTAGGATCATAAATATGAAATGCAAAACATAGTGAGAAATTTGATTCATATTTTCCCCCAATTCCGCCGTGGATATACTCCGCCTCGAACAACCACAAAAACCAAACTGGAGCAACTCGATGAACAAGCGCCATATCACCGCCTGTAGTCTCGTGCTCCTGGCGACGGGAATGGTCCCGGCCTGGGGACAGGACGTCGATGGCGGCGAACATAAGCTTCAGACCAAGGTCAGGCTGGTGCATTTCGACCGGGACTTCGGCAATGATGCCAACGACCGGAAGCAAACGGCGCTGGCATTCGAGGGCAATTATGTGTCGCCGCGCTTCGCGGAGCTCGTGCGCTTCGGTTTGTCAGCTTATGTCGTCGAGGGCATCAGTGACGACGGCGCTGTCACTGCGGATGTGTTGACCGTTGATGATGGCGAGCTCGACGGCTACGCGCTGTTGGGACAGGCCTATGCGGACATCGCCCTTGGCAGCGGAGGCTCCGCCAAGCTGGGGCGAATGCTCCATAAGTCCATGTTCCTGGCTTCCTCCGGCAGCCGGGCGGTGCCCAATACCTTCCAGGGTGTCAGCATGAACTTCAAGCCGACGGACGCCGTCTCGATATACGGCGCCGTGTTCGACAGATGGTCCTCCCGCACCAGCGATGAGTTCGACGATTTCGCCACCGACACCTCGGAAGAAGGAGCCATCGACTGGGTCGGGGTCGCCGGGCTGCGCTACGATTCGGGCAACTACGCGCTCGAGCTCGAATACCTGCGATCCCAGGATTACCTCAGCAAGCTGGGCCTGCGCGGCTCATACCGGCCCGATCTGGATGAACGCTACGGCGGGCTGAAGCTCACCGCGGGCGTTTTCACGTCGGACAGTGATGGGGATCTGTTCGTCACCGGGGCCGAGGGCGGTGACCTTGACGACGAGGACGCCGCGGGCGCCGTGCCCGGCGCGAGCGACAGTGAGGTCAACGGCCTCGGCGGCTACTTGGATCTGGAGTGGACCAGGAACAAATTCACCGCCGGTGTAACGTTGACCCTGATCGACGAGATCTGGCTGGAGGACAACTTCACCGGCGACCATGGGACCAGTCCGTTCCCCACCACGTCGCGGGCGGGACCCGATCTGACTAATACCGGCGAGATCGTGCTGGGCGCCCGCATCGGCTATGACTGGAGCGATGTGATCGACGGGTTGAGCACCACTTTCCGATTCGCCGACGGCCGCGACGCCGAAAACTCGGTGAGCCCGGCGCTGGGCACCGCGGATGAGCAGTGGTGGGAGATCGATGTCCGGTACAAGGTGTCCGCCTTCCCGGGCCTGGCTTTCCGCGGCATCTATCACGACTACAAGTCCGACGAAAGTGGTTCCGTGGACGGCGTCAAGGACGACGATCGCGATATTCGCCTCTATCTTGATTACACGTACAAATTCTGACTTGCCGCCGGGAAACCACCTGTTGGCGCAGGTACCGGCTGGGCAGCGCATTGCGGAGAATACAGTTACCAATGATGAAAACATGGCTTTCGATCCGGTTGATTTCGACCACACGGTGCATGGCCGCCGGCTTGATGTGTCTCATGATGTCCAGTGCACAGGCGAGTGAGCCGAGAGTGCTGGCGGCCGGCAGCCTGCGATTGGCGGTCACCGAGCTGCTCGAAACATACGAGTCCGAACGGGGAGTGGCATTCGGCTCCCTGTTCGGTCCATCCGGCAAGTTGCGGGAATTGATCGAAAACGGGGAACCGTTCACAATGTTTCTCTCCGCATCGAAGAAGCATACTGACGCATTGCTGGACCAGGGCCTGGTTCGCGGCAGCGAGCCATTCACCCGCAATGCGCTTTGTCTCATGGTCGCACCGGGCATGATGGTGGAGCCGGACGATGTCGTCGACGTCATGCTCGATCCGGCCGTGAGGCTGGGCACCTCGACCCCGAAGGCGGACCCGTCCGGCGACTATACTTGGGAGATGTTCCGGAGAATCGATGAGCAGCGTCCCGGCGCCTTCGACAAGCTGGACGCCAAGGCCCTGAAGCTGACCGGTGGCCAGGTGGACCGCGCCCGCAAGGGTTTGCCCTACCCGGACGTTTTCAAGGAGAACGAGGCGGACGTTTTCGTTTCCTACTGCACAAACGCCGTCGCCACCGCAGGAGAGGTGGACGGATTGACCTATGTCCGCATCCCGGAGCGGATCAACGTCGCGGCCCAGTACGGCATGGCGCTGGCCCCCGGGGCCGGCGTGGAATCGCAAGGGCTGGCAGCCTTCATCCGCGGGCAGCGTGGCCGGGAGATCCTGGCTCGCTACGGCTTCCAGTAGTTCCTCAGGCCGGTGAGGTCCGGCTTCGCCATGGCGGCCTTTGCCCCGGGTCCCGGCGGTAATCCCAACCGGTGGTGCAAGCGATCATGGTAAACAGGTTTCGACGTCGATACACGATCATGACGCGTTTCATATTGGCAGTGGCACTGATTCTGCTGAGTCAGTCGATCAACGCGCGGATGTTCACCGACTCGGCCGGCAGGGCGGTGGAAGTGCCGGAACGCGTGGAACGGGTCTACGCCGCCGGTCCGCCGGCCATGGTACTGGTTTACGTGCTGAATCCGGATGTGCTCACCGGCTGGCCTCGCTCCCCGTACCCGGAAGAGCTGGAGTACATCCCGGAGCCCTACCGCGATCTGCCCGAAACGGGTCGGCTGACGGGGCGGGGTGGCGAAGCCAACCTGGAGGTGGTTCTGGCCCTGGATCCCGACGTGATCGTGGATTTCGGGTCCGTCTCGGACACGTACAAGTCCCTGGCGGACCGTGTACAGGCCCAGACCGGCATACCCTATATTCTCATCGACGGCCGGTTCGAGAATTCCCCGCAGGCGCTGCGGCGGGTCGGGGAGCTGCTCGGTGTCGCGGAGCGCGGCGAACGTCTTGCCACCTACTTCGAACAGACCCTGACCGATCTGGATACCGCCCTGGGAGGTGTGGCCCCGGACCAGCGCCCGCGTGTCTATCTCGCCCGCGGCCCGGCGGGGCTCGAGACCGGCCTCAAGGGCTCGATCAATACCGAGATCATCGAACGGGCATACGGGCGCAACGTCGCCGACCCCGGCGACGGCCGTACGGGTATTG
>JAXHNI010000014.1:0-237098 GCA_034520625.1 Gammaproteobacteria bacterium | reverse complement strand
CCATCGGCAAGGGGTTCGCCGGCGTGGTCAAGCGCCACGGTTTCCGGGGCGGCCGGGCCAGCCACGGTGCGTCGCTGACACACAGGACGTCCGGCTCCATCGGCCAGTGCCAGGATCCCGGGCGCGTTTTTCCGGGCAAGAAAATGGCCGGACATCTGGGGAGCGCCCGACGCGTCCAGCAGGGGCTCGAAGTGGTGCGGGTCGATACGGAGCGCAACCTTCTGATGATCAAGGGTTCGGTGCCCGGCCCGAAGGGTGGGACGGTGATGGTCCAACCCAGCGTGAAAGCGAGCAGACGACAATGACAGTGGAACTGGCGGTACTCAAATCGGACGGCAAGCCGGCGAGCAGTCTCGAGGTCTCCGACGCCGCATTCGGCGCCGATTTCAACGAGCCTCTCATTCACCAGGTGGTGACGGCCTACCTGGCAGGGGCCCGCAGCGGGACCCGCGCGCAGAAGAATCGAGCCGCGGTCCGGGGCGGTGGCACTAAGCCATGGCGGCAGAAGGGCACGGGCCGGGCCCGGTCCGGTACCATACGCAGCCCGATCTGGCGCGGCGGCGGCAAGGTCTTTCCGGCGTCGACGCGGGATTTCGGCCAGAAGGTGAACCGCAAGATGTTCCGGGCGGGTTTGCGCTCCATTTTCTCCGAAATGGCGAGGCAGGGGCGGGTCACCGTGTGTGATGACGTGCTCGTGTCCGAGCCCCGGACGAAGGGCCTGGCGGCGTTGTTGAAATCCCTCGAGGCCGGGAACTCGGTGATCGTGACCCATGTCTACGAACAGAACCTGTGGCTGGCGGCGCGCAACCTCCACCGCGTCAACGTCTGCGAGGCGCGGGAGGTGGATCCGGTGGTGCTCGTTGGACACGAAAAAGTGGTGATGACTTCCGAGGCAGTCAAGCAGATCGAGGAGTGGCTGCAATGAATCGCGAGCGCCTCTATCAAATACTTATATCGCCGATCATCTCGGAGAAGAGCACGCGAATAGCCGACCAGGGCAACCAGGTCGCTTTCGAGGTGCGGCCGGATGCCACCAAGCACGAGATCAAGCAGGCGGTCGAGCTTGCTTTCGACGTCAACGTGGAGCGCGTACAGGTTGCCAATATTCGCGGCAAAGTGAAGCGTTTCGGACGTACGCCGGGCGCGCGCAGCAACTGGAAAAAGGCCTATGTCCGCCTCAGGGCCGGACAGGACATCGACTTCACCGGCGGCCAGCAGTAAACCGGACAGGACAATAGCGTTATGCCACTGAACAAGCTGAAACCACGAACTCCGGGCCAGCGCGGAACCATAAGAGTCGTGGACCCGGCCCTGCACAAGGGCGGTCCGCACCGCGCGCTGGTGGAGTCGAAAAACGCGATCGACGGTCGCAACAACCAGGGCCGTATGACGGTTCGCCAGCGCGGCGGCGGCCATAAGCGGAAGTACCGCATCATGGATTTCCGCCGGAACAAGGACGGCGTGCCGGCCAGGGTGGAGCGTCTGGAGTACGATCCGAACCGCAGCGCCAATATTGCATTGCTGCTGTACGCGGACGGCGAGCGGCGGTATATTCTCGCGCCCCGCGGCGTGAAACAGGGGCAGAAGCTGGTTTCCGGCGAGCATGCACCCATCGCACCGGGCAACGCCCTGCCGCTGCGCAACATACCGGTGGGCAGCGTGGTTCACTGCGTCGAGATGAAACCCGGGAAAGGCGGACAGCTCGCACGGTCGGCGGGTGCATCGGTGCAATGCCTGGGTCGCGAAGGCGAGTACGCCCAGCTGCGGCTGCGGTCGGGCGAGGTGCGCAGGGTGCACCTGGACTGCCGTGCCACGATCGGTGAGGTCGGCAACGCCGAGCACAGCCTCAAGAAGCTGGGCAAGGCCGGCGCCAAGCGCTGGCGGGGTATCCGGCCGACGGTTCGCGGCGTGGCCATGAACCCGGTCGATCATCCCCACGGCGGCGGCGAAGGCCGGACGTCCGGCGGCCGGGATCCGGTCAGCCCGTGGGGTGTACCCACCAAGGGCTATCGCACGCGCGCCAACAAGCGCACCCAGGCGATGATTATTCGCCGCCGCAAGCGTTGAGGACTCGCAGTCCAGTCATAGAGGAATGAGCAGATATGCCACGTTCAATTAAGAAAGGCCCGTTCGTTGACCACCACCTGTGGGTGAAGGTCGAAAAAGCGCGGGAAGCGAACAGCCGGCGGCCGATCAAGACCTGGTCCCGTCGCTCGACGGTCATGCCGGAATTCGTCGGGTTGACGATCGCCGTGCACAACGGGCGTCAGCACGTGCCGATTCTGATCTCGGAGAACATGGTGGGACACAAGCTCGGTGAATTCGCGCCGACCCGTACGTTCAAGGGCCACGTGGCCGACAGGAAGGCCAGGTAGGGAATGACAATGCAGACGAAAGCGACTTCCAAGTACGTGCGCATATCGCCCCAAAAGGCACGGCTGGTCTGTGACCAGATCCGCGGCCTGGCGGTAGCCCGTGCGCTCGAGCTTCTGCAGTTCAGCCCCAAGAAGGCCGCGCTGCCCGTGCGCAGAACCCTCGAGTCGGCCATCGCGAATGCCGAGCACAACGACGGCGCGGACATCGACGAGTTGAAGGTCACCGAGATCTGTGTCAACGAGGGTCCGACCCTGAAGCGCTGGCGCGCTCGTGCAAAGGGCAGGGCCGGTTCAATATTCAAGCGCACCAGCCACATTACTGTGGCGGTGGGCGAAAACTAGCCGGAGCGGTCATGGGTCAGAAAGTACAACCGAATGGTCAGCGTCTGGGGATTATCCGGGACTGGAATGCGCGCTGGTATGCGCCCAACAAGCAGTACGCCAGGAATCTCGCGATCGATATGAAAGTCCGCGACTATTTCAGGAAACGCCTGGCGAACGCTGCGGTGAGCAAGGTCACGATCGAAAGACCGGCCAACAACCTGAACGTGACCATTCATACCGCGCGCCCCGGCATCGTGATTGGCAAGAAGGGCGAGGATATCGAGCGCATGCGCAACGAAGTCCGCAAGCTCACTGAGCTCCCGGTTCAGATCGCAGTCGAGGAAGTGCGCAAGCCAGAGTTGGACGCCAAACTGGTGGCGGAGAATATCTGCCAGCAGCTGGAAAAGCGGATCATGTTTCGCCGCGCCATGCGCCGCGCCGTCACCAGCGCCATGCGCCTGGGAGCCCAGGGCGTCAAGGTCATGGTTGCCGGTCGTCTGAACGGCGCCGAGATCGCCCGGACGGAATGGTATCGGGAAGGTCGGGTGCCCCTGCACACGCTACGCGCCGATATCGACTACGGCCTGGCCGAGGCGCATACGACCTACGGCGTGATCGGTGTGAAAGTCTGGGTGTTCAAGGGCGAAATTTTCGAAAGCGACGGCGAGGTCGAATCCGCCGCGGAAGCCACCGCTGCGACGAGTTAGAACAAATGCTGCAACCGAAACGCACCAAGTACAGAAAGCGCCAGAAAGGGCGCAACCGGGGTCTCGCCAGCCGGGGCAATGAAGTCAGCTTCGGCGAGTTCGGCCTCAAGGCCACCGGCCGCGGACGGGTAACGGCCCGGCAGATCGAAGCGGCCCGCCGCGCATTGACCCGCCATATCAAGCGCGGCGGGAAGATCTGGATTCGCGTATTTCCGGACAAGCCGGTATCCAAGAAGCCGCTCGAAGTACGCATGGGCAAGGGGAAAGGCAACCCGGAGTACTGGGTGGCTGAGATCAAGCCGGGGCATGTGCTGTATGAGATGGAAGGCGTCAGCGAATCGCTGGCGCGCGAGGCATTCCGGCTGGCAAGTGCAAAGCTTGCGGTATCCACGACGTTTGTAAGCAGGTAACAGGGCGAATGAAAGCATCCGAATTGAGAAAAATGAGCGACGAGGAGCTGCGCAAGGAGCTTGTGGAGCTGCGCCGCGAGCAATTCAATCTGCGCATGCAGCGCGCCACGGGCCAGCTCGGCACCCCCGCCCGGTTCAAGGAGCTGCGCCGGGACATCGCCCGGATTGAAACCGTTAAGACCGAGAAGTCGCGGTCCGGGACAGCCGATCAGGGGGTCGCTCGATGAACGAATCAGTGAACGAGCCGGTGAGCGACGCAGCCAGGAACACGCGTTCGGTCACGGGCAAAGTCGCCAGCAATAAGGGCGACAAGACGATTGCCGTAGTGATAGAGCGCCGGGTGAAGCATCCGCTTTACAGGAAGTATATAAAGCGAAGCACCCGCGTGCTCGCGCACGATGAAGAAAACACCTGCCAGGAGGGCGACTGGGTGCTGGTCGAGGAATGCCGGCCGATTTCCAGGCGCAAATCCTGGCGCCTGGTCAAAGTGCTCGAGAGAGCGTTGTAGGGGCAGGCCATGATTCAGATGCAAAGTGTGTTGGATGTCGCGGACAACAGCGGTGCCCGGAAGGTGCAGTGCGTAAAGGTTCTCGGCGGCTCAAAGCGCCGATACGCCGGCATCGGCGATATCATCAAGATCAGCATCAAGGAAGCGATGCCGAACAGCCGGGTGAAAAAAGGTGAGGTGTTCAATGCGGTCGTGGTCCGCACCCGAAAGGGCGTGCGCCGGAATGACGGCTCGCTGATCCGCTTCGACCGAAACGCCGCCGTGCTGCTCAACAATCAGTTTCAGCCCGTCGGTACCCGTATTTTCGGCCCGGTTACCCGCGAGCTGCGAACCGAGCGGTTCATGCGGATCATTTCGCTGGCCCCGGAAGTCCTGTAACAACGGTCGAGGTTTGTCGCAGCAATGAAAAAGATTCGTAAAGGTGATGAAGTGATCGTGCTGACCGGCCGTGACCGCGGCAAGGTCGGCGAAGTGCTTCAGGTCATGCCGGACGGCCGCGCCGTCGTGAACGACGTGAACCTCGTCAAGCGGCATACCAAGCCCAATCCCATGAAGGGGATTCAGGGCGGCATCATCGAAAAAGAGGCGCCGATTCAGCTTTCGAACCTGGCGTTGTACAACCCGACCACCAAGCAGGCGGATAGGGTGGGTTTCAAGTTCCTGGAAGACGGCCGGAAGGTGCGTATTTTCAAATCCAATCAGGAAGTCGTGGACATCGAGTGATTAGCAAGAAATGGCCCGCTTAGCAGAACATTATCAGAACACGGTGGCACCCGGCCTCACGGAGCAATTCGGTTACAAGAGTCCGATGCAGATTCCACGGGTCACCAAGATCACGTTGAACATGGGGCTCGGTGAAGCGGTCGGCAACAAGAAGGTGCTGGAAGCCGCCACCGAGGAGCTTGCCCTGATCAGCGGACAGAAACCCGTGGTGACGAACACAAGGAAGTCGGTCGCCAACTTCAAGATCCGCGAAGGCTGGCCGATCGGGTGCAAGGTGACGCTTCGACGGCTGCGGATGTACGAGTTCCTGGACAGGTTGATCACCATCGCCATACCCCGGATTCGTGATTTCCGTGGCTTGAGTCGGAGATCATTCGACGGCCGGGGCAACTATTCCTTCGGGTTGAAGGAACAGATCGTGTTCCCCGAGATCGATTACGACAAGGTCGACGCGATCCGCGGCATGGACGTCACCATTACGACGTCGGCGGGTACCGACGAAGAAGCCGAGGCGCTTCTTCGGGCGTTCGATTTTCCACTTCGCAACTGATGGGCAGATAACGATGGCGAAGAAATCAATGATTGCCAAAGAGCGCAAGCGCGCCAGACTCGAGGCCAAGTACCGGAAGCGGCGTGATGCGATCCGGCAGCGTATGGCCGATCAGAGCCTTTCCGGGGAAGACCGCTTTCAGGCGATGCTTGAGCTGCAGAAGCTTCCGCGGAATTCGAGTCTGGTGAGGCGCAGGAACCGCTGCGCTCTGACGGGACGTCCCCGCGGCGTGTACCGCAAGTTCGGCGTATGCCGCAACAAGCTCCGGGAAATCTTCATGAACGGCGAAGCTCCCGGCGTCAAGAAGTCGAGCTGGTAGGCACAAGTGCAAGAGGAAAACACAGTATGATGACCGACCCGATAGCCGATCTGCTCACCCGGATTCGCAACGCCCAGACCGCGGAGAAGATCTCCGTCAATGTGGGCGCGGCGAAGCTGAAGCGCGCCATCGTGGAGGTGCTGAAGGAAGAAGGGTATATCGAGGACTATTCCATGGAAGAGCTCGACGGTAAGCCGGTGATCAACGTCAGGATCAAGTATTACCAGGGTACGCCGGCGATCGCCGTGTTAAAGCGTGTCAGCCGGCCCGGACTCCGGGTGCACAGGGGCGCCGGGGACTTGCCGTCGGTGAACGGCGGTCTGGGTATCGCCGTCATCTCTACGTCCAAGGGCGTAATGACGGACCGTGCCGCCCGCAAGGCGGGTATCGGTGGTGAAGTGCTGTGCACCGTAACCTGATCGAAAGAATCTGAACGTCAAGGCTCGAGATATACAGTCATGTCAAGAATTGCCGATGCACCGGTAACCATCCCTTCCGGAGTTGAGTTCAATCTGGAAGGGCAGAACGTCACGGTGAAAGGACCGAAAGGCGAGCTGCGCATGTGCGCCCATGACCTGGTCGGAGTCGAACAGGAAGACGGTGAGTTCAAGGTGCGCTCGCGCGTCGATTCCAAGGAAGCCGTGGCACTTGCGGGCACGACCCGGGCCCTCGTCAACAATATGGTCAACGGCGTGACCAATGGCTTCGAAAAGCGGCTCACGATCATCGGCGTGGGTTATCGTGCACAGGCCCAGGGGCAGAAACTCAACCTGACACTCGGTTTCTCGCACCCGGTCGCCTATGACGTCCCTGAGGGGGTTGCCGTGGAGACGCCCACTCAGACGGAGATCGTGGTCAGGGGCGCGGACAAGCAGCAGGTCGGGCAGGTCGCCGCCGAGATCCGGGCGTACCGCCCGCCCGAGCCGTACAAGGGCAAGGGTGTCCGGTATTCGGACGAACAAGTATTACGCAAACAGGCCAAGAAAAAGTAGGCGGTAGAATTCATGCACCAGCGAAAAATCTCGCGGCTGCGACGGGCTCGAAAGACACGGGAGCAGATCAAGCGCATGAACGTGGCGCGATTGTCCGTGTTCCGTTCGCCGCGGCACATCTATGCCCAGATCATCAACGATGAGACCGGCCGGGTTCTTGCCAACGCTTCGACGGTGGATCCCAAGATCCGCACCGCCGTGAAAAGCGGGGGCAACGTCGAGGCTGCCATCATCGTGGGCAAGGCAATAGCCGAGAACGCCAGGGCGGCGGGAATCACCCGCGTTGCCTTTGACCGTTCCGGATTCAAATACCACGGCCGGGTCAAGGCATTGGCGGATGCGGCACGTGAAAACGGGCTGGAATTCTAGTTGGAATTGTTAGCAGGAACTGTGAACGGTAACTGATTATGGCAGCAACGGCGAGAAACAACGACACTCGAGGCGAGGACCAGATCGAACAGCTGATCAATGTCCGGCGCGTCGCCAAGGTGGTCAAGGGCGGCCGGATATTCGGCTTCTCGGCGCTCACCGTGGTCGGAGACGGGAAAGGCCGCGTTGGTATGGGGCGGGGCAAGGCCCGCGAAGTGCCGCTGGCGGTGCAGAAGGCCATGGAAGCGGCCCGGCGCGACATGAAGCAGATCCGCCTGAAAGGCAACACCATCGAGTATCCCGTCATGGCCCGGCACGCCGGCGCCAAGGTCGTCATCAATCCCGCGTCCGACGGTACCGGGATTATCGCAGGCGGCACCATGCGCGCGGTTTTTGAGGCGGTGGGGATACATGATGTGCTCGCCAAGTGCATCGGCTCGACCAATCCCGTCAACGTCGTTCGCGCGACGATGAAAGCTCTCGCCAGCGTGGAAGACCCGGCGGACGTAGCCGCAAAGCGCGGCAAAACCGTCGAAGAAATTCGGGAATAGGGGAGCGGCACTATGGCGAAAAAATTGAAAGTCCAACTCGTGCGCAGCATGAAAGGCCGGGTCGAGCGCCACCAGGCCTGCGTGCGGGGTCTCGGATTGAGGCGTATGCACCAGACCGTGGAAGTGATCGATACTCCGGAGAACCGGGGCATGATCAACAAGGTCTCCTATTTGCTGAAAGTGGAGCAAGCCTGATGAGATTGAATGCAATAAAGCCGGCGGACGGCGCCCGTTCAGCGAAGAAGCGCGTCGGACGCGGTATCGGATCGGGCCTGGGCAAGACCGCCGGGCGCGGACACAAGGGGCAGAAGTCGCGGGCCGGCGGCTACCACAAGGTCGGCTTCGAAGGCGGCCAGATGCCGCTCCAGCGCAGGCTGCCGAAGCGGGGTTTCCGGTCGCGCCGCAAGCCCACCGTCGGGGAAATCCGGCTGAACGAACTCGAGTCGATGAGCGCCGATGTGGTGGACCTTTCCACGCTCCGGGAGGCTGGCCTCGTGCATACGGGAATCGAGTACGCCAAGATCATCGCCTCGGGTGAAATCCAGCGCGCTGTGACCGTGCGCGGCCTCGGTGTGACCAAGGGCGCACGCGCGGCGATCGAAAAGGCGGGGGGCCGGATCGAAGACTGATGGCGCAGCGCGAACTACCATCACTGGGAGGCGGCAAGCTCACGGAACTGCGCCAGAGGATATTCTTTGTCCTTGGGGCGTTGATTATTTTCCGGCTTGGTGCGTATATTCCGATCCCCGGCGTGGATCCCAACGCCGTGGCGGCGTTGTTCCAGCAGACCCGCGGGTCCATTGTCGACGTGTTCAATATGTTCTCCGGCGGTGCCCTGGAACGGATGTCGGTGATGGCGTTGGGCGTGATGCCGTATATCTCGGCATCCATCATTATGCAGATGATGAGCGCAGTGGTTCCTTCCCTGGAGCAGTTGAAAAAGGAAGGTGAGCAGGGCCGGCGAAAGATCACCCAGTACACGCGCTACGGAACCGTGCTTCTGGCGACGTTTCAGGCGCTCGGTATTTCGTTCGCCATGCAGGGCCAGGTGGCACCGGACGGTGCGCCTGTAGTTCTCACGCCCGGAATCGCGTTCAGCATCACCACGGTCATTACGCTGGTTACAGGCACCATGTTCCTGGTCTGGCTGGGGGAGCAGATATCCGAGCGCGGCATCGGCAACGGAATCTCCCTGCTGATCTTCGCCAGTATCGTATCCGGGCTGCCCTCCGCGATCGGCGGGACCCTGGAACTGGCCCGCACGGGCTCTTTCTCGCCGTTGTTCGTGCTGGGGCTGTTCGTCGGGGTGATTGTCATCACCGGCTTCGTGGTGTTCGTTGAACGCGGGCAGAGAAGGATTACGGTGAACTATGCCAAGCGGCAGCAGGGGCGGCGTATGTTTGCCGGCACCAGCAGCCATCTGCCGCTCAAGCTGAACATGGCGGGCGTGATCCCGCCCATTTTTGCGTCGAGCATCATCCTGTTTCCAGCCAGTCTGGGTAGTTTCTTCGGGCAGGCGGAAGGGATGACATGGTTGAGCGACCTGTCCCAGACCCTGTCGCCCGGGCAGCCGATCTACGTGTTGACGTACGCGGCCATGATCATTTTCTTCTGCTTTTTTTACACCGCGCTGGTGTTCAACCCGCGGGAAATAGCGGACAACCTGAAGAAGTCCGGGGCGTTCATCCCCGGGATCCGTCCGGGAGAACAGAGCGCCCGGTACATTGACAGTGTCGTATCGCGCTTGACCATGGCCGGTGCCATTTACCTGACGATCGTGTGTCTCATTCCGGAATTCATGATCGTTCAATGGAACGTGCCGTTTTACTTCGGGGGGACGTCGCTCCTGATCATCGTTGTCGTGATGATGGACCTGATGAACCAGGTACAGTCTCATCTGATGTCCCGGCAGTATGAGAGCTTGATGAAGAAAACCAATCTGACCGGCGGCTTGACCGGCGGTTTTCCCCGTTGAATGGGTATCCTTTAAACACAGGGGCAGGAATCAGTTTATGAAAGTCAGAGCATCCGTGAGAAAGATATGCCGCAACTGCAAGATTATTCGCAGGAGCGGCCTGGTGCGCGTGATCTGCTCCGATCCCCGGCACAAGCAGCGGCAGGGCTGAGGAGGCAGACATGGCGCGAATAGCTGGTATCAATCTGCCGGTCAACAAGCACGTCGAGATCGCGTTGACCTCGATTTACGGCATCGGGCGGAACACGGCGCAAAAGATCTGCGTCGCCGCAAGTGTCGAGCGTAATACGAAGGTGAAGGAGCTCACCGAGGGCGAGGCGGACAAGCTGCGAACCGAAGTTGCGAGGTTCAGCGTCGAGGGCGACCTGCGGAGGGAGATTTCGATGAACATCAAGCGGCTCATGGACCTGGGCTGCTATCGCGGCATCCGCCACCGGCGCGGCTTGCCGGTGCGCGGACAGCGCACGAGCACGAACGCGCGTACCAGAAAGGGCCCGCGCAAACCGATCAGAAGGTGATTGTGAACACATACTGGGTGACGAATGGCTAAGGCTAAGACGACGGCAAAACCGAAAAAGAAGGTCAAGAAGATCGTGACCGAGGGCATTGCCCATGTTCACGCGTCTTTCAACAACACGATCATCACGATCACGGACCGTCACGGCAATACCGTGTGCTGGGCGACGGCGGGCGGCTCGGGCTTCCGGGGTTCCCGGAAGAGCACACCGTTCGCGGCGCAGGTGGCCGCCGATCGAGCCGGGCGCGTCGCCCAGGAGCAGGGCATGAAGAATCTGGAGGTCCGCGTCAACGGTCCGGGTCCGGGTCGCGAATCGGCGGTGCGGGCATTGAATGCCGCGGGATTCGAGATCAGCAACATTACCGATGTAACGCCAATACCCCACAATGGCTGCCGCCCGCCGAAGCGGCGCCGGGTTTAACGGAGAGAAAAGCAGCTCATGGCCAGATTCATAGGACCAACTTGTAAACTCGCGCGCCGGGAAGGCACCGACCTGTTTCTCAAGAGCCCGGTTCGTTCGCTGGATACCAAATGCCGGCTGGAACGCAAGCCGGGACAATCCCAGTCGGGAAGGCGACCGCGGGTAACCGTCTACGGAACCCAGTTGCGGGAGAAGCAGAAGCTTCGGCGCATGTATGGAATCATGGAGAAGCAGTTCAGAAACTATTTCAAGAAAGCCGCCCAGAAGAAAGGCTCCACGGGCGAGAATCTGCTGGAGTTCCTGGAGACACGGCTGGACAACGTGGTGTACCGCATGGGATTCGCGGTGACCCGTGCTGAGGCCCGTCAACTCGTCGGCCACAAGGCCATCAGTGTAAACGGCGAAACCGTGAACATACCTTCCTTCAAGGTATCTCCGGGGGACGAAGTCGCGATACGGGAGAAGGCCAGGAACCAGCTGCGCATACAGGCGGCGCTGGATATCGCCGAGCAGATCGGTGCACCGGAATGGATGGACGTGGATCTCAAGGCGAAGAAGGGCGTATTCAAGAACGTGCCGGATCGTTCGGATCTTCCCGCGGAGATCGACGAATCCCTGGTTGTGGCACTGTATTCGAAGTAGTTGCAAATATACTCCGGGTAATCATCCCCGGGCCAATTGTTGTTGGCACATTGTTTAGGTGAGGCTATGAAAGACTCAACGGCTGAATTTTTGAAACCGCGCCTGGTGGACGTCCAGAGCAGCGACGATCAGCACGCCCAGATCGTTATCGAGCCCCTGGAAAGAGGGTTCGGTTACACCCTGGGGAACGCACTGCGGCGGATACTGCTGTCGTCGATGCCGGGCTGTGCGGTCACCGAGGTGAAAATCGAAGGCGTTCTGCACGAATACGCCGCAGTAGAAGGGGTTCAAGAGGACGTCATCGACATCCTGCTCAATCTCAAGGGCGTGGCGTTCCGGATGCACAGCCGGGACAGCGCGGTGCTGAAGCTGAGCAAGAAGGGCCCGGGCCAGGTCACCGCCGCCGATATCCAGCTCGAGCACGACGTGGAGATCGTCAACACTGATACGGTCATTGCGCACGTATCCAAGGAAGGCACTCTGGAGATGGAGCTTACGGTGTCCCGCGGCCGCGGTTATGAAACCGTGGATTCACGCCGCAGTGCCGAGGAGTCCAAGAGCATCGGCGTCATGCAGCTGGACGCATCCTATAGTCCCATTCGCCGGGTGTCCTACTCCGTGGAGAATGCGCGTGTGGAGCAGCGAACGGACCTCGACAAGCTGATCCTGAACATCGAGACCAACGGCGCCATTGATCCGGAAGAAGCGGTTCGACGCGCTGCGACCATTCTGCACGAGCAGATTGCCGTGTTTGTGAATCTCGAGGAAACCGCCGAGGAGGCCACGGCCGCGAAGGAGCCGGATGTGGATCCGCTGCTGCTTCGTCCGGTGGATGACCTGGAGCTGACAGTCCGCTCGGCGAACTGCCTCAAGGCGGAGAATATCTATTACATCGGCGACCTGATTCAGCGCACGGAGGTAGAGCTTCTCAAGACGCCCAACCTCGGCAAGAAGTCGCTGACCGAGATCAAGGATGTGCTGGCGACCCGGGGGCTTTCCCTGGGCATGAAGCTGGAGAACTGGCCGCCGACGTCCCTGAAGAAAGACAGCCTGGACCTGACGGGGTAATCCGACCATGCGACATCAGAAATCCGGCAGGACCCTCAACAGAACCTCTTCGCACCGCTCGGCGATGTTCCGGAACATGACCGCGTCCCTGTTCGAGCATGAGCAGATCCGCACAACCGTGGCGAAGGCCAAGGAGCTGCGGCGGGTCGCCGAACCCCTGATCACACTCGGCAAAAACCCGTCTTTGTCGAACCGCAGGCTCGCGTACGCCCGGTTGCGCAACCGCGAGGCCGTCAGCAAGCTGTTCGATGATCTCGGCGTTCGATTCAAGGACCGCCCGGGCGGGTATCTGCGAATCCTCAAATGCGGTCCGCGTCCCGGCGACAATGCACCGATGGCGTATGTACAACTGGTGGAGATGCGCGGTGATGACAGCGCGAAGAAGCCCACCGCAAGCAACGAGTGACGGGTTTTCACTGACGATTAGTCTGAACAATGAAGCAGTTCCAGATCGCGCCGGGTATGCCCGGCGTTTTTTTTGCCGGCCGCGGCGAACATGCGAGACGATGCCGCCACCGGAATGCGAACCGTGCACGCCGTGGAACCACCGCTGGTGGGATCACCGGTACCAGCGCGCCGCATGGAGCGGCGGCGAACGGGCACCCCGGTTTTGACGCCCGTGCATAGCCGCCCGCGGATCCAGGCCGCGGCCAGGGACGTCGAGCCGCCCCGGGCCATCGAGGAGGTGCGTTGCGTCGCGCTCCACGGCGATGAGCGCCGCGACGAGTTCGCCTACCTCCGGGACCCGGCAGACCGGCGAACAAAGCAGTATATCCGGGAAGAGAACGAATACTTTCTCGCCTGTTTCGATGCCGTGTCCGGGTTCCAGCAGCAGTTGTACGACGAGCTCAAGGCAAGGGTCATCGAAGACGACACCTCCGTGCCCGAGTCCATAAAGGGCCGGCTTTATTACACGCGGGTCGAAGCCGGGCGGCAGTATCCGGTCCACTGCCGATGCGCCCCGGGCGGTGTCGAGGAGATCTATCTGGACGAGAATGAGATCGCCGGCAGCGGCCGCTACTGCGAGGTGTCGGTGGTGTCGCTCTGTCCGCAACAGAAGCGCGTCGCATTCTCCGTAGACCACACCGGCGACGAGAGATATGACATCTATATTGCCCGGATCCCGGACGATGGCTTCACGCGCTGCGCCGCGGCTGTGGGAAACAGCATCGCCTGGTCCCTGGACGGGCGACAGCTGCTGTATACCGGTGTCGACGCCAACGCGCGCCCGGATTCGGTCTGGGTATACGACATTGAAAAGGGGACCCGCCGCAGAATCTACACCGATCCCGATCCGGCTTTCTACGTGACCGTGTGGTTGAGCCGTTCGGGCGAGTGGATTTTCATCGACAGCGCCGGAAATACCGCCAGCGAAACCCTGGTCATGCCGTCCACCGGCGACCTGCGCGAGCCAGTCGTGCTGATCCCAAGGCGGGACGAAGTCGAGTACATGGTCGATCACCACGGAGACCGGTTCCTGGTGCTGATCAATGACACCGCGGAGAACTTCCGGCTGACCGCAGTGCCTCTCGATGCACTTGGCGGAGAAGCCGGTGTTGAACTGATTTCACCGGATGATCGAGTTACCATCGAGTTCATCGACGCCTACAGGCATCATTGGATCGTCGGAGAGCTCCGGGACGGTGTGAAACACATTTCGGTCCGGGACCCGGCAACCGGCGTGTTTCGCTACCTGCCGGGCTCGGGGGCGTTGTCGCATCTTGGTGTCGAGGACCTCTACGACTACGACGCACGATACGTTCGATACGAGTACACGACTCCTGTTACGCCGCACACGACCTACGACCTGGATATCGAGACCGGGCAGCCCGTCTGGCGGAAATCATCGAGTCCGCCGGGGTATATCGAGAACGACTACGTTACCCGGCGTTTCAATGTCCGTTCGGGGGATGTTGAGGTGCCCCTGAGTCTGGTCTGTCGCCGGGATACACTGCCGGCAGGCGGAGTAGCGCCGCTGCTGCTCACGGGTTACGGGGCTTATGAGGAATCCGTGGATATGCAGTTCGACAGCGACCTGATCAGCCTCATGGACCGGGGCGTGGTAGTAGCGTCTGCCCACGTCCGGGGGGGCGGCGATCTCGGACCCGCCTGGCACGATGCCGGTCGGTTGTCGGCCAAAGAGAATTCGTTTCACGATTTCCTCGCCTGTGCGGACTATCTGGTGGAGCACGGCTACACCGCCCCGGGCCGCATCGCCGCCTGGGGGTCAAGCGCGGGCGGCCTGCTGGTGGCGGTAGCCGCCCAGCGCAAGCCCGAGCTGTTTGCCTCGGTCGTGCTGGAGGTGCCTTTTCTGGACGTGGTCAACACCCTGCTGGATACCGGGTTGCCGCTGACGGAGCATGATTTCGACGAGTTCGGCAACCCGGCAGTCGAAGAGGAGTATCACTGGATGCGGTCGTACTGCCCCTACGATAATATCCGTCCCCAGGCCTATCCACCCATGCTCGTCATTACCGCGATGAACGATCAGCGGGTGGGCTACTGGGAAGCGCTGAAATGGACCGCCCGGATGCGGGCAATGCGAAGCGACGACAATCCGCTGCTGCTGAAGGTTGATCAGATGGGGCATCTGGGTGAGTCGGGTCGTTACGAGTCGGTAAGGGAGAACGCCGTTGTCTACACTTTTCTTCTCGACGTGTGGGGCCTGGCCCCGGACCGGTAGATGATCGTGCTTGTCACCGATTTCGGCGCCGTGGACCCATATGTGGGACAGATGCACGCGGCGATACGAAGCCGGGTCGATACGCCCGTTATTGACCTGCTCCACGATATGCCGGCCTACGACGTGCGCCGGGGCGCGTACTTCGTCGACGCCCTGCAGCACGGATTCCCGCGCGGAACCGTATTCGTCTGCGTCGTGGACCCCGGCGTGGGTGGTGACCGGGCGCCGGTCATGATGAAAGCCGACGGCAAGTGGTATGTCGGTCCGGACAACGGTCTGTTCAATATCGTCGAGCGGCGCGCAAGCAGGGTGGAGACATTCCAAATCGACTGGCGGCCCGAGCACCTGTCCGCGTCGTTTCACGGCCGGGACCTGTTTGCGCCGGTGGCGGCCGGACTTTCCATCGGCACGCTCCCCCAGTGCACGCCCCGTCCGTTGACGGAGACATCGGCGTGGCCGGACGAGCTGCCCGAAATCATTTACATCGACCACTATGGCAACGCGATGACGGGCATCAGGGCGGATGCGCTCGTCGCCCGGGCCGTCGTCCGGGTCCGCGGCCATCGCCTGGAACGGGGAACGACCTTCTCCGCGTCGCCGGCGGGTGAGCCGTTCTGGTACCGGAACTCGCTGGATCTGGTGGAGATCGCGCTCCGGGAAGCCAGCGCCGCGGATGTGCTGGGGCTGGAGATCGGTGACCGCATCGAGGTTACGGGTTCACTGCTCGGCGGTGAGTCCTGACGTCGAAGCGCGGTCCGGCAGGTAGGCCAGGATGTGCCGGACGGCGGCTTCTATACCGTCCGGTGCGCACGCCCGCAGCGGCGGCGCGCCCATCACCGCCCGTATCGCCGACTCCAGCGCCGCCGAGTCTCCGCGCGGAGACTCGCGGCAGGGCAGATGACGTTCCAGCCACTCGATGAGACAGGTTTCCTCCGGCCAGCCCGGACGCGGCATGTAAACCACCGGCTTGCCCAGGCAGGCCGCCTCCACGAACGCGCCGTAGCCGGGTTTCCCGACCAGGACATCGCAGCTCGCCAGCAGATCCGGGAACGTCAATCCGGTGCCGCTCGACGGCAGGATGTCATCCCGGTCCAGCCCCCACTTTTCGTCGGCGATCCAGCAGGTGCCGGGCACGACGGGCAGGTCTTCACTTCTGAAATCGGCCTCCTGGCCGCCGAGCGCCAGCAGCAGAAGCTTCGTTGACGCCTCGAGGCCGAACAGCTCCCTGAGCATCCCGCTGTGACCCCGTCCGACCTGGGCAATGGGCTCTATGACCTCAACGTTGTGAAAGTTCGGCATGGGCATGCATGGCCGGGGGGCGAGGAACACCCGCGACCGGTTGTAGGCATCCCGCATCTGCGTGAACACCGCGGCGGACGCCGGAGTGTCCGGAGCGAAATAACGATACAGGTCCGCCCAATTGAGCGGGGCCAGCGCGATCGACGGGATTCCGGCCCGGTGGGCCGCCGCGATGTTCAGACAGGAGATGTTGGCCAGCACCAGGTCGAAGCGTGAATCCAACAGCCATTCGGCGCGCCGCCGGACCTGCCCCTCCCAGTCTGCGTGGATTTCCCGGTAGGCGCAGACGGTCGCCGCCACGTCGACGGACAGATCGCGGTTCATGCGCAGCCCGAAGTCCAGCGGATCAGGGACGAGCTCGAAAGGGCATCGAATGCGGCTTTGCAGAACGTCTTCGGCAACGGAGCTGGAAACGGTGATCCGGCACTCCGGATCGAGCTCGCACAGTCGGTCCAGTACCGGCGCGGAAATCGCCATGTGGCCGAAGCCATGGGCGGAGATGGAGGCGAGTATACGGGGCATGGCGGTGCTGCTTAACGAATCCGGCGGCGGAATCCGGGCCCGGCCGCCGGGCTACCGCCTGGGGATGTAGAGATCCGTGATGGTGCCCTCGAAGGCTTCGGCGGAAAACGCGATGGTTTCCGACAGCGTGGGGTGCGGATGGATGGTCAAGCCGATGTCCTGGGCGTCGCAGCCCATCTCGATCGCCAGTGCCGCTTCGGCGACGAGATCGCCTGCGTGGGGGCCCACCATGCCGGCGCCGATCAACCGGCCGGACTCCTTGTCGAACAGGAGTTTGGTCAGGCCTTCATCCCGTCCGAGGCCCAGGGACCGGCCACTGGCCGCCCAGGGGAACGTACCCTTGCCGAAGTCCAGTTCCTTCTCTTTAGCCTCCGCTTCCGTCACGCCGACCCAGGCCACCTCCGGGTCCGTGTAGGCTACGCTTGGTATCACCCGGGCATCGAAATGGCTCTTGTGCCCGGCGCAGACTTCCGCCGCCACCTTGCCTTCGTGGGTGGCTTTGTGGGCCAGCATGGGCTGGCCGACGATGTCGCCGATCGCGAAGATGTGGGCAACATTGGTGCGCTGCTGGGAATCAACCTTGATGAAGCCGTTCTTCTGGACTTCGATGCCGGCATGCTCGGCGCCGATATTGTGCCCGTTGGGAGTGCGGCCCACGGCGGTCAGTACGTAGTCGAACTTCGCGGTGGACGGAGCGGACTCGCCCTCGAAATGCACGGTGACGCCGTCAGCGGCGGCATCCAGTCGGGTAACGCGGGTATCCAGGTAAATGTTCTCGTAGCGCTTTCTGATGTGCCGTTCGAACGGCTTGATGAGGTCCCGGTCGGCCCCGGGCATGAGGCCGCCGGTGAGCTCCACCACGGTAATACGGCTGCCCAACTCGCTGTAGACGGTCGCCATTTCCAGGCCGATGATGCCGCCGCCGATGACGAGCATGCTCTTCGGAATCTCCGGGAGCGCCAGGGCGCTGGTGGAATCGAGCACCCGTTCGTGGTCGGGAAATATCGGCAGCCTGGTGGATTGGGAGCCAGCCGCGATGATGGCGCGGTCGAAAGATATCGTCAGCTCGCCGTCCTCGGAGTCCACCAACAGGTGATTGGGTCCCGTGAATTCTCCCTTGCCCTGGATCACCTTGACCTGTCGCTGTTTCGCGAGTCCCGTGAGCCCTTTCGTCAACTTGCCGACGATGCCGTCCTTCCAGGTCCGCAGCTTGTCCAGGTCGATCTCCGGGTCCGAAAATGCAACACCGTGCGACTCCATGGACCGCGCCATGGCGATCACTTCCGCGGTATGTAGCAGGGCCTTGGAGGGGATGCAGCCGACATTCAGGCAGACGCCACCCAGCGTCGGGTAGCGCTCCACCAGAATCGTCGACAGGCCCAGGTCGGCCGCCCGGAATGCGGCGGTATAGCCGCCGGGCCCGGCGCCCAGGACCACCACGTCGGCGCGCATATCGGACTCCAGCTCGGTGGCGGGGTCCCCGGCCACCAGGTCTCGGTCGTATTCGACGGGCTCGCCTTCGTCCGTGCCGTCGTTGTCGCCACCGAGCTCCGGTCCGGGCGTTTTCATGAACTCGTCGAACTCGGATTCCCCACCCGGCTCCTTGTTGGATTCCTCGCCGGCGGCATCGGCTTCCAGTACCAGAATGGCAGAGCCTTCGGACACCTTGTCACCCACCTTCAGCAGCACGGAGGTTACCCTGCCGCCCTGCGGCGCCGGGACATCCATGGCCGCCTTGTCGCTTTCCAGGGTGATCAACGGATCCTCGGGGTTGATACGGTCGCCCTCCCGGACCAATACCTCGATGACCTCTACACCGGTGAAATCACCGATATCGGGAACTTTGATTTCAGTACTCATGGTGTCCGCCTGCGATTCCTTTTTCTGTTTGTCTGAACGACGATCACAACAGCAGCCGCCGGGCGTCCCCCAGCACTCTGGACAGGAACACGACGAAGCGGGCGCCCTCGGCACCGTCAACGACCCGGTGGTCATAGGACAGCGCCAGGGGCAGCATCAGCCTCGGCACGAACTCCCCGTTCTCGTATACCGGCTTCATCTGCGCCCTGGATACCCCGAGGATCGCGACCTCCGGGGCATTGACGATCGGTGTGAAGGCCGTACCGCCTATGCCGCCGAGACTGGAGATCGTGAAGCATGCGCCCTGCAGGTCGTTCGGCGACAGCTTCCGGTCCCGGGCGCGCTGGCTCACCTCGCCCAGCTCCCTGGCCAGGTCGTAGATCCCCTTGCGGTCGGCGCCCCGGATCACGGGCACCACCAGGCCGTCCGGGGTCTCCACCGCGATACCGATATTGCAGTACTTCTTCAGTATCAGGTTGGCCCCGCCGTTCTCCAGCGACGCGTTGAAGCTGGGGTACTCGCGCAGCGCCGCGACACAGGCCTTGATCAGGAACGCCAGCATGGTCACCTTGACGCCCCGGTCCGCCGCTTCCTTCTTCAGATCCTGGCGAAACGCTTCCAGCTCCGTAATGTCCGCTTCCTCGTGCTGGGTGACGTGCGGGACGTGGAGCCAGGAGCGGTGGACGCTGGCGGCGGTAAGCTTCTTGATGCGGTTGAGCGGCACCACTTCCACTTCGCCGAACTGCGAGAAATCGATGTCCGGCATCGCCGGCAGGGCGCCACCGGTGCTGCCGGTGGGTGCGGCGGCGGTTTGCGGCGGCGTGTCCTGGATGCGGCTTTTGACCCAGCTCTGGACGTCTTCTTTGAGGATCCTGTCCTTGCGGCCGCTGCCCCGGACCTGGGAGATGTCCACGCCGAGCTCCCGGGCAAAGCGGCGCACGGACGGGCTGGCGTGGGGCGGCGCGCCCTTGTCTCTGCCGTCTCCGGCCGGCAGTGTCGGCGGCGGTGCTGGCTCCCCGTCCCCGGTTCGCTCCGGTGGGGATTCGGGCTCGGGCCGGGAATCTGCGGGCTTGCTCTCGCTCGCCGCGGGGGCCCGGTCCGGTTTCGCCGCTTCCGGTTGCTTCGAGGCTTCCGAATCACCGCCTTTGAGAGTCAGCACCGGGTCGCCCTGGGAGACCCTGTCGCCGGTTTTTACCTGCACTTCGACCACGGTACCGCCTGCCGGTGACGGCACATCCATGGTGGCCTTGTCGCTCTCGAGCGTGATCACGGGGTCCTCGGCATCGATTTCATCTCCGGCGCTGACATGCACCTCGATGACCTCGACGCCGGAGAAATCCCCGATATCCGGCACGGTGACGGCGCGGGTGCCGCTGGACGACCCGGCCGCCTCCTGCTCCTGCTCCTGTTCCTGCTCCTGTTCCTGTTCCTGTTCCTGCTGCGGCTCCTGTTCCTGCTGCGGCTCCTGTTCCTGCTGCGGTGCGTCGCGGTCGGAATCAGGGGCTTCGGCGGAGGGCCCGGTGGCCTGGTCTTCCGCTTCGCCGTCGACTTCCAGCATCAGCAGGGGGCTGCCCTTGGACACCTTGTCATCGACCTTTACGAGGATCTCTGTGATCCTGCCGGCTGCCGGAGAAGGCACGTCCATGGCAGCCTTGTCACTTTCCAGGGTGACCAGCGGCGTTTCGGCGTCAATGTCGTCGCCTTCGCTGACCAGTATCTCGATTACCGGCACACCCTCGAAGTCACCGATATCGGGTACTTGAATCTCTTTGCTTGTCATTGCTTTCCCGCCTCCCGACTCATACGGTTACCGGATTGGGTTTTTCCGGATCGATTCCCAGCGTGCCAATCGCTTCCCGCACGCGTTCCACCGGGATTTCGCCATCGTCGGCGAGCGCCTTCAATGCCGCGAGGGCCACGTAGTTGCGGTCCACCTCGAAGTGCTTTCGCAGCTGCGCCCGGGTGTCGCTGCGGCCGAACCCGTCGGTACCCAACACCGAGTACCGGCCCGGGACGAATGCCCTGATCTGATCGGAATAGGCCTGCATGTAGTCGGTGGCCGCCACGAACGGTCCCTTGTGGGATTCCAGGCACTGTTCCACGTGGCTCTTGCGGGGCTGCTCATGGGGGTGCAGGTCGTTCCAGCGGTGCACATCCAGGCCGTTGCGGCGCAGCTCCGTCATGCTGGTGGCGCTCCATACGTTGGAATCCACGTCGAACTTTTCCTTCAGCAGCTCAGCGGCGGCCTCCACTTCCCGCAGGATGGTGCCGCTGCCCATCAGCTGAACCTTGGGCTTTGCCCCGTCGCCACCGCCGTCCTTCAGCAGGTACAGCCCCTTTATGATGCCCTCCCGCGCATTTTCCGGCATCGGCGGATGGGCGTAGTTCTCGTTCATCACGGTAATGTAGAAAAACACGTTGTCCTGGTCGACGAACATGCGCTGCATCCCGTGGTGAATCAGCACGGCGAGCTCATAGGCATAAGTCGGATCGTAGGAAACGCAGTTGGGGATCGTGGACGACAGGACATGGCTGTGGCCGTCCTGGTGCTGCAGGCCTTCGCCGGCCAGGGTCGTGCGGCCGGCGGTGCCGCCCAGCAGGAAGCCGCGGGCCTGGGAGTCTCCCGCGGCCCAGGCCAGGTCGCCCACCCGCTGAAACCCGAACATCGAGTAGTAGATGTAGAATGGGATCATGTTGACCCCGTGGTTGGCGTAGGAGGTGCTCGCCGCGAGCCAGGACGAAAAAGAGCCCGCCTCGGTGATACCTTCCTGGAGGACCTGGCCCTTCTTGTCCTCCCGGTAATACATCAGCTGATCCGAGTCTTCGGGCTCATAAAGCTGCCCCGCGGGGGCATAGATGCCGAGCTGTCGAAACAGGCCTTCCATGCCGAAGGTTCTCGACTCGTCAGGGACGATGGGCACCACATACTTGCCGATGTTCTTGTCCCGGGTCAGCGTCGTCAGTATCCGCACGAAGGCCATGGTAGTGGAGATTTCCCGGTCGCCGCTGCCTTCGAGCTGATTCTTGAACGCATCCAGATCCGGGATGGGCAGCGGTTCGGCGTCGGCGTAGCGGCGCGGGACATAGCCGCCCAGCGCCTCCCGCCGCGCCTTCAGGTACTTGATTTCCTCGCTGTCGTCGGCGGGCCGGTAGTAGGGAACGTTGTCGATGTCTTTGTCGTCGACTGGTATCTTGAACCGGTCGCGGAACTGCTTCAGCGATTCCGAGTCCATCTTCTTCTGCTGGTGTGTGATGTTCTCGCTTTCACCGGCGTCGCCCATCCCGTAGCCCTTGACGGTCTTGGCAAGGATTACCGTGGGCTGGCCGTTATGGCGCATTGCTTCGTAGTATGCGGCGTAGATCTTGTGGGGGTCGTGGCCGCCGCGGTTCAAGCGCCAGATGTCTTCGTCCGTCATATTGGCAACCATTTCCTTCAGCTCCGGATACTTGCCGAAGAAATACTCCCGGGTGTAGGCGCCGCCCTTGGCCTTGAAAGCCTGGTACTCGCCGTCCACCGCCTCCTCCATGCGCCTGGCCAGCAGCCCCTGGGTGTCCCGCAGCAGCAGCGGATCCCAGTACGAGCCCCAGATCACCTTGATCACGTTCCAGCCGGCCCCGCGGAACTCGCTCTCGAGTTCCTGGATGATCTTGCCGTTGCCCCGCACCGGGCCGTCCAGGCGCTGCAGATTGCAATTGATCACGAACACCAGGTTGTCCAGACGCTCGCGGCCGGCGAGGCCGATGGCGCCCATGGATTCCGGTTCGTCCATCTCGCCGTCCCCGCAGAAGCACCATACCTTGCGGTCGGCGGCGTCGATGAGCTCCCGGTTGTGCAGGTAGCGCGTAAAGCGCGCCTGGTAAATTGCCGTAATCGGTCCCAGGCCCATGGAGACGGTGGGGAACCGCCAGAAATTCGGCATCAGCCAGGGATGGGGGTAGGAGGGCAGCCCGTTGCCGTCGACCTCCTGGCGGAACTTGTCCAGGTCCTCCTCCCCGAGCCGGCCTTCCAGGTAGGCCCGGGCGTAGATGCCGGGCGCCGAATGGCCCTGGATGTAGACCATGTCGCCGCCCTGGGTGTCCGTGCGGCCGCGCCAGAAGTGATTGAAACCGACGTCGTACAGGGTGGCGGCGGAGGCGAAGCTGGCGATATGGCCGCCGAGCTCGCTGCTTTTGCGGTTGGCCCGCACCACCATGGCCAGGGCGTTCCAGCGGATCAGCGAGCGGATGCGCCATTCGATCGCCGCGTCACCGGGGGAGCGCTGCTCCTGGGCGGCGGGAATGGTATTGAGGTAGGCGGTGGTGAGCTTGTAGGGGAGATAGGCACCCGAGCGGCGCGCCTTGTCGATCAGCTTCTCGAGCAGGAAATGGGCCCGCCCGGGACCCTCGCGTTCGATCACCGCTTCCAGCGATTCCAACCATTCCTGGGTCTCCAGGGCGTCTACGTCGGTTACGCGTTCTTCGGGTTGCGCCATATGAAAAACCTCTCGTTGTTGGTAACGCTGCCACGACGCCTTGACACTGATCGCGTCATGATCGACCCCCGGCGCATCTTACCATGCTGGAATGGAGGCCCACGGCCGTGGGCCCGCACCCGTTCGGCTTCAGCGCTCCGGGACGGCGCCGTTGTGCTCCTTTTCCCGGATCTGGGCATCCACCACGGCGATGGCCGTCATGTTGACCAGGCCACGGACGCTGATGGACTGGGTCACCAGGTGCGCCGGCCGGGCGGTGCCCAGCAGGATTGGTCCCACGGATACCCCGCCGCCAAGTACCTTGAGCAGATTGTAGGAAATATGGGCGGCATCCACATTCGGCATGATGAGCAGGTTGGCCGAGCCGTGCAGCGTCGAGTCGGGGAGCGTGATGCGCCGGATGTCCTCCAGAACCGCGGCGTCGGCATGCATCTCGCCGTCCACTTCCAGGCCCGGTGCCCGTTCGCGAAGCAGCCCCAGCGCCGCCTGCATCTTGGCCGACGATTCGTCCCGGCGGTTGCCAAAGTTGGAATGGGATATCAGCGCCACTTTCGGCTTGACGCCGAAGCGCTCGACTTCCGCGGCCGCCAGTATCGCCATTTCCGCTATCTCCTGGGAGGAGGGCTCGTAGGTCACGTGGGTGTCGCAGATGAAGAACGTGCCGGTGGGCAGGATCAGGACCACCAGGCTGGAGAAATCCGATACCCCCGGTGCCTTGCCGATAATGTCGTTGACCCGCTCCAGGTGCTCCTGGAACGGTCCGATGGTGCCGCACAGCAGGGCGTCCGCGTAGCCGAGCCGGACCATCAGGGACGAGAACGCAGTATTGCGGGAGCGCACGATGTGGCGCGCCCGGGTGGGGGATACGCCTTCCCGGCACTTCAGGCGGTAGAACTCGCTGGAGAACTCCTCGAGATGCGGGTCCTGGGCCGGGTTGACGACTTCGTAGTGCTCCCCTTCGTGGATGCGCAGCTTGAGCGCCCGGATCTTCCGGCTGATGGTGTCGGGGTCCCCCACCAGTACCGGCCGGGCAATGCCGCCGTCGATCACCTGCTGTGCCGCATGCAGGATATTCTCGTTTTCCCCCTCGGCGTAGCAGATCCGCTTGGGGTCTTCCTTGGCGCGGTCGAAGACCGGCTCCATCACGCCGCTGGACTTGTAGACGAACTGGCTCAGATACTGTTCGTAATCCCGGAGATTGGTTATGGGACGGACGGCGACCCCGCTGTCCATGGCGGCCCGGGCCACCGCCGGGGCCACCATGGTGATGAGGCGCGGATCGAACGGCTTCGGGATCAGGTACTCCGGTCCGAAGGATGACGGCTCGCCGGCGTAGGCCTTGGTCACGACGTCCGAGGACTCCGATTCCGCCAGCTCGGAAAGCGCCGTCACGCAGGCGATCTTCATGGCCTCGTTGATTTCCGTGGCACCCACGTCCAGGGCACCGCGGAATATGAACGGGAAGCACAGCACGTTGTTGACCTGGTTCGGGTAATCGGACCGGCCCGTGGCGATGATGGCGTCCGGCCGGGCCTCCTTGGCGATTTCCGGCATGATCTCCGGTATGGGATTGGCCAGGGCCAGGATGATGGGTTGGCTGGTCATGCCCTTGAGCTGATCCGGCTGTACTACGCCGGGCGCCGACAGGCCGAGGAAAATGTCGGCGCCCAGCAGCGCATCCGTCAGGGTCCGGTCGTCAGTGTCGGCGGCGTATCGCGCCTTGTACGGGTCCATGCTTTCCGTCCGCCCGCTGTATACGACGCCGACACGGTCGACAATGGTGATGGCCTCGCGCCGCATGCCCAGGCTCACGAGCAGGTCCAGGCAGGCGAGGGCGGCAGCGCCGGCGCCGGAAGCCACCAGAGTCACATCCTCAATGGACTTGTCGACCACCTTGAGGGCGCTGATGATCGCGGCGGCGGTGACAATCGCGGTGCCGTGCTGGTCGTCGTGGAATACCGGGATCCGCATTCGTTCCCGGAGCTTGCGCTCGATCTCGAAGCATTCCGGCGCCTTTATGTCCTCGAGGTTGATGCCGCCGAAGGTGGCTTCCAGGCCGGAGACGATGTCCACGAAGCGGTCCGGGTCGCGCTCCTCGATCTCGATGTCGAAGACATCAATTCCCGAAAACTTCTTGAACAGGACGGCCTTGCCTTCCATCACCGGCTTGGCGGCCAGCGCGCCGATGGCGCCCAGGCCCAGGACCGCCGTGCCGTTGGTGACCACGCCCACCAGATTGCCGCGGCAGGTTACGGTGGCGGCCTCCCTTTCGTCGGCCGCGATCACCTCGCAGGCCGCCGCGACGCCGGGCGAGTAAGCCAGCGTCAGGTCGTGCTGGGTGGCCATCGGCTTGGTGGCGGTGATCGCCAGTTTGCCGGCCGGTGCGGCGCGATGATACTCGAGTGCTTCTTCTTTCAGCTTGTCGCTCATGTTTCCAACCCTTGCGAAGGGAACAGGGATACAGCACAGATCATGATCTTAGAATAACACCCGGCCGCCGGGCAGCGATCAGGGAAGTCTTGCCGTTATGTGGGAATGCGGCGGTCGCCCCGGGTTGGCGGGTATGCGACTCAGAATCCGGAGTTGCCATGGAATGACCCGTGAGTCGAGCGTCGTCAAGAATGGATGTGCGACGATAATTCACCCACCTTTTGAGTCTACCAGAGCGGCGGCGCTGATACGATTGGATGGCCCCTGCCGTTTGCGGACCGAAGGAGGGAATACATCCGTGTACGCTCTGGCTCAAACATCCCTGTTTTCGACAGCCCTGGGGGAGGGTCCCCGGCACGGCCCTTACTCCGCCGCCCGTCTACAAACCGAAACACTTACTCTCGCCGACGGGGCACATCGGCCGGCAGGGGCTGGGGTGCACCCGTGACCTTGCCAGATGCACACCAGGGAAACCCGGCAGGGCGGGAGCGGGGCTTCCGGTTACCGGGTCGCCTACGGACCCGCCGCTGGCGACCACAGACAAGCGACTCGGATTGCAGTGTAGGTAACGTTCGTCCTCCATTGTGAGGCGCCGGCGATGAAAATTCTGTTCGCGGACAAGTTCCCGGAACGCTACCTGAATCAGCTTCGGGACCGCGGCCATTCTTGTGAATACCAGCCGGACCTGACCTCTGAAAGCCTGCCCGGTACCGTGCCCGGATTTGACGCCCTGGTGGTTCGCAGCACCGCTGTCGACAGCGCCGCCATCCGAGCGGGCGATGCGCTCCGGATCGTTGTCCGTGCCGGTGCGGGCACGAACACCATCGACACGGATGGCGCAGCTGGAAAGCAGGTGCGCGTCTGCAATGTCCCCGGTCGCAATGCCGTGGCGGTGGCCGAGCTGACCATGGGTCTGCTGCTGGCGCTCGACCGGAACATTCCCGATAACGTGATCGACCTGCGGGCGGGGCGATGGAACAAGAAAAAATACTCCGTGGCCGAGGGCCTCTATGGCCGGTGCATCGGCATCATCGGCCTGGGCGCCATCGGCCTGGCGGTGGCGGAGCGGGCGGCGGCGTTCGGTATGCGCGTCCACGTCATAGGCAGGCCCGGGCGGGCAGATGACGTGCGCGAGCGGCTGGCCGCCATCGGCGCCGTGGATGTGGATGATCTCGACCGGCTCGCCGAGCGCTGCGACGTGCTCAGCTTCCACGTGCCAGCTTCGTCCGAAACAAAGGCCATGGTGAACGATGCGCTGTTGAGCCGACTGGCGCCCGGCGGCATCATTCTCAACACTTCCCGCGGCGACGTCGTCGACGAGCAGGCCCTGGTCCGCGCCATGGATGAAAAGGGCATCCGTGCGGGGCTCGATGTCTTCCGGGACGAGCCCGCCTCCGGCGATGGCAGGTTCGACTCGGTGCTCGCCCGTCATCCCAACGTCTACGGGACGCACCATATCGGGGCCTCTACGACCCAGGCCCAGAACGCAGTGGCGGAAGGCGTGGTGGAGATTATCGACGCCTTTGAGCAGGGACGGGTCCTGCACTGCGTAAACCTCGAGAATTGATGCCTCGGGGGGGCCGCGTGTAAAACGGTGGTTCCTTCATACCAGCCGGGAGAGATCAAATCATGACCAATCGCGCTCACAATTTCTGCGCGGGCCCCTGCACGCTGCCTCTGGAGATTCTGGAAGAGGCCCAGCGGGAGTTCGTGGACTATCACGGCACTGGAATGTCGTTGATAGAGATGAGCCACCGCGCCAGGGAGTACGATGACATTCACCAGGAGGCGATGCAGCTTGCCATGGAGGTATTCGAGGTGCCCGAAGATTTCGGCGTGCTGTTCATCCAGGGTGGCGCCACCCTCCAGTTCGCCATGGTGCCGATGAACCTGCTCGCCGGCGGTGGCCGGGCCGGTTACGCCGACTCCGGCAGCTGGGCGCAGGGCGCCATCAAGGACGGCGCTCACTACGGAGACATCTATACCGCATGGGACGGGGCCGCGGACGACTACACCCGGATGCCCGCCCGCGACGAGATCAACATCGAGGACGGCACGCGCTACGTACACATCACGTCCAACGAAACCATCGGCGGCATCCGGTTCTTCGAATGGCCGGAGGTCGACGTTCCCCTGGTGGCGGACATGTCATCCGATTTCATGTCCCGCCGGATCCCCTGGGAGAAGTTCGACCTCGTGTACGGCGGCGTCCAGAAGAACCTGGGTCCCGCGGGGATGGCGATGGTCTTCGTGCGCAAATCGGTCCTGGAAAATGTCCACCCGGACGTGGCCAGGTATCTTCGCTATGACGTTCATCTTGACAAGGACTCACTGTTCAATACACCACCGGTATTCACCATCTACATGGTGGGCAAGGTGTTGAAGTGGATGAAGGCACAGGGCGGCATCGACGCCATGGAGAAGCGCGCCGCCGGTAAATCCGCCCTGCTGTACGATGCCATCGACAACAGCGGCGGCTACTACAGCTGCCCTGTGGACCGGGCCTCGCGCTCCCACATGAACGTCGTATTCCGGTTGCCGTCGGAAGAGCTGGAGAAACGCTTTTTGAAAGAAGCCGATGCCGCGAACCTGCTCAACCTCAAGGGGCACCGCAGCGTCGGCGGCTGCCGGGCCAGCATCTACAACGCGCTGCCGGAGCAGAGCGTGCGGGTACTGGCGGACTTCATGAACGATTTCCAGCAGCGCAACGGCTGACGATGCCCTCGGTGCTTCCGTTCAGGGGTTATCTTGTAGCGCCGGAGCGGGTTCACGACGTGGTGGCGCCGGCCTTTGATGCGCTCACGCCGGCCCAACGCAATCTCTACGCGCGGGAGCACCCGAACAACTACGTCAATGCCATGCGGTCGCTGGAGGAGTTTCCGGCGGCCGAACGGCCGACTCTGGATGTGCTCCTCGAGGAAAACCGGAGAAACCTCGAGAACCTGCTGGGGCAGGGCGCCTTCCGGGACACCGGCGCCCCCTGCCTGTTCGTATACCGGCTGCGGATGGATTGCCACGAGCAGGTCGGCCTGGTTGGGGAGGTACCGATAGCCGAATACGACCTGGATGTCATCAAGAAGCACGAGTACACGCAAACCAACCGCGAGGATCAGCTGGCGCGCTACAACGATGTCGTGGGCGCGGCTTCGAGCCCCGTTTGCCTGACCTACGCCCACCATCCCGGGATCGATGCTGTCACGAGAGAAGTCACGAAGTCGCCGCCGTCCATCGATTTCGTTGCTGACGACGGTGTCGCGCAGAGCATCTGGTGTATCGACGACGCCGGAGTGCAGGAGAGCCTGCAGCGGCACTTCAAGGAGGTCGGTGAGGCGTATCTCACGGACGGCCATCACCGGGCCGCGGCGGGTTCGAGATTCGCGCAGGCGCGGCGGCAGCGGAATCCGCATCACACCGGTACGGAACCCTACAACTACCTGCTGGTAGTGCTTTTCCCGGATGACCAGCTGCGTATCCTCGCGTACAACCGCTACGTCACGGATTTGAACGGGTTCGGCGCGGACGAGCTGCTCGATCGGTTGTCTGGAAACTTCGAGGTGGAATACCTGGATGGTGCAGCAGACCGGGACGCGGCACCGTCGCGCCCGCGGGAGTTTGCAATGCTGCTGGAGGGGCGATGGTATCGGTTGCGCGTCGACCCGTCGTCCATCCCCGCAGCGGACCCGGTGGACAGCCTGGATATCACCATCCTCCACGACCGCATACTGGGGCCGATTCTGGGGATCGCGGACGTCCGATGCGACGAACGGTGTGAAAGCATCTCCGGCGCTTCGGGCATGGCGGGGCTCGCCGAACGCTGCCGGGGGAACGGAGGCGTCGCCTTCGCCTGTCACCCCGTGACCATTCAGCAGCTCATGGCGGTTGCCGATGCCGGGCGCGTCATGCCACCGAAGTCCACATGGTTCGATCCCAAGGTGCGTTCGGGCCTGTTTCTGAGACTTCGCTGACCGGGTGCGTTGCAAAGGCCCCGCCGAGTCAGCGGGCCGAATCTTGCCCGATTTGAGTGCATGCCTTCCTCGTGGTGCGCCCACGGTGTCATGCTGCCGGCGTTGAACTGCCGGGATACACCGCACACGCGCCTCGTGCCGGCGGTGGCCGCCGGAATACGGCGTTGTTCGGCATGATTCCCTCGAAAAGAACATTTTTTCGGAAATTTCGCAAAATCAGGCGCTTTTTTTGCGTTTTCCGGAATACGCTGGACTCGGTCGATTCAATCACGTTAGCCTTTGATCACTCACCTTTGAGTATCCTGGGCTTGCGAGTCCAGTGGGTTTTGTATATTCGAATCCGTCTGGTACAACCCCGTATACCGTTGAATAACCAATCGAGGAGTTTGAAAATGAAAAAGTCGCTTATTACAAGCATTGTTGCCGCGGCGCTAGGGTCGACGATGCTGTTCGGCCAGGCCCAGGCTGCAACCTGGAAATACGCATTCGAAGAGGCCATGGAAGACGTACAGGGCCAATTCGCCCAGAAATTCAAGGAGCATGTCGAGGCCAATTCCGACCACGAGGTTCAGCTGTTCCCGTACGGTACGCTCGGTGAGTCTGCCGACACCATGGAACAGGCCCAGGCCGGTATTCTGCAGTTCGTGGACCAGTCGCCCGGCTTCACCGGCTCCCTGATCCCGGAAGCGCAGGTATTCTTTGTGCCGTATCTCCTGCCTCAGGATCAGGACGCGCTGGCCAGATTTTTCAAGAACAGCGAAGCCATCCACACGCATTTCAAGGACCTGTACGCCGAAAACGGGCTGCACCTCCTGGAGATGTTTCCGGAAGGCGAGATGGCCATGACCACCAAGGAGCCGCTTGAAAGCTGTTCAGACCTGAACGAAGTCAAGTTCCGCGTTATGACCAACCCACTGCTGGTTGAGTCCTACCAGGCTTTCGGCGCCACGCCCACCCCGCTTCCCTGGGGCGAGGTCTATGGTGCTCTGCAAACCAACATCATCCAGGGCCAGGAAAACCCTGCCTTCTGGCTGTACTCCACCGGGTTGTACGAGGTGATCAACCACATTACCTACACCGGCCACAACCAGTTCACCACCGCCGTTATGGCCAATAAGGAGTTCTACGACGGGCTTGACGGGGAGACCCAATCGCTTATCGAAGATGCTGCGGATGCGGCGTTCGAGCATACGGTCGAATGGCAGAAGATGGCCAATGAGCGTGAGCTGGAAAAAATCAGGAACGAGAGTGACGTGACGATCACCCGCCTGAGCCCGGAGCAGCAGGAGTGCTTCAGGGAGTCCGCCCAACGAGTCGAGGATAAGTTCATCGAAATGACCGGTGACAGCGGCAAGCAGATTCTCGAGCAGATGAAGCAAGACCTGGAGGAAGCGACCTCGGGCTCTTAGGGGACGATTACCCGAACAATAACAAGGTATTCATCTACCGATATTGCAGCGCGGGAGGCGGGCCTTGGCCCGCCTCCCGTTGCTGTTTCGGGATGCTATTGAGGCACACCACTACTGGAGGGTAGTCAATGTCCAGCGAGTCCAACAAGAGTGCACACGAATCGAGCCTGCCCGGACCGCTGGGATGGGTCGATTCGCTAATAAGCAGGTTCGAGTCCTTCGCCCTGTCGGCCGGTGTTCTGCTCATGGCCTTCGGCACATGCGCCAACGTGGTGGGCCGATTCGGCTTTGGGTACAGTTTCTTTTTCCTCGAGGAGCTCAACCGGGCCCTTATCATTCTGATTACCTTCGCCGGCATCGGCTATGCCGCCCGTCACGGGCGGCACATACGGATGTCGGCCATCTATGACGCTCTTCCCTTCATGGGGCGCAAATCGCTGATGATCGCCGCGTCCATCATTACCGCCGTGGCGATGTTCATGCTGTGCTATTTCTCGGTGATTTATATAGTCGACGTGAAAAACAGCGGCCGTGTGCTCCCCTCGATGCAGATCGGGGTCTGGTGGATTTATATCTGGGCGCCGCTGGGTTTCGCCGTCACCGGCGTGCAGTATGTGCTTACGGCTGTGAAGAACATAACGGAAAAGGACGTCTATCTGTCGACCAACGTCCTGGAAGGCTACGAAGATACCGAGCTCGAAGTATAAACAGGGGAGGGTGGGATAATGGCAACGATAATGATGATAACGATGATCGTCCTCCTGCTTCTGGGGTTTCCAATGATGATTCCCCTGATCGTGGCGGCGTTCATCGGATTTTTCGAGATGTTCGGTGGTTTCGGCAAGATGGATTTCATGATCCAGCAGATGATGGCCGGCATACGGCCGGCATCGCTGATCGCTGTACCGATGTTCATCCTGGCCGCGGATATCATGACGCGCGGCCAGTCCGCGGACCGACTGATCGATATGGTGATGCGATTCGTCGGTCATGTAAAAGGAGGACTCGCGGTCAGCACCGCCACGGCATGCACGTTGTTCGGGGCCGTGTCGGGGTCGACCCAGGCGACCGTGGTGGCCGTGGGCTCGCCACTGCGCCCCAAGATGCTGAAGGCCGGCTACAACGATTCTTTTACCCTGGCGCTGATCATCAATTCCAGTGACATCGCATTTTTGATTCCGCCCAGCATAGGCATGATCATCTACGGTGTGGTGGCGCAGACATCAATCGCCGAGCTGTTCATCGCCGGCGTCGGCCCGGGTCTGATGATCCTGGCATTCTTCGCTTCCTACAGCGTGTTTTACGCCTGGCGCAATAACGTGCCGACCGAACCGAAGGCGACGTGGGGTGAACGACTGACTTCGATCCGGCAGGCCGTGTGGCCGCTCGGCTTCCCGGTAATTATCATCGGTGGCATCTATGGCGGCATATTCAGCCCGACTGAAGCCGCGGCCGCATGCGTGCTCTACGCGGTTATCCTGGAGTTCGTCGTTTTCCGCGAGCTCAAGTTCTCGGATCTCTACGCCATATCCAAGTCCACTGGCCTGATCACCGCGGTGGTGTTCATTCTGGTCGCCGCCGGCGCTGCCTTTTCCTGGGTGATCTCCTTCGCCCAGATACCCCAAGCCATCCTGGAGGGAATCGGCATCATGGACATGGGTCCGATCGGTGTGCTGATTGTCATATCGATCGCGTTTTTTATCGGCTGTATGTTCGTCGATCCGATAGTCGTAATATTGATCATGGTACCGATTTTCATGCCGGCAATCGAAGCTGTCGGTCTGGACAAGGTGCACGTCGGCATACTGATCACGCTGCAAGTCGCCATCGGATCCGCTACACCGCCATTCGGGTGCGACATATTTACGGCAATAGCCGTGTTCAAAAGGCCGTATATGGACGTGATCCGCGGTACGCCGCCGTTCGTGTTTATATTGCTGCTGTCGGCCGTGCTGTTGATCTTTTTCCCGCAGATAGCACTGTTTCTGCGCGACGTGGCTTTCAGCAAATAATACAAGGAGATACCAACGATGTTTGAACGTATATTGGTACCCGTTGACGGTTCGGACCGGGCGCTCGCCGCCCTGGAACTGGCGGTGCAGCTGCAGGAGAAATGCGACTCCGAGATTCTGCTGCTGTGTGTTTACCGGCACTACAGCCTGCTGGAAGCTTCAATGTCCATGGTCAACCCGGAGCGCCCGGAGAACCTCGATCAGTCCATGCAGGAGCACGCCAAGAATGTGGTGGAGTATGCCAAGAAGCACGCTGCGGACGCCGGCTCGAGCAAGGTTCGCGGCTTCGTGAAGAGCGGGCCGCCGGCCCGCACGATCGTGAACTTCGCCAAGGACAAGAACGCCGATCTCATCATTCTCGGAAGCCGGGGTCTCGGCGACGTTGAGGGTTATCTCCTCGGCAGTGTCTCCCACAAGGTCACGAGCCTGTCCCAATGCCCGACCATGGTGGTTTAGGGATCATCCGGTAGCCTTGACGGCATCCGCGGCTGCCTGTGGCCGCGGATGCCGGATCCCCTGTTCAGATCGCTCCTCGTCCCGAATCGCCGAGGGTCAGACTGGAAACTCCAAACAAGTGCGCGCCGCCACGGATAGTGCACCATTGAGAGAACGGTGGGCGTCGGGTCGATTCCAAAGCCTCTGGCCGGGGAGGCCGGTGCCGGGGGCTATCCCCCAGGGCCGCTGTAAATACGTCCTTGTACGCTCTGGCTCAAACCTCCCTGTTTTCGACAGCCCTGGGGACAGCCCCCGGCACCGCCCTATATCCCCGACGCCGGTTTGCGCACCTAGCCGCAACCCGCCGTCTTCTGGCGGCTCGCAAACACTTTGCAAGTCGCCACAACAGTCGCAGGGTAGATTTCACATTCCCCGGTTGCAGGACCCGTAGGTCGAGCCCCGGCGGTCGCAGGATAGCCCGTAGAGGGTCGCCCCCGTCGTCCCGCGACCCGGCCGGTCTTACATGGCCCCGGGACTTGCTTTATAGTTTCCCGCCCCTTTCATCCAATCTGGCATCATGAGCGAAGTCGTCCTGATCAGAGTCTCCGGCCTGGACCGGCCGGGAATCACCGCCGCGCTGGCCAATGTGCTGGGGCGCTACGGCGTGAACGTCCTGGATATCGGCCAGGCCGTCATTCACAATCACCTCGCCTGGGGCATGCTGGTGCAGCTTCCCCCGGAAACTGCGAACTCGCCGGTGTTCAAGGAGCTGATGTTCACCGCGCACGAGCTGGACCTCGATATCAGGGTCATTCCCATATCCAGCGAGGACTACGCGCAGTGGGTGGGTGAGCAGGGCCAGTCGCGGCTGGTGATCACGGTGCTCGCGCGCCAGGTCAAGGCGGAGCATATCGCCCGCGTTTCCGAGCTCATCACGGTGAACAGCCTGAATATCGACCGCATCACCCGCCTCTCCGGCCGGGCATCCTTGACGACTCCCGAGCACATGCGTCGCACCGCCATCGAGTTCTGGGTGCGGGGCCGGGTGGACGAGATGTCCGTGATGCACGCGACGTTCCTGAACCTCTCCCATGTCATGGACATCGATATCGCCATACAGGAGGACAATGTGTTTCGCAGGAACCGCCGGCTGGTGTGTTTCGATATGGATTCGACCCTGATCCAGAACGAAGTCATCGACGAGCTTGCGAAGGCGGCGGGCGTGGGCGAGCAGGTGGCGGAGATCACTGAATCCGCCATGCGTGGGGAGCTGAACTTCAAGGAGAGTTTCCGCCGGCGCCTGGCGATGCTGAAGGGACTTGACGCCGGTGTGCTTCCGGAAGTGGCCGAGTCCTTGCAGATTACCGACGGCGCAAAGCGGTTGATCGAGACCCTGAAGTTCTATCGCTACAAGATCGCAATACTGTCCGGCGGCTTTACCTATTTCGCCCGGTTTCTCCAGGACCGCTTCGGCATCGACTATGTCCACGCCAACGAGCTGGAGATTGAAGGCGGGCGATTGACCGGGCGGGTGAAAGGCGAAATCGTCGATGAGAACCGCAAGGCGGATCTGCTCAGGCGGATCGCCGACGAGGAATCCATCCGCCTGGAGCAGGTGATCGCCGTGGGCGACGGGGCCAACGACCTCCCCATGCTTAGTGTGGCGGGACTCGGCATCGCATTCCGCGCAAAGCCGTCCGTGCGGAAACAGGCCCGCTACGTCATGGGTACCTCGGGGCTGGACGGCATCCTCTATCTGATCGGAATGCGGGAAGCCGATTTCGCGCGCTTCGGTTCCGAGACCGACGCCGCGACGCAGTCCGCCATTCCAGGGCGCCAATGAGCAGATGAACCGGGGGTCGGTGCGGCGACCTCACTGTGGGCGGACAAACGAAGCCCGAAGGAGGCCAGCCCTCTGGCCGAAGAGGGGTGGCTCGAAGCCGTAATCGGCGAGGGGGCTCGTCTCCTACGTGAGGGGGTGCCCTGTAGGAGGTCAGCCCTCTGGCCGATGAGCCTAGTCGACGGGATGCGCCTCGTTGTAGGCCTCGATGATCCGGTCCGTGATGTCGGCTTCCGGGGCTGCGTAGACCACCTGTCCGCCGTCTGTGCGGAATATCGCGGTGTAGCCGTTCTCTCGGGCGAATCGCCGCACCAGTTCGACCGCCTTGTTGCCGAGTGCCTGTATGCGGTCCTGGCGGGACGTGTCGACATCGGACTGCGCCTGGCGTACGTCGCGCTCGAGCTCCCGCTGCAGTCTCTCGATGCGCGCCCGCAGCGCGGTGTCCGGCTCGCCGCTGCTGACGGTTTCCTCGTATTGCTGGACCAGCGCTTCGAGTTCCCGGCGGCGCTCGGTAAGCTCCTCTTCCATTCCGGCGCCGACCGCTTCCAGCTCTGCCGCCTCGGCGCGGCCCTCGTCCGACTGCGTTATGACCTGCGAGATATTCACGAAACCGAACTTCGCGCCGTCCTGGGCGAGACCGTCCTGGGGCGCCGTAGCCAGCACCAGCGCCGTGCAGCACGCGGAGATCAGGGAACCGGGCTTCGGTATACGCATCAGTGAATTATTGCAGTTCTCTCGCGGCGCGGGAAGACGGGTAGTTCAACACACCCGGTGCATGGTTGTCGACTCCAGGCCATGTCACGCGCTTTTTGACGCGGGCAGCGCTTTCTTGAGCATCGGCGCCAGGTGCTCCCCGGTGTACGATGCCTCAATATGGCAAATCTCTTCCGGTGTCCCCCGGGCCACAAGGGTGCCGCCGGCGGTGCCTCCCTCCGGACCCAGGTCCACCACCCAGTCCGCGGTCTTTACCACATCCAGGTTGTGCTCTATCACGATGATGGTATTACCGTGATCCCGGAGACGGTGCAGGACATGCAGGAGGTTCTTGACATCGTGGAAATGCAGTCCCGTTGTCGGCTCGTCGAGGATATAGAGCGTTTTTCCGGTGTCCCGTTTGGACAGCTCGCGGGACAATTTGATGCGTTGGGCCTCGCCGCCTGACAGCGTGGTTGCACTCTGACCCAGCCGGATGTAGCTCAGCCCCACATCCATCAGGGTGTCGAGTTTGCGCTTGATGGTGGGGACCGCGTGGAAGAAATCGGCTGCCGTCTCCGCGGTCATATCCAGAACTTCGTGGATGTTCCTGCCCTTGTATAGAATGTCGAGGGTTTCGCGGTTGTAGCGCTTGCCCTTGCAGTCGTCGCAGGCGACGTAGATGTCCGGCAGGAAATGCATCTCCACCTTGATCATGCCGTCTCCCTGGCAGGCCTCGCAGCGGCCCCCGCGAACGTTGAACGAGAAGCGCCCCGGCTTGTAGCCGCGGGCCCGGGCTTCAGGGGTCTCGGCGAACAGTTCACGGATGGGCGTGAACAGGCCGGTGTAGGTGGCGGGATTCGATCTCGGTGTCCGGCCTATCGGGCTCTGGTCGATATCGATCACCTTGTCGATGTTCTCGATACCCTCGATCCGGTCGTGCTCGGCCGGCGTGTGCTGGCCGCGATAGAGCTCCCGTGCCACGGCGGGGTACAGCGTATCGTTGATGAGCGTCGATTTCCCCGACCCGGATACACCGGTTATACAGGTAAGCAGGCCCACCGGAATATCCACGTCCAGGTTGCGCAGGTTGTGGCCACGTGCTCCCCTGAGACGTATCAAGCGCTTCGGGTCACAGGGTGTACGCTGGACCGGGACCTCGATGCGCTCGGTGCCTGCCAGGTACCTCCCGGTCAGCGAGTCCGGGTTCAATTCGATGTCATGGGGCGAGCCCTGGGCAACGACGCGGCCGCCGTGCACGCCTGCCCCGGGGCCCAGATCCAGGACATGATCGGCATGCCGGATCGCCTCCTCGTCGTGTTCGACGACGATGACGGTATTGCCGAGGTCGCGAAGCCGGGTCAGCGTGCTCAGCAGCCGGTCGTTGTCCCGCTGGTGAAGGCCGATGGAGGGTTCGTCCAGGACGTACATGACCCCCACCAGTCCGGATCCGATCTGGGATGCCAGGCGTATTCGCTGCGCCTCTCCTCCGGAAAGGGTCTCGGCGGAACGGTTCAGCGACAGGTATTCCAGCCCGACGTTCACCAGGAACCCGAATCGCTCCCCGATTTCCTTGACGATCTTCTCCGCGATGCTGGCGCGGTGGCCGGTCAAAGCGAGCCGGTTGAAGAACTCGTTGGCGTAGCCGATGGACATGTTCGTGATGTCGTGAATGGCATGGCTGGCCACGAACACGTGGCGTGCCTCCAGGCGAAGCCTGGAACCGCCGCAGGTTTCACAGGGCTGCGAGTTGATGAAGCGCGCCAGCTCTTCCCGGACACTGCCCGACTCCGTTTCGTGATAGCGCCGCCGCATGTTGTTGACTACGCCTTCAAAACGGTGGGTGCGCTCGAGCGGCCGTCCGCGGCCGCGCAGATAGGTGAACTTGATCTTCTCGTCCCCGCTTCCGTAAAGAACGGCCTGCTGTATCTTCTTCGGGAGATCGCCGAACGGCTTGTCGATGTCAAATTCGTAGTGTCGCGAGAGGCACTTCAGAAGATTGAAGTAGAACGCATTGCGCCGGTCCCATCCCTGAATGGCGCCCGCCGCCAGGCTCAGGCTGGAATCGAAAATGATTCGCTCGGGGTCGAAGAACTGCTCTACACCCAGACCGTCGCAGCCCGGGCAGGCGCCCGCCGGATTGTTGAAAGAAAACAGCCGCGGCTCCAGCTCCTGCAGCGAGTAGCCGCAGTGGGGGCAGGCATATCGCGATGAGAACACCCATTCCTGCCCGTCGTCGCGACCTTCGCCGGGGATGATGGACACTTTGGCCAGTCCTTCCGTGAGCGCCAGGGCGGTTTCAAACGATTCGGCCAGGCGCTGTTCGTTGCCCTGCCGTACCACGTAGCGGTCCACCACGACGTCGATGGTGTGCTTGGAGTTCTTCCTGAGTCTCGGCGGATCGTCCAACTCCACCACCTCTCCGTCCACCCGGGCACGGATGAACCCCTGCCCGAGCAGGCGCTCGAAGAGGTTGGTGAACTCGCCTTTCCGGTCCACCACCATCGGGGCGAGAATCAGCAGGCGGGTCCCCTCGGGAAGCGTTCCGACCTGGTCCACCATCTGGGATACGGTCTGAGCCTCGAGGCTGATGTCGTGCTCGGGGCAGCGTGGGTCGCCGACGCGGGCAAACAGCAGACGCAGGTAGTCGTAGATCTCCGTGACGGTGCCCACGGTGGACCGGGGGTTGTGGGAAGTCGCTTTCTGCTCAATGGAGATGGCCGGAGAAAGGCCCTCGATGGAGTCGACGTTCGGCTTTTCCATCAACGACAGAAACTGCCGGGCATAGGCGGACAGAGATTCCACGTAGCGGCGTTGACCCTCCGCATAGATGGTATCGAATGCGAGGGAGGACTTGCCCGACCCCGACAAGCCGGTGACGACTATCAGGCGGTCGCGGGGCAGGTCCACCTGGATGTTCCGGAGGTTGTGCGTGCGCGCGCCGCGTATGCGGATGGTATCCATGGACCGGTAACGGGGAAAAGGTCAAACCTGCTACTATACGCGGCCTTCATTTTCCGACTCAAATTCGCCTGTGCTCTCCAGTGGACTTCCCATGAACGGGGCCGAAAGACGCGCCGTCGCCGGGCTAGCCGGCATTTTCGGGCTACGCATGTTCGGCCTGTTTCTGCTGCTGCCGGTTCTCGCGATTCACGCCCGGGACCTGCCCGGCAGCACGCCGCTGCTGGTCGGCGTCACGATGGGTGCCTACGGTCTGAGCCAGGCGCTGCTGCAGATTCCGTTCGGATGGTGGTCGGATCGCCTGGGCCGCAAACGGGTGATTGCAGTGGGCCTGCTGGTATTCGCGCTGGGCAGCGTGGTGGCGGCCATGGGCGACCATATCGCGACGGTGATATTGGGCCGGTTCCTGCAGGGCGCCGGGGCGATTTCCGCGGCGGTGCTGGCATTGACCGCCGACCTGACCCGCGAGGAGAACCGGCACAAGGCAATGGCGGTGCTCGGCATGGTGATCGGCGCGGTTTTTATGGTCTCGCTGGCGGCGGCGCCGGCCCTGGAGCGCATAATCGGCGTGAAAGGCCTGTTCTGGATCACCGCCCTCCTGGCGCCCCTGGCCGTCCTGGTACTGTGGCGGTTGGTCCCTTCTCCCGCGCGCTCGGTCACGCACCGCGACGTCGAGACCGTGCCCGAGTACCTGCGCCGGGTACTCGGCGATCCGCACCTGCTGCGTCTCGACTTCGGGATATTCGTACTGCACGCCGTGCTCATGGCAATGTTCGTGACGATCCCCGTCGCCCTCAGCGAGGGGCAGGGCATCGATGTGGGAGATCACTGGCGGATCTATCTGCCGGTGCTGGCCTGTTCCCTGCCGGTCATGATCCCCCTGGTGCTTGCCGCCGGCCGCGGGACGCGCGTGTTCAGGGTTGCTCCCGCCGCCGTGGGCCTGGTGCTGGCCGCCCAGGCGGCAATCCTGTGGGATTCCGGCTACTGGGGGCTGGTTGCGGCGCTGTGGCTGTTCTTCTGTGGTTTCAATACCCTGGAGGCGCTGCTGCCGTCGCTGGTATCCAGAGTCGCGCCCGCCGCCGGCAAGGGTACGGCGATCGGAGTCTATAACACCTGGCAGTTTCTGGGTGTATTCGTCGGCGGCGCGGCCGGAGGCTGGGTTCACGGGTTGTATGGTCCCGGTGGCGTCGCCGGGATGTGCGCTGCGGGCCTGATCCTGTGGCTGCTGGTTCTGCTGACGGGGCCTGTGCCCGCGCTGTTCGAGAGCCGCCTGCTGCGGATTCCCGATGTGACTTCCGGCGGGGCCCGGAGTTTGTCCCTGGAACTGGCCGGTGTCCCCGGTGTGCTGGAAGCCACGGTGGTGGCGGAGGAGGGCGTGGCTTACGTCAAAATCGACGGCAGCCGGCTCGATGAGGAAAGACTGGCCCGCTACGGTGTCCTGTCATGAGGCGAATCTCACCCGTGGAGGTGATTCCACGATCCGGCCGGGGTGAGTATTCTGACCCTGGCGGTGATGCAGACCGAACCGGGGCATGACCGGTTCTGGTAAACTCCGGCATCACCCTGCAACCAATCAACGTCGAGATAAGGAGCGCGAAACATGGCAAGAGGCGTCAACAAGGCCATCCTGGTCGGCAACCTGGGCCGGGACCCGGAGATCAGGTACTCACCCAGCGGCGCCGCCGTCGCCAATGTCAACATCGCCACCACTGATAGTTGGAAGGACAGGAACACCGGTGAGCAGCAGGAGCGTACCGAGTGGCACCGGGTGGTATTTTTCGGTCGCCTGGCGGAAATCGTCGGCGAGTACCTGAAGAAGGGCTCTCAGGTGTATGTCGAAGGCCGAATCCAGACGCGTAAGTGGCAGGACAAGGAAGGCAATGATCGATACACCACCGAAATCGTCGCCAACGAGATGCAGATGCTCGGCGGCCGGAGCGGCGGCTCCGGAGGCGGCGGCGGGTCCGGCGAGGATTTCAATCAGGATGCCGGCTACCAGGGCGGCGGCAAGTCGTCCTCGTCATCCTCGTCCTCGGGCCCATCGGAAGATTTCGACGACGATATTCCGTTCTAGCCCGCCTTGTGGGTCGGGCGCCGGTCCCCTGGCCGATAAGGCGTTGCCCGAAGCCGCAATCGGCGAGGGGGCTCGCCTCCTACTGTCGGTACCCCATCCAATTTATCAATTAGGGTTGCAGAGCGTTTGACGGGGTGCACCAGGCTCCTAGTGTACCCCGTCATAAATAGTGTACAATATAAGCTCATTTCACTATGGCAGATTCGGTATGCGTGTGGCGGTGGATATTGTTTTGGAACCGTCGGAGCGCCAAAGGTTGAAGCAATTGGCGCGGTCCCGGTTCGACCTCGGTCAGGTTGGCCGAACGCTCGAAGATTGTCCTGCTGGCGGCGCAAGGGCGTGACAACGGGGGATCGCTGAGGTCCTGGGTATCAGCGGGAGGCGGTCGTGGCGCAACCGCTCTCGTGAGTCGGGACTGGCCGGAATCAGAAGGACGAAGGCACTGTGAGCGAGGTATCGGCTGGCGACAGGGTCTGACAACGCCGCCCATGGAGCCGGGACTGGCCGAGCGGAAGGATGTCCGGACACGCTGGAGATCTGCAGGCGCATGGTCTAAAGCCGCACCGGGTGAGGACCTTCAAGCTGTCGAACGACAAGCAGCTTTCAGGACAAGCTGGACCAGATGTGGTGGGTCTGTACCTGGCGCCGCCGGACAACGCCATCGTGCTCAGCTGCGACGACAAGCGCCAGATCTGAAGCCTGGACCTGGACCCAGCCCGGCCTGCTGCCATCGAGCGGGGGCGGAACGCCACGATGACGCACGACTACAAGCGCAATGGGACCTCGACCTTGTTTGCAGCGCTCAACGTGCTCACGGGTGAGGTGCTCGGTCAGTGTGCCAAGCGCCATCGCCACACCGAGTGGTCGAAGTTTCTACGGTTCATCAACAAGAACACGCCCCCCGACAAGGAGATTCACATCATCTGTGACAACTACGCCACGCACAAACATCCCAAGGTCAAAAGCTCGCAGGTCCGGATCCGACGACGGCGCGTCGGCTTCCTCGCGGGCCTGGAGCTTGGCACCGATGAATCGCTTGTGCGGGATGTGCAGGAGTTTCTGGATCTTGCGCATCAGGTGGACTTCGTGATCATCCAGCCTGCCATCCGCGAAGGCTACCTGCCACATCAGCTCCGCCAGATGCACCCGCTGATCGATTGACCAGTGATCGTTGATCAGCGACGTGAATCCGTACAGGCTGCTGGCGTCATGAACCTCCTGCTCGGCCAGTTCCATGACGGTCTGTACTTCCTCTGCGCTGAGATCGAACCTGGATCGAACGATCTCCTCGATCCGGTTCTTTTCCGTTTCATCGATGTCGTGGTCCGACCGGCTGACCTCGAACAACAACGCCGCGGCGGCGAGCTGCTCCCCGTGTTCGGTGGTTTGGTCCGCGTCGCCGGATTGTATCTGGTTCGAGAAGAATGTCTGTACGGTCTTGAGCACGTCGAGAAGTATGGTTCCGGTTGTGGTGATGCCGGTATTCGGCTGGGGGATTGCTGCGTCACTGCCGGGTGCCGCAACAATGCCCCGGTGAGCACAGGATCGCCCGGGAAAGCCGCTACTTTTCCGGGCCGCCCCGGACGGTCATGATTTGCCAATCCAGTATGCCACGGAGATCCGGGCATCGTCGAGAACCGCGGGCCCGGTCGGGGCAGAGCAGGGGACGTGTTCGCGAATAGCGTTGATGAGTGATGGTTTGTCCCCTCACCCTGTCCCTCTCCCCCTCCGGGAAAGAGGGATCCTTCGTTCGAACCCCGAACCCCGAACCCCCACCTATCCTCGCTCTGCCGCCTGCTGATCGCGCAGCCGACCCTGCTCCTGGCGATGGAACACCCAGGCCGCTAGAACGACGCACAGAGTGACCAGCAGAACGATCAGGGTTCCAAGGGCGTTGATTTCGGGGCTGACGCCGAGGCGGACCTTGGAGAACACCACCATCGGCAGCGTGCTGGCGCCCGGGCCCGATACGAAACTGGCAATCACCAGATCGTCGAGGCTGAGGGTGAATGCGAGCAGCCAGCCGGCCACCAGGGCGGGGGCCAGCATGGGTATGGTGATCACCAGGAAGGTTTTGACGGGCCGGGCGCCGAGGTCCATGGCGGCTTCCTCCAGGGATTGGTCGAGCGACGAGATGCGGGCCCGGACGATGACGGCGACAAAAGCCAGTGAAAACGTGATGTGGGCGATGGTGATCGTGGAGATGCCCCGTGTCCACCCGATTCCCACGAACAGGAGCAGGGTGGCCAGGCCTGTGATCACGTCGGGCATCACCAGCGGCGCTGCCATCATACCGGTAAACAGTGTCCGTCCCCTGAACGCGCCGAAGCGCGCCAGTGCGTAGGCGCCCAGTGTACCCAGTATCGTGGCGATGGTGGCATTGACCACGGCAATCCTGACACTGACCCACACCGCCTCGAGAATCTGCTCGTTCTGCAGAAGTTCTGCGTACCAGTGGGTGGAGAAGCCGGACCACACCGACACGAGCTTGCCGGAATTGAACGAGAATATGATCAGGATGACGATGGGCGCGTATAGGAACGCAAAACCGAACGACATCATCAATACCGATGAGAATGGAATCCCCCGGTTCATCAGTCGCGGTCCTCGCGGGCCTGGAAATGCTGGAATATCACGATCGGAATGACAAGGAAAACCAGCATCGCGACCGCCACCGCGGACGCCACGGGCCAGTCCCGGTTGCGGAAGAATTCATTCCACAGGATCTTTCCGATCATCAGGGTGTCCGGGCCCCCGAGCAGCTCGGGAATGACGAACTCACCCACCGCCGGTATGAACACCAGCATGGAGCCGGCAACGATCCCGGCGAAGGACAACGGCAGGGTGACGGATATGAACGCCTTCCATGGCCGGCAGCCGAGGTCGGACGCCGCCTCCAGCAGGCTCTCGTCCATTCTTGCCAGGTTGGCGTAAAGCGGCAGGATCATGAACGGCAGATAGGTATAGACAATACCCACGTATACCGAAAAGTCGCTGTGCAGCATCGGCAGCGGCTGGTCGATCAACCCGAGTCCTATCAGCGCGTTGTTGAGGATGCCGTTGTTCTTCAGTATGCCGATCCAGGCGTATACCCGTATCAGGAACGAGGTCCAGAACGGTAGTATCACCAGCATCAGGAGGACATTGCGCCAGTTGCCGGGCGCCCGGGCGATTCCGTAAGCCATCGGGTAGCCGATCAGCAGGCAAATGATGGTCGATATCAGGGCGATCTTGATGGAGTTGAGATAGGCAACGACATACAGGTCGTCCCAGAACAGGAACCTGTAGCTGTCCAGCGTTCCCTTGATGTCCGGCACCAGGCCCGCGCTCCAGTCGAACAGCGCGGTATAGGGCGGCTGGGCGATGATGGCGGACGAGAAGCTGATCTTGAGAACCAGCACGAACGGGGCGAGGAAGAATATCAGCAGCCAGATGTAAGGCGCGCTGACCACCAGATACCGGCCCGGGATGCCGAAGCGGCTGTTACGTTCGGCGACCGTCGACGCTTTGTCCGGCGAATTCGATGGGTTGTTTGCCAAGTCTCAATCCGAAAGGATCACGCCGGCGTGCCGGCCCCAGCATAGCCAGACCTCTTCCTCCCAGTCGATGGGACGTTCGGCCGTACGGGTCAGATTCGGCGTGGTCACGCGGACGGTCTTGCCCCCGGCCAGGGTCACCTGGTAGATGGACAGGCTTCCCTGGTAGGCGATTTCGTCCACGCGGCCGCGGCACAGGTTCTCGCTCTGCGACGGCTTGTCCTTGCTGATGGCGATTTTTTCCGGTCGGATTGCCACCGCCACCGCCGCACCGACGGACAGCTTCTCGAACGAGTCGATGTGCAGTTCCACGCCGGCCTCGTCGCTCCGGACCGTAACGTGCTCGGTATCCGGGGATTCGGTGACAATGCCCTCGAACAGGTTGATGGAGCCCAGGAAATCCGCGATATAACGGCTCCCGGGGAACTCGTACACCTCGCTGGGGGTGCCTACCTGTTGGATGAGCCCGTTGTTCATTACGGCGATGCGCGTTGACAGCGTCATGGCTTCTTCCTGGTCGTGGGTTACCACGATGAAGGTGACGCCGGTCTTCTCCTGGATGTTCATGAGCTCGAACTGAGTCTGCTCCCGGAGTTTCTTGTCCAGCGCCGCCAGCGGTTCGTCGAGCAGCAGCAACTTGGGGTACTTGGCAAGGCTGCGCGCCAGGGCGACGCGCTGGCGCTGTCCGCCGGACAGCTGGGCGGGCTTTCGCTTTGCGAAATCCTGGAGCTGAACGAGCTCGAGCATCTCCGCAACCCTTTTCGCGGTGTCGGCGGCGGGCGTCTTGTCCTGGCGCAGGCCGAACGCCACGTTCTTTTCCACCGTCATGTGAGGAAAAAGGGCGTAGGACTGGAACATCATGTTGACCGGCCGTTCATAAGGCGGGACGAGGGTCATGTCCTGGCCGTCGATCAGGATTGTGCCGCTGGTGGGCGTCTCGAGCCCCGCCAACATGCGCAGCAGCGTGGACTTGCCGCAGCCCGAGGGGCCGAGCAGGGAAAACAGCTCGCCCCGGTAAATGTCCAGCGACACGTCGTCCACGGCAACGAATCCGCCGAACCGCTTCGTTACGTTCTCGATGCGGATATAGGGATTTTCCGAGGGCGCGAACCAGGAAGATTTGTTGATCCTGGCTGCGCTGCTTGTCGGTATCGGGCTCAAGGCTGCGTGCTCGGACAGGATATAGACGAAGCAAGCCCCCTGCACGGCGTGCAGGGGGCCCGCGGGCGAATCCGTTACTGTCCGGTCTTCAGCTTCGTCCAGGCGCGGGTTCTGAGCCGGTCGTAGCTCTGTGGAGAAAGCTCGTTGGGGAAGAGCTTCTCCTTGACCTCGTCCGGTGGGTAAATCGCCGGGTCGCTGGTTACCTCTTCATCCACCAGCTCAGTGGCGGAAGCGTTGGCGCTCGCGTACCAGACGTAGTTGGTGATATCCGCGGCGATCTCCGGCCGCATGATGAAATCGAGAAACTTGTGCGCATTGTCCGGGTTCGGCGCATCCGCCGGGATGGCCATTACGTCGAACCAGATCAGCGCCCCTTCCTCGGGAATCACGTAGTCCACCTCGACGCCCTCGCCGGCCTCCGCGGCACGGTCCCGGGCGATGTACATGTCGCCGGACCAGCCCATGGCCACGCATATGTCGCCATTGGCGAGATCATTGATGTTCTGGGAACTGTGGAAATACTTGATATGCGGCCGGATCTTGAGCAGGTGCTCCAGGGCCTTGGCGAGGTCATCCGGGTTGTGGCCGTTCGGATTCATGCCTAGGTAGTTGAGCGTCGCCGGGAACACTTCGCTGGGAGCGTCCAGGAATGTCACGCCGCAGTCGGCGAAATTCTTCACCACATCGGGGTCAAGCATCAGATCCCAGCTGTCGGTGGGGGCGTCGGCCATCCGCTCCTTCACCTTGTTGACGTTGTAACCGATACCAGTGGTGCCCCACATGTAGGGGGCGGCATACTCGTTGCCCGGATCATGGGCCTCCAGCCGGTTCAGGATGTCCTGGTCGAGATGCTGCCAGTTCGGCAGTTTGGACTTGTCCAGTTTCTGGTAGACGCCGGCCTGGGCCTGGCGGTACATGAAGTCGGAGGTTGGAACCACGACATCGTAGCCGGTGTTGCCGGCCAGGAGCTTGGCTTCCAGGACCTCGTTGGAATCGTAGACGTCGTAGGTGACCTTGATGCCGGTTTCAGCCTCGAATTTCTCGATCGTGTCACCGGCGATGTAGTCGGACCAGTTGTAAACGTGCAGTTCGTTCTCCTGGGCCGTGGCTGCGCCGATCACGAACAAGGCGGCTGCCGGGCCAAGAAGGAAGCGGCTGTATCGGGTCATCGTTTGCCTCCAAGGTGGTTGTAAGAGCCATTCTAAATTATGATCCGTCATGAGGGTACTTCTGACAACTGAGACATATTCCACATCGGGGACAGGTAAATCAAGGGTATTCCATGAACGAAATCAAAGATTGGCTGGATAAGCACGGAATCAGCGAGGTCGAGTGCATCGTGCCGGATATGGCGGGTACGCCGCGGGGCAAGATCATGCCTGCCGCCAAATTCGCCGAGGAGCAGGGCATGCGGCTTCCCGAGGACGCGCTCCTGCAGTCGGTCACCGGAGACTATATCAGCGACGAGCGGGAGGTGCTGGATCCCGCGGATATCGACATCGTGCTGCGCCCGGATGTAAAGACCCTGCGCCTCATGCCCTGGGCGGCCGAACCCACGGGCCAGGTGATCCATGACAGCTTCTACAAGGACGGATCGGCGGTGGAGATGGCGCCGCGCTACGTGCTGCGCAGGATCCTGAAGCTCTACGAGGAGGCGGGGTGGAGCCCGGTGGTCGCGCCCGAGCTGGAATTCTACCTGGTCAAGCAGAACCCCGACCCGGACTACCCCCTGGAGCCGCCGGTGGGCCGCTCGGGGCGTTTCGAAAGCGCGCGCCAGGCCTACAGCATCGACGCCCTGGCGGAGTTCGATCCGTTCGTGGACGAGGTATACGACTACTGCGAGGACCAGGGGCTGGCGATCGATACCCTGATCCACGAGTCCGGCCCCGCCCAGATGGAGATCAATCTGATGCACGGCGAGCCGCTGGAGCTGGCGGACCAGGCGTTCCTGTTCAAGCGCACTGTGCGGGAAGTGGCGCTGCGGCACAAGATGTTCGCGACCTTCATGGCCAAGCCCATGGAGCACCAGCCCGGCAGCTCCATGCACATTCACCAGAGCATCCTCGACAGCACCACCGGGAGCAATATATTCAACAAGCCGGACGGTGAGCCAAGCGACCTGTTCTTCCACTACATCGGCGGCCTGCAGAAATACCTGCCCGCCGCGCTGGCGATTCTCGCGCCCTACGTCAACTCCTACCGGCGGGCGGCGCGGTACCAGGCGGCGCCGATCAATCTCAAGTGGGGCTATGACAACCGTACCACGGGCCTGCGGGTGCCCATCGGGGAGACCGAGGCCCGGCGGGTGGAAAACCGGCTGGCCGGCGCGGACGCCAATCCGTACCTGGCCATAGCCGTTTCCCTGGCCTGCGGATACCTCGGCATGACGGAGCAGGTCAGCGCCACCGAGCCGCTCAAGGGCAGCGCCTACGAGCTGGAATTCGAGCTGCCGCGCACCCTTGCCGAGGCCCTGGGGCTGCTGAATGACAGCGAGCCGCTGAGCGGTGTCCTGGGCAGCCGGTTCATTGCCGCCTACACGGCCATCAAGGAAATCGAGAACGAGGCGTTCATGAGCGTCATCAGCTCCTGGGAGCGCGAGTACCTGCTGTGGAACGTTTGACGCCCGGTCAGCGGTTCAGCACCAGCTGACCAGCCATCCCGGCCCCGGCGAGTCCCGCTCACGCGACACGCCGGGGAATCGCCGGAATGGCGGCCGGAGTCCCGGGATCGGCTTCCGGCAGCTCGATCCGAAGCAGTTGCGACAACGCCGCGCGAAGATTGCTGCGCCGGGCGGTGTGCTGGACGATCTCCCGGCGCTTAGCATCCCAGCTCCGGGGACTTCCGAACTTGGCGTGCACCAGCGTACAGATGTGCTGGGTCCATGCTTTCGGCTCCGCCAGGCTGAGCACGTAGCCGGACCGGCCGTTTTCGACGATTTCCTGCGGCCCGCCGATATCCGTGACGATGGCGGGCAGGCCTGCGGCCTGGGCTTCCAGCACCACCATTCCGAATGTGTCCATGGTGCTCGGGAACACGAACAGGTCAGCCGCGCTGTACCATTCCCGGAGCTCGGCTCGACCCAGGCGACCCAGCCAGTGCACGCCCTCCACGTCGCGGCTGCGGTCCAGATAGTGCTCCCGGGCCGGCCCGTCGCCGGCGAAAACCAGCTGCACGTCCCGGGTGCGGGCGCGCACTTCACGGTAGCGGTCAAGCAGAAAGTCTATATTTTTGTCATGGCTGATCCGCCCGGCCCAGAGCAGGGTGAACGGCGAGGACGGCACATCGTGGCGGGCCGCGACCGCGAATCGGCGCTCCGGGTGGAAGCCGAATGCGTCGTCCTCCAGGCCGCGGGCGAACAGGGTCAGGCGGTCGGCGGGATAGCCCCGTCCGGCCAGTGTGTCGATGTAAACCGAGGAAGGCACCTGGATTTCATCCGTTGCGGCATAGAACGCCCGGCAGAACTGATCCGCGAGAATCGGGGCCATGCCCCGGCCGATGATCAGCTCCAGTTGAACCTTGAAGTCCGTGTGGTAGATGCTCCGGCACGGAATACCCAGGACGCGCGCGGCGATCAGGCCCGTGAACCCCACGGGTCCGGGGGTCGAGACGATGATTTCGCGGGGGTTGCGCTCGCTCACGCGTTTCAGGGATTCCAGCAACGACGGGAAGTGAACCGTGTAGGACGAGTAGACGTCGGATGTAAGACTGTGTACCGGCGGCAGGTACAGGACGTTGTTCGGGATGCCGTCCGGCACCTCGTCTCCCGGTACGCACACCGCGAGCGCGAGATCCATGCCCAGTCTTTCCGCGCCGTTGCAGAACAGCTTCAGTGTCTCGGTCACGCCGTTCAGGTCGGCAATGGTGTCGGTGAACCATATTACGGTCCCTCCACAGGGCTCGCCGTTGCCGTACAGGTTTTCCTCCGCTTCGTGGACCAGGCTGCTGGTGGTGAATATGATCTTCGATGCGGCCAAAAACGGCATCGATAACAACGGAACGGGCAGGAAGGACACGATCTTCTTCAGGGCTTCGAAGGAATGGGCCGTGCCGCCGGCATCGCCGCACTCCCCGAGAACGTGGCTGAAATACTGGTCGAGGTACCTGGACAGCCGACTGTACAGCCATTCGACGTCGTCCTGGTCGATCAACCCATCGCCGCCGGTACCGAATCGCTGCACTATATCGGCGAGAAGCCCGGCCAGGTTGCGGGTGCCGAAATCCGGATGCCGGAGGGCGCGTTTCAGCCTGATGCGGTCCCTCAGGCCCGGCCGCCTGTTGTCGAACAGGGCGCTGTTGAACGCCTGGATGGCGGAGGCCGGCGCCGGGAGGCCGTTGCCGCCGCGCCGGGTGTGATCGTGGAGAATCTTGTAGAAAGAGAACGCCATTTTCCGGAAATTGCCGTGCTCGCCGCCGTGCAGTGTCCGGCGGTGCCTGACGGATTCCAGGAAACCCGCGACGTCGCCGGCGTCGGACCGGGTCCACGCGGTGCCGATGAACACGCCGGCATGATCATCCGAGCCGCCGGTGAACCCTTTTCTCCACGGGTCGGTGGAGGCGGGCTCGATGCGATGCAGCTTATGCAGTCCTTCTATCTTCTCCGGGGTGAGCTGCGACAGGATGCGATTCCAGCCCTCGTTCTGATCCCGGTTCCGGCCGCCGTTGCAGCCCTCGAACACATCGAACAGCAGTATGAACTTCTGCAGGTGATCCAGCGTCAGCATCCCGTCCATGTCGTACGTGGCGTGGGCCAGGGCGTGGGGCAGTTCCTCGGCCACCAGGTAGTCGCGCAACTCGTAGATATCCCGGCGTATGGACTGCACATGGGCGAACTGCTTTTCGTCGATGCCGTAGACGAGCACATGGGCCTTGCACTGGTCCTCGGGGAAGCGCGCCGTGACCTCCACGCTGATGAACGTGTCCCCGGGGAAAGCATCCACCAGGGCCAGTGCGCCCTCGATGGTGTCGTGGTCGGTGACGGTAACCAAGTCCATACCCCGTGCTTTGGCCTGTGCGTACAGGGCGTCGATTTCCGTATAGGACTCGTTGAGCTGCATCATGCGCACCAGATACTCGGACGAGGAGACGGAATAGCGTGAATGGAGATGAAGGTCGGCACGTGACATCGAGGCACTCCCGGGAATGTTTGGCGCCTTTGTAAGGAACTCGTGTGTCAGTTTGAAGACAGTTCCGGGCAGCTTTCGTGACACGGTCCGGTTAGAGAATCGGCGCAGGGGAATGAGGCCGGTACCGGGGATGAAATACGGCGTCGCTGACTCTGGTGAATCCGCTATTGCGGGCCCCTCGGCGGTTCATGATGGTATTGTGGGTCAGGCTTTACGCCTGACATGTCAGCCGGACTTCTTCGGACGGCCCGGCTTTATGCGTTCTACGCGGTCGGCGACGGCCGCAAGCTCGTCGCGGCTCATCGATGTGAGGGCGAGCAGGCCGGCGCGCAAGATCTCGCTCTTTTTCATATGGAGTCCGGCTTCGAGGTAGCGCTGCTTCAGTGTGTCAATGGCCTCGTATTCCCGGGCGGGAATCGTGAAGCTGTCGCGAACCAGCTTGCCGTTTTCCTTGTCTATATTCTTGTGCTTTTTGGCCATGGACGGATATCGTATATACGATTTATATCATTTTACACCATCGCGTCGACCGGATTTTACCCGCGGCTGCCCCCCGGATCGGCGGATGGCCCGCAAGGTATCCTCGGCGGGGGAGCGGTGCCCGCTTTGCAACCTGGGCCGCCACTGAGCATAATCACCGGCTTACAAGGCTTTTTTGCAACGAAACTTTAACAATCGGCGGTTATTTTGCCCCGATTCCGGAGAATACCGAAGTGGCGACCAACCCAGAACAGGAACTGCGTGCCCGGATCGATCTGAGCAAGCCCGAGTACTACATCAATCGGGAGCTCAGCCAACTGGCCTTCAACCGGCGGGTGTTCGAGCTGGCCAAGGACGAGCGGGTACCGCTGCTGGAGCGCCTGCGGTTCCTGTGCATCACCAGCTCGAACCTGGACGAGTTTTTCGAGGTCCGGGTTGCCGGTCTGGTACAGCAGGCGGAGCTGGGCGGCACCCAGACCGGTCCAGACGGGCTGACGCCGCAGGACGCCCTCGGCCGCATCAGCCGTATGACCCACGAGCTGGTGAGCGAGCAGTATACGGTGCTGAACGATACGCTGCTGCCGGAGCTGGAGCTGCAGGGCATCCGGTTCAAGCGCCGGGAGGAGTGGGACTCGGCCCAGAAGCAGTTCCTCCAGGAGTTCTTCGAGAATGAGGTCGTGCCGGTCATCACGCCGATCCGGCTGGATCCGGCGCATCCGTTTCCGCGAACGCTGAACAAGAGCCTGAACTTCATCGTGGAGCTCGAGGGCCAGGACGCCTTCGGCAACCAGGGCGGGATGGCGATTGTGCCCGCCCCGCGCGCGTTGCCACGCCTGATCCGCATCCCCGAGGAGATCAGCCAGGGACCGAACGATTTCGCGTTCCTGTCCTCGGTCATCCACACCTTCGTCAACCAGTTGTTTCCCGGAATGGAGTCCACCGGGTGCTACCAGTTCCGGGTTACCCGGAACAGCGACCTGTTCGTCGATACCGAGGAAGTGGACGATCTCCTGCGGGCGCTGGAAGGCGAGCTGCCTTCGCGGCGCTACGGCGATGCCGTCCGGCTGGAAGTCGCGGACAATTGCCCGGAGGGGCCGTCGCGCTATCTGCTTCGCAAGTTCGAGCTCACCGCGCAGGACTTGTACCAGGTAAAGGGGCCGGTGAACCTGGGGCGGTTGATCGCCCTGCCGGACATGGTGGACCGGCCGGATCTGAAGTATCCAAGCTTTACGCCGGGCATGCCCAAGCAGTACTCCCAGGGCGCGAATATTTTCACGGCCATCCAGAACGGCGACATACTGCTGCATCACCCGTTCCAGTCATTCACCCCGGTGGTGGATTTCGTGCGCCAGGCGGCGCAGGATCCCAATGTGCTTGCCATCAAGCAGACTCTGTACAGGACGGGGCTCGATTCGGTGCTGGTGCAGGCATTGATGGAAGCGGCCCGGGAGGGCAAGGAAGTGACGGTGGTGGTGGAATTGCGGGCGCGTTTCGACGAGGAAGCGAATATCGAAATCGCCACCAAGCTTCAGGAGGCCGGGGTCCACGTTGTCTACGGCATCGTCGGCTACAAGACCCACGCCAAGATGCTCATGGTAGTGCGGCGCGAGCAGAGTCAGCTGGTTCGATACGTGCATCTGGGAACCGGGAACTACCACTACCGAACCGCGCGGCTGTATACGGACTACGGCTTGTTCACCTGCGACCCGGACATCGGCCAGGACGTGCACAAGATCTTCATGCAGCTGACCACGCACAGCAAGCATCCGCCTCTAAAGCGCCTGCTCCAGTCCCCCTTCACCATGCAGACCGGGGTCATCGATCGCATCAACCGGGAAGCTGAGAATGCCCGAGCCGGCCGGCCGGCTCGGATCATCGCCAAGGTCAACGGGCTAGTGAGCGCTCAGGTGATCATGGCGCTGTACGGTGCGTCGCAGAGCGGCGTGGATATCTCCCTCATCGTGCGGGGGGTGTGCTGCCTGAAGCCGGGCGTTGAAGGGGTGTCGGAGAACATCACCGTGCGCTCGGTGGCCGGTCGTTTCCTGGAGCACACGCGCGTTTACTACTTCGAGAACGGCGGGACTCCGGAGTTGTTCTGCTCGAGCGCCGACTGGATGCCGCGCAATCTGGTTCAGCGGGTCGAGCAGTCATTTCCCATTCTGAACCTGAAGCTCAAGCAGCGCATCATCCGCGACCTCAAGCTTTATCTGGAAGACAACACCAACTCCTGGGTCATGGATCAAAACGGCGACTACATCCGGCTCGTTCCGGATGCCGAAGACGAGGAACCGCTTTCAGCACAGAATCGCCTGCTGGAGGAGTACCGGGAACACTGACCAGCGGGGGCTCCGGAGGTCAGTACTGCTCCACCACCAGGTCGATGTTCGCGGACTGCAGGTTGCGCTTTTCCTGTTCCAGGTCCGCCCAGGTCAAGGGGTGCGTAGCCACCCAGGTCGCGGGCAGCCGGAATACGATGCGATTCCCCTCGGCATCCAGCTCGAATTCCTCCGGCATGATGTCCTCCCGGCCGCGCTGCACGAGAACGGCCAGCCGGAGCAGCACGCACAGCCGGGTCGTGGGCCCGACGCTGTCCCCGGTCAGCTGCTGAAATGCAGCGGCGGGAAACTTCCTGCGGTGACCGCGGATCAGGGTGGCGAGGATCTGCTGCTCGTTCCGGGAGAAGCCGGCCAGATCGGCGTTGGCGGCGACGTAGGCACCGTGCTTGTGATACTGGCCGTGAGAGATCGACAGCCCCAGCTCGTGGGTGCGCGCCGCCCACTTGAGCATGTTCAGGTGGTCTTCGTGATCGAGGTCCCAGCCTGTTGCGAGCCGCTCGTAGCAGGCCACGGCGGCTTTCTCCACCCGCTCGGCATGCTCGATGTCCACCGACCAGCGGCTGGCCATGCTTTCTATGCTGCGCTGTCGCACGTCGGTGTGCTCGATGCGGCCGATGAGGTCGTAGAGCACGCCTTCCCGAAGCGCCTGGTCCGACACATCCATCTGCTCGATATCCAGCAGGTGGAACACGGCCCAGAGCACGATGGCGCCCCCTATGAAGATGGCGCGGCGGTCCTCGGCGAGGCCGCGCAGGTCCAGTTCATCGAAATTCGACACCCCGTACATGTATTCACGCAGCCGCTCCATGGCGGACCGCGTGATGCCCTGTTCGCACCAGCCCTGCTGCTGGCAGATCGTCCTGATTGACTTGATGGTTCCCGAGCAGCCGATGACCCGGTCCCTCGGCGCGCGGCGGAACACGTGGCTCACGGGCTGGAGCGTCAGCTCCGCTTCCAGCTCCGCCGCCCGCAGGCGCTTCTTCCTGACCTTGCCTTCGGGGAAGAACTGCCTGGTCAGGCCGACGCAGCCGACGTGGAGGCTTTCCCGCTGGAAGATGTCGAACCCCCTGCCGGCAATGGCTTCCGTGCTGCCGCCCCCGATATCCACCACCAGGCGATGCTCGTCCCGGGCTTCCAGGCCGTGGGCGACGCCCAGGTAGATGAGTCGTGCTTCTTCACGCCCGGCAATCACTTCGATCGGGTGTCCCAGCACGGATTGCGCCCGGTCCAGAAACTGCCTGCTGTTGCGGGCCTGGCGCAGGGTATTGGTACCCACCGCCCGGACGCTGCCGCGGGGCAGGTTTCGCAGGCGCTGGCCGAAGCGGTCCAGGCAGGCAAGTGCGTCGGCCTGGGCGGCTTCGGTCAGCAGCTTGTCCGCGTCCAGGCCGGCGCCCAGCCGGATCGATTCGCGGAGGCGGTCCACCACCGCGAGCTCTCCGTGGTGCAGCTTGGCGACGATCAGGTGGAAACTGTTGGAACCGAGATCCACCGCGGCGATCGTGTCCGGCCGGGAGCGGAAAAGCGATTTTATCCGCCGGGTTCCGGGTGCCTGGACGGTGGACCGGGAAATCAAGACTCGTCGGCCCCTGCGGACGCCGGCCCCGCAGCCAGCCCCATCACGAGCGCCCGAGTTTCGCCACTGTCAGGTCCAGGCTTCGCCGGGCGCGGTCGATCAGCTCGTCGATCTGTTCACCGGTGATCACCAGCGGCGGGGAGACGATCATGGCGTCGCGGACCGCACGCATGACCAGGCCGTTCTCCAGGCACAGGTCCCGGCACATTTCGCCCACCCGCCCGGGTTCCTCGAAACGGGTCCGGTCGGACTTGTCGGGCACCAGTTCGAGGGCGCCCATCAGCCCCACGCTCCGCGCCTCGCCGACCAGCGGATGATCGGCGAGCGTCGACCAGGCCTTCTGGAAGTAGCCAGCCGTGTGGTCGTGGACCCGCTCGACGATGCCTTCCTCGGCGAGGATGCGGAGATTCTCTACCGCCACAGCGGCGCAGGTCGGATGCCCTGAATAAGTGTAGCCGTGGAAGAACTCACCCGCCCCCTCGATCAGGGGTCCCGCGACCTTGTCGCCGATGGCGACCGCGCCGAGCGGGAGGTAGCCGGAGGTGATGCCTTTCGCCATGCTGATCAGGTCGGGCTCCAGGCCGTAGTACTGGGATCCGAACCAGTGCCCCAGGCGCCCGAAGCCGCATATCACCTCGTCGGCGACGAACAAAATGTCCCGTTCCGCGCAGATCCGCTTGATTTCCGGCCAGTAGCTGTCCGGGGGAACGATGACGCCGCCGGCGCCCTGGACGGGCTCGGCGATGAACGCCGCGACGCGGTCCTCCCCCAGGCGGTCGATCTCTTCGGCGAGGGCGCGCGCCGTACGTAAACCGAATTCCTCGGGCGACAGATCCCCGCCTTCGTCGAACCAGTACGGTTGCGCGATATGCGTGATGTCGGGGATCGGCATTCCGCTCTGGGAATGCATGGCCTTCATGCCGCCCAGGCTGGCGGCGGCCACGGTGGAGCCGTGGTATGCATTGTGCCGGGCGATGACTGTCTTCTTCCCGGGCTTGCCGACCACGTCCCAGTAGGTCCGCACCAGACGCAGGACGGTGTCGTTGGCTTCCGATCCCGAGCCGGTGAAGAAGAAACGGTTCAGGTCGCCGGGGGTCAGGCCCGCCAGGGTGCTGCTCAGGTCGATCACCGGCGGATGGGAAGTCTGGAAGAAGGTGTTGTAGTAGGGGAGCTCGGTCATCTGCCGCGTCGCAGCGTCGACCAGCTCCGTACGCCCGTAGCCGACGTTTACGCACCACAGGCCCGCCATGCCGTCGAGCAGCCGGTTGCCTTCGGAGTCCACCAGGTAAACGCCCTCGGCGCGGGTGATCACCCGCGGGCCCCGGGCGGCCAGCTTCCTGGTGTCGGTAAAGGGGTGCCAGTGGTGGGCGTTGTCCCGCTGCTGCAGGTCAGTGGTGTCTCGGGATATGCTCATGCGTGGGTGCGCTCTTTCAGGAAGTTGACGATCCACTCGGCCACCTGCCGGGCGTGGATCGGTTGGTCCAGGCTAGCCAGGCCTGCATCGGCGACCGGGTCGGACAGGGTCGTGGTCCGCCGGTGTTCGATGAGGTCGCGCAGGTACGCCGTCGGAAACTCCGGGTGCGGCTGTATGGAAATGGCGTTTCCGCTGTAGGCCAGCACGGCATAGGGGCAGAAATCCGAGCCCGCCAGCACCTCGGCATCCGCGGGAAGTTCGATGACCTGGTCCTGGTGAAGGGCATTAAGGGAGAACTCCCCGTCGACGCCGGTCATCCAGTCGGCCTTTCGATGGATGGCATACCGGCTGACGCCGAGCCCCCAGCCCTTGTCGGACTTGGCCGCCCTGCCGCCCAGGGCTTCGGCGAGCACTTGGTGGCCGAAGCAAATCCCCACGATGGGAACGCCGGCTTCGTAGGCCCGCTCGAGAAAGCGCTTGAGCGGCTCGATCCAGGGCAGGGTATCGTAGACGCCGTGGCGCGAGCCGGTCACCAGCCAGGCGTCGCATTCATCCACGTCACCGGGCAGCTGTTCTTCAGTGACGTGGTACACGGCGAATTCCAGCGCCGGGTCGGCGGTGCGGAGCAGGCGCTCGAACATGCCGGGATAGTCGCCGTGCGCGTCGCTCAGCGGCTCGGGTACGTGGCCGGTTTCCAGGATCCCGATTTTCATGATCACACTGATTCCAGATAGCTGTTCAGCTCGAATTCGGTTATCTGATTGGCAAAGCGCTCCATTTCCTGCCGTTTGAGGGCCAGCATCATCCGGATCAACAGTGGATCGAACAGGTCCTTGACGACCGGGCTGTGCTCGAAGACCTCCAGCGATTCCTGCCATCCGCATGGAATCGGGGGAGTATCGGACGCGTAGGCATTGCCCGTGATCGGCTCCGGCGGCATCGATTCGTTCTCGATGCCGTGCAGGGCGCCGCCGAGCACGGCGGCGACGGTAAGATAAGGGTTGACGTCAGCGCCCGCAACCCGGTGCTCGATGCGCTTGGCGGACGGATCGCCGGCGGGGATCCGCAGCGCCGTGGTGCGGTTTTCGTACCCCCAGACCGGCACGGTGGGCGCGTAGGACTCCGAGCGCATACGCCGGTAGGAATTCATGTGCGGGGCAAACACGGTCATGAGGTCCGGCATGCCGGCGATCAGGCCTGCGACCGCATGGCGCAGCGCCGTGGTGCCGGTTGCGGCGCCGTTGTCGAATATGTTGGCACCGTTCTCGTTCAGCACGCTGAAATGGACGTGGCAGCCGTTGCCCGACATGCCGGTGTAGGGCTTGGCCATGAACGTGGCTGCGAAGCCGTGCTTTCTGGCGATACCCCGGACGATGCGCTTGAGCAGCACCGCTTCGTCGGCCGCCCGCAGGGCGTCCGGCACGTGCTTCAGATTGATCTCGAACTGCCCGACCCCGAACTCCGACAGAGCGGTGTCGGCGGAGACGTTCTGGGCCTCGCAGGCCGCGTATACGTCGTCGACGAAAGCGACGAAGTGCTCCAGCTCGTCCACCGAGTGCATGCCGTCGAATTCCAGCGTCTGTCCCGTCAACGGCGAGGACGGGGGCTGCCGCTGCCCGCTGCGGATCTCCATGAGGTAGAACTCGAGCTCCACCGCCACCACCGGCGTCAGCTTCAGGGCGCGGTACCGCTCCAGGATCCGGGACAGGGCGTGGCGCGGATCGCCCGGGCAGGGGGCGTGGTCATCGTAATACACCGACATCGGCAGGTAGGCACCGGGCGGGTCTGTCCACAGGACCGGCAGCAGCCCCCGCTCGGTGGGCAGGCAGACCCCGTCCGCGTCGCCGGTCTCGATGGCCATTTCCGGCACATCGGTGCCCCAGATGTCCACGCACAATGATGACACCGGCATCCTGATCCCCCCGCCGGCCGCCTTGGCAAAGCTGTCCCGGGGAAGGCGCTTGCCGCGGGGCACGCCGTTGAGATCGCTGAAGAACATGGTAATCCCCGAAATGTCGGGGTATTGCCGAAACAACGATTCCGCCTGTTCGGCTGCCTGCTTGTCGCGGACCACGGCCGGTGCCCTGATGGTTGAGAGGGCCGCTATTCTATCAGGACACTAGCAATCGGAGGGATTGGGGCTAGACTAGAAACAGAATAGTGGTCGATCAGAAACACGGGGGTGTTGAAGATGACGGCAACAATCAAGCTGTTGGTCAACAGCGGCTCGGGTGTGCTCGCCGCGGTGGTCAGCACGTTGCAGGCAGCCGGGATGCGGGTAAAGTCCCACAGCGTGGAACCGGTCAACAGCAGCAGTTCTATGATGACCTTGCAAGCCGATGGGGCTGGGACGCTGGACGAAACCGAGTTGGAATCAAAGTTGTCGGGAATACCAGTGGTGCAGAGTGTCGAAGAGATCAGCACAGGGAACAGGGTGTCCGCGACGCGGACACCCCGCGTTTCAGTACCCGGGGAGCTGGTGAAGCGGGTCGTCGCATCCTTTCCCGAGGTCATGCCGCATCTCCAGGACTACGAAGAGCAGATCGCGAAAGACTCGCAGCGAGTCGAAAAGCTCAACCAACTGGGCGTGGAGTCCGGACAAAATTTCGCGGCGGACCTGGAACACGGCTACCTGGAGTCAATATCGGACGTCATCGATGAGGTGGTGTTGCCGAGTATCGTGTCAATCGCGGAAGCATCCCGCAGCGGCAATACGATCGTGGTGCCGATTTCACTCTTCACACGGCGGGTCGCGACATCGATGGAGCTGTTCAGCGGTGATGACGAGAATTGTGACTTCCTCTGTGGTTTCATCGAGGGGTTGTCGTCTTCCGTACCGGGACACGAATCGGTGTCCGTGATCGAGACGCGCTGCCGGGTCGATGGTGATCCCGCCTGCGTCTTCTCACTGGTCTGATCGGGCTCAAACAATGCGCCGGGAACTGGAATACGCCCAGTTCGCGAAATGAAGATGGTGCTTGCCAGACTTTGCAAGCTGTCCCAGAACCGGGGGTTCCCGCCACGGCCCCTTGGTCCGTGCCTGGGTTCAACCTGAGTCACTACCCGCTCGACGTGCCCGACCGAGGACGAGGGCGTTTGTGCTACGCTGTGGCGCTGACAGCACTTTCCCCGGCGTTGCGCGAGGCAGCTTCAAGATGACCCTCAAGCTCGGTATAGATGCCGGTGGCACGTTCACCGACGCGGTGCTCATTGACGCGAACAACGCCGTCGTCGCTCACGCCAAGGCCCTCACCACGCACTTCGACCTCGGCCGGGGGATCCGCGACGTTCTGGATTGTCTGCCGCGGGACCAGCTAGGGCGCGTCGTCATGGTGGGCCTGTCCACGACACTGACCACCAATGCGGTGGTGGAGCAGCGCGGCATGCCCGTCTGCGTGCTGCTGGCGGGATTCACCGTCGAGCAGGTGGAGCGCAGCCGGCTCCGGGCGCTGGTGGGGGATGACCCGGTGGTGCGGCTCGGCGGGGGCCATGATCCCCAGGGGGTGGAAGCCGCCCCGCTGGATGAAGCGTCGGCGGTCAAAGCGATCCTTCGGCACCGGGACAGCGTGTCCGCGTTCGCGATATCGGGCATGTTCGGCGTACGCAATCCGGCCCACGAGATCAGGCTGCGGGAGCTGGTCGCCGAGCACAGCGGCCGCCCGGTCACCTGCGGCCACGAGCTGTCCAGCGCCCTGGACGCGCCGAGGCGGGCGGTCACGGCGGCGGTCAACGCGCGGATCATTCCCTTCATCCGGCAGCTCATCGAAGCCGTGGACGGGATACTGGTGGACTACGGCATCGAAGCGCCGCTGATGGTGGTCAAGGGCGACGGCTCCCTGATCAACCAGCACACCGCCCTGGCGCGCCCCGTGGAAACGGTGATGTCCGGCCCGGCCGCCAGCGTCATCGGCGCTTCGTTTCTCAGTGGTTGCGGCAATGTCCTGGTGGCGGACATGGGCGGGACCACCACCGACATTGCCGTGGTCACCGACGGCCGGCCGGCGATCAATCCGGAGGGCGCCGTGGTGGGGGACTGGCCGTTGATGATCAACGCCGTGGAGGTGCATGCCATCGGCCTGGGGGGAGACAGCGAAGTGCGCTACGGCGGCGGGGTCGGGATTGCCATCGGGCCCCGCCGGGTCGTGCCCCTGAGCCTGCTCGCCTACCAGCATCCGGAAGTGACCGGAAAACTGGAGCGCCAGGGCCTGTCGAGCGCCAACTCCCGCCACAACAAATTCGTCCTGCGCTTCTACGAAAACCAGGTGCTCCTCGACAGTCTCAACGCGGAGCAGAAAGCCGCCTGGGAGCTGCTGGAGCACGGGCCGATCGAGATGGACGAGATCGTCGCGCGGGACCGGCGGACCGCGCGGGCGCTGGCGCACCTCGCCCGCAAGGGTCTGGCCATCTACAGCGGATTCACCCTGACCGATGCCGCCCACGTGCTGGGCCACAGCGACCACTGGTCCCGGGAGGCCGCGGAAGCCGGCGCCCGGGTGTGGATGGCGCAGATGAAGCGTGTCTACGGCTACGGCAGCTGGCCGCTGGGTGACATTCACGCGGCCTGCCGGGAGGTGCTCGACCAGCTCACGCATACCATCTGCGGCAAGCTCATCGAGGCGGCGCTGCCGCGCCGCTACACGCCCACGAAAAAGGAAACCGTGGAATTCGCCCGCCAGCTCACGGCGCTGATTCTCGACACCGCGCCGGGGGAGCGGGGGCTGGTGGATCTGTCGTTTCTCCGCGACCACCGTCTCGTGGCCGTGGGGGCACCGGCGGCGACCTACTACCCGGAAGTGGCGCGGCGACTGGGTGCCGGCCTGGTGATCCCCGAGTTCGCCGGGGTGGCCAATGCCGTCGGCGCCGTCATGGGCCGCGTCATGCAACGGGCCGACATCGCCATCACCCAGCCCAGCCGCGGCGGGTTCCGCGTCCATACCCGGGAAGGGCCCCGGGATTTCCTGGATCTCGATCAGGCGGTGGGTTATGCGGAACAGACCGCCGAGGCGCTGGCGCGGTCGCTGGCAGAGCATGCCGGCGCCGGCAACGTGGAAATGACACTGTCGCGACGGGACAACCTCGTGAACGATCCCGTGGACGGCGCGGTGTTCTTCGGCACCACCATCAGCGCGGTCGCCAGCGGCCGGCCGATGGCCGCTGTTTCATGACCGTGGCATCTTTCGAAGCCTGCGCACGAAGTATCGACGCGACAGGGCTGTCCGCGCGCGGAGCGTTCCATGTCGAGGCCGATGACGAGGTCCCGCGGGGGCCGCGCGGCGGTGCGGCGCGCACGGTGATCCTGGTGGGCAACACCGGCTCGACCTTCTGGTCCGTGTTCCGCCGTTCCCCGGAGTTCCGGGATGGGCTGGCACACCCGCTGGATCGCTGGAGCGAGCGCGTGATCACCGGTCTCGCCCGGGAACTGGGCGGCCACGCGGTGTTTCCCTTCAAAGGGCCGCCCTTTTACCCCTTCCAGCAATGGGCCCGGCGAGCGGAGGCGCTTTCCCCGTCTCCGCTGGGCATGTTGATTCACCCGGAGTACGGCCTGTGGCACGCCTACCGGGGGGCGCTTGTCGTCGACGGGCACCTGGCCGGGCTGCCGGACAGGGCGGAGGCGGAATCGCCGTGTCTGGCCTGCGCCGCGCAGCCCTGCTTGACCACCTGTCCCGTGGAAGCGTTCAGCACCGCCGGTTTCGACGCGGACACCTGCACGACGCACCTGTCGGGGCCGAATGCCTGTGTGGACGGGGGGTGCCGTGCGCGTAATGCCTGTCCCGCTGGAAAACCGTTTCAATATGTGCGAGAACAGCACCGGTTCCATCTGTCGGCGTTCTTTCGCGCCCGCGGCGGCGAAACGGGCGGCGGCGCGCGATGATTATGCATCGAAACCATACGGATTATCCATGAGCGAGAAGAAGGCGGCCCATACATTCACCGGGGTGGACAACGCGTTCAGCCGCGAGTCCCTCTACGGCACCCGCAACGAGCACACGTTCTCCGGGGCGTTGAGTTTCATGCGCCGGCGCTACACCAAGAATCTGGACGGCGCGGACTACGCCGTGGCCGGGGTACCATTTGACCTGGCCACCACCAACCGTCCCGGCGCCCGCTTCGGTCCCGCCGCCATCCGGGCGGCATCCGCGCACCTGTCCTGGGGGCCGCCCTGGCCCTGGGGGTTCGACCCCTTTGACCGGCTCGCGGTGGTGGACTACGGCGACTGCACTTTCGATTTCGGCAAGCCCCAGTCCATCCCCGGCGAGATCGAGGAGCACGCCCGGAGCATCATCGACCGCGACGTGCACCTGATCACCCTGGGGGGCGACCATTTCGCCAGCCTGCCGATCCTGCGCGCCCATGCGGAGAAATACGGGCCGCTGTCGCTGCTGCACTTCGATGCGCATTCCGACACCTGGAAGGACGAGGAGAAGCGGACCGACCACGGCACGATGTTCTTTCACGCCGTGGAAGAGGGCATCATCAACCCGGCGGCTTCCATCCAGGTCGGTATCCGCACCCACAACAGCGATCCCCTCGGCTTCACCTGGCTGGACGCCGCCTGGGTACACGGCCACAGCGCGGTTGAAGCCATCGCCGAGATCGAGCGCGTCATCGGCGACAACCGGACGTACCTGTCCTTCGACATCGACTGCCTGGATCCCGCCTGTGCGCCGGGCACCGGCACGCCGGTGTGCGGCGGTCTCTCCACGCACCAGGCCCAGTCCATCATCCGCGGCCTCGGCAACTTCGATCTGGTCGGCATGGACATGATGGAAGTCGCGCCGTCCTACGACACCTCCGAGGTCACGGCCCTGGCCGCCGCCAGCCTGATCCTCGACTACCTCTGCATGCGTTCGGTGGATTTGCGCGCCTAGTTCTCCGTTGCTACGGCACCAAATGGACGGTCCGGCATTGGTGCGGTGAGCCCCCACTCGGGCCGGTGCCGGGGGCCGTCCCCCAGGGCCGCTGTAAATACGTCCCTGTACGCTCTCGCTCAAACATCCTAAGTTTTCGAGAGCCCTGGGGGACGGCCCCCGGCACCGGCCCTTACCTCGACGGTGCTTTTCGTGTTGGGCCACGGCCTGCGAGACTTCCCCAGGCCTGCTCGATCATCTCTGCTTTCCACTTTATCGCTGAAAATCCGCCTTTCATCGGCGAAACCCCCCACAAATTCTTCGATCGGGGTGAATTGTAAATAATATAAAGATATGTTTATATAAAAGAATATCCATAACTGCCTGGAGGTTGGTGATCTGGAACCCTTGCTCACAACCCTGCGCGCCGCCGCTGAGCCGACGCGGCTGCGCATCCTGGCCATCCTTGCGGAAAACGAATTGACGGTCAGTGAACTCACCCAGGTACTGGCCCAGAGCCAGCCCCGGGTCAGCCGGCACCTCAAGGTGATGGGCGAAGCGGGACTGCTGGAACGCTTCCGCGAGGGGGCGCGCGTCTTCTACCGCCTTGCCGATTCCGGCGATGCCGCCGAATTGTCACGGGCCCTGTTGCCGCTCATTCCCGGGGACGATGCCGCACTCGAAGAGGACATGGAGCGTCTGGAGGGCGTCCGCCGGTGCCGCGAACGGGCGGCAGCCCGGTACTTCCAGGAAATGGCGCCGCGCTGGAACCATATCCGCTCCCTGTACCTCCCCGAGTCGGCGGTGGAGGACGCGATGCTGGAGGCCGTGGGGAACGGCGCCATAGAGGAGTTCCTGGATCTCGGGACCGGCACCGGACGCATCCTGGAGATCTTCGCATCGCGGGTGAAACGGGGAATCGGCTTCGACCTCAGCCACGCGATGCTGGATGTCGCCCGGGCGCGCCTGGACAAGGTTGGCATCCGTCACTGCTCGGTCAGGCACGGCGACCTGTACAGCCTTCCCTTGGCAAACGAATCCGTGGACGTGGTGACCATCCACCAGGTGCTCCATTACCTGGAGTATCCCCGCAGCGGCATCGCCGAGGCAGCCCGTGTGCTGCGGCCCGGCGGCCGGGTATTGATCGTGGATTTCGCGCCGCACGATCTGGAGTTTCTTCGCACCGACCACGCGCATCGCCGGCTCGGCCTGGCCGACGAATCCGTGGCCGCGTGGTGCCGGGAAGAGGGGCTCGAAGACCAGCCCGTCGTGCATATGGCGGGAGACCCCGGCGCGGGACAGACGCTCACCGTTTCCCTTTGGGTAGCGGCCAAGCGGGCTGAATACAACGAATCAACGAAGGAGGCAGCTTGAGTACCAACGGTAACAACAACGAGTCGTATTCCCCGGCGCACCTGCCCTGGCGAGCGTCCAGGGGTGTGGCCGCCACGGCGACGCCGCCGGATACGGACCTTTCGGTGTCCTTCGAATTCTTTCCCCCGAAGACGGAAAAGGCCGAGAAGACATTGTGGTCCTCGCTGGAGCAGCTGGCGGTACTCGGGCCGCGCTTCGTTTCGGTGACCTACGGCGCAGGGGGCAGCACCCGAGAGCGTACGCACCGAACGGTTCAGCGCATCCTCGACGAGACGCCCCTGGAAGCGGCGGCGCACCTGACCAGTGTTTCGGCCACCCGCGGCGAGGTGGACGAGGTCGCGCGCCGTTACTGGCAGGCGGGCATCCGCCATGTCGTCGCCCTGCGCGGCGACCCGCCGGGCGACGAGACCATCTACCGGCCCCATCCCGGCGGCTATACTTCCGGCGCCGACCTGGTGGCGGGCCTGAAGCAAGTCGCCCCCTTCGAGCTGAGCGTGGCGGCGTATCCCGAGGTGCATCCGGACGCGAAGTCGCCGGATGCGGATATCGACAACCTGAAGCAAAAGATCGACGCCGGGGCGTCGCGCGCCATCACCCAGTTCTTTTTTGACAACGATGTCTTCTTTCGCTTCATGGACCGGGTGCTGGATGCGGGTATCGACGTGCCCGTGGTGCCGGGCATCATGCCCGTCTCCAATGTGGAAGGCCTGCTGCGCTTCGCCGCCATGTGCGGCGCCGACGTGCCCAAGTGGGTGCGGGAGCTGTTCGACGGGCTGGACGAGGATCCCGACACCCGGCGCCTGGTGGCGGCGACGGTCGCCGCCGAACAATGTGCGCGGCTCCGGGAGCAGGGTGTGCGCGAGTTTCATTTTTACACGCTGAACCGGGCCGAGCTGACCTACGCCGTGTGCCACATGCTGGGCATGCGTCCCGTGGACCGGCCCGCCGAGCCGGAACCGGCCACCGAGGCCACGCGAGAGCGGGCCCGCGCATGAGCAATCAAACAGACAACCCGGCAGGGGAGATCAACATGAAGGCACTCGAGGCCGCACTGGCCGAGCGCATCCTGGTGCTCGACGGGGCCATGGGTACGACGATCCAGAACCACAAGCTGGAGGAAGAGGATTTCCGGGGCGCGCGATTCGCGGATCATCCGAGCGAGCTGCGGGGCAACAACGATCTGCTCAGTCTGACCCGGCCCGACCTGATCCGCGACATTCACCGGGAGTTCCTCGAGGCGGGCGCCGACATCATAGAAACGAATACTTTCAACGCCACCTCCATCTCCCAGATGGACTACGGGCTCGAGGATCTGGTCTACGAGCTCAATGTGGAGGCCGCCCGGCTGGCCCGCGAGGCGGCGGATGCCGCCAGCGAGGCGCCCCCCGACCGGCCCCGCTACGTGGCCGGTGTGCTGGGGCCTACCAGCCGGACCGCGTCCATCTCCCCGGACGTGAACGATCCCGGCTATCGCAACGTGACTTTTGAAGAGCTTCACGAAGCATACATGGAAGCGGTGCGCGGACTGGTTGACGGCGGCGTCGACCTGATCATGGTGGAAACCATTTTCGATACGCTCAACGCCAAGGCCGCGCTCTACGCCATCGAGGACTATTTCGACACCAACGGCGTGAAGCTGCCGGTCATGGTGTCCGGCACCATCACCGACCTGTCCGGACGCACGCTCTCCGGCCAGACCACCGAGGCGTTCTGGAACTCGCTGCGCCATGCCCGGCCTTTCAGCATCGGCCTGAACTGCGCCCTGGGGGCCAAGCAGCTCCGCCAGTACGTCGAAGAGCTGTCGCGCATCGCGGACACCTACGTGAGCTGCCATCCCAATGCCGGCCTGCCCAACGAGATGGGGGGCTATGACGAGTCGCCGGAGTACATGGCGGAGCAGATCGGCGAGTTTGCCCGCGCCGGCCTGCTGAACCTGGTGGGCGGGTGCTGCGGCACGATCCCTGAGCACATCAGTGCCATCGCCGAAGCGGTGAAGGGCATTGCGCCGCGCAAGGTCCCGAAGCTCCCGGTGCGCTGCCGGCTCTCGGGCCTGGAGCCGTTCAACATCGGCCCGGACAGCCTGTTCGTGAATATCGGCGAGCGGACCAATGTCACCGGCTCGGCGCGCTTCGCCAAGCTGATCCGCGGCGAGGACTATGAAACCGCCCTGGATGTCGCCCGGGACCAGGTACAGAACGGCGCTCAGATCATCGACGTGAACATGGACGAGGGCATGCTGGAGTCGGAGGAAGTGATGGCCCGGTTCCTGCGCCTGGTGGCTTCCGAGCCGGATATCAGTTGCGTGCCGGTCATGATCGACTCGTCCAAGTGGACGGTGATCGAGGAAGGCCTGAAGAACGTCCAGGGCAAGGGCGTGGTGAACTCCATCAGCCTCAAGGAGGGGGAGGACGCCTTCAGGGAGCAGGCGCACAAGGTCCGGCGCTACGGCGCCGCGGTGGTGGTCATGGCTTTCGACGAGGAAGGCCAGGCCGACACCGTCGAGCGCAAGGTGTCGATCTGCGAGCGCTGTTTCCGGATTTTGACGGAGGAGGTGGGGTTTCCGCCGGAGGACATCATCTTCGATCCGAATATCTTCGCCATCGCTACCGGCATGGAAGAGCACAATGGTTACGGCATTGCCTTCATCGAAGCCACCCGCGAGATCAAGAAACGCATGCCCGACGTGAAGGTGTCCGGCGGTCTTTCAAACGTCTCGTTCTCGTTCCGGGGCAATAATCCGGTGCGCGAGGCGATCCACTCGGTTTTCCTGTATCACGCCATCAAGGCGGGCCTGGACATGGCCATCGTCAATGCGGGGCAGCTGGCGGTTTACGAGGATATCCCGGAAGACCTGCGAGAGCGCGTCGAGGATGTAGTGCTGAACCGGCGTCCCGACGCCACCGAGCGCCTGCTCGATATCGCCGATTCGGTGAAAGGTCAGGAGCGCGAGAGCAAGCAGGACCTGAGCTGGCGCGAAGCGGACGTGGAGAAGCGGCTGGAGCACGCCCTGGTGCACGGCATCACCGACTATGTCGAGGCCGACACCGAGGAAGCCCGGCAGGCCCTGGATCGGCCCCTGCATGTCATCGAAGGGCCGCTCATGAAAGGCATGGGTGTGGTGGGGGACCTGTTCGGCTCCGGCAAGATGTTCCTGCCCCAGGTGGTGAAGAGCGCCCGGGTGATGAAGAAAGCCGTCGCCTACCTGCAGCCGTACATGGAGGCCGAGCAGGACGGCGAGCGGGAGCCGGTGGCCAAGATCGTCCTGGCCACCGCCAAGGGCGACGTCCACGACATCGGCAAGAACATCGTCGGCGTGGTCCTGCGCTGCAACAACTACGAGGTTATCGATCTAGGCGTGATGGTGCCCAGCGCCCGGATACTGGAAACGGCGCGGGAGCAGGGTGCCAGCGTGGTGGGCGTGTCCGGCCTGATCACGCCGAGCCTGGACGAGATGTGCTTCGTGGCCAGGGACATGAAGCGCGAAGGCTTCGACATTCCGCTGCTGATCGGCGGCGCCACCACCAGCCGAGTGCATACGGCGGTGAAGATTTCACCGGAGTATCACGGCCCCACTATACATGTGATCGATGCGTCCCGCGTGGTGGGCGTGGTCAGCAAACTGCTGGCGAAGGATCAGCGCGAGGAGTACATCAACTCCATCAGCGAGGAGTACGAATCAATACGCGAGCGCCGCTCCAGGGAGCGGCGCACCGGCAAGCGGACGAGTCTGGCCGACGCGCGCGCCAACAAGCATCCGATCGACTGGGGGGGCTACACGCCGCCGAAGCCGAACCAGTCGGGGCTGCGCACCTTCGAGTCGTTCGATCTGAAAGAGCTCACCGATTACATCGACTGGACGCCGTTCTTCCGCAGCTGGGACATGAAGGGCAGCTATCCGAAGATCCTCGACGACCCCGAGGCCGGGGAGGCGGCGCGCACGCTGTTCAACGATGCCCGGGACATGCTGAAACGGATCGTCGAGGAGCAGTGGCTGGAAGCCCACGCCGCGATCGGCTTCTGGCCCGCCAACACGGTGGGAGACGACGATATCGAGGTCTACACGGACCAGGATCGCAGCAAGGTCCTGACCACGCTGCATACGCTCAGGCAGCAGGCGGTGCAGCGCGAGGGCCGTCCCAACCTGGCGCTGGCGGATTACATCGCACCGAAGGACTCGGGCGTGGACGACTACATCGGTGCGTTCGTGGTCTCCACCGGCTTCGGCCTGGACAAAATCGTCGCCCACTACGAGAACAACAACGACGACTACAGCTCCATCCTGGCCAAGGCGCTCGCCGACCGGCTCGCGGAAGCTTTCGCGGAGCGAATGCACGAGCTCGTGCGCAAGGAGTTCTGGGGCTACGCCTCGGATGAAGACCTCGACAACAAGGCGATCATCCGCGAGGAGTACCGAGGCATCCGCCCGGCGCCGGGCTACCCCGCGTGTCCGGATCACACGGAAAAGGGGCTGCTTTTCAAGCTGCTCGAGGCCGAGAAGCGAACCGGCGTCTCCCTCACCGAGAACTACGCCATGCTGCCCGCCGCGGCGGTCAGCGGCCTGTATTTCTCACACCCGGACAGCCGCTACTTCGGCGTCAACAAGCTGGCGCCCGATCAGATCGAGGACTATGCCAAGCGCAAAGGCCTGACGCTACAGCAGACCGAGCGCTGGCTGGCCCATGTCCTCGGCTACGACCCGGACGAAAAGGAGCAAGCCGCCGCCTGATCGCGAAAGTGGTCGTGGGTCAACGGCACGGCGTGGTTGCCGCCGCCTGGGCCGTGTCGCACATGGCCCGGGTGATGCGGCTTATATCGTCAGGCCCGGCGATGAAGGGCGGCATGGTGTAGATCAGCCGGCCGAAGGGGCGCAGCCACACGCCCTGGTTGATGTAGATGTGGTTGACGGTATCGATGTCTACGGGCTCCTCCATCTCGATGACGCCGATGGCGCCAAGGACGCGAACCTCTATTACGCCCGGTGTGCCGGCGCAGGGTGCCAGGCCCTGCCGCAGGCCTTCGGAAATGTCGCTGACATTCTGTTCCCACGGCGATTCCAGCAGCACCCGGATGCTGGCGTTGGCGGCCGCGCAGGCCAGTGGGTTGGCCATGAAGGTCGGCCCGTGCATGAATACCCCGGGCTCGGCGTTGCTGATGGTGCGGCTCACTTCACCGGTGGTGACCGCCGCGGCGAGGGTCATGTAGCCGCCGGTCAGGGCCTTGCCCAGGCACATGATGTCCGGGGTGATACCGGCATGCTCGCAGGCGAAAAGCTTTCCGGTGCGCCCGAAGTTGGTGGCGATCTCGTCGGCGATCAGCAGCACCTCGTGGTGGTCGCACAGCTCGCGCAGGCCCTTGAGATAGTCGGGGTGGTAGAAACGCATGCCTCCGGCGCCCTGAACGATGGGTTCGGCGATCACGCCGGCCACGCGGTCGTGGTGCTGCCCCAGCAGGGCGGCCATGGAATCCAGGTCGCCGCTGTCGAGCTCGCCGTTGAACCCGCTCCGCGGCGCCTCGGCGTGCCATTGCTGCAGCAGCGAATCGGCGAACAGGCTGTGCATGCCGTTCTCCGGATCGCTCACGGACATGGCGCCGGAGGTGTCGCCGTGGTAGCCGTGGCGCAGCGCGATGAAGCGCTGCTTGCGCGGCCGGCCGCGGGCGTGCCAGTACTGGATGGCCATCTTGAGGGCCACTTCGACGGATACGGAACCGGAATCCGCCAGGAAAACAGTCTCCAGGGGCGCCGGCGTCAACTGAACGAGGCGCTCCACCAGTTCCGCAGCCGCCGGGTGCGTGAGCCCGCCGAACATGACATGGCTGGTGCGTTCAAGCTGGTCGCTGATGGCGGCATTCAGGGCGTGATGATTGTAGCCGTGAATTACCGCCCACCAGGAAGACATGGCGTCGATCAGCTCACGGCCGTCGGCGGTTTCCAGGTGCAGGCCGCGGGCCGCGACGACGGGCACGTTGGCGATGTGCGGCGGCACCCGGGCGTAGGGATGCCAGGCGTGGTCACGCTCGGCGGCGAGCCAGGCGGCCGTCGGTTGTTCACTCATGTCTTTCCCTCCTTTGGGTATAGCGGGCTGTGGCCGGTGATTCCGCGGAACCCGGCGTCTTGAATCGGGTCACTAAAGTAACCACATTAATCGCGATATTAACAACCGGGTCATCGCCATGATGCGAGTAATGCTGTTCCTGGCTACCAATATCGGCATCCTTGTCGTTCTCAGTATCGCGATGCGGGTGCTGGGGCTCGAGCCGTATCTTAATGCCCAGGGTCTGAATTATCAGTCGCTTCTCATCTTTGCCGCGGCCTTCGGCATGGGCGGCGCGTTCATATCGCTGCTGATCTCGAAGTGGACCGCCAAGCGGTTCACCGGCGTGCGGGTCATCGAGCAGCCGTCCAGCGAGGTCGAGCAATGGCTGGTGGACACGGTGCGGCGCCAGGCCGAGCAGGCCGGCATCGGCATGCCGGAGGTGGGCATCTTCGACGCCGATATGGTCAATGCCTTCGCCACCGGCGCCAACAAGAACAATGCACTGGTGGCCGTGAGCAGCGGCCTGCTGCGCAGCATGAGCCGGGACGAGGCGGAGGCGGTCCTCGGCCACGAGGTGTCCCACGTCGCCAATGGGGACATGGTGACCCTCGCCTTGATACAGGGGGTGGTGAACACCTTCGTGATCTTCCTGTCGCGGGTGATCGGGCAGATCGTCGACCGGGTGGTGTTCAAGAACGAGCGCGGCCACGGCATCGGATTCTGGGTCACCACGATCGTGGCCCAGGTGGTACTGGGTATCCTGGCCTCCATCATCGTCATGTGGTTCAGCCGCTGGCGCGAGTTCCGGGCCGACGCGGGCGGGGCGGGTCTGGCCGGGCGGGAGAAGATGATCTCGGCCCTGCAGCGTCTCAAGCAGGCATCCGGCGAGCCGCTCCCGGACCAGCTTGCGGCGTTTGGCATCTCCGGTCCCATCAAGGAAGGATTCAAGCGGCTTTTCATGTCCCATCCGCCGCTGGACGAGCGTATCGAGGCACTTCGGGCTGGTGCACTCCGTCGCTGAATTGTCTCCAAGCAGCAGCCCCCAGGGAGTCGTCCAAGTCGACGGTCTGAATGACCGGGGCGGCCAGTGCCGGAGCCGTCCCCCAGGGCCGCTGTAAATACGTCCCTGTACGCTCTCGCTCAAACATCCCTGTTTTCGAGAGCCCTGGGGGACGGCTCCGGCACTGGCCTTCTCTCCGACGCCGGTTTTCGACCCGGGCCGCGGGCTGAGGCAGCACACTGGCCGGTGACGGCCCGGAAACGCTCGACCGCCGCCCTATTAGTGAAGGCCTAGTCGACTGGACCGAATGTGTAAGTAACGCTCGCGGTGACGCCGAGGCGCTCCGACTCGAAGCTGTTGAGCCTGGCGCTGAAAGGGGCGGCCCCGGTGGGAAAGGCGGTGAATCCCCGGGATTCATTGCGCACCTCCATCCACCAGTATCGCGCCCCGAGGCCCGCGGTGAGGCGGGGGGTGAAGCGGTAGCTGGCCTCGATCCGTGCCGTTGCCGCCCGGCCCTGTCCCGTCAGGCGGAAACTCGGGTCCTGGGCGAGATCCGTGCGCAGGAGATGCCGGTCGTCGCTGGACAGGTCGACCAAGGGCGAGAAGGCCAGCCGGGCGGAGAGCTCGAACCGATCGTTCATCCGGTGCTGTCCCCAGATACCGACGAAAACCGCCCGCCACCGGGCGTCGTTGTGGATGACTTCCCGGTCGCCGAATGCCACGGTGCCTCCGGGCAGGCACAGCCGGCCGGGTGCCGTGCACAGGGTCTGGTTGACGCCCCGGGCGCTGTACTGCTCCGTCCAGTCCAGGTAGCGCAGGGCCAGGCCGGCGCGGGACCGGTTGTCCCGGGACCGGAACATTTCCCGGCCGAGACGGGCGTCGAAATAGTGGACCGAATCGCCGTCCAGGGCACTCTCGGACTCGGAATAGGCGTGGGCGCCGGCAACCGTGGTGCCGAAGGCGTCGGCGCCGAGAGCGCTGGCGAAATCGGTATCCGTGAGCCTTCCGTCGTCGGCATCGCCCGCACCATAGGCGAGCTCCAGGAAAACGCCGGCCGGCAGCTCGAGGCGCCCGCGCAGCTCGAGGATCGTGGCGTTGACGCTGTCGTACTCCAGCCGGGAAGTCGGGTTGCCGAACCGGGGCTCGGCCGCCGAGGCATCGTGGCTCCATGTCGTGTTTCCCGTACTTTCCCACAGGCTGACCGAGGTGCTGAAGCCGTGTCCGGTCCCGCCCGCGGATGAATCGGCAGCCCGGACCCCCGTTCCGACCGGCGCCAGGACCAGGGACGCCGCCAGGACGAGGTGCGGAATCATCGAGGACGGCCCGCCGCCGAGGCGTCCGCTGTTGGCCGCCGCCCCGCGGATCGGAATACGCGACGCCGTTTCAGAACAGCTTCTGGCAGGCCGGAGGCATATAGCCGCGGTCTTTTTCGAAACGACGACAAAGCTCCTGCTTCTTAGTCGGTGACAGCGAGTGAAAACGCTTGACCTGGGATCGCAGTTTTCTCTTTTCATTCGGCGGCAGGTTCTCCAGATACTCGCGCCGCATTTCGTTGCGATTGTCCGGGGAAAGCTGCTGCCACTTGTCCGGCTCCCGGGGGGGCGCAAAAGAGTTCTGCCCCTGGGCGGCGTCGAACCCGCAAACAGCGAGCGCAACGACCATTGCCTTCAGGACGACAGACTGCATCGCGGCTCAGTTTCCGCCGGAATCGGCCACGGTGTCCGATTGCTTTTCCAGCCAGGTATAAAAATCTATGTTGTTGGCGAACTCCGCGTTGTCGATATCCAGCGATTCGATCGAAGCCGTTCGTGTGACTTCGGGAGCGGACTTGCCGGGCATCGAATCCCACCAGGTGCCGACGGCGATGAACACGGCGACGCCGGCGGCGGTGCCCAGCGCGAAACGCGGCAGGCCCGTACTCTGCTTGCGCTGGTACCGGCCGCTGAGAACCTGGCGCCGCCGAAGCCGGAGCTGGTTGCACAGAGCACGATCGTGATTCACGCCTTCCTCGAAGGCGTCGATCATGCGCTGCCAGTAGGCATTCTCTCGGTCGATCAGATCGAGGGTTCCGGCGTCCTTGAAATCGATCTCTTCAACGCCCACACCCGCCCGCAAGGAATCGTACTTCTCTGTTTCACTGAAGTCAGTTTTCATCGTCCCACACCCCTGCCAAGTGCTTTCTGAGCGCCTGCATCGCGCGGAAGTGGTGCTGCTTCACACTGCCTTCCGAACACCCCAGGATCTCCGAGGTCTCGCGTACATTGAATCCCTGCCATTCTCTGAGCAGGAACACCTGGCGCTGCCGTTCGGACAGCTTGGATACTGCGCTGTCTATTCTGTTATGCAGATCGCGCGACCAATTCGCGACTTCGGGCCGGTCGGCGATGAGATAGTCCGAGCCCAGGCCGGTTTCCAGGAGATCTTCGTCCCCGTTGTCATGACTCCGGAACAGCGATATAAGCTTGCCTCCGGCTTCCCTCAACCGTCCCCACCGCTGTATGTCGATCATGCGGTTGTTGAGTATAGTAAAAAACAGCGCCGGCCACTCCGGCGACGGACGCCCGGAGTATTTCTCCACCAGCTTCAGCATCGCGTCCTGCACTGCGTCCAGGGCCGCCTGCTCGTCCTTCAACGTATAGACGGCCACTCGATAGGCGCGTTTCTCGACGTCCTCGAAGAAGGCGTCCAGGCTTGCATAGGACCGCTCCGCTCTCCCGGGATTGCCGTTCTTGTCTTTTGCCGTGTCACCGGCAAGGTCTTCGTCCGGACCGCTTGGTTTCGCCATGTTCGAGCCGGTGCGCCTCAATGCATTACCCCTGGTGAGCCGCATGTTGGCTGGAACTGCCTTGCAATTCAAGTGCATGGATAGACTGCTATCGGCAATACCGGTAGCCGTTGACGTATATGCAGGCCGGGGCGTGCCTCGGGCCGTAGCCGTAGCCCCGATACGGCCGGGCCGGTATCCAGTAGACGCCGTGCCGCGGGTGCCGGTGGATGACCCGGGGTCCGTAGCGGTATCCGTGATGTCGGTATATCGGCCAGCGGCCGTAGTGATGTTTGTGGTACCCGCCATGGAAGTGGCTGCGGTTGAAGTGTTCGACGCCGTGAAAGCTGAACGAAAAGCTCGAATCCGCCGGGCTTGCCGGCGCCCACGCCATCAGCAGGGCTGCCGCCGGCGCGGCGAGTAGAGCCTTGACGGCGTTCACATTGAATACCTCATTGGTCCAGACGAAATCGTAATTTTGAGTGGTTAAACGCCTTACGGGAGGTCCGGGTTGACGCCCGCCGGACGGATGGTAGGCGCCCGGCGGGGCGGGATTTGGCACCGAGTCTGATGTCCCCTGCCACTGATATCGCACCATTCAGCCGCCCGCAGACGGTAGCCCGGTTTGAGAACCGGCACGGAGGCATAGGCCAGTGTCGGGGGCCGTCCCCCAGGGCCGCAATTGATGAATTGGGTGGGGGGCCGACAGCAGGAGGCGAGCCCCCTCGCCGATTACGGCGTCGAGCTACCGGGAAAGCCCCCGCACCAGGGCATCGAACAGCCGGTCCGGCAGAACCCGCTTGAGCCGTGCCAGGGCGTGCGCCGGAACGGTGACCAGGTACCGGGGCCGGGGATTGCGCCGTTCCATGGCCAGGAGCGTCTTGCGGAGCACCGCCTCCGGGGGCAGCGTGAACGGGTCCGGCCGGTCGCTGTGGAGCCGGGCCCGCACCGCCTCGTAGCGCTGGCGGTGGGGGCTTTCCCCGGCGCGGATGTGGTCCTCGAACCGGCGCATGGCGTTCTGGCGGAACCTGGACTCGATCGGTCCGGGCTCGATCAGCGAGACGAAGATACCCGATCCCCGGAGCTCCAGCCGCAGGGTGTCGCTCAGGGCCTCCAGGGCGTGCTTGCTGGCGTTGTAGGCGCCCCGGAAGGGCAGGGAGACGAGGCCCAGGATGGAGCTGATCTGGATGATCCGGCCGCCGCCGGCCCGGCGCATGACCGGGACCACCCGGGTGGTGAGCTCATGGGTGCCGAAGAGGTTGACCTCGAACTGCGCCCGGAGGACTTCCCGGGACAGGTCCTCCACCGCCCCGGGCTGGCCGTAGGCGCCGTTGTTGATCAGGATGTCGATGCGACCGTCGCTGCGGGCCAGGGACTCGTCCACCGCCGCCGCGATGGATCCCGAGTCCGCCAGGTCGAGCTGTAGCGCGTCCAACCCCTCGCCGCGCAGCCGATCGACGTCCGGCTGCTGGCGGGCTGTGGCCAGGACCCGGTACCCGGCCCGGTAGTGGATTGCGGTGGCCAGGCATTCGCCGATTCCCGACGAGCAGCCGGTGATCAGAACGGTTTTCGAGGTTGTATCGGCCACGTGTTGCTCCTGATCACGCCCCCCGGGGTACACTAGACGATAGGTGAAGCCGCGATGAATTTGCACGGGGAACAGGGGCTTTGTTTATAATCCGCCTCCCGTTTTCGAAACCACTACCCGGCCCGACCCATGCCCCGAATGTCACGAGTATCTCATGAATAGCCCGCTGCGCGTGGGAGTCGTGGGTGTGGGATACCTGGGGAGCATCCATGCCGGCATCTACGCCCGGATGCCGGAGGTGCACCTGGCCGGCGTGGCCGACATTGAGCCGGGCACGGCGGAAAGAATCGGCACCCTGCATGCCTGCCCGTACCACACCGACCCCTATGCGCTGATCGATGAGGTGGACGCGGTGTCCATCGCGGTCCCCACCAGCAGCCATTGCGAGGTGGCCGTTCCGTACCTGGAAGCGGGCAAGCACATGCTCATGGAAAAGCCGGTGGCGCCCACGGTGGCGGAGGCCGAGAGGCTGGTGGCCAAGGCCGAGGAAGTCGGCACCGTGTTCCTGGTGGGACACCTGGAGCGGTTCAACGCCGGGATCATGGCGCTGGCCGAGCGGGTGGCCGATCCGCGCTTCATTGAAGTGCACCGGCTGGGAACTTTCGTGGAACGTGCGACGGATGTCGACGTGGTAACGGACTTGATGATTCACGACATTGATATCGTGCTCAGCCTCGTGAATTCGGAGCTGAAGTATGTGTCCGCCGTGGGCTCGCCGGTATTGACCGATCATGTGGATATCGCCAATGCACGCCTCGAGTTTGAGAACGGCGCCGTGGCCAACGTGACCGCCTCGCGGGTATCCGCCAAGAAGTTCCGGCGCATCCGGATCTTCAGCAGCGGCGGTTATCACGCCCTGAACTTCATAGATCAACAGATCGACATCGTCCGCAAGACCAGCCCCGAGCCGGGCCAGGCCTTTCCCGGGTTGGCCTCGGAGCGGCTGGAAGTCGCTTCCCGGCCGCCGCTGGATGCCGAGCTGGAACACTTCGTTTCCATCATCGAGACCCGGCAGAAACCCTTCGTGAACGGCCAGGACGGCATTCGCGCCCTCAAGGTGGCCGGGCTCGTGCAGAGAAAGATTCAAGAATGTTTGATATGACCGAACCCCCCGTCCCGTTCCTGGACCTGCAGCCCGAGTTCGAGGAGCTGGAGTCCGAATGGCTGGACGCCGTGCGCCGCATCGGCATGTCCGGCGCGTTCATACTGGGACCGGAGGTGCGCGCCTTCGAGCAGGAATTCGCGGACTACGTGGGTGCACCGCACGCCGTATCGGTGGCGAACGGCACCGATGCCCTGGTCCTGGCCCTGAAGGCGCTGGATGTCGGCGCCGGCGACGAGGTGATCACCACGCCGTACAGCTTTTTCGCCACCGCCGAGGTCGTTTCCCAGGTAGGCGCGACCCCGGTGTTCGTGGACATCGACCCGGTCACGTTCAACCTGGATATCGATCAGGTGGAAAGCCGGATCACCGGCCGGACGCGCGCCGTGCTCCCGGTCCACCTGTTCGGCTGCCCCATGGATATGACCGCGCTCAACGAGCTGGCGGGGCGCCGCGGTATTGCGGTGATCGAGGACTGTGCCCAGGCCTGCGGCGCCACCCACGCGGACAGGCGGGTGGGAAGCTGGGGCGGATTCGGGAGCTTCAGCTTTTATCCCACCAAAATACTGGGTTGCTACGGGGACGGCGGAGCCATCACCATTCAGGATGCCGGACACGTGGAGAAGATCAGGAGCCTGCGCAACCACGGCGCCAGCGCCCCCTTCGTGCACGATGCCATCGGCTACAACAGCCGGCTCGACGAGATCCAGGCGGCGTTGCTGCGCATCAAGCTCCGCAGGCTGGAAGAAAACATCGAGCGGCGCCGCCGGGTTGCGGCATGGTATCAACGCGGTTTCGAGAGCACTGATGTCGTCACACCGGCGTCGCCCCACGGCGAGCATGTCTACAACCTGTACACCATTCGCACCCCGGGCCGGGATCGGGTGAAGGCGCATCTGCAGTCCGCCGGCATCGGTTTCAATCTGTGCTATCCGCTGCCCCTGCATCTGCAGAAGGTGTACCGCCACCTCCGCTACGCGACGGGCGACCTGCCCCGGGCCGACCGGGCGTCGCTTGAGTGCATCTCGCTCCCGATTCATCCCTGGATGTCCCAAAGGCAGGTTGAGCGGGTGGTCGAGGTGGTGCTCGCCGGCCAACGGGGATGAAGCGATGGCTGCTGTACGGATTGGTCCTCGCGTCTCTCGATGCCGGTGCGGCGTGTCAGCCCACCACGGATCCGCTGGAGAACATGGCGGAGGCCGAGATCATCCTGGCGGGGCCCGGAGAACGTCGTGTCAGGCTCCAGGTTCGGGTGGCGGACGACTACCGCGAGCGCGCCGCGGGTTTTCAGTACATCTGCCCGGAAACCATTGAGACGACGGCCATATACTTCGTGTTCGAACGACCGCGGCGGCCGAGCTTCCACATGCACAACGTCGAAGCGCCGCTCGACATCGCCTTCATTGACGCCGAAGGGCTGATCGTGAGCATCCAGCGCATGGAACCCTATGTTATCGGCGCCCGGGAACAGAAGACCTATGGGCCGCAGGTCGAGGTCGCGGGGGCGCTGGAGGCGCGGGCGGGTTATTTCGCCGGTGAGTGGATCACCGAAAATGAATGGCGGGTTGAATCGTTGGAACAATGACCGGGGATCGAACCACCGCACCACACGGATTCTGGACCGGCCTGTTCGATGTCAGGGCGCTTTTCGAGAAGCCCGCCACGCCCATGTACCCCCTAGCCGCGGGCGGGCGGATCCACTGGCTGGAAACCCGCGCCGGGGAGGGCGGGCGCATCGTGTTGATGCAGCGGGACGGGTCGGGTGCCGAACGCTGCCTGACACCGGAAGGGTTCTCCGTTCGCAGCCGTGTTCATGAATACGGGGGCTGTCCTTATACCCTGCACGACGATACCTGCTATTTCGTCAATGACGCGGACCAGCGCATCTACCGCCAGTCCCTGACCGGCGAGTCGCCGCCCTCGCCGGTGACCCCCGAGAGCGAGCCCGGCGCCGGCAGACGCTATATCGATATCAGCGCGACGGAGCAGGGGGATTTCCTGGTCTTCGTGATGGAGCGTGAAATTCCCGGCTCCGAGAGCGAGAACACGATTGCCGCCGTCCGGCTGGATCCGGACGCCGTGCACCCGCCCCACGTTCTGCACGCCGGACACGATTTCCATGCCAACGTGGTGCTGGACCATGCGCGAGGGCGCATCGCCTGGTTTCAATGGGATCATCCGGACATGCCCTGGGACCAGTCCCGGGCCATGATCGGCTCGTATGTGCGCACCGCCGACGGCCTGCGGCTCGAGGACGCCCGGGCCGTGGCCGGCGGGCCCGATACCTCTGTCTGCCAGCTCGCTTTCGACGACAACGGCGACCTCCTGCTGGCCATCGACGGCGATTCGGCGCCCGGCCGCGCACCCGAGTACTGGAACCTGTACCGTTGGCGCGACGACGGATTGACCCAGATCACGTTCGACGAGATGGAATACGGCGCACCCCACTGGGTGTTCGGGGACCGGCGCTACGTCATCCTGCGCGACCACATCCTTGCCGTGCGAACCGGAGCGGACGGGGATGAACTGGTCACCATCAGCAAGCATGCCGGGGAGGTCGAGCGCGTTGACACCGATGCCGTGGACATCAGGCAGTTGTCGCATGCCGGACCGGACGAGGCATTGATGATCGTGGCCGCGCCGGACCGTTCTCCCACGCTGACGATGTGGAAGCATGACAGGCTGACACCGGTGAAGGGCGTCCGGGAGCTGCTGCCCGCGGACGCGGTGAGCCGGCCCCGGGCCGTGAGTTATCCCACGGGTGGCGGGCAGACGGCACACGCCTATTTCTATCCACCGTGCAATCCGCATTTTCAGGCCCCCGCGGACGAGTCGCCGCCGCTGCTGGTCATGGTGCACGGCGGCCCGACTGCCCGGTGCGCCAACGCACTGGACCTCACGCGCCAGTACTGGACCGGGCTCGGGTTCGCGGTCCTGGACGTGAACTACCGCGGCAGCACGGGCTATGGGCGGGCCTACCGGCAGTCCCTGCTCGGACAGTGGGGACTGAGTGATACGGAGGATGTGGTCAAGGGGATCGAACACGTCGCGGCGCGGGGACTGGTCAACCGCGACCGCGTATTCATCCGGGGTCGCAGCGCCGGCGGCTACGCCGTGCTGAGCGCATTGACCCGTTACCCGGAAGCGTTCGCCGCCGGCGCGTGCTACTACGGAATCGGCAATCTGGCCACGCTTGCCCAGATCACCCACAAATTCGAGGGCCGCTACACGGATCGCCTGATCGGCGAGGCGTATCATCCGGATATTGAGAACAGTATCGACAGTCGTTTCCATTCGCGCTCGCCCATCCACTACGTATCCGGTATACGCTGCCCCGTTATAGTGTTCCAGGGCCAGGAGGACCGGATCGTTCCGCCGGATGTGTCCCGGGAGATCGCGCGCGCCCTGAAGGATCAGGGACTGGAGTACGACTATGTCGAATATCCGGGGGAGGGGCACGGCTTCAGATCCAGCGACGCCAATATCGATGCCCTTGAGCGCGAGACCGGCTTTTATCGCGGTGTCCTGGGCGCCCGTCCCGGCGGCGACGAACCGGATTGAGCTGAAACCGTGAGCAGCAACAACGAGCGCGACCGGACCCTGGCGCTGGCGGGTATTTTCCAGGCCGCCGCGCTGGCCCGTCAGCTGGCCCGGCGCGGCTATGCCGATGAAGAACCTTTCGAGGCGAGCGTCCGCAGCGTACTGATCGTCGACGCGATCAATACGGTTTCCATTTTCGGCGGCGTGGAGGGCGTGCGCCTGGGCCTCCTGTCCATGACCCGGCAAAGCGGCTCCGCCGGGGATCTGGAGGTTGCCCGGTATGTTGTGGGCCTGTGCCAGCTGGCCCGGCGCTTCCTGCGGTCGCCGGAACGGGTGGAGCGGGTATCCCGGGAGCTGGGCGCCATCCGGGAGGACGTTTCGGTGCGGGGGGGCGAGGGTATGCCCCTGGAGCTGTACGAGCGATTCGCCGAGCTTTACAAGGAGACCCTGAGCCACCTCAAGCCCCGGATCATTGTCCAGGGGGAGCAGCCGAACCTCGGCAATGCCCATGTGGTGGCGCAGATCAGGACCAGCCTGCTGGCGGGCGTACGCGCCGGCGTGCTGTTTGCCCAGCTGGGCGGAAGCCGCTGGCAGCTGCTTTTCCAGCGGCGCCGGTACATGGACAACGCCGCCCGGCTGCTGGAAGAGATCGATCCCCCCGCCGAGTCGGAAACCATGCACTGACTCCGGCGGTTGCGCGGCGCGCGGGCAGCCGTCCCCGCTCAGTCGCAGCTGTACCCGTGCTGGTCCAGGCCCTCGATCAGGTAATCGGGCAGCAGGGGATGCGCAATGAGGTAGTCGGCGGTGTTTTCGTTCCAGTTGTCCGCCGCCTCTTCCAACGTTTCCGGCCATTCCTCGATCGAGAAATCCCCACGGCCCAGCCAGAGCAGCGCCACGATCTGCTGCTGTTGGTCCGGCTCCAGATCCGTGATGATGTTCCGGAACTCCGCCAGTGTGGTGTCCCCGGCGTGGCTCGCCAGGATCTGGGCCGGATAGTCCCCGTCGGGGTTCTCCGGTTCTTCGGGAATCACGACTTCCTCCTGGGCATGGAAGACGCGGGCCAGCTCAATCAGCCGGCAGACGGTATCGGGGTTGACGTCCAGCATATCGGCGCACTCGCTTGGTGGTGGTTTTCCAGTGTGTAGCCTACCACTGATATCGTGCCTTTAACGGTGTTTCAAGGGCGTTTCCGGGCCGTCAGGCGCGAGACGAGTGTACCCCGCCGAACGCTCTGTAACTTTAATTGATGGATTCGGTGGGGTACCGACAGTAGGAGGCGAGCCCTCTCGCCGATTGCGGCTTCGAGCAACGCCTCATCGGCTGCTTTCAGGACCGGTATCGGGATATGGGCCGGTGTCGGGGGCCATCCCCCAGTGCCGCTGTGAATACATCCCTGTACGCTCTCGCTCAAACATCCCTGTTTTCGAGCGCCCTGGGGGATGGCCCCCGACACCGGCCACCATTTGACGGTGTGGTATCAGCGGCGGGTGCACCGGGGTGGCTGGCTGTTCGTGCATCCGGACCGCGTCCGCCCGTTGATACCAAACGAGGCTACGTAACCGAGTCGTCGCCGCTCCGGGCCTGCTGATTGAAGAAAGACGCTCCTTTCGGAAACTCCGCCGGGCGCAGCCGGAAGCTGGTGGATCGAATGACGCCCGGGTCCTCGCCGCGTACCACCAGGCCTTCATGCCGGTTCGGAACCGGGTTGGGAGACAGGGGCACGGCGTCCGCGGCGGTGTACACGGTGATGAACAGCGTGCGGGGCGCCCGTGACAGGTTGGGCGCCGAGCCATGGGCGATGCAGGTGTGCATGAGACACACGGAACCCGCCTTGCCGCAGCACTTTACCGCTGAGGATTGCAGCCGGGCGGCCACATCGTCCGCCACCGCGCCGGTGAATACACCGTCGTGCCACAGATCATGGACAGATCCCTTGTGGGATCCGGGACTGACTTCCAGGGCGCCGTTGTCGGCGGTAACCTCGTCCAGCATCAGCAGTGCCGTGACCAGGTCAGTGTTCGAGTGGGGGGTGTATGGGAAGTCCTGGTGCCACTTCACGGCGGTGGCGGTGCCGGGGAGCTTGGAATTGATCTTGTTGTGGTGGTGCTTGACGTCGGGGCCGATCAGGTCCGCGACCATGTCCGTCATGCGGCTGTCCACGACGGCTTCGTAGTATGCATTTGAGATGTCGGCTGGGGCGTTGATTCGCCGCAGGGCCGGCAGGTCGCAGCTGTGCCCGGATTCCACATCGAATCGCGGCCGCCCGTCCACGGTCCTGCCGTAGGCGTCGTCGTGGCTTCGGCTTTCCTCCACCCATTGGGTGAATTGCTTCCGCAGGCGGGCCAGGCGGGCCGGAGTAATCGCGTTCTCGACGGTCAGGACGCCGTCGCGCCGGAACTGTTGAACCTGCTCCGCCGTCAGTACTTCAGTCATTGCCGGCTTCCTCCTCGGGTATGACGGCGGTGGCGTCGATTTCCACCAGCCATTCCGGCCGTGCCAGGGCGACGACGACGAGGCCGGTGCAAACCGGATGCACGCCCCGGATGTAGTCGCCCATGACCCGGTATACCGCCTCGCGGTGGCGGATATCCACCAGGTACACCACCAGCTTGGTGAGGTGGGCCATTTCCGAGCCGCACTCCGTGAGGAGCTGCTCGATGTTCCGCATGACCTGGTGGGCCTGCGCCGCCGGGTCGCCGATGCCGACGTTCCGGGCGGTATCCAGGTCCTGGGGCACCTGCCCCCGCAGGTATACGGTATTGCCGGCGACCACGGCCTGGGCGAGGTCGTTGTCCAGGTTCTGCTCCGGATAGGTGTCCCGGGTGTTGAACGGCCGGATTCTTCGATGTGCCATGGTGTTGATGGTCCTCAGGGCTGATACGGGGAATCGATGAATTCTCAACTATTGTAGCGTTGCTTTGATATTTCGACCGAAAAGCGAAAAGGAAAAAGGGACGGAGGAATTTCGCGGTTGCTGGATGTACGGTGTTGAGCGTGGGGTTCCGATAGCTGGGCGCGAGGCGCCGGGAGGGTCTGTCAGGGTCGCTGTGAATATGTCCCTATACGCTCTGGCTCAAACCTCCCTGTTTTCGACAGCCCTGTCAGACCCTCCCGGCCCCTCGCTTTGCGGTGCATTGAGTGGCGGGGCTTCGAAAGGCGAAAAGGGGACGGAGGAATTTCGCGGTTGCTGGATATACGGTGTTGAGCGTGGGGTTCCAATAGCTGGGCGCGAGGCGCCGGGAGGGTCTGTCAGGGTCGCTGTGAATATGTCCCTATACGCTCTGGCTCAAACTTCCCTGTTTTCGACAGCCCTGCCAGACCCTCCCGGCCCCTCGCTTTGCGATGCATTGCGCTGAAGGGGCTTCGAAAGGCGAACAAGGGGACAGGACACCAGCCGTCGCTTGATTGTTGCCCGGCCGGTTCTATGGTCCAATTGCGGGTCAGGTACCGTTCGGCAGGAGCGGTGCTTTCATTCCATCCAGCATGGTCCTGACACGATGATCGGCAAGTTTCTGGGACGGTTGTTCGGCGGATCCGGCGATGCCTCCGGCGGTGGCGTCCGGGCGAGCGAAAGCTACGAAGGGTTTGATATCCAGGCGGCGCCGGTCCAGGAGGCCAACGGCTGGCGGGTGGCGGGGCTCATCTCCAAATCCTTCGACGGCGAAGAGAAATCCCACCAGTTCATCCGCGCGGACACCTGCGCGGATGCCGACAGCGCCGCGGCCATGACGGTGCGCAAGGCCAAGCAGCTCATCGACGAGCGCGGCGACGCCATTTTCGACTAGGAGTCAGCGCCGCAGAAACGATCTGAAAGTCACAATTTCCCTGGCCGTATACACCCACCCGCATATCGCACCAGGCCCGGTCGAGGGATCGGCCCCGGTAGTTGACGGTCAGGCGGCGTCGACCGGCGGGGCCGGCGTTTCGTCGTCGGTCGCCGGCGGCAGGAGCTCGATTCCGGCCCGGGTGCGCTGCGTTACGTACTCGTCCAGGAGCCCGAGGAATTCGCGGGCGGCGAGCGACAGCTGCATGCCGGCCCGACGGAAGACCCCCACCGTCCGTCTCAGCCCTGGCTGACGGAACCCCAGCGCCACGAGGCCGTCCCGGCCGGCGTCGGGGACCGCCAGCCGCGGCAGCACGGTAACCCCGACCCCTGCCTTCACCAGCGCCAGCAGGGAAGTGGTATTGCGGACCAGCAGCCGTGATCCATCGGCCATCCCTGGCCGTTGGGCGGCCCGGTGCCGGGACGGCGCCTGGTCTATCCTGGGCGATGATGCGGGAGGCCTTGCCGCAACCGGCTCCGTCGACGTGATCGTGGCCTGGGACTCGCCGGGGGATGGCGAACCCGGGTTGCATCGCCTGTTGTCCGCCGAAGCCATGGCGCAGGCGGTCCAGCTCTGCTACCAACAGGGCGTCGTGGTCGACGATCAGGTGTATTGGCGGGTCGACGCGCATGCCCGCCGAATGCTCGTCGCGGACTCGCCCCGGTCCCGGATAGCCGGCGCCGGCGCCGGGCTGCGCGACAACGACTGATGCCGGCATCCACGGCGATGGCCGGGCATTGCAACCCCGCGGTTGGTTCCCGCCGGATTACGGCAACCGGCAGGCGGACGGCCGCAAGGGGTAATTGAAAACTCCGAACCCCCGGCAGTAGACTCTCGCCACCGCTATCGACGGCGATGCGATTGTGCTCGACAATGATCGCCGCGACCCGCCCAATCGACGCCGCCCCGGGATCGGGGGGCCGACTTCACCCGGAATCACTTGCACGGTACCAGGGATACAAACCGATGAATGACCACAGCAGCGCATCCCCGCAGCGCGGCGAACCGGCCGCGGGGGTGATGAGCGATCCCGTTGGACGGGACCTCGCCGCGGGCGATCCCGTGGTGTCGATCTCCAACCTTTCCAAGACCTATGCGTCCGGGTTCCGCGCCTTGAAGGACGTCAGCCTCGAGATTCGGCGGGGCGAGATATTCGCCCTGCTGGGCCCCAACGGCGCCGGCAAGACCACCCTGATCAGCATCATCTGCGGGATCGTGAACGCCAGCGCGGGCAGCGTACGGGTGGACGGCTACGACATCGTCCGCCAGTACCGCCAAACCCGGTCGCGCATCGGCCTGGTGCCCCAGGAGCTGACCACCGATGCCTTCGAAACCGTGTGGGGCACCATCAGCTTCAGCCGCGGATTGTTCGGCCTGCCGAAGAATCCGGCGCATCTGGAGAAGGTTCTGAAGGACCTCACCCTCTGGGAAAAGCGCGACAACAAGATCATGACCCTGTCCGGGGGCATGAAACGCCGGGTGCTGATCGCCAAGGCGCTTGCCCACGAGCCCCGTATCCTGTTCCTCGACGAGCCGACGGCGGGGGTGGACGTGGAGCTGCGTCACGAGATGTGGAACCTGGTGCGGGCACTGCGCGAAGACGGAGTGACCATCATCCTCACCACGCACTACATCGGCGAAGCGGAAGAGATGGCCGACCGGGTGGGTGTGATCCATGACGGCGAGCTGATCCTGGTGGAGGAAAAGGCGCACCTGATGCGCAAGCTCGGCAGGAAAGCCCTGACGCTGCAGCTTCAGCAGCGGATCGAGAGCATTCCCGATGCCCTGGCGGACTACAGGCTGGAGCTCGCCGCCGACGGCCATGAGCTCGTTTACCGCTACGACACCAGCGGGGAGGCCACGGGCATTACCCGGCTGCTGAGCGAACTCAAGCGGGCAGGCATCCGCTTCCGGGATCTGAGCACCAAGGAGAGCTCGCTGGAGGAGATTTTCGTCAACCTGGTGAGGGAGCGGCGATGAACATCCACGGCGTCCGCGCCATTTATGCCTTCGAGATGGCGCGCATGAAGCGCACGATGCTGCAGAGCGTGGTCTCGCCGGTGATTTCCACGTCGCTGTATTTCGTGGTGTTCGGCGCCGCCATCGGGTCGCGTATCACCGAGATCGACGGCATCAGCTACGGTTCGTTCATTGTGCCGGGCCTGATCATGCTGATGCTGCTCACCCAGAGCGTCTCGAACGCATCCATCGGTATTTACTTTCCCAAGTTTATCGGTACGGTGTACGAGCTGCTCTCGGCCCCGGTTTCCCACTTCGAGATCGTCCTGGGATACGTCGGGGCGGCGGCGACCAAGTCTTTGATCCTGGGAATCATCGTGCTGGCCACGGCCAGCCTGTTCGTGCCGCTGCAGATAGACCATCCGTTCTGGATGGTGGTGTTCCTGGTGCTTACGGCGGTAACCTTCAGCCTGCTCGGCTTCATTATCGGCATCTGGGCCGACGGGTTCGAAAAGCTGAACATCGTGCCGCTGCTGGTGATTACGCCGCTGACTTTCCTCGGCGGTACGTTCTACTCCATCGATATGCTGTCACCCTTCTGGCAGAAGGTGACGATGCTGAACCCGGTGCTTTACCTGGTGAGCGGCTTTCGCTGGAGCTTCTATGGCACGTCGGACGTCAGCATGGGCCTCAGCCTGGGGATGATTTTCGTTTTTCTGTCTCTCAGCCTGACGCTCATCGCCTGGATATTCAAGACGGGCTACCGGCTGAAAGCCTGAACGCGGCCCGGTCCCGCGGAGAGCCGGCGTCGCCCTGCCGCGCTACACCCGCGGGCCAGGCTGGATGGGCCCATGTTTTGCGGGTCCCGTGACGAACGCAGGCCGGGCCGGGTTATGATTCACCCGTGAGCGATACGAATCAGATCCAGGTCGAGAGCCGGGCGATCATTCACGTCGACATGGATGCGTTCTATGCGTCCGTCGAGCAGCTGGACGAGCCCGCCTACCGCGGCCGGCCGGTAATCGTGGGCGGCCTGGGCCGCCGCGGCGTGGTTTCAGCGGCGAGCTACGAGGCCCGGCCCTTCGGTGTGCATTCGGCGCTGCCCATGGCCCGGGCCCGGCGCCTGTGTCCCGATGCGGTGTACCTGGCGCCGCGTATGGACCGTTATCGCGAGGTGTCGGCGGAGTTGTTCGCGGTATTTCACGAGTTCACTCCGCTCGTGGAGGGTATCTCGGTGGACGAGGCCTGGCTGGACGTGACCAACAGCCGGGCGCTGTTCGGCGATATCGAGACTATCGGCGCCCGTATCAAGCAGACCATACGGGAGCGTACCGGCCTGACCGCATCCATCGGCATGGCGCCGAACAAGTTCCTGGCCAAGCTCGCGTCCGACTTCGGCAAGCCCGACGGCTACTGCCGCATCACCGCCGCCGAGGCGCCCGGCTTCCTGTCGCCGCTGCCAGTGGGCAGGCTGTGGGGCATCGGGCCGCGGGCGGCGCAGCGCCTGAGCGATGCGGGCATCGACAGCATCGGCGATCTGGGCCGCGCCGCCGACGCGATGCTGGCGCAACTGCTGGGTGGATCGGCGCCGCATTTCCGGGCGTTGGCCCGGGGGGTTGATGAACGTGAGGTGGTTCCCGGCAGGCCGGAAAAGTCCATCAGCCACGAGCAGACATTCGACGAGGACCTGTTCGATCTCGGAGCCATGCAGCGCAAAGTGCTGGCGCTGGCCGAAGGGGTTGGCACGCGCCTGCGGGGCAAGCATCTGCAGGGTGCCACGGTGACGCTCAAGGTCCGCACCGGTGGCTGGCGCACTTTCACGCGCAGCCGGACGCTGGCCCGGGCGACTTCTTCAACGCGCGAGATTCACCATACGGCCCTGGCCCTGCTTCGGGCATGGCACCGTGACTATTCCCGGGAAGGGGTGCGGCTGCTCGGCATCGGCGTGAGCGGCCTGGCGCACGCGGATCAACGCACGATGTTCGAGACGAAAAGCAGCGGTGTGGATAACATGCTCGACGACATCCGTTCGCGCTTCGGTCGCGACGCCATCATCCGGGGGAGTCTGGTCGACCGGGACTAGCCGAAGCGGGCGCTGCCGGCCGGGCTCAGGCGAGCAGTTCCCTGAGCTTCCGGGCATCGTTTGGCGCCGCGCCCTCGGCCGTGTTGTCGAAGTAAACGTGTATGGTTTTGCCTGCGCGACGCCATTGGCTGATCGACGCCGCCCAACGCTTCAGAGCGGCCGTCGAGTAGCGCGAGGCGTAGGTGCGGGTGTGGCCGTGCAGCCTGATGTATACGAGATCGCCGGTCACCGCCGGCCACATCGGCCAGTCGGCGGCGTCGGACTGGCAGTTTGCGATGCCGTGGGCATCGAGACATTCGGCGGTTTCGTTGTCGAACCAGGAGGTATGGCGAAGCTCGATCGCGTGGCGCACGTCGTCCCACGCACGCAGAGCATCGCAGAACCGTCTCAGTCGCTCGAGGTTCTTTTCCAGGTTCCCCGGCAGCTGCCACAATACCACCGCCAGCTTGTCGCCCAGGGGCCGCGCGTTGCGCCTCTCCAGGTCGATGGGCTGCGCGGGGTCGTTCAGCTTCTTGTTGTGGGTCAGGTAGCGGTTGCCCTTGATGGCGAAACGGAAATCGCCGGGCGTCTCCTCGCGCCAGCGTTCCAGCGTTTCAGTCGTCTGCAGGCGATAGAACGTCGCGTTGACTTCAACGGTATCGAAACAACCGGCATAGTGGGCCAGCCGGTCCCTGCGTTTGACGCCGGCGTAGAACCCGCTGCGCCACTCGTCGTAGTTCCAGCCGCTCGTGCCGATGAACAGCCCGGCCATGAGTGAGGCTCAGAAGCCGACGTCGCCGTCGACGAGCTCGGCCAGTTCCGAAACCGGGTGGTCGCCGTCAACCAGGTTGATGGTCCGGTTGGTTGCCCACGGCTCTCCCAGTACTTCGTGCATGCACAAGGCGACGTTTTCCCGGGATATCGTGATCGGATCGTAGCAGCCCGGGGGCGGCACCTGGATGTGGCCTGTTGCAGGCTCATCCGTCAGGCGCCCGGGCCGCAGGATCGTGTAGGGCACGCCCGAGCACATCAAAAGCCGGTCCGCCGCCAGCTTGGCGGCGGCATAGGGTCGAAGCTTCTCCGGCGCGGCGGGCGGGTGCTCCGCGCGGAACGCGCTGACCATCAGGAACTGCTCGGTGCCATGCTCGAGCGCGGCATCGATGGCGCGCATGGCGCCGTACAGGTCGATCATCAGCGTCCTGTCCGGGCCGGTATGCGGGCCGGATCCGGCAGTAAAAACCACGTGCTGGCAGCCGTCGAGATGCGCCTCGAAGTCGGACTCGAGGTCGCTCACGACGGTCTCGATCCCCTGGTCGCGGAACCATGGCTGCTGCTCGGGTCGGCGTACCATGGCGCGCAGCCTCAGGCCGCCCGCGGCCGCCTGGCGGCAGAAGATACGGCCGATCTGGCCGTTGGCACCGATTACAAGCGTTGTCGACATGTTCTGGTCCATTCTGTTGAGCGGGTCACATATTGACCGCCCGCGGGCCCTGGAAACAAGCCAAAGCGACCATTGGCGGAAAAGACCGGCGTGCGGGCAGCGAACCAGGTGTAGCGTGAGCTTTCAGGGCACGGGTCGGGTGGACTCCGCAACTGCCGCGCGTTGCCGGGTTTCAGCGGGACGTGGCGCGCAGGGGATCGCAGCGCCCCCACGAGATGCGGTTCCATGCGCGCTCATGGAGCACGTAGCAGACGGCGCCGAAGATGGTGGTGACGACGGCCAGAGAGCCGGCGGCGGCAACCGAGCCCGTGAACAGGTAGCCGATCAGCGTCATGGAGCACAGCCCGAGCAACTGCCAGGAAACGGCTTTGGCGATGGTGCGTGTCGCGCTCTCCATGGAAGTCTGACCGGTGCTTGTGAATGTGGGGCAAACATACGGCTGCTCAACGTGTTGCACAATTTAGAGCTTTGTAAATGAAATAGCGCTTATGTTGATAAAAATAAACAATTGCTGAAAAATACGATCATATGGATAAGCGTGAACGGGCCCGGATTTTCCGCGAGCGGCTGAACAAGGCGATTCGCAGCGCCGAGTCGAGCCGCAGCGCGCTGGCGCGCTCGACGGGATTCGACCGGTCAACCCTGACCCAGATCCTGAATTCCGATGATCCGCGCCTGCCCAATATCCACCTGGCGGCGCAATGCGCCGAAGAGCTGGGTGTCAGCACCGACTGGCTGCTGGGATTGTCCGATCGTCACGAACGCGCCGCCGATATCCTGTCGGCGTCGTTCCAGTTCAAGCGGGCCACGCGGACGCCCGCCGACGAGTTCATACAGAACTGCCACCGCGAGGCGGCCGGCTACAAGATCCGCTACGTGCCGGCATCGCTGCCCGACGGCCTGAAGACGGAAGCGGTGCTCGAGCACGAGTACCGGGCCTACCTCGGCAAGACGCCGGAACAGGCCATCGTTTCCATGCGGGACACCCTCAACCACATCCGGGCGCCGGGCTCCGATGTCGAGCTGTGCACGCGCATCGATGTGCTGGAGACTTTCGCCCGGGGAGAGGGCTACTGGCGTGGACTGTCGCCGGCGGACCGCCGCGTGCAGCTCGAGCATATCGAGCGAATGTGCCGCGAGTACTACCCGTCGCTGCGCCTGTACCTGTTCGATTCCAAGAAAATCTACAGCTCGCCGCTGGCGATCTATGGCCCGCTGCTGGCCACCGTTTACGTGGGGCAGTTCTACATGGTGTTCCGCGACCGCCAGCAGGTGCTGGCGCTCACCGGGCACTTCGACCAGTTGGTCCGGGAAGCCGAGGTGGAGGCCCGCGCGGCGGCGGACTGGATCGCCGGCCTGCGCGGCGCCGTCATATCCCCGTAGGCGCGGCGCGCGGCGGCCACTCCGGCGCGAGAAGGGTGGGCCTCATGTCGCCTGGCCGGCCATCATGCGTTCCAGCGCCGTCTGGTCCGGCCCCTCGAAGCGGGGCGCGGAACGCGCAGCGTCCAGATGCCCGAGCAGGGTATCCATCATGCCGTGCGCAGGCGGCAGGTGACTGCCGAGGATTATTTCCGGGTCGAGCCGGCGGACGCAGTCGGTGATGGCACGCATACCCGTATCGTCCGCCAGGGACAGCCAGGGCGCGTCGACGGTCGTCCAGGTAACCAGCCCGTCGCGCAGCGCACCTGGCTCGATGGCGGCCGCTGACTCGGCGGGTTCTTGCATGAGCGCCCCGAAGCAGTCAGCGCTGAACAGCGCCCGGGACCGTGAATCGTACAAACCGGTGGTTTCCGGTGCGTCATAGGACGGCGGCACTATCGCCTCGAGACGCCGGTCGCCGAGCTCCAGGCTCTGGCCGGGATTCAGCAGCCAGGCGCGCTCCGCGGGCAGGCCCATCAGACCCATCTTGCCCATGCCCAGATACGTGGTTACCACCTTCGCGGAATCGGCCCGGGTCAGCACGGCCTCGAGGTTGCCGATGTGGTCGGCGTCCATGTGGGTAACCCAGATCCAGCGCAGTTCGGCCGGATCGATCACGGCGGCCAGGGCCTGCAGCAAATCTTCGCGCAGCGCGGCCAGGCCGGTGTCCACCAGTACCGGCTCCGCGGCGTGAATGACGAAGGCGTAAACCGGCAGGACGCCGTAGCCGGGGAGCGGTACATAGGCACACAGGGCATCGGTGTCCGGGGTCACGCGGCGTGTTTCGAACATCGTCGGTAGATTGATGGTCATCGCTTGCTCCATTTTAGTATACAGTTATGTTTATTTAATAAAAAATCTAGCCTGTGATTTATGTCTTGTCAATAGTTTAATAAACAGATATGTTTAATGAATGTCGAAACGCAAATATACCAAGCGGCGCCGCGCGCAACAGGAGGCGGCTACCCGGGACCGGATCGTCAGCGCGACGGCGGAGCTGCATGGCGAGCTGGGCCCGCGCGACGCTACCGTCAGTGCCATCGCGGCGCGGGCCGGCGTGCAGCGCCTGACCGTCTATCGCCACTTCCCGGACGATCACGCCTTGTTCGAGGCGTGCACGGCCCATTGGCTCGACGCCAATCCGCCCCCGGCCCCGGCGGATTGGCGCGACCACACCGACCCCGAGCAGCGAACCCGTACTGCCCTGGCCGCCCTTTACACGTATTATCGGCGCACCAGTGAAATGTGGCGCCTGGTCCACCGCGACCGCGATGACGTACCGGCTCTGCGTGCGCCCCTGCGCGGGTTCGAGCAGCACCTGGACGGGATCCGTGAGGATCTTTTCGGCAAATGGAAGCCGGGGCGGCGCCAGGCGGGAGCGGTGCGGGCCATTCTCGGCCACTACCTGAAATATCCGACGTGGCGCTCCCTGGACCAGGAAGGCCTGTCCGACGAAGAAATGGCGGATATCGCCGTGAGATGTCTGCATTGTCTCGTACCGGCCCCGGCGAGCGGGTAGGGCGCGGCGGCTGACGACGGGACAAACGGCGGGTTCCCTGTCGCGACCGGCACTTGCCAACGGGTCGGACCGGATGGATACTTTCCCGAACGGAACCGTAGAAACAGAAAAATCGAAGTGGCCACGGCACACCAGATCAATCCGGAAACGGCTCGCGTACTGGTCGTCGACGACAAGCCGGACGTGCGCGCCACACTGAAGGACTACCTGAACGCCCACGGCTACCAAGTCAGTGAGGCGGACTCCGGCGACTCCATGCGCGCCGCCCTGGCCCAGGCGTTGCCGGACGTGGTGCTGCTGGACATCGGGCTGCCCGGCGAGGACGGCCTGAGCCTGGCGCGCCACCTGAACCAGCCGTGGGTCTCGGCGAGCTCCGCCGCCTTGGCCAGCATGCCGCTGCCCTTCTCGGCGGCCGGCGTCAATATCACCCGGGCGCCCAGGAAGCGCATGAGCCGGCGCCGCTCGACGCTGAAGTTCTCCGCCATGACCACCACCAGCGGGTAGCCCTTACGGGCGCACACCATGGCCAGTCCGATGCCGGTGTTGCCGCTGGTGGCCTCGACCACGGTCTGCCCGGGGCGCAATGCGCCGGTGCGTTCCGCGTGCTCGATGACGTCCAGCGCCAGACGGTCCTTGACCGAGCCCATGGGATTGAACGCTTCCAGTTTGACGTACAGATCGACGTGGGAAGGCGCCAGCCGGTCGATGCGCACCACGGGCGTGCCGCCGATGGTTTCGAGGATGCTGTCGTATCGGCCGCCGGATCTTGCCGGACGGGGTTCCGCCGGTTCGCGAGCGAATTGCTTCAGCGCATGACTCGTTTCGTATTCAAGCATCATTGACGGACTCTCATTGATTGTTCCGGGGAACCATACCCTCGGCTTGTATCAGCGGGATTTCGACGTCGGTGAAACGTGTTGCGGTTGTGTTGCCGAAGTGTTGGGTTTTCGTATCGCGAAACGGTCAGCCCCCACATACAGGGACATCGCACCATGTTAGTTAGTAATATTTAAAAACTGCACACGAAATCCAAGGAACGGGGATTATTCATATATTTCCGCCGGTCTATCGATGAAAGGCCACTGCGTGTACTGGTTCGTCGTGGCGGGTGGATAATGCACTGTAATACGAGCGGTGAAGCCACCGGCTGGAAGCTGTTCGCTGACAGATGGTAGTTCTGATATGACGCAAGTTGTCGACCAAACCATCGGTTTCATCGGTCTCGGACTGATGGGCAAGTCGATGGCGCGCAACCTGCGCGACGCCGGATACAAGTTGTTGATCCACAATCGCAGCCGCGCAGTGGTCGACGAGCTGGCGGCGGAAGGCATGACCGCCGTCGATTCACCGCGTGACGCGGCGGCCCGGGCGGATGCCGTGATTTTGATGCTTTCCGATACGCCTGCCGTCGAGCAGGTGCTGCTCGGCGACGATGGTGTTCTGGCCGGCCTGACGCCGCATCAGCTGGTTATAGACATGGGCACAACGGCGGTCGATGTGACGCGCCGATGTGCCAAGGAAGTCGAAGCGGCGGGCGGCATGTATGTGGATGCTCCGGTTTCCGGCGGACAGGTGGGTGCCATCGAAGCTGGGTTGACGATTATGTGCGGCGGCACGCCGGAAGCCTTCGCCCGTGCCCGGCCGTTGTTCGAGGTCATGGGCCGGCACATTACGCACGTGGGCGCATCCGGGGCGGGACAGGTGGCCAAGGCCGCCAATCAGGTCATCGTGGGCCTGACCATCAGCGCCGTGGCGGAAGCACTGCACCTGGCCCGGCGCAGCGACGTGGATCCCGCAGCGGTACGCGAAGCCCTGCGGGGCGGATTTGCCTGGTCGCGGATCATGGAGCTCCACGGCCAGCGCATGATCGAGGGAAATTACGAACCGGGTGGCAAGGCGAGCACCCAGCGCAAGGATTTGCAGCAGGCCCTGGACCAGGCGCAGGCGGTCGGGGCGCGCATGCCCGCGACGGAGGTCGTCCGAAACCTGTACGATGAGCTGATCGAGCAGGGGGGCGGCGACCTGGATCACAGTGCAGTCATGCAAATACTGGAGTAAGCTAGTCGCCCCATATTATGCTTGACCAGCAGTAACATGCAGTAACATGGGGTTCACAGTTCCCATCCCAAGACAACGAGGAGGAAGAGCAATGAAGAATGACGTAACTACCGATCAAGAAGTCAAGGCTCCTGCCGAGAAGGAGGCCAAGCCGAAATCGACCGGGCGCCGTAATTTTCTGGCGACCGGTGCACTCGGTGTCACCGGCGCCGCCGGTCTGAGTTTTCCGGCGGTATCCAGAGCCCAGACCACGACCCTGAAGATGCAGGGCGCATGGGGCGCCAAGGACATTTTCAACGAAATGGCCCAGGAGTATGTCGACCGCGTCAACAAGATGTCGGGTGGCCGGCTGAAAATCGATTACCTGGTATCCGGCTCGGTCGTGAAGGCCTTCCAGCTCCAGGATGCCGTGCACAAGGGTGTGCTCGACGGCGGTCACTGGGTGTCGGCATACTGGTACGGCAAGAACAAGGCCGCATCGCTGTTCGGCACCGGCCCGGTATTCGGACAGGATGCCCACCAGACCCTGGCCTGGATTCACCGCGGGGGTGGCAATGAGCTCTTCCATGAGCTGATGGAGTCGATGGACCTGAACATCGTGGGCTTCTTCGCCATGCCCATGCCGACCCAGCCGCTCGGCTGGTTCCAGGAGCCCGTCAAGAGCGCCGCCGACCTCGAGGGCCTCAAATACCGCACCGTGGGCCTGGCCACCGACATCATGGAGTCCATGGGTGTCAGCGTGACACAGCTGCCCGGCGGCGAGATTGTGCCGGCCCTGGAGCGCGGCGTGATCGAGGCGTTCGAGTACAACAACCCCACCTCGGACCGTCGATTCGGCGCCCAGGACGTCAGCAAGAACTACATGATGGGCAGCTACCATCAGGCGGCGGAGTTCTTCGAGATCATCTTCAACAAGGATACGTTTAACAGCCTTTCCGAGGAGCAGCAGGCCATCCTCGAGTACGGGGCCGAGGCGGCGAGCACCGCCAACTACTCGACCGCCATGGACCAGTACTCGAAGGACCTCCAGGGGCTGATCAACGAGGACGGCGTCAATGTCCACAGGACGGATCAGTCCATCATGGACCGGCAGCTCGAGGCGTGGGATACCGTCATGGAGGATCTGATGCAGGATCCGTTCTTCAAGAAGACGGTGGACTCGCAGCGTGAGTTCGCGCATCGCACGGCGTTCTACATGCTCAACAACCAGGCCGACTACCGGCTGGCTTTCGAGCATTATTTCCCGGGCGAGCTGGCCTAGACGGACCGGCGGTTATAAACCGTCAACCGCTGTTTGCAGGTCGAGGCGGGCGGCGCGCCCACGCGCCGCCCGCCTGTAGTTCGGCGCTTGCATAACTCGAAGATTCCAGGAAAGCTGCGCGTATGTACCAGTTTCTGTACTTCATGAACAGCCTCAGCACGTGGGTCGGCAAGGCCTTCGCATGGTGCATCATCGTGATGACGTTCGGGACGACATACGAAGTCATCGCCCGCTACGTCTTCGACGCTCCCACCGGCTGGGCATTCGATATGAGCTACATCATGTACGGCACCCTGTTCATGATGGGAGGGGCCTACACGCTTTGTCGCGACGGGCACGTCCGGGGCGACGTTATATACCGGCTCTGGCCGCCCAGGGGGCAGGCGTGGATCGAGCTGGTTCTGTATTTCGTCTTTTTCCTGCCCGGGATGGCCGCCCTGGTTTATGCGGGCATGGATTATGCCGCGGAGTCCTGGAGCTACCAGCCCTACGGTCCCCGGGGGCCTTCAGGCGAGGTGAGCATCTTCAGCCCTATCGGCGTCCCCGTGTCGCCGCTCAAGACAGTGCTACCCGTAGCCGCGTTCCTGATGATCCTGCAGGGTACCGCCGAGGTAACGCGCTGCATCATCTGCATCCGGACCGGTGCGTGGCCCCAACGCATGCACGACGTAGAGGAGCTGCAGGACGTGCTGCTCAAAGAGCGGGAGCGGGCGCTAGAGCACAGTCTGCATCTGGATGAGCTGCCCACGCCCGAGACAACAGACCAGCGCAAGGGAGAAGGGCAATGACCGACCCGCAAGTCGCGCTGCTCATGCTGGGCCTGCTGCTGCTTTTGATCCTGCTCGGCTTCCCCATTGCTTTCACCCTGATCGCCATGGGCGTGGGTTTCGGCTTCTATGCCTATTACAGACCGGCTGTCGACTGGTGGGACAACAGTGTCTTCGACTTGCTGGTGAACCAGACATACTCGGTCATGTCGAGCGACATATTGACGGCCATCCCGCTGTTCCTGTTCATGGGCTACATCGTGGAACGGGCCAACATTGTCGATCGCCTGTTCTTTACCCTGAATATAGCCGCCCGGGGCATGCCGGCGCCGATGGCCGTGGCGGCGCTCCTTACCTGTGCACTGTTTGCCACCGCCGTGGGTATCATCGGCGCGGTGGTCACCCTGATGGGGCTGCTGGCGTTCCCGGCCCTGCTCAAGGCCGGCTACGACACCAAGTTCGCGTCCGGGGTGATCTGCGCCGGCGGCTGCCTAGGCATCCTGATCCCGCCGAGCATCATGCTCATTGTCTATGCGGCGACGGCCGGTGTATCCATTGTTCAGGCGTACGCAGCCGCAATGTTCCCGGGCATCATGCTCGCCGGCATGTACATGCTGTTTGTCATGGGACGGGCGTTGATCAATCCCTCACTGGCGCCGAAGGCCCCGTCCGAGGACACGTCCACCGGTCAGATCCTGTGGATGGTGGCGACATCTTTCCTGCCCCTGGCGGTGCTCATCGCGTCCGTGCTCGGAGCGATCCTGTTCGGCCTGGCGACACCGACTGAGGCAGCCGCCGTGGGATCATTCGGCGGCCTGGTGCTGGCCGCCGCGTACCGGGCGCTTACCTGGGAACGATTGAAAGAGTCCGTCTACCTGACCGTGCGAACGTCAGCCATGGTTTGCTGGCTGTTCGTGGGCTCCTGGGTGTTCTCCTCGGTGTTTTCGTATCTCGGCGGAGAAGGGCTCATCAAGGAATTCGTCGTGGGTCTGGAGCTTTCGCCGCTGACGTTTCTGATCATCGCCCAGATCATTATATTCCTGCTTGGATGGCCGCTGGAGTGGAGCGAGATCATCATCATCTTCGTGCCCATATTTCTGCCGCTGCTCGAACCTTTCGGCATCGATCCGTTGTTTTTCGGCGTTCTGGTGGCGCTGAATCTGCAGACGTCCTTCATGACGCCGCCCATGGCGATGGCGGCGTACTATCTCAAGGGTGTGTCACCGCCGCACGTCCAGCTTATGGATATCTTCAAGGGATGTTTCCCGTTCCTCGGCATCGTCATCTTTGCAATGGTGATACTTTATAACTTTCCAGGGGTGGCGCTGTGGCTGCCGGACTACATCTACTCGGTGCGGTAAAAGGACGAACCCGTGGGCGACGATTTAACTGATATAAACGCGCTGCAGGCGGCCGAGCTCATCAGCAGCGGCCGGGTAGACTCGGAGGAGCTCGTTCAGGCGTATCTGAAGCGCATCGACGAGAACGAGGACACCATCAGGGCGTGGGCGCATCTCGACCGGGATTTCGCATTGACGCAAGCGCGCCGCGCTGACCAGCTGCGGAAAAGAGGCGGTCCGGTTGGTCCGCTTCATGGCATCCCCGTCGGTGTAAAAGACATTTTCGATACGGCGGACTTTCCGACGGAAGACGGGACGGTGCTGCATGCCGGGCGGCGCCCGCAGGAGGATGCCACGGTGGTTTCCCTGTTGCGGGCCGCGGGCGCCGTGATCATGGGCAAAACGGCGACTACCGAGCTGGCGGTCTACTCCCCCGCCGCGACCCGCAATCCCCGCGATCCGGAGCGCACGCCCGGCGGGTCGTCGAGCGGCTCGGCCGCCGCGGTGGCCAGCGGCATGGTGCCCCTGTCCGCGGGAACGCAGACCAACGGCTCGATCATACGGCCGGCGGCGTTCTGCGGAGTGTGCGGCTACAAGCCGAGTTTCGGCCTTGTCTCCCGGCATCGCGTGCTGCCCCAGTCCCGCCACCTGGATCAAATAGGCGTTTTCGGACGCACGATCGAGGATGTCGCCTTGATGGCCGAGCAGATTATCGGCTTCGATAAGAACGATCCCGATACGCGTCCAAGAGCACGTTTTCGCCTGCTGGATACCGCACAGCAAACACCGCCGGTTGATCCGCGCCTGGCGTTCGTCAAGACCCCCGTCTGGGAACAGGCCGAGGAAGATACAACAGAGGCGTTCGCGGCGCTCGTGGAGCTGCTCGGAGACAAGATCGAAGAGTGTCCCCTGCCTGATATCTTCGGCGAGGGAATCGACTGGCATCGGAGCATATTCGAGGCTGACCTGGCGCGCAGCTACCGGCGCGACTATGAGCAGGGCCGGGACAGCTTGAGCGACGTGCTGCGACAGATGATCGAACGCGGTCAGGAAGTACGGGCGGTGGATTACAACGAGGCCCTGTACGGTCAAGAGTTTCTCCGGGCCGCGCTGCCGAGCATTTTCGACCACTATGACGCCATACTCACGCCCTCGGCCCCGGGGCAGGCCCCGGTGGGGCTCGAATCGACCGGCAGCCCGGCGTTCTGTACACTATGGACATTCTGCGGCACGCCCGCCATCAGTGTGCCGCTGCTGCAGGGCGGCGACGGCATGCCGATCGGCGTTCAACTGGTCGGCCCCTGGGGAGACGACGAACGGTTGCTGCGTACGGCACGCTGGCTTGCGTTGCAGGTCGCCGCAGACGAAAGCGATGATGATTCTTAATCAGGTGAAGCGATGATATCCCTGGTAACTTCCACGATAGCCGGCCTCCTCGTGGTCGTGTATCTCGGTTACTACGCCGTGATGCTCAATCAGATTCCATTGTGGGTGGTCATTGTCGTTGTGTTGGCGATGATCATTACGGACTTTGCGCTGACAGCAAGAGACGCCGCCCGCCGGGAGAAGGAAAAACCGTTGGACGAAGTCTAGCAGGTCGTTGAAAAGGGCTTTCCTGCCCTTTTTCAACACGCCGAGTGCGGCACGTGTTCGCACTCGGCTTCGCAGGCTGTTTTTCAACAACCTGCTAATGCGAGCCGGCGTTGATGCCGGCCCGCAGCACGCGGTCAGTCCGACCCGATTTCGTGGCTGGCCAGCTTCTCCAGGGCCTTGACGAGGCCTGAATGATCCAGGGTCTCCCAGCCGCTGCCGGCGCAGGCGTTGAACAGCTCCTGGGTGGCGGCGGTGTTGGGCAGGCTCATGCCGAGCGCCTTGGCGCCCTGCAGGGCCAGGTTCAGGTCCTTCTGGTGCAGCTCGATGCGAAAGCCCGGGTCGAAGGTGCGTTTGATCATCCGCTCGCCGTGCACCTCCATGATTTTCGAGCCGGCGAGTCCGCCCATCAGCGCCTCGCGCACCCGCGCCGGGTCCACGCCGGCCTTGGAGGCGAACAGGAGTCCTTCGCCCACCGCTTCGATGGTGAGCGCCACGATGATCTGGTTGGCGACCTTGGCGGTCTGGCCGGCGCCGTTCTCGCCCACCAGGGTGATGTTCTTGCCCATGAGCTCGAACACCGGCTTGACCGTGTCGAAGGTCTCCTGGCTGCCGCCCACCATGATGGCCAGCGCTGCGTTCTCGGCGCCGGCCTGGCCGCCGGACACCGGCGCGTCGAGATATTCACAGTCCAGCTCGTTGATCCGCCTGGCGAATTCCCGCGTCTCGATGGGAGAGATGGAGCTCATGTCCACCACCGTCTTGCCGGCGCTGAGGCCCGCAGCGACGCCGTCGTCGCCGAACAGCACCCGTTCCACGTCCGGGGTGTCCGGGACGATGGTGATGATGATGTCGGAGCTCTCCGCCACCCGGGCGGCACTGTCGTGCTCGACGGCGCCGCCGTCGAGAAGTTTCTTTGGTATCGGGGAGCGGTGCTTGACGACCTGGAGGTCGTGGCCGCCCTGTTGCAGGTGCCCCGCCATGGGGGCGCCCATGATGCCGAGTCCGATGAAGCCGATTTTCATGGTTAAGAACCTTCGATTGTCTGGGTGTATTGGCTATGCCACCCGGTCGCCCGGCTCGCGCCCGGCGAAGATGGCATCGAGATTGTCCAGGGCGCGGTAACCCATGGCGTCGCGGGTTTCGCGGGTGGCGCTGCCGATATGCGGCAGTAGGAAGGCGTTGTCGAGCGCGCGCAGGGCTTCGCTGACCCCGGGCTCGTTCTTGTAGACATCGAGCCCGGCGGCGGCGAGCTTGCCGGATTTGAGCGCCGCCACCAGCGCCTGCTCGTCCACCACCGAGCCGCGCGCCGCGTTGGTCACGACGGCGCCGTCGGGCAGCATGTCGATCCGCTCGGCGTTCAGCAGGTCCTTGTTCTCCGGCGTCCCGGGGCAGTGCATGGCCAGGAAGTCACAGTTCGGCAGCAGTGCTTCAACGGTTTCATGATATACAGCGCCAGCCTCGAGATCCGGCTCCAGCCGGCTGCGGTTGTGATAGTGGATCTCCATGTCGAAGCCGCGGGCGCGCCTGGCGGTGACCCGGCCGACGCGGCCCATGCCGATGATGCCCAGGCGCTTACCGGTCATTTCCACCCCCACCATGAAGCTCGGGCTCCACGAATTCCACTTGTCGTCGCGGATCATCCGCTCGCCTTCGCCGGCCCGGCGGGCGGCGCCGAGCATCAGGAGGATTGTCAGCTCGGCGGTGGCGTCGGCGAGGACGTCGGGGGTGTTGGTCACGGTGATACCGCGGTCGCGGGCGGCGTCGAGGTCCACGTGGTCCACGCCCACCGAGAAGTTGGCAATGGCGCGCACGCGCTCCGGCAGGCGGTTGATCACCTCGCGGGAGAAAAGCTCCGTGTGGCAAGCCAGGATGGCGTCGGCGTCGGCGGCGAGCTCCAGGAGCTCGTCGGTCTCATAGCGCCGGTCTTGCTCGTTGAACATCGGGCGGTAGTCGCGCGCGAGCCGGCGCTGCACGGCGTCGGGCAGCTTCCGGGTAACCAGGACAGCGGGTTTGTCACTCATATCTGAAAGGGTCGTATTGTTTTTGGGGGTCAATGATTCACCGGTGGAAGTCTAACATGCCGCCTGGAACGGCTAATCCGGCCGACTCTTTTCGGTATATGACAATAAGCCCCGCCCGCACCGGCGCAGCAAACTTTTGTAGTAGTATGCGCGGCTCCGGCCCTCGCGGGTGGCCGGCGTGCTGTTCACCCACCGTTCCTGGAGAGCGTCCCGCGGATCCAGTCGCGCAATCAGGCAAACTCGTCCCACGCCATTCGACACCATGAAGCTCGCCGAGAACCAGATGGAGACGGACATCGAGACGGAATTGGAGATCCGGTTGTGGGAAAGGCGGTTTCCCGTAGTACGAAACACCCTGCTCGCGGCGAGTTTCCTGTTTCTCGTGTTCCTCGGCTGGGACGTCCGGGTGGATCCTTCAGGGGTCGCGAACACCTTGCCGGAGCGCCTGCTGGGCGCCGGCTGCTTCGCGTTGATGTATGTGCTGGTGGCGTTCACGCGAATCGGGGGCCGCCACCTCAAGTTGATCTACGTGAGCGGCGTGCTTTTATCGGTGGCCCTCATTCTTGTGATACTGCTCCAGATTGAAGGCGCCTACCTGCTCGGTCACGGGAGCTTCCTGGCGATAGCCATGGCCGTCGCCGTCATCGGCCCGACCCTGCGGGTCTCCATTCCACTCGTGATCGCCGTCCTGCTGGTCCCCGGCACGGTCGTTCTGTGGCTGGCTCACGGTAGCGCCGCCCTGCCCGGTGTGCCCGACCACGATACCGCCGTGAACCTCGCGTACCTGGATCTCGGGGTGGGTGCGCTCGTGGTGCTGCTGCTGGTGGCCAACGACGGGCTCCAGCGCCGAATGCTGATGGATAACCTGCACTACGAGCAGCTCGCGGGCACCGACCCGCTGACGGCGGTTCAGAACCGGCGGCAGCTTCAGGCGGAGTTCGCCCGGGAGCGGGCGCGCCAGCGGCGCCACGGCCGGCCGATCGGCGTACTGGAAATCGATATCGACCATTTCAAGTGGGTCAACGATGCCCACGGCCACGGCGTGGGCGACGAGGTGCTGCGCTCCCTCACCCAGCGCTGGCGGGGCCTGATTCGCGAAGTCGATATTCTGGCGCGGATCGGGGGCGAGGAGTTCGTCGTCCTGCTGCCGGAATCCAGCGCCGACGGCGCGCGCGACTCCGCCGAGCGCCTGCGGGCGTATACCGCGGCCGAGCCAGTGTCGACGTCGGTGGGTGCGCTGTCGGTCACCGTCAGCATCGGTGTGGCGCTGGCTGCGGTGGACGACGGTGATCTGGACACCGTGCTCAATCGCGTCGACCGCGCCCTCTATCGTGCCAAGGAAAACGGCCGCAACCGGTGTGAATTCGCCGATCCTGCCGTGGACGTCGGGCGGAAGGACGGGATGGAGCCCGGCTGAACCTCCGCTGGCAGCTCAGCGCGGGTGCACGATGGCGTCGATGTCCGGCCGGTGCTCCCGGATCTCCGCTGGGGTGAGACCTTCCAGGGAATGGGGAAACTTGATCCAGCTTTCGGTCTCGTGAATATAGTAGTCCGGAATCCGGCCGGTTTCGTTCCGGGACGGCTTGTACCAGGGCACTGCGATCCGGATGTCGTCCGGGGTGTTCAGGCGCGCCCTGCGGCGCAGGTCGTCGATCACTGCCTCGATGGTGTGCCCAGTGTCGAATACGTCGTCCACGATCAGAAGCCGGTCCTCCTGCCGGATACGCTTGATGAGGTAGTTCAGACCGTGGATCCGGATCGCGCTGCGCCGGTCGTCGATGCCGGCGCCGTAGGAAGAGGTGCGGATGGCGATGTGGTCGGTGTCGATGCCGAAGTAGCTCAGCATTTCCTGCACCGCGATGCCCACCGGCGTTCCGCCGCGCCAGATGGCGATCATGATGGTGGGCTCGAACCCGCTGTGGATGATTTGCGCCCCGAGCCTGAACGAGTCCTCGAGCAGCCCCTGCGCGCTCAGGTAAAGCTTCTCCGACACGGTGTTTTTCCGGTCCTGATTTGAAGGGGGAGTATATCGGTCGGGTGCGTCCTGTCACCAGGACGACCGGCGCAGCAGCGCGCCACCACCGTGCTAGACTCGCCGCCATGCCAGACGCCCCGTTCGCCGACAAGCTGTTCATCGAAGAGCAGGACCTGCTTCTCGATGGATACAGGCTGGGCAAACAGATCGTCGACAGCGGCTTCGAGCCGGACTTCATGGTGGGAATCTGGCGCGGTGGCAGCTCGGTGGGCATCGTGGTGCAGGAGTGCCTCCAGTACTTCGGCATCGAGACCGACCACATCTCGATTCGAACCTCGTACCGGGGCGCAGCCACCTACCAGCACACCATCGACAACGCCGGGTCGATCCGGGTCCATGGTCTGCAGTATCTGTTCGAAGCCATGAACGCCGAAGACCGGTTCCTGATCGTGGACGATGTCTACAGCAGCGGGCTCAACGTCAATGCCGTCATTGAACGCCTGAAGGGTAAAATGCGCCTCAACATGCCGCGGGATGTGCGCATCGCCGTGCCGTGGTACAAGCCGGGCCGGAACCGCACCGGACGGGTGCCGGACTACTATCTTCACGAGACCGACCGCTGGCTGGTGCTGCCCTACGAGCTCACCGGCCTCACCGTGGACGAGATCCATCGTCACAAGACCGGCCTCGGGCCGATCTTCGATGAGCTGAAGGACCGGCTGTAGGTCTGCGCTGACATGTCAGGCTTGAAGCCTGACCTACATGGGCGTTTCATGCCCGGGCGGGATACATCCGAGCTCGTTTCCCATTTTCTTGGAACAGTGCCCGTCGGTGAGGGATACTTGTCCCTGATATGACGAAACGAAGCCATTGTGGGTCAGCCTTCACGGCTGACATGTCAGGCATGAAGCCTGACCTACATGGGCATTCGCCAATGCTCGATTTTCGCCGAGCGCTAGGGTAGTAATGGAACAGGAAATCCGTTTCTGCACCGCCGGGGACGGCGTCCGGCTGGCCTGCGCTGCCTCGGGTGCCGGCACGCCGCTGGTGAAATCCGCGCACTGGCTGACGCACCTGCAGCACGACTGGATCAGTCCCATCTGGCGTCATCAGCACCTGGGGCTGTCCCGTCATTTCCGCCTCTACCGCTACGACCAGCGCGGCTGCGGGCTGTCGGACCACGACGTCGAGAACATGGGCTTCGAGGCCTGGGTCCGGGACCTGGAAACCATTGTCGACGGCATGGGCCTGGACCGCTTCGTGCTGCTCGGGATGTCCCAGGGCGGGCCGATCGCCATCGAGTATGCCGTGCGCCATCCGGAGCGCGTCTCCCACCTGGTGCTGTACGGCAGCTATGTGCGCGGCCGGCGCCACTGGGACGGCGACGGGGACCCGGCGCGCGAGGCCGACGCCCTCATCGAGCTGATTCGTCTCGGCTGGCACCACGAGAACCCGGCGTTCCGGCAGGTGTTTTCCTCGCTGTTCATTCCCGGCGCCGACATGGAGCAGGTCCGGCAGTTCAACGATCTGCAGCGCCGGTCGACGTCCCCGGAGACCGCCGCCCGGATCGTCTCCGAAACCGACCGGCTGGACGTGACGGAATCCGCCCGCCGGGTCCGGGTGCCGACGCTGGTGCTGCACTGCGAGGGCGACGCGCGCATCCCGTTCAGCGAGGGGCGGCGCCTGGCAGGGGAGATTCCCGGCGCCCGCTTCATGCCGCTCGCCGGCGAAAACCACATCATGCTGGAAGGCGAGCCGGCCTGGGACGCGCTGCTGGCGGAGATCCTGCGTTTCAGCGGCGCGGCGGCGCCGGCCGCGCCGAAGACCGGGGCTGATGCGCTGCCGTCAGGCCGCCTGGCGGCGCTAACCGCCCGGGAGCGGGAGGTGGCCCTGGTGGGGCCCGCGCGGGCTGGCGTCTACATTCATCTCATGCCCGTGTTCGGGGCGCTGCTCGGGTACCTGCTGCTCGGCGAGGCCCTGCAGCCGTATCACGCCCTGGGCGCGGCGCTGGTGGCCATCGGTATCGTGCTCACCCAGCGCCGGGCGGCCGGCGTGATCACCGAGGGCAGAGAAGGGACAAGTGACGCCCTCGTCAGGTAAGCCCGCTGCCGGAGCGTCCCCCAGGGAGTTGAACACCGCGCGTGGTCGGAGATGCAGCCCCGTGAATCACCTGGTCAGTGCCGTTCGCCGACTATCCGGCTACGCCTGCGTATTTCCGGGCTCGATTCGGTGAAACCGCAGCGGTGTCAACGTGCACGCGCTCGCAAAGCTATCTATACTCGATGAGACGTTTCCATCGACCTTGAACAGCGGACGCACCCATGCCCCGACGATCTCCACCACCGATGCGCCACCCGGGACTTCGATTCGGCAATACCTGTCTCGGGCTGCTGTACGCGGCCGCCCTGCTGCTGGCCGCACCGGCCCAGGCTTCGGAGGCCGTGATCGTGGAGGTCTACCAGGACTGCCGGCTCATCGACACCAACGTCGTCATCGATGACCGGGCCCTGTCGGGGGCCGACAGCGGGGAGGTCAAGGCGCGCGTCGCCGCCGCCACCCTGGATCCACAGATGGCGGTGCCGCGGATCGTCCAGATCCTGAAAGAGTACGGCATCAACGACGTCAGCGTGTCCCAGCAGGGTCTGGCGGGCTGCGAGCCGGAAACCAGCGGCAAGTTCGTCGAGGCGGTGGGCCGGTACTGCGGCCCGGTGCTGCGGCACGCGGAAGTGTTCGTCGACCGCCAGAGCTTCATCAGCAGCGATCGCCCCGGCACGTCATTCGAGGCCTTCCTGAAGAAAGCGGTCAAGCAGCTCCGCGACGCGGGCATCTACGACCGCCCGATGGTGTCCATCGAGAACGCACCGGACTGCGAGCAGGACGACTGAAGCCCCGCGGGTCCGGCGCCCGGCCGGCCCGGCACCGGGACCGCTGATTCAGGCGGTCTTGGCGCCGTCCAGCCCGAGATTGTTCTTCTCCAGGATGCGGTCCGCCCGGTAGGAGGAGCGCACCATCGGGCCGGACGCCACTTCCAGGAAGCCCTTTTCCAAACCCCACTGGCGGTACATCTCGAACTCCTTAGGCGTCACCCAGCGGGCGATGGGCAGGTGGTTGCGCGTCGGGCGCAGGTACTGGCCGAGGGTGAGGATGTCGCAGCCGATGGCGCGCAGGTCGTCCATGGTCGCGGCTATTTCCGCATCGGTTTCGCCCAGGCCCAGGATCAGGCTGGTCTTGGTGAGCACGTCCGGCCGGTAGCGCTTGGCGTGGGCCAGCACGTCCAGGGTCTGCTGGTAGCCGGAGCGCGGGTCGCGCACCTCGTGGGTAAGGCGCCGGACGGTTTCGACGTTCTGGGCGAAGACTTCCAGGCCGGCATCGATCACCGTCTCCACCGCTGCCAGGTCGCCCCGGAAGTCCGGGGTCAGGGCTTCCACCGCCACTTCGGGCGTACGCGTCTTGATGGCGCGGATGCTGTCGGCGTAGTGCTGCGCGCCGCCGTCCGGCAGGTCGTCGCGGTCCACCGAGGTGAGCACGATGTAGCGCAGGTTCATCAGCGCCACCGACTCCGCCGTGTTGGCGGGCTCCTCGGGATCCAGCCAGCCTTTCGGATTGCCGGTGTCCACGGCGCAGAAGCGGCAGGCCCGGGTGCACACCGAGCCCATGAGCATGATGGTGGCGGTGCCGTTGCTCCAGCACTCGCCGATGTTCGGGCAATGGGCTTCCTCGCAGACTGTGCTCAGGCGGTGCTGATCGACGTTGCGCTTGACCTGCTGATAGCCCTCGCCGCCGGCGATCCGCGCCCGCAGCCAGGGGGGCTTGCGGTCCGTGTCACGCGGCTGCTCCTCCGCGCCGCGCTGCGCACGTGTCTTGATGCCGTCCTTGATGGCGCTGAATCCCTGGGGCGTCTTGAATTTCGCGCCGCTGGCGGCGGCCGAGGTCTTGGGGCTGCTCATCGGGAACCATTCGGGAAATGAGAGTGCATTGTAACGCAGCCGCGAGGCGGCAACACGGGCCCTAGCCGCGGATCACCTCGCCCAGCGGGCTTTTTACCGCCAGCCCACCCCGTTTCAGGATGTGCGTGTAGATCTGCGTGGTGCGCACGTCCTTGTGGCCGAGCTGCTCCTGCACCGTGCGGATGTCCATGCCGCGTTCCAGCAAATGCGTGGCGAAGGAATGGCGCAGGGTGTGGCAGGTCGCCGGCTTGTGGATGCCGGCTTTGCGCACGGCGTTTTTCACGGCCTTCTGAACGATACTTTCGTTGATGTGGTGCCGCCGTTCGGCACCGGTGTAAGGGTCGACGCTGAACGCCTGGGAGGGAAAAACGTATTGCCGCCCCCATTCCCCGGCAGCCTTGGGGTATTTCCGGGACAAAGCGTGCGGCAGGTGGACTTCGCCCTTGCCGGCTTCGAGATCCTTGACGTGCAACGCCTTCACCCAGCCCAGGTGACTCTGCAGCGGCTCGACGACCTCGTCGGCAAGGGTGACCACCCGGTCCTTTGCTCCCTTACCGTCGCGGACGATGATCGCGCGCCGCGCGAACTCCACGTCCTTCACCCTGAGCCGAACGCCTTCCATGATTCGCAGACCCGAGCCGTACAGCAGGCAGGCGACCAGCCACGGAACCCCGTGCATGTGTTGGAACAAGGCACGGACTTCGTCCTGGGTCAGGACCACGGGCAGGCGCTGCGGCCGCTTCGCTCGCACCGCGCCGGCAATCTCCCCGAGCGGACGTTCAAGGACATGCTTGTACATGAACACGAGCGCGTTCAAAGCCTGGTTCTGGGTGGATGCCGCTACCTTACCATGGACGGCGAGATGGGAGAGGAAATCCGCGACGTCCTTTTCGCCAAGCTCGGAAGGATGGCGCAGCCCGTGGAAATACAGAAAGCGCTTGATCCAGTGGACGTAGGTACGCTCGGTGCGAATACTGTAGTGGCGGGTCCGCACTGCCGCGCGGACCGACTCCAGAAACGGAGAGTGTCGCTTTTCCCTGGCCATTTCCATTCTTCCCTGCTACCCAACTAAAGTCTACACTATGGATGCAGAATCCGAATGTCAATATCAAGCTTCTCGGCACGTGAAGACACGCCGAGGAACTATATATGCAGATCCTATATGCCATAAGTGCCTGATCAATCCTATACACCAGATTTGACGATAGCTCTCACCGCCCCCATCCCACCCACGCGTGCTATACGCCGATTCGGCGTAGTCCGGACAGCCGATTCGGCGCCCACTCAGTGTTGGGGATTCTACGTATTCTTGAGAAAGGTGCATCTATGACAATGGTCACGAACATTCAGCACTTCCTCGATGAAAAGGGCGGAGTACCGGATTTGCCAAAGGAGACGATGGAACTACTCACCTACCTGGGTGCGATAATCGAGGACGCTACAGCAGAAAGCCAAACTGATCCAGAGACGGCACAGATCAGGTGTCGAAAAGTCGTAAAGGGGAAAGTATGTTCCGGAGTTATAGAGGTGTTTCTGTATCCGGAATCGGGCGAAATTATTTGGCAATGTGAGGAGTGTGGCGAGGAAGGGGTTATCACTGACTGGGAGGGAACAGTGTGGGACAAACGAGAGTATGTTCGTCACTAGCAGAACAATCCCCAACAAGGGCGCTGCAGTCCGACGCTTGACTGCTCGCTCCCTTCGCTACCGCTCCGGTCGGTCGCCGTCAAGCGCCGCTGAGCGCCGACGTTATGCAATGACTCATGAATAGACATACGGACCATTCTTCATACCGGGAAAAGCTAATAGAGCACCTTTTTATAGGTGAACTCCTGAAGCTCTCTTGGATGAACGGTGATTGTGAGCTGGAAGTTGCCAGTCCTGAGGTTGATAACTCAGGCTATGACGTAATTGCTGAATTAAGGGGCATTGTTCGTCACATTCAGCGCAAAGCTTCGTACGTTGGCGGGAAAACGGCGACTCAAAAGGTTCACGTTCGTCTTGGACGCAAGCCGTCAGGGTGCGTGATATGGGTCTACTTTAATGAGAACACATTGGAGTTGGGCCCTTTCCTATTCTTCGGGGGCGGTCCTGGCGAAACACTACCTGATATCCATAGCGCCAAAGTTGCCCGTCATACCAAGGGAGATGAAAGCGGATATAGAGCAGAGCGCCCAAACATTAGGGTTATCAACAAAGGCGCATTTCACAAGTACGATACGATAAAGGGTTTATATGGAGCGCTATTCGGAACTACTGCATAACCAAGTTCAGTACTACACAGCATTCGACTGTCGGACGCTCGCAAACTCGCTCCGGTGTGCACGGCGTTATGCGTGAGAATACCAGGCAGCCCGATGGCGAATAACTGGAATATTCCAGCGTGGCTAGAGCAAGAGGTAAAGGAGAGAGACAAGAGATGTGTTTACTGTGGAATCGAGTTCACATCACCGAAGGTATCTAAGAGAACGTCGGCAAGCTGGGAGCATATAATTAACGACGCAAAAATCATAACGCCGGAAAACATTGCATTGTGTTGCTTCGGATGCAACGCAAGTAAAGGACAAAAGCGGCTTTCTGTATGGCTTCAGTCGAAATACTGCAAAGAGCGAGGTATAAATGAGGAGACTGTTGCTCCGATAGTGAAGCAGGCGATTGAAAATGGGCAATAGAAACACGCATAACAAGGGCAATCGAGTCCGACGCTTGACTGCTTGCTCCCTTCGCTACCGCGCCGGTCGGTCGCCGTCAAGCGCGGCTCATCGCCGACGTTATGCCTCAATAGAGTATTGATAGGGAATGGTGAATCGAGGTGCAATCATACTCAGGTACCGGGAACCGGCGGTCCGTTGGATTAACGAGGCTGATCCGTGTGATGAAGATCCTGGCATCACAAGTGAGTCCCTCTCCCAAGAGCGAACTATCTACCTAATTTCGAACGACGATGCCGATGGAGAGGCTGCAGTGCAAAGATGGATTGAGGCCAATTTCGAGGAACTCTTTGAATCGGAACTAGAAGGTTGGTATACGGAGTCGGATTTGTGGCCGAAAGAGCGGACTCTAGAACTCTTCTACGAATGGTTCGATGTGGAATATCACAGTGTCATAGTGGATACAGTCGATGGACCTATCTACGACGATGAGGCATAACAAGGGCGCTGCAGTCGGACGCTTGACCGCTCCCGCCTTTCGCTCCAGTTGGTCGCCGTCAAGCGCTGCTGAGCGCCGACTATATGGACCTCCCAAAATGTCAACTACTCAGTTGCGCTAAATCATGATCATTCCCCGGTCATTTAGTGCGGTCGTGTAACGGAAGACTGCGGTTCTATATTCGGCTTCTGCGAACATTGTCGCGAGCCCTGATGACAGACGCACACCCGGCCCTCATTCGTTAGACGGCTTGATATCAGCCCCGGCGCTCAGCAGGTTCACCGGGTGGCGGTCTTACCGGTTACACATCAACGCACTGGCATGTCTCTAGGCGGGTGAGTAGTCGTGAAGCCTGGCAATCAGCGCCCAGGCGATGCGGGCATGCTTGTTAGCCAGAGCCACCGCGGCCTTGTTCCAGGATTTGGACGCCTTGAGCGATTCGGCCCATCGGCTCTTGCCATCGGATCGTGATGCTGTGTATCGCAGCTCGCTGCGTGCGCCATGGACGAGCAAAGTCCTCAAGTAAACGTCTCCGCGCTTGGAGATCCGTCCCAACCGGGGCTGACCGCCGGTGGAATACTGTCTGGGGACGAGCCCCAACCAGGCGGCGAACTGACGGCCGTTGGCGAAGTCCCGGCCGTTGCCGATGGTGGCGACCAGAGCCGAGGCGGTGATCGGCCCGATGCCGGGGATCTTGGCCAGCCGGCTAGCATTCGCATCGGCTCTCACAAAGGCGTTGATCTGCCGGTCGAAAGCGAGCACCCGCTGATGCAGTGCCTGGATGTTGGTATAGAGTTCGTCGAGCACGCTCCAGGCCAGTGGCGGCACCTCGACGTCATGCTGCTGGCGCAAAGCCGGCCAACGGGTCTTGAACGTATTGACACCCTTTGGTGCCACGATTCCGAACTCGGCCAGCGCCCCTCGCAGCTGATTGATCGATTTAGTGTGCGCAGCCACACATTGGCGACGCAGCCGGTGCACCAGCAGGATCGCTTGTTGATCAACAGTTTTTGCGGGAATGAACCGCATTGACGGACGCCCGGCGGCTTCACAGATGGCGATGGCATCGTTCATGTCATTCTTGCCAGTGCGACCCTGATGGCGATAAGGTGCTACCAGGCGTGGATCGATGATACGGGCGTCGTGACCCAATGCCTTCAACTGACGAACCCAGTGATGGGCACCGGAGCCGGCTTCCATGGCGACGAGGGTGGGTGGCACATTGGCGAAGAATTCTAGAAGCCGGGCACGGGTCAGTGTCTTTTTGAGCACGACCTTGCCGTGTGCGTCGATGCCACACACAGCAAAGGAACTCTTGGCCAGATCAATACCGAAGCGGATTATATTTGACATGGATCTCCTCACTCGATGTTTGGACGGATTAGGCACCTCCATTCTGGCACGCAGATGCCGCCAGGGTGGGGAGGTCCATGTCATTCGTTATGTGCAATAGAGGACGGACATGAGCCCAACAATATTCAGGGAAAAGGGCTATCGATTTTTCTTCTTCTCTCGGGAGGAGTCCAGAATGCATGTCCATGTAATGTCCGGAGACGGAGAAGCGAAATTCTGGCTTGAACCCGAAATACAGCTCGCCAAGAATTACCGGTACAATCGGGGACAACTGAAAGAGATCGAATCCTTAATTGAGGTGCATTACGATGAGCTCATCAGCGCCTGGCAACACCACTTCCCCGGTTGAGATTACCCATATATCGGGCCACGGCGTCTGGATACTGGCGCATGACAAGGAAATGTTTATGTCGTATGACGAGTTTCCGTGGTTTAAAGACCAGCCTGTAAAGGCAATCCTGAACGTCGAAGAACCGTCCCCAGGCCATTATTATTGGCCTGATATTGATGTTGATCTGACGGAGGAGATCATTGAGCATCCCGATAGGTTCCCCAAGAAGGCAAAAAGCACATAACAAGGGCGATCGAGTCCGACGCTTGACTGCTCCCGCGCTTCGCTGCCGCTCCGGTTGGTCGCCGTCAAGCGCGGCTCATCGCCAACGTTATGCATTAAAGACACAATCCATTCGTAGCAAGGAGGTCCTATGAAAAGACGTTCGCTGTTATTCGTGATCTTGTCGAGCATCTCCGGGCTGGTCTTCTCTCAGTCTATAGAAGATGAACTCAAAGAATTCGCGAAAAAGGAGTATCCGAACGACTATTCGATGCAGGAGTATGTTTATGAGAAGCAGTTGGCCGCATACGAGTACATGCAGACTGTGAGCGACGAAGAGGTGAAGGAGATCGTAGTGTCTGAGTATCCGAATGACTACTCGATGCAGAAGTATGTTTACGAGAAGCAACTCGACGCCAAGAAGTACATGGAGTCGGTGGAAGATCCAGAAGTGAAAGAGATTTCGATCAGTCAATACCCGAACGACTACTCAATGCAAAAGTACGTGTACGATCGGCAATTGGAATCGAAACAGAGGATGGAATAACAATCCCTGTTGACGTATTGGGAAGAGGAAAATGCGCAATGCATAACAAGGGCGATGGAGTCCGACGCTTGACCGCTTCCGCCCTTCGCTGCCGCTCCGGTTGGTCGCCGTAAAGCGCGGCTGAGCGCCGCCAGGGTGGGGAGGTCCATGTCATTCGTTATGCGGCGACGGCTTGTAACATGTAACGGGATAGGTTACGCTTAGGAAGATGATCCGTAGCTTCCGACACAAGGGGCTGGAACGCTTCTTTGCGAGAGGCTCAAAATCAGGTGTCCAGGCCGAACACGGACCCCGATTAAGATTGGTGCTGGGCCGATTACAGGCCGCGACTTCGCCTAAGGATATGGACCTTCCCGGGCTTCATCTACATCAATTGCGAGGGAAGCAACGCGGACGATGGTCGGTAAGGGTCAGCGGAAACTGGCGGGTTACTTTCAAGTTTGACGGGCCGGACGCCGTAGACGTGGACTACGAGGACTACCATTAGATATGACGACACAGATGCACAATCCTCCCCACCCGGGCGAGATTATTCGAGAGCTTTGTCTGCTGCCTTTGGAGCTGAGCGTAACTGAAGCGGCGGAGGCACTTGGTGTCAGCCGGAAGACCTTGTCGGCGATACTAAATGGTCGTGCTGGCATTAGCCCAGAGATGGCACTACGGCTGTCGAAGGCTTTCGATACTACGCCGGAGAGTTGGTTGAATCAGCAGATGCAATACGATCTTTGGATCGCCAAGAAGGCCAATCGTAGTATCAAAGTCAAGCGATTGAATGCCGCATAACAAGGGCGATGGAGACCGACGCTTGACTGCTTCCTCCTTTCGCTGCCGCTCCAGTCGGTCGCAGTCAACCGCGGCTCATCGCCAACGTTATGCGGTCAGATAGAAGCTAGAAACCAGAATTGTGAGGAGGCTATGAAAGTCAGGGAATTGATAATAACGCTGGAGCAAGACGGTTGGTATCTTGTCAGAACCAGAGGGAGTCACCGGCAGTTCAAGCATCCCGCGAAAAGGGGTAAAGTTACGGTAGCAGGAAAGCCGGGTGTGGAAGTACCCCCTGGGACGTTGAATGCAGTTTTAAAGCAAGCTGGCTTGAAACAGTGAGGTGTGGATATGCGCTATGCAGTTGTAGTTGAAAAGGGCAAGTCTAGCTATGGGGCGTATGTGCCTGACCTTCCCGGTTGCGTCGCTGCGGGAGATACGAAAGAAGAGGCCATTCGTCTTATCCAAGAAGCTATTGAATTCCATATTGAAGGCCTGAAAGAGGAGGGAGAGCCGGTCCCTCCACCGTCTTCGAGTGTCGAGTTTGTGGAAGTAGCCGCATAACAAGGGCGATGGAGACCGACGCTTGACTGCTCCCGCCCTTCGCTGCCGCTCCGCTTGGTCGCCGTCAAGCGCGGCTCATCGCCGACGTTAGAAGTCACAATAAAGGAGGCCGTATGCCCCAATTTTACAAACAGAAATGTGTGCTTTGCGATACGTTGGCTGAATACTGTCTCGCAGACTATGACAATCGAAAATACTTCTCCTGTCCCAACTGTTCGGAGTATCAGATCACGATTGCAGCTGAGGAGAAACTGTTCTCGGCACCGCAGGAATGGCGCGACAACTACTCGGAAAAAGCAAAGTCACTTAATGAGGACGTTGTGTTGGTGATTCGGGTACCGAGCGTACAAAAGACTGAGGGTCTTGCCTATAAATCACTTACAGGAGAACCTACGTATCGCTCGGAACTGCCTCAGTGCCGGTAAGGAGAAGGACTTCTAACAAGGGCGCTGCAGTCCGACGCTTGACAGCTCGGTCGCTTCGCTGCCGCTCCGCTTGGTCGCCGTCAAGCGCGGCTCATCGCCGACGTTAGCTTAAAACGGCAAGTCGACCCATGCGAAGTTTGAGCGACTATGAAAAGAAAGTCCTGAAGCATCTGTCCGGAGTTGATCCAACAGAGCTTATTACCGTCTCTAAGTTCATTTCAGATGAGCTGTTCTCGATTGATAGCGGACTCGCGTTGGCTTTCTTGCCCAAACAGGAAGTAGCCATACTATATCTAAGAGGCAAGAAGGAAGAGTCTTCCAACCGCCAACGGTTGGCAGAAATTCTTGAGTTGCTATCACTGATTGAGTATCTAAGAGCCGAAAGATACATCCACAGCATACGCTTCTCGGCGAAAGAATCGCTATTCATTATGTGCAAGGATTTTGATGATATTTCACAGAATCGAGAAAGTGAAATTGTCCTGAATAAAGCTGGGTATCACATTAAGCCGACCGATCCTGGATGGATATACGATTCGCACGGCACAAAGCAGTTCGAGGGGTTGGTGTTTAAAAAGCATGAATCGTCTATTTATGACGTTGTCAGTAGTTTCGTTAGTTCTCCGCTCGTGCCAACTCCAGAGCTGAAAGAATTCGTTGCCAACGGGTACAGAACGAAAGAAGAAATGAGATACGCGCGATCCATATTCTACACACGAGTTGCTCTGGGAGTGGCGATATTTTTCGGCGCTATCAGTACTTTTATTGGCCTACTATCACTATGCGTTCCAGGGTAGATATGAAGCTAACAATTAGCTTCAGCCGACGCTTGATCGCTCCCGCCCTTCGCTGCCGCTTCAGTTGGTCGCCGTCAAGCGCGGCTGAGCGCCGACGTTATGTGGAATGAACCGGGCAACGTACATTTCCAGTTATCTGATTTATCGAGACGTTAACGATGAAGTCATTCGTGCCGTTTCTGGGGCTTTGCTGAATCGCTTGTACTTGGATCAGCCAATACCCAGAGATAAATTCGCCGAAGTTGTATACGAAGAGGCGATCCCGCTAAACGGAATACCTACTACGGAAGTCGTTAAGATGGCCCGACGAGAGCACGTCGATGCGTTCTTTCGTGACGGTTCGCTTAGATTGGGGAATTTCCGCTACTACAATCAGTATGATCAAGAAGAAATTGGCGATCGACAGGAAGGTTCGTTCATCCTTGTAGGTAATTGTCCGCCGACTACGGCTTTTGTGGAAATTGGGGGCGGATTTGACAACTATATCTACTGCTGCTTTGCAGGAGAGCCTGACCCGAATTGCCTGGGGCGATTTGGATATGATGCTGGCATGCGGATCCGTGACATTGCAGGCTTTACAGAGGCAGTGGCTGAGAAAATCCAGTCTGAAAAGCATTGGTACTCTAAGTGTGCGTACAGTAGGGATAAGGTAGTCGTTGGTAGCGTCGACGCGGATTTTGATTTCGGTACGATTTCCTCTCGGCTATTGGATCTGACGAGTGAGGCTAAGTATTTCGTCAAACCGGATAAGTATGCTCACCAGTGTGAGTATCGATTTGTGTGGAAAATGCCTGGAGATGTCACCGAACCACTAGACTTAAAATGCCCGGAGGCAATTCAGTTTTGCGAGACGCTATAACCACACATAACAAGGGCGCTGCAGTCGGATGCTTGACCGCTTCCTCCCTTCGCTGCCGCTCCGGTCAGTCGCCGTCAAGCGCCGCTGAGCGCCGTCGTTATCGCGCCGAGCAAAGCTCGGCGCATCTTACGGGGTGAGAGTCCCCGTCGGGTAAGGGCTAGCCACCCACCCGTATCGAGTCTTGGACCTGTGGCGGAGTACGGAGGTGCGAACAAGACAGGTTAAGCGTAGACAGAGAATCCTGTAGGCCGCAGGGGTGGTCGCGCACCCTGAAGTGCTGGTACAGCTTCGATAAGCGTATTTCCGGATGCCGAGGGTTTTAACGTGCCCGAAGGCAACATTAAGCATCCGATTCTGGCGAGGATGCGGCGATCCGGCGGAGTCCTCAGGCCGTGGCATGCAGGAAGAGATGCGTCGTAGAACTCGGGAAGTCCCGATGGGCTCCTGGCGTGGACCGGCCACTGGCAAGGCATGCGGTTATTGAGGCACGAAGGGGAAACCCGGATACGGCGGTATACCGAAGCCTAAACCGGTGGAACATCCGGACCGAGAGCCAGGTGGGTCGCCGTAAGGTGGCTAGATGCCGTCGGGGTGTCTTATCAAGCATAGTACTCAGAAGTGGGGAAAGCCCACTACAAGGGGAAGGACTTGACGGAAGTACGTAGCCCGCAAAGGAAACTCGTGCCGGACACTGTAGGGCTGGATGAACACGAGCCAACCTCACTGCGGGGAATAGCCAAGCGGGCGCGAGCCTGCAAAGACCATCGTTTTCGGGATCTGTACCGGGAGCTGAACGCCGAGCTGCTGCATGCGTGCTGGCGCGATCTGAATAAGGACGCGGCCAGTGGCGTGGATGCAGTGACGGCCCAGGTGTACGAGCAGGATCTCGACGCCAATATTCGGGACTTGGCACAGCGACTGAAGACGAAACGCTACCGGACGAAGCTGGTCCGGCGCTGTTATATCCCGAAGGACAACGGCGGTTACCGGCCGCTGGGGATTCCCGCCCTGGAAGATAAGCTGGTGCAGCGGGCCTGCGCCAAGCTTTTGAACGCCATCTACGAGCAGGATTTCCTACTTGTCAGTTATGGCTATCGTCCTGGACGCGGGGCCAAGGAGGCGGTCGCTGATCTGGGGTTCAATCTTCAATACAGCAAGTTGGGTCATGTGGTAGAGGCTGATATACGAAGCTTCTTCGATGACATCGACCACGACTGGCTGCTGCGGATGGTGAGCCTGCGGATCGACGACCGGGCCTTTCTCAACCTCATTCGTAAATGGCTGAAGGCGGGTATCCTGGACACCGACGGGCAGGTCCTGCACCCGGTGACTGGGACCCCGCAAGGCGGCATTGTTTCTCCGATACTGGCCAACGTCTACCTTCACTATGCCTTGGACCTTTGGTTCGAGCGGGTGGTCAAGCCACACTGTGGCGGCCAAGCGCTGATCATCCGCTATGCGGATGATTTCGTGTGCGTGCGCCAGGCATGGCGCGCAGCGCCTTGACTGGCGCTGTTCCGGTACACGTGGTGGTGGCCGGATGACTTGGGGGTGAAAGTCCCCTGTGGGCCCGGCGAGGGGAACCACTAGCCGAACGGCAAGGGTGCCCGCCGCGAGGTGGGATCTGAAGGAAGCCGAAGGCAAAGCACTGGCCCGACGAACAGGAATCGCATACGAGGCGGCCGCCGTGGGTGAGAAGGCGTATATCTTCAAAGCCCGGTACTTGCACGGAGACGGCGGACGTATATGCGGCGGGCATAAGTGTGAAGGTCGCGCGTCTTACCCTGGGAGGTCTGTTGCCCTGCCCGAGTGCTACCGGTGCCGAGAGGTGCCGGGAAGGGGCGGCAGAAGTCAGCCGAGGCCGTAGTAGTGGCTGTTACCGCAGCGACGAAGGGCCGAACATGAGTCACCGTGAGTAGGCATTGGTATCTTGATGAAGCCGAAGAAGACAGCCATCCATCGACATGCTGGAGCTCCAGCGACGAGGGACGGACGGTATCCGGAGCGAAGCGCTGGGCGCGTCGAGGCGGAGTCAGCGAGCCGATTGCGGACGAAAGCGGAGCCTGAGCGGGCCGACCTGATGGAAGCCGTGGTCGAACGCGGCAACCTGTGGAAGGCCTACGAGCGGGTGCTCAAGAACAAAGGCGCGGCCGGCGTCGATGGCATTGGCCGGGTTGAGTTCAAAGCGCACCTGCAACGGCACTGGCCGACGATCAAGGCCAAGCTGCTGGCAGGGGAGTACATTCCCCAGCCGGTGCGCCGGGTGGACATCCCCAAGCCCCAGGGCGGGGTGCGGACACTCGGCATCCCGACGCTGATGGATCGATTGATCCAGCAAGCGTTGCATCAGGTGCTCTCACCGGTCTTCGAACCGGACTTCTCCGAGTCGAGCTACGGCTTTCGGCCGGGGAAGAGCGCCCATCAAGCGGTGGAAGCGGCGCGGCGGCATGCGGCCGATGGCCACCGCTGGGTAGTGGATATGGATCTGGAGAAGTTCTTTGACCGGGTCAACCACGATCTGTTGATGGGCAAGCTGGCCGAGAAGGTGAGGGACAGGCGCATCCTGAAACTAATCCGCCGGTACCTGGAAGCGGGACTGATGGCAGAGGGGGTGGTCTCACCCCGGCGCGAGGGGACCCCACAAGGCGGCCCCTTGAGTCCACTGCTGTCGAATATCCTGCTGACGGAGCTGGACCGGGAGCTGGAGCGCCGGGGCCACCGGTTCTGTCGTTACGCCGATGACTGCAACGTGTACGTCAAAAGCGAGGCGGCGGGCCGACGGGTGCTGGCAAGCCTGACCCGGTTTGTTGGGGAACGTCTCAAGCTCGAGGTCAATGAGGCTAAGAGCGCCGTGGACCGACCCTGGAAGCGGCAGTTTCTGGGTTATAGCCTGAGTTGGCACAAGGCTTCGAGACTGCGCATCGCGCCGGCCAGCCGCAGACGGTTTGTCGACAAGGTGCGTGAAGTGCTGCGCGGAGCCCGGGGCCGGAGTCTTGCCCACACCATCGAAGCGCTCAACCCGCTGCTACGCGGCTGGGCAGCCTTCTTTCGGCTGACCGCCGTCAAGGGGCCGCTGGAAGTGCTTGATGGCTGGATACGGCGTAAGCTGCGCTGCATTCTGTGGCGGCAATGGAAACGGTCCTACACTCGTGCCCGGCACCTGTTGCGGGCGGGTCTGAGGGAGGAACGCGCGTGGCGCTCGGCCACCAATGGGCGCGGCCCGTGGTGGAACAGCGGGGCCAGTCACATGAACGCGGCCTTCCCCAAGGACTTCTTTGATCGACTGGGTTTGGTGTCGCTGCTCGATACTGTGCGACGGCTCCAGAGTTGCTCATGAACCGCCGTATACGGAACCGTACGTACGGTGGTGTGGGAGGACGGCGGGGGCAACCCCGCCTCCTACCCGATGCCTTCCAGTATCGGGACGATGCCGAGCGGTTCTACAAGGCATTGCCACGCCGACTGGAGAAGTTCGGTCTGCGGGTGGCGCCGGACAAGACCCGTATCCTTCGCTTCAGTCGCTTTCATCCCGGCCTACGCCGGCGCTTTGCCTTTCTGGGTTTCGAGCTGTATTGGGACACGGATCGGCAGGGTAACCTTCGGGTGATGAGACGCACGGCGCGCAAGACGTTGCAACGCGCCAAGCGGCGGATGAAAGACTGGGTCCGCGCCAATCGCCATCTGCCGGGTCGCCAGTTCGTGCTGGCGTTAAACCGGAAGTTGGTGGGACACTACAACTACTTCGGGCTGCGCGGCAATCAGCAATCGTTGCACGGTTTCTACCGCTGGGTGCTGCAATGCGCTTTCAAGTGGCTGAATCGTCGCGGCGGCAAGCGGTGCAGCTTTCGCTGGAGTCAGTTCAACAAAGCTCTGGCGAAGTTGGGTGTGGCGTTCCCCAGGAACACTGAGAGGCAGCGGGAGCATGTGGTTTTTGTATAAAGACGCGCCTGTCGCGAAAGCGAGTACAACCGAGGAACCGGATGCGGGAAAACTGCACGTCCGGGACTGTGCGGGGGGCGCCGGGTAACCGGCGTTCCTACCGCGAGAGGCGCCATGAAACGCATTCGCGCTGGCAAAGTTGAAGAAGTCGTCCCGGAATCCGGGAATTGGATCTTCATCGATCCTGGTTTCGCCAGCAAAGCAGCGAGTTGCGGATTCCTAGATGGCCAAGGCTCTCCTCGCAGCGTCACATTCGCAAAGCTCCAAGCGGTCACCGTTGCAGCAATGCAATCTTCAAGAGCACCGGTCAATCTCGTGATTGAGGCGCCGCTCTCCGTTGCTTTCCAGGCATCCGGGAACCCGGTGGGACGAGCATTCGAGAGACAAGGTAGCCAGACGAGGTACTGGTATGTTGGGCTCGGGTGCGCCGTCATGACCTCAGCAATGTATCTGATGCGAACGATAACGGAGGCGACGGATGCAGAAGTCCGTCTCTTCGAGGGATTCGTCTCCTTCAAACCCAAAGGGCAGGCTTCATCACATACTGAAGATGTGCTTGCTTTGAGGTCGATCGTATGGGGATCCAACCGCGCCGGTCGTGTGATTCCCCCAGACGAATTCCGGCAAAACTCGAAGGACAATGTCATGTCTGCATTTGATGTAGCAGGAATGATGTATGGGATACCACCGGTACTCGCCGTTGGCGCCTAACCATGGCGATGCAGCGGACCGTCCAAACCGTCACCAAAATTGCATTCGCAATTTTGCCGCCGGTTCGCCCGGCCGCTGACCGCCGGTGTTATACGCTTTGAACGATATTGATAATCAGCCACACATCACTGAAGAAACGAGGAGCCAATAATGAATATACAATCTGCTTGTTCAGGTAAATTGGGTATCTTGCTGATTGCAGGTATGTTTACAACCGCACTGTACTCGGCCGAATCCAGTACCACGTTCTTGGAGGCGGGGAAGAGATTTTTTGTCCAGACGGAAGGGCGAGACGATTACAAACCGAAGATTGTTGAATGTGAATCATCAGGGATCGGTCTTTGCCTACGCGATACAAGAGGCAATCCCGCCAACAATCCACTCGAACCTTATGATGGAGATACGCTTGAGGAGGTCTGTAAATCTAGAGCCCTCAAGGCGACCGTCTAGGTAATCCTGAGTCAAGACGTAAAGCGCGTAGAGGTTCCCAAGAGAGCGTCGTGCTTTGCTGCTGCGATCGGACGCTTTGGTCTTTCTCGCGATATACCGAAAGATAACGGAACCTTTCGGAACCCCGTACTTGCCTGCAGATTCGTTAACGAACTCTAAGGTCATGAAGTAGCGTCAAAATCAAGCATTTTCTCTGGGTTAATCTTTAAGGCGTCCGCAAGTCTCACGAGGTTGACTAGGCTAATATTTCGTTTGCCTCTCTCAACACTGCTAACATACGTTCGGTCTAAACCGGCGATGTTGGCGAGGTCTTCTTGGCTTAAGTTACGCATATGCCTTAAATGCCTAAGATGCACCCCGAACGATGCGAGCAATTTGGTTTCGTCCATTGGGGACTTTTCTGTAGTGATGAACGCAGATTGAAGTAGACTGAGGACTATACGGCTACGGACTATAAGTCACATTATGTGGAATGAGATCAGTCCGACGGTATCGCTTTATGGTCCTAATGTGGGAAAGTAGAGCGGTTCCTGGGCGTGCCAAAACATCACTAAGCGTATAACAAATAGCTGCAGCCGACGCTTGACCGCTCCGGCCCTTCGCTTCCGCTCCGGTTGGTCGCCGTCAATCGCGGCTGAGCTTAGTCGTTATGTGCTTGGAAACGGATTTTACCCGTCATAAAATACACAGACAGCGTCAACGAAGTGAGACGATATGGGCACTGCTAAAGATGAATTGAGGACTCTTCTGGAGCAACAGCCGGAAGATAGTTCTAGTGAAGAACTGGTGAGAGAACTCGCGTTTCACGTAATGATTCAGCGGGGTTTGGCGGATTCTGATGCAGGACGCACCATTTCTAATGAGGAAATGGGCCGGCGGATCCGGTCGTGGTCGAAGTAAACTGGACGGCTGAGGCGCATAAATGGCTCGAAGATATATACGAGCACATTGCCGAGGATAATCCCAGAGCGGCTTCAAACGTCGTAGACGGAATATACGAACGATCACAAATCCTGATAGATCACCCCGAAATCGGATACCGCTATCAATCCTCTTTCCGCCGGGTGCGAATATTGTTGTATGGACACTATCGGATAGCGTATTTGATAAAAGATAGCGGCGGCATCGATATTCTTGGAGTATTTCATGGAGCTCTTGATATCACCAAGTATTCCCTGTGAATGCACATAACAAGGGCGCTGCAGTCCGACGCTTGACTGCTCGGTCGCCTCGCTGCCGCTCCGCTCGGTCGCCGTCAAGCGCGGCTGAGCGCCGACGTTACTTACGCAGCCCTTTGAGGTTGATGATGGAGAACCAGAAGCTTATTGGGTTCAATGGCGAGTTCGGGGTACGTTCTTCCTTCGTCATCGCTGAATTCAACTTCGTAGGCCCCATCCAGCAACTCAACTATCGTGCCTACTTGGCCGCGGACCAAGTCATGCTCCGGTAAATCGGAAAGTAGGGCTACTACGTCGAGTAAGCGAGGTTCTCTGTGTGTACGCATCGTTGTCACCTTACATAACAACTTGTCAATCTAGGGGCATCCTCTCCATGAAGCGAAATCCACATGCTTGGAACTATTCCGGCGCCTCGAGGGCCTTGAACGTGGGAGTCTATCACATACCGCGTGCCGAACCGATCGGTGGAGGCTTGCTGGGCATCTCCGGTTGCGGCTGCACCGAGAAGTGCGGAGCGAAGTTCTTCCGAATTTTGGGCTGTGAAGCCCAATGAAGTCGCAAATACACGGGCTTTGTGCTTACCGCGAGGATGGTCAGGATTTAGGCAGTATCCGATGAGTTTCTCGCGATCAACAACGGCACTGTCTCCTTCGGGCAGCTTCATGATTGAAGAAGCGTATCATATGGGTAGAGAAGTTAATACCGCCGAATCAATACGATCGAGCCCGACGCTTGACTGCTTCCTCCTTTCGCTGCCGCTCCAGTCGGTCGCCGTCAAGCGCGGCTCATCGCCAACGTTATACGCTTTGAAAGATATCGATAAGCTACACATCACTGAAGAAACGAGGAGGCAATAATGAATATACAATCTGCTTGTTCAGCTAAATTGGGTATCTTGCTGATTGCAGGTATGTTTACAACGGCACTGTACTCGGCCGAATCCAGTACCACGTTCTTGGAGGCGGGGAAGAGATTTTTTGTCCAGACGGAAGGACGAGACGATTACAAACCGAAGATTGTTGAATGTGAATCATCAGGGATCGGTCTTTGTCTACGCGATACAAGAGGCAATCCCGCCAACAATCCACTCGAATCTTATGATGGAGATACGCTGCGCGTCACCTTCGAATCGTGGGGTATAACCTACGTGATATCGGATGATGGAACGGGTCGCACTCTAGACCCGGATGGGAAAGAACTGGGGCCATTTAAGTGGTCGTTGGAATGATAGGTGCGTATAACAAGGGCACTCCAGTCCGACGCTTGTCCGCTTGGTCGCTTCGCTGCCGCTCCGCTCGGTCGCCGTCAAGCGCGGCTCATCGCCAACGTTAGAGCTCAATATAGTTGATGATTCTCCGATATGAAAACCAGAACTCGATTGCTTATATTCGGCGCTTTATTTCTTTCGTTGTGCGGGACCGCTTCTGGTGACGCGGTAGATGGTGATAGTGCTATTAAACTACTAACCGGAAGCACTTGGTCGGGGAAAAATGAAAGCGGAAGGAAGTTCTGGTTCTATCATACGTCAGACGGCAAGGCATTCGCGAAGTTTGAACCGGGATATGGAAATAAGAGATTGTTTACTGCGAGCTGGAAGATGACAGCCGGTGGAGAGATATGTTGGGAGTGGGAGTACGGAGAGACCAACTGTTATGTTCTATTTGAAATTGAAGGCAATGAGTTATCGATGACGAGGAGGGATGGAGTCGTTCATTCTGGTCGACTGAAAGAAGGGAACACGGAGGGTTTATGAGCTCTAACAAGTGACTATGGAGTCCGACGCTTGACTGCTCCCGCGCTTCGCTTCCGCTCCGGTTGGTCGCCGTCAAGCGCGGCTCATTGCCAACGTTAGGCCAACTCACCAACCGAGACAGGAGCAAACCTATGGGGCCTGAGCATTTTTGGTGGGGCGGATGGTGGATACTTCCCATCGTCATGCCCCTCGTTATGGTCGTCGTTCTTGTAACCGTGCTTTATTTTGTGTTCGGGCGTGGTGGCTTCAGACCACCGTGGTGGGGCGACTCCGAAAGGTCATCAAACCACCCCAACGATTCCGAAACGGCTATGGAGGTTCTCAAGAAACGCTATGCGAAGGGTGAAATTACGAGAGAAGAATTCGAACAAGTGAAAAAGGATATTCAGAGCTGACCGGGTAAATCACTATGAAAGACATACTGGATGCCCAACGGCAACACTGGCAGAAAACGTTCGTCCAGAAGCCGGAAATGTTTGGCGGCGAACCAAGCCAACCCGCCCGGGCCGCTGCGGAGCTATTCGAGAACGAAGGCAAAACCAAGATTCTTGAGTTAGGCGGGGGACAAGGACGCGACACGCTATTTTTCGCTCGTGCCGGTTTTCACGTTCACGTGCTGGACTATTCAGAGAGCGCGGTGGATGCGATCGCGGAAAAGGCGCGGCAACCGGCATTGGGAGGTTCTGTTACTGCTGCGTGTCATGATGTCAGAAACCCATTGCCGTTCGATAGCGAATCGTTCGACGGGTGCTATTCCCATATGTTGTACTGCATGGCCCTGACTACGGTCGAGTTGGAGTTCCTCTCTGCGGAAATCAGACGAGTACTGCGCCCTAATGGACTTCACGTTTATACCGTGCGGCACACCAAAGACCCCGACTATGGAACAGGAATCCAGCGTGGCGAGGACCTATATGAAGTTGGTGGCTTCATCGTTCATTTCTTCAACAAGGAAAAGGTTGAGCGACTAGCGAAGGGATACGAGATACTGAACATTGATGAGTTTAAAGAGGGAAAACTCCCTCGAAAATTATTTCGTGTCACACTGAGGAAGAAGTGATTGTTGAGCTTTCTCATCCTGTTCAGGGTTTTTAGCCGAACAACGCCATCAAAACGGACGCGCAAAAGCGCCGCTTCGCTCTGCTTTTGCGCGCCGGTTATGGCGAACGGTAGACGTCACACATTGCGGGGTATAGACCGAGTTGAGTGATCTTGTCGAGCGGATCCAGACCCTCGTAGAGGCTGGGGAAGTACGGATTTCCGAGCACGGCTACGATGAGCTCTCGGAGGATGGGATTCCTGTAAGGGATGCGATTCAAGGTATTTCCGAGGCTGTGGCCGTAGAGGAATACCCGCCATCTGGGAGAGGCCCGGCTGTTCTGGTGTTAGAATATGATCGAAAGTAAGAGCCTATTCACGCGGTCTGGGGCATACCGGCTGGTCACGAATCTCCAATAGTATTGATTACTGCGTATCGTCCCGATCTGGAGAAGTGGGACAGTGATTTTATGAAGAGGCGAAAATGAATACGCGCAAACGAGTGAAATACATTCACGAAGGAAAGTATGCCGCTGAGGTCGACGTCGATCTAATCGAAGACGATACCGAGTGGTCTCCTTACCTGACAGTCGAAGATGCAGAAAAACTCGATGATGTCCGGGAGGCCTTAGCGCATGGGGATATTGAAGAAGCGTCAAAGAAGGCCCGTATCTATACATTGGAGCCAGTAGCTGTTTCACAGTGACGTATAACAAGGGCGCTGCAGTCCGACTTGACTGCTCGGTCGCTGCGCTGCCGCTCTGCTCGGTCGCCGTCAAACGCGGCTCATCGCCGCCGTTATGCGACAAAATCGATTAAATGATGTCCGACACAAACACCCTCGTAGAACTACAATCCCAACCAAAGAACGGAGAAAACTATGGAAAATCAAAACTCAAACACGGTAAATGTCATAGACGTAAGTATGCCATTCTGGTCTATGGTGGTATTTATGGTAAAGGCAGCTATCGCGTCTATCCCTGCGATCATCATATTGACGATAATTGGGGTCGTAGTAACTTCCTTGCTGGGCGGTGTTATACAGGGAGTGAATCAGTTCTAAGGACTGGTCGTCTAACAAGGTCGTGCGTGACGCTTGACAGCTCACGGAAACGTTGGACGAAGATGATAGATCAGAGTCGGTTTCAAGAGGTAGTGCAACGACTCTATGTAATCGTACATGAGCTTGAAAAGATGTTCCCTGGGCGCAGATTTGCGCCCGACGGACACTTGGTAGGAAGTATTGGTGAGTGCTTGGTTGCCGATGCCTATGGCCTGGACCTGAAAGTAGCCTCTAACAAAGGATTCGACGCGGTGTCGAAAAGCGGGATCGAAGTAGAGATAAAGGCGACACAAGCGAATAGTGTGACATTGAACCGCCCCGAAGCACACGATCGTGATCAAGTTACTACCCGATGGTACGTTCGACGAGATATACAGCGGACCGGGTGCGCTAGTCTGGAGGCAATTCGAAGGTAAGAAACTACCTGCGAATGGTCAGTTTCAGATATCGTTATCGCAACTTAGGCGTTTGAACGAGACAGTAAATGAAAACAGTAGAGTGCCAAGAGTCGTCTAACAAGGGCGATCGAGACCTTGACCGCTCCCGCCCTTCGCTGCCGCCCCGGTCGGTCGCTGTCAAGCGCGGCTCATCGCCAACGTAGGGTTACTAAGAGGGGTCTGCGACATGAATTACGAAGAGGCAGTGCAAAGTATCTGGCGACACTCGGGAGCCGCACCGTCCGATGAGGCGGCGCTGCTGAAGGAGATCGTCCGTTACGCCACACTGGCTCCGTCCGGGCACAACACACAATGCTGGCGGTTTCGGCTCGAGAACCGGTCCATTGAGATCCTGCCGGACTTGACCCGGCGTACCCCGGTAGTCGACCCCGACGACCATCATGTATATGTGTCACTGGGATGTGCTGCCGAGAACCTCATCCTGGCGGCAAAGGCATACGGCTTCATGGGCAAAGCGGAATTCAGTCCAGCTTCCGGTGGAGTAATAACGGTTGCGCTGGAACGATCGAAGACGGAAGAATCGCCTCTGTTCAAAGCAATTCCCCATCGGCAATGCTCACGAACCGACTTTGACGGTAAATCGCTGGCGCCGGACGAGCTGCGACTGCTCGAAGCCGCCGGAACCGGGAATGGCGTTGCGGTCATCCTGCTGACTGAGCGCGAGGCCATGGAGAAGGTTCTTGAATATGTGGTTCAAGGCAACACCATGCAGCTCAACAACCCAGCTTTTGTCAGTGAGCTGGAGAGTTGGATTCGCTTCAGTGATGGTGAAGCGATCCGAACCCGCGATGGGCTGTCGGCTCGGTCAACCGGAAGCCCTCCGGTTCCACGCTGGTTGGGGCGACTGCTGTTTCGCGCGTTCTTACGTGTGAAACCGGAGAATGACAAATATGCCCGCCAAATCCGCGGTTCGGCGGGAATCGCCGTGTTCGTGTCCAACGCCAACGACAAGGCTCACTGGGTCGAGGCAGGCCGCTGTTATGAACGCTTCGCGCTGCAAGCCACAACGCTGGGAATCCGCAACGCCTTTGTGAACCAGCCTGTCGAGGAGTCTAGCCTTCGCCCCGAATTCGCCAGGGTTCTGGGGTTGGGTGACCGGAGGCCCGATCTAGTCGTACGCTTCGGCCGGGGAACGGAAATGCCAAGATCGTTGCGGCGACCGGTGGAGTCGGTGTTGGCTTGAAAAGCAACCCTAACTTATAAGCATTTATCCGCCATGCTGCGCACAGCGGATAAATGCTTATAAGTTATGCTGCAGGTTGACATACCATTTGGGCTTCACGACCACGACGGAGCTCCAGAGGGGGCGACCGGTTGGCCCGACGTTTGCTAGGTCCACGTCGCGTGGTCGAGTGTATTTCCGGGTGCAGACAGTTCCACGAGGGACGCTGCAGCCGCTGTTGGGAGAATAGGATCGCGCTTCATTGGCTGGCGCCTTGATCGAAATCCTTCGCGGTGAAAAGGGTTCCGGTGTGGAAGATGCTTGGGAAGCGGAGATACAGAGGCGAGTGCTGTAGAAACGATGCCTTGGACGGAAGTCGGGGAACGACTTTTCCGCGGCTTCGAACGGGGGCCGGTTAATACTCGTCGCCCATTTGGTGGCGCCGCTGCCAGGATACCTGCCATGGAGCAGTGCTTATGAACAGTGAAAACACCAGGCCCGGAATCGAGCTGGATGAAGAGCGCAACGCGCCGATAGCGATGGACGGCGACAGCTTCCGGCGCGCGGGTCATGTGCTGGTGGATTCCATCGCCGACTTTCTCCAATCGCTTCCGGAACGTCCGGTAACGCCCGACGAGTCGCCGGAAACCATACGCGAGTTGATCGGCGGCGATGCGCCAATGCCGGAGGAAGGCGCCGACAGCCAGGCGCTTTTGGAACGCGCCGCGGAGCTGCTCTACGAGCATTCCCTGTTCAACGGCCATCCGCGGTTCTTCGGCTATGTCACGTCGTCGCCGGCGCCAATCGGCATGCTTGGGGATCTGCTGGCGGCCGCGGTGAACCCGAATGTCGGTGCCTGGCGGATATCCCCCATGGCCAGTGAAATCGAGATGCAGACTGTGCGCTGGATCGCCGAGCTGATTGGCTATCCGCGCGACTGCGGTGGGCTGCTGGTGAGCGGCGGCAACATGGCCAATATCACAGGGCTGCTCGGCGCGCGGGTGGCGGCGCTCGGCGGCGAGGTGCGGCAAACGGGAGTCGCCGGCCCGGGCGCTGCGCGCCCCCGGGTTTATGCGTCCGCCGAGACGCATACCTGGATTCAGAAAGCCGTCGACATCGCCGGCCTCGGCACCGACGCCATCCGGTGGATTCCCGTGGACGAGCGGCTGCGTATGAAGGTGGACGTACTGCGCCGGACCATCAAGGCGGACCGGGAGGCGGGCGAGCTGTCGCTCATGGTGGCCGGCACCGCCGGGTCCGTGAGCACCGGCGCGGTGGATCCATTGGCCGACATTGCCGGATTGTGCCGGGAGCTGGACATCTGGCTGCACGTTGACGGCGCGTACGGTGGATTTGCAGCGGCGCTGCCGGATGCTTCCGATGACCTGCGCGCGCTGTCGCTGGCCGACTCGGTGGCGCTGGACCCCCATAAGTGGCTGTACGCGCCGCTCGAAGCCGGCTGCGTGCTGGTGCGCGAGCCGCAGCACCTGCGCGACGCCTTCTCCTACCACCCGCAGTATTATCACTTCGGACAGGAAGCCACCAACTTCGTCGACTTCGGGCCCCAGAACTCCCGCGGCTTCCGGGCGCTTAAGGTCTGGCTCGCCCTGCAGCAGGTGGGGCGCCGCGGCTACGTGCGGATGATCGGCGACGATATCCGGCTGGCGCACAGACTCTATGATCTGGTTGCCGCGCATGATGAGCTCGAGGCGTTTACCCGCGATCTCAGCATCGCGACGTTCCGCTATGTGCCGTCCTATCTGCGGTCCGAAGCCGGCACCGAGTCCGGCGAGGCTTATCTCAACCGGCTCAACCAGGAGCTACTCGAGCGCCTGCAGCGCTCCGGGGAGGTGTTCGTCTCCAACGCGGTGATCGGCGGTCGCTACGTGCTGCGCGCCTGCATCGTCAACTTCCACACCGGTGCCGGCGACATCGAGGCGGTGCCGGAGATCGTGCTGCGCCACGGGCGGGCGGTGGATGCCGAGCTGCGCCCGGGGGGATGATACGCCGGCCTGACTGATTACGGGCTGCGGCCGGACGCCCGCGGGCCGCCGGTTGACCGTCGGGTAAACGGGCATTTATGCTAGGTTTGGATATCATCTCAAGAAATTCAGGCCAGCGGTCGCCATTTCCAGGTCACCGCGCACCGGTATACCGGGGCTTAATACAAGACAGTATCATCCACAGGAGAGATTCTCATGAGAAAACCATTGACACTGACACGCGCATTTGCCGTCGCCGGATCGGCGATGCTCTTTTCCGCGACGACCGTACAGGCGCAGGAATATGAGATGGCGATTGCCACCATCGTGCCGGAGGATCTGACCAAGAGCGAGATCTATCCCGGGCTGGTCCACTTCGAGAACCTGGTGGAGACCCGCACGGGCGGTGATCTCGAGGTTACGATATTCGGCGGATCGCAGCTCGGCTCGGAAGTCGAGACTGCATCGCAGGTACAGGCCGGCGGTCGGACCCTGCAGTCCACCGTCATTTCTTCCGGTGCCATGTCATCGTTCTACGACAAGTATCAGGCAGTGACGACGCCGTTCCTGTTCGAGAACTGGCGCCAGGCCTGGACGTTTTTCGACGGCGAGTGGTTCGCGGATTTCATGAAGGGCACCATCGATGAAGCCAACATGCGCTATCTCGGCACCTACGATGACGGCGGGGGCTTCGTCGCATTCACCAACAACGAGAAACTCATCAAGACCGTGGAGGATCTGGAAGGTCTCAACATCCGCGTTGAGGAGAATCCGTCCCACGTGGCCATGATGGACGCCCTGGGCGCCTCCGCCACGCCGCTGCCCTGGGGCGAAGTGCAGACCGCGCTGGGCAGCGGCCTGGCGGACGGCCAGTTCAATGCGCCCGTGGTCAATACTTCGTTTAATCTGAATGAAGTCACCGACTTCACGACCATGACGGGCCATGTCTACAACACCCAGACGTGGCTGGTGAGCGAGGAGTGGTATCAGAGCCTGCCGGAGGAGTATCAGCGCATCATCACCCACTCCGCTCAGGAAGCCATTCAGCTTGCCCACGGCACTTCCGGCGCACTGGCCACCGCGAGCTGGCAGGAATCCTGCGAGATCTTCGAGGAATGCTACATCATGCCGGCGGACGAGCGGCAGCGCATGGCTGAAATGGCGCGACCGGCATGGAAGGACTGGGTTGTGAACGATTTCGGCCTCGAGGAGTCGTTGATCGACGAGCTGTGGGCCGAGGTCGAGCGGGTCGGAGAGGAGCTCGAAGCACAGGACTTCGAGCGCTACGGCCAGTAACGGGTATGCGCCCGGCGGGCCTCTCCGCCCGCCGGGCCATGACCGGTTGCTGTAAACCCGGCCGGGCACGCGTCCGGCCCGGACAGCGCCCCACGTTCATACCGGAATCCCGCCGATGTCGGTTTTGAAGACCGCCAGGCAGTTGAGCGCGATCGTGAATCAGGCCGCGATCGTGATCTGTGTTGTCTGTGTTCTCTCCATGCTGGCAATCTCGTTTATCGGCTTCCTCTACACGTTGGTGACCGGCGGGGCGTTGAGTTGGACGTATTCCCTGGCGCGCGTGTTCCTGCCCTGGATCGGCTTGATCTCGCTGACGATTGCGCTGTATTCCGGCGAGCACATCGCCATGACGCTCATCGTCAAGCTGCTGCCTGCTCCGTTGGTGCGCCTGACGGCCATAGTCTGTCTCGGGGTGATCGCGCTTTTCGCCGTGATGCTCATGTGGTACGGCTGGGAGTTTTTCACCAATGCCCGGCAGACCTACATGGTGTCGCACATGATCCAGATTCCGCAGTACTACACGGCGATCGCGGTGCCGCTTACCGGTGCCATCACGCTGCTGCACCTGGTCAACGGCTTTGCCCTGCTGGAGCACTACGTGACCCTGGAGGACGTGGTGGACGGGGCGACGGGAGAGCATCCGGAGAACCAACAATGACCTTCGCCATCGTCGCGTTCGTGGTGCTGCTCCTGATCGGCGTGCCCGTAGCGGTGGTCATGGCCATGGCGGGTGTCGCTGGAAGCTATGCCCTCGGCGGCGAGAGAATGATCGGCATCATCGCCGACCGGATGTTCTCCGGGGTGTCGGGATACATGTTGATTGCCATCCCTTACTTCATCCTGACCGCCGAGCTGATGAATCAGGGTGGTCTGACCCAGAAGCTGATCACATTCAACAACGCCTTGCTGGGCAGGGTGCGCGGTGCGCTGAGCCACGTCAACATCACTGTCTCGGTTTTCTTCGCCGGTCTTACGGGAGCGGCCATTACCGATACCGTCGCGATTGGCAAGATTCTCATACCCGCCATGAAGAAGCAGGGCTACGACGCGAGCTATGCGGCCGCGATTACGGCCTGCTCGTCAATTATCGGGCCGATCATTCCTCCGAGCGTCGTGATGGTGGTGTATGCCACGATACTGCGGGATACCTCAGTACTCGACCTGTTCGCCGGTGGCATCATCCCCGGTCTGCTCATGGCGCTGTCACTGCTGGTGATGAGCTTCGCGCTGTCGTGGGTGCGGAACTATCCCAAGCAGGAGGCGATCGCCCTGGGTGCGGCACTGGCGGCGTTCATGGCCGCACTGCCGGCACTGGCGGTCCCCGTCATCATCCTCGGGGGTATCCTCTCTGGCATGACCACCGTCACCGAGGCCTCGGGTTTCGCCGCGGTATACGCGATGGCGATCGGCTTCCTGTTCTACCGGAACCTCACCTGGAAAAAAGTGTGGCACTCGTTGGTCGTGACAGTCCGCTTCTCCGGGGTCGTGTTCTTTCTGCTGGCCGCCTCGGCGGTGTTGAGTTGGTTCGTAACCCGTTCCGGTATCGCCCGCGACGCCGCCGCCATGATCGCCTCGGTTACCGACTATGCTTTTCTGCAGCTCATGCTGGTCAGCCTGTTGTTGATACTGATCGGCACCGTCATCGACGTGCTGCCGGCCTTGGTGGTGGTCGCTCCGGTTCTGGTGCCGGCACTGGTCAGTCTCGGGTTCGATCCCCTGCATATCGCGATCCTGATGATCGTCACCCTGAACGTTGCCAACGTAACGCCGCCGGTGGGGATGTCGTTGATGACTGCGGCATGGATCGCCAGGGTGCCGTACGAACGCGCGATTGTGGCATCCCTGCCGTTCTATCTTTCATTTTTCGCGGTGATCGTGCTGCTGGCGCTGTTCCCGGGCCTGTCCACGTGGATCCCGAGTCTGCTGCACTGATCATCCACTTTACGAGGAGAGCCAACACGTGTCGCTCACCAATTCCCAGATCGTGGCCGAATACCGCAAACGCACGCCGGGCTCTGCCCGCCTCGCCGAGCGGGCGCGCCGGGTCTTCCCGAGCGGCATCACGCACGATGCCCGCTACCTGAAGCCCTACGGGATCTATGTCGAGAGCGCGGCCGGCGCCCGCAAGCGCGACGTCGACGGCAACGAGTATATCGACTATTTCGGGGGTCACGGCGCCCATCTTCTCGGCCACGCGCCTGACGAAGTAATGGAAGCGGTGCGAAACGCGTTGCCCCGCGGTACGCAGTACGGGGCCGGGCACGAACCCGAAGTGGTCTGGGGCGAGGCCGTCCAGCGTCTGGTCCCGTGCGCCGAGCGCCTGCGGTTTACTGCATCCGGTACCGAGGCGACGCTGCTCGCCCTGCGACTGGCGCGTGCCCATACGGGCCGCGACAGGATCGTGCGCTTCAAAAGCCACTTTCACGGTTGGCACGATCATATGACCTCGGGATACGTGTCGCATTTCGACGGTACGCCGACGCCGGGCGTGCTGCGCGAAGTGGCCGACAAGACCGTGCTGGTGGATCCGGACGATCCGGATGCTCTGGAGCAGGTGCTCGCCGGCCGGGATATCGCGGCCGTGTTCCTCGAGCCCACCGGGGGTTCTTTTGGCATGGTGCCCGTCGCCGAAGACATGCTGCATCGCCTGAGGTCGTTGACCGAGGCGGCCGGCACACTGCTTATATTCGACGAGGTGATTTCCGGTTTCCGCTGCGCCCCGGGCGGGGCCCAGCAGGCGTTCGGTGTGCTGCCGGATCTGACCACACTGGCCAAGATCGTGGCCGGTGGTCTTCCCGGCGGCGCTGTCGCCGGGCGCCGGGAGATCCTCGACCAGTTGGATTTCGAGGCCATGGAGACGGCCGGCCGCGATAAGATCCTCCACCCCGGAACCTTCAACGGCAATCCCGTATCCGCCGCGGCAGCGATTGCGACGCTCAGAATCATCGAGACCACCGACGCCTGCGAGCGGGCGAATCGCGCCGGGGAACAGCTGCGCCGAGGCATGAACGAGGTGCTGGCCCAGCAATGTCCGGAGTGGGCGGTTTACGGGACGTTTTCGGGCTTTCACTTTTTCATGAACCCGGAGGGGCGCAGGATCAACCCGCTGGAATTCGACCCGCTGCGAATCCCCTGGCGTGAGCTAAAGACCAAGCCTGCGGCGGAGACGACTGCGCTGCACCTGGCCCTGCTGATCGAAGGCGTGGATATCGCCAACTGGCCGGGCGGGATGACTTCGGCGGTCCACTCGACGGACGACATTTCGGCCAGCGTGGAAGCCTTCTCGCGGGCGCTCGACCGTTTGAAGGCCGAGGGTATGCCGCGTGCGGGCGGCGGCGCGCCGGCCTAACCGGGGTGTGGTGTACATTTACCTGAAAACAAGCGGGAAAAGTTATGCAGCCAAACTGAATGCGCGTGAGCACAACCCGACCCTTCGTAAAAGATCCTTTTGGCGGTGAAGCCCGTTGCGAATCGCGCGACAATGCGCAACCGTGTTGTACTGACTCCGGAATAGTTCCGGCATATCGCCCAGCTGCGATGCCATGCAGAGGCATTTCGACCAAACGGGTACCAAGGAAGGATAGGACCGTCAAAAGCTACGGCGTATCTATCGCGAGGAAGTCAGATGCGAAGAAGCCATAACAAGGCGAAAACGGAACTATGGGTTTCGAGATTGTAGAAAGACCGAAGACGTGGAGACTATGGCGTCGGGTCAGAAATTCGGGAAGCAGCAAGGCTGTGGAAGTTCCACGGAGAAGGCCGCTGGAGGAAGCGTAAAGGGATAGCTGAAATCCGACTGGCGGATGTAACGCTCAGGCGCGGAGTTACACTGGTATGAGGCTCGTATCATTGGGGCGCGGTGAAGTTCGAGGTGAATGTCCCGGACCATTTCGGGATCAATGTCGCTTGCCTTGCCGGGATTGATCCTTTCGCCCCCGGCGATGTACCGGTGTACGATGGCGTCAATCATCCCTCGGATCACGGGAGTTTCTAGTGACGCGTCGTTCGTGGTTCCCCGTTCATCGGCGACAGGTTGATGATCGGCAGTATTTGTGCCATTGCTCAAAGCGCAGGTCTATGGGCGACCGGGCGAATCGCCGGATACCGGGATACACCACCTGACGGTTCCGGATCGCAGGAAAACAAGACTGAACCGGACCCCGGCCGGCGCCGGGTCGCATAGCGACCGCGTGCCGCGGAGTCCTGCACTGGATGCCAAAGGAGGCTGGACAGCCATGGGCCGGAAGCAAAAGAAGGAAACGGGGAGCGGTGCCGAGTACGGAAACAACCCGAAGCAGGTTCGTATCGGAGTCGCCTGGTACACGTCGGAGCAATGGCGGTCGGTCCGCGATTCCGCGGCGGATCCGGAAAAGCTGGAAGCTACCTATGAGGAATGGGTGACCGTGGCCGAGGACGCGTTGAAGCAGATCGCCGAGGCGGGTGTCATTCCCGAGAAAGTCTTTGTCGACGCCAAAGAGTTCTGCAAATGGTGCCGGTCCAGCGGCAGGACCAACGAGGCAAGCACCCGGGCCCAGTATGCCTCCGTATTGTTGCGTGACAAGTACCAGGAAGACAGTAATTGAATCGTCGGCCCTCCGGTAATGAAGGGCGCATCCGAACCTTTGTGGCACCTGCCATGCCGCCGCGGCGCGCATCCGGCGGACCTGGTCGCCGTAGTGGCGGCGCAGGGCAGCGAGATTCCGGTCGTATCCGCCGCCGCGCACGGAAGTAGGGGTCAGAGCCGGGTTCAACGGGCAGTCCGGATATGATTCCATAGGCCCGGAATGCGCATCGAGCTCGCTGCTGCAATGTATAGCGTCCCATGAGCCGTACACTGATCATTGTCGGCCTGATTGTCGTCGCCACAGGGCTGCTCTGGCCCTGGTTGTCGAAGCTGCCGATCGGCCGGCTGCCGGGTGATATCGTCATCGAACGCGACAACTTCCGGTTCTACTTTCCCATCACCACCATGATTGTCGTGAGCGTGGTGGTCTCCATCGTTCTCTGGCTGTTCCGGAAATAGCGCGTTCGTCCGCCTGCCGGGCATGAACCCTGACTCGACGGTACTGGCTTGGTTTGAAACGTGTTCCTGCGCTGCTGCACACATTGGTGCCCATTCTCAAACTGAGCTGCTACCGCAAGCGGCTGAGCTTTGACCCGGGGCGGCCGCGGCGTTATATTCAAACGAACGTATGAATCGTGGGACAGCGTTGGCGCAACCGACCAAAGAGCGGATCCTGGATGTCGCCGAGAGCCTGTTCGCGGCGCATGGGTTCGGAGCGACTTCCATGCGCTCCATCACCAATGCCGCCGGCGTGAATCTCGCGGCCATCAACTACCATTTCGGGTCCAAAGACGGGCTCGTCAAAGCCATCTTCGCCCGCCGCCTTGCGCCCATGAACGCCGAGCGTCTGCGCCGCCTGCGGGTCCTCCAACGGGAGTACGACACCATCCCGCTGAATGAGCTGATCGGCGCCTTCATCTCCCCGGCCCTGGAGCTCAGCCGCGACGCGCAGGGTGGTGGTGCCCGTTTTATCCGGCTGCTGGGCCGCAGCTATACCGAGCCCTCGGAACCCCTGCAGGATGCCGTGCGCGGGATGTACCAGCAGGTCATCGAAAGCTTCAAGCCCGCCTTCGCCTCTGCGCTCCCGGGGCTCGACCGAGAGGAGCTCTACTGGCGGCTGCATTTCCTGGTGGGTACGCTGGCTTATTGCATGGCCGGGTCGGACATGATGCGGTTGATCGCCACAAGCCGCCTGCCCGATGATCAAGAGCATGAACAGCTCGTGCAGCGCCTGACGGCTTTCCTGACCGCGGGAATGCAGGCGCCGCCGTCCGGGCAGTCCCTGCACGCCCCCCTGCGCTTGGCCGCCGGCCACGCTCATCCGTCTTCGTAGAAAGAGGTAATTCCATGTCCTGGATCGTCACTCTGATCATCCTGTTCGCCGGCCTGTACGCGGCCACGCGGCTGCGCCTGTCGCTGCTCACCTGGACCGTGATTTTCGGCGCCGGCCTGCTGCTGTTGAGCGCCACCGGGGTGCTGCCGGGGCTGCTGGCGCTGGTCCTGTGGCCGCTGTTCATCGTCATGGCGCTGTTCAACGTGGAGACGCTGCGGCGTAAGTACCTCAGCACACCCATGCTGGACTACATTCAGAAAGCCCTGCCGCCCATTTCCCGCACCGAGCGCGAGGCCATCGAAGCGGGCACGACCTGGTGGGAGGCGAACCTGTTCCAGGGCGACCCCGACTACGGCAAGCTCCTCGACGTGCCCGAGCCGGCGCTGACCGAGGAAGAGCAGGCCTACCTCGACGGCCCCGTCGAGGAGCTATGCGGCATGCTCGACGACTGGCGGATCTCCCGGGACGGGGACCTGCCGAAGAAGGTCTGGGAGTACATGGCCCGGGAGAAGTTCTGGGCGATCAATATTCCCCGCAAGTACGGCGGCCTGGAGTTCTCGGCGGAGGCCAATTCCGCCATCGTGGTGAAGCTCGGCTCCCGCAGCGGCACCGCCGCGGTCACCGTCATGGTGCCCAACTCCCTGGGGCCCGCCGAGCTTCTGCTGGACTACGGCACCCAGGAGCAGAAGGACTATTATCTGCCGCGGCTCGCCGTCGGCGACGAAATTCCCTGTTTCGGGCTCACCGCGCCCCTGGCGGGCTCCGACGCCGGGTCGATTCCCGACTACGGCATCGTCTGCCGGCAGGAGCACGAGGGCGAGGAGGTCCTGGGCCTCCGCCTCACCTGGGAAAAGCGCTACATCACCCTGGGCCCGGTAGCGACCCTGCTGGGCCTGGCGTTCAAGGCCTACGACCCTGACCACCTGCTCGGCGAGGAGGACGAGCTCGGCATCACCTGTGCCCTGGTTCCCACCGGCCTGGACGGCGTCCGCATCGGCGAGCGCCACTACCCCATGGATGCCGCGTTCCAGAACGGACCGAACTGGGGCGAGGATGTGTTCATTCCCCTGAGCTACGTGATCGGCGGCGAGAAATGGATCGGCCGGGGCTGGCGCATGCTGATGGAGTCCCTGGCCGTTGGCCGGGCCATTTCCCTGCCGGCGTCGGGCACGGCGGCGGCGAAGCTCAGCGCGCGCACCACGGGCGCCTACGCCCGGGTCCGCGAGCAGTTCGGCATACCCATCGGCAAGTTCGAAGGCGTCCAGGAGGCGCTGGCGCGGATCGGCGGCCTGACCTACATGATGGACGCCGGGCGGCTGTTGACGACCTCGGCGCTGAAGATGGGCGAACGGCCCAGCGTGATCACGGCGATCCTGAAATACCACCTCACCGAGAGCGCGCGTACGGTGGTGAACGACGCCATGGATGTGCACGGGGGGCGGGGCATCTGCCAGGGCCCCGCCAACTACCTGGCGCAGGGTTATACCCAGCTTCCCATTCTCATCACCGTCGAGGGCGCGAACATCCTGACCCGCAGCATGATCATCTTCGGCCAGGGGGCGATGCGCTGTCATCCCTACCTGCTGGAGGAGATCAAATTCGCCCAGAGCGAGGTCGATGACACCGTGCGCGACGACTTCGACCGCACGCTGACCAGCCACATCGGCTATACGGTAATGAACGCGATCAAGTCCCTGGTATACGGCCTGAGCGGGGGCCTGCTGGCGCCCGGCGGCGAGCATGGGTCGATGGGGCCCTACTACCGCCAGTTCGCCCGCTACAGCGCCTCGTTCGCGGTGCTGGCGGACATCACGCTGTTGATCCTGGGCGGCGCGTTGAAGCGCAAGGAGAGCCTGTCGGCGCGTTTCGGTGATGCCCTGAGCCATATGTACCTGGGCACCGCGGCGTTGAAACGCTTCCGGGATCAAGGCGAGCCCCAGGCCGACCGGCCCCTGGTGGAATGGACCTGCCAGTACTGCCTGCACGAAATCCAGAAGGCGCTGGACGGGGTGCTGCGCAATTTCCCGAACCGGGCGCTGGGCATCATCCTGCGCGGCATCGTGTTTCCCCTGGGCCGGCGGCACAGCGCGCCGGGTGACCGGCTGGTACACCAGGTCGCCGACCTGCTGCTGGAGCCCTCGGAGGCGCGGGACCGGCTCACCGCCGGCATGTACCTGAACGATTCGCCGGACGATGTCATCGGCTCGCTGGAGGACGCGCTGCGCAAGGTCGTCGACGTCGAGCCGCTGCTTCGCAAGCTCAGGGACCAGGGACAGCGCTTCGAGCACGCGCCCGGCAATGAGTACCGAGACTGGGTGGAGGAGCTTGTGAACGAAGACCTGGTCACCCGCGACGACGCGGACAAGCTGATGGCCGCCCGCGAGGCGACCCTGAAGGTGATCGCGGTGGATCATTTCCCGCCGCATTCCACGCTTCGGGACGGCGACGGCGATTCGAACAACGACGAGTCGTCGCCGGGCCGGGACAGCGGCGGCGAGGCCGCGTAAGCGGTGGAGACCGTCGCCAGGCACTACCCGGAGAACGCGCTCGCCGGGCGGGACGATCTGGATGTCATCGACCCGGATATGGCGCCCACCCTGGATGCGCAGTTCGCCGAGCGCGTCCGGCGCAGCGGTTCCGACACGGCCTGTATCGAGTACGACGAGTCCCGCGGGGAGTGGGTCCACTATACCTGGGACGAGATGGCCCGGGAGGTGCGCCGGTGGCAGGCGGCCTTCGAGCGCGAGGGGCTCGAGAAGGGCGACCACGTGGCTCTGCGCCTGCGCAACTGCCGGCACTGGATGATCTTCGACCAGGCGGCCCTGGGACTCGGTCTGGTGGTGGTGCCCCTGTACGTGGCCGACCGGCCCGACAACGTCAATTACGTGCTCGACCATTCCAAAGCAGTGTTCCTGCTGGTGCCGGACAACGACGGCTGGACCGAGCTGCACCGCGCCGAAGGGGAGACGCCTAAGATCAAGCGTGTCGTGGTGTTGGAGGGCGAGTCGGAAGGCGACTACATCAGCCATGTGGACGACTGGCTGGCCGCTGCACAGCGCGACGAGCTGGCCGGCGGCATCACCGAACCGGACGATCTCGCAAGCATTGTTTATACGTCCGGCACGACGGGCCGCCCCAAGGGGGTGATGCTCTCTCACCGCAACATGGTGAGCAATGCTTACAGCGGCCTGCGCAGCGTGGCCATCCGCCCCGAAGACCTGTTCCTGTCCTTCCTGCCGCTGTCCCACACCCTCGAGCGCACGGTAGGCTATTACGTGCCGCTCATGGCCGGCGCCGGCGTGGCGTACAACCGCTCCCTGAAGCAGCTTTCCGAGGATCTGGTGGCGATCCGGCCCACCGGCGTCATCAGCGTCCCGAAGGTCTTCGAGCGCAGCTACGGCATGATCAAGGACCAGCTGGCCGACGGCCCGGCCTTCAAGCGCTGGCTGTTCCACGCCGCCGTCGGAATCGGCTGGAAGCGCTTCGAGTACCGGCAGGGCAGGGGGCCGTGGGACCTGTCGTTCTTGTTGTGGCCACTCCTGGACCGCCTGGTGGGGGCGAAAGTCCGCGCCCGGCTCGGTGGCCGCATGCGCATGGCCGTGGTGGGCGGCGCGCCCTGTCCGCCGGAGGTCTCCAAGGTGTTCATTGCCCTGGATATCATGATCCTCCAGGGCTATGGCCTCACTGAGAGCAGCCCGAGCATCGCCATCAATACGCCGGAGCGCAACCGGCCGGACACCGTCGGGCTGCCGCTGCCGGACGTGGAGGTTCGCATCGGCGACAACGATGAGCTGCTGGCGCGGGGCCCGAACATCATGCTGGGCTACTGGGAGGACGAGGACGCCACTCGTGACACGTTGGACGATGACGGCTGGCTGCACAGCGGCGACCAGGCTGAGATCCGGGACGGATACATCCGGATCACCGGACGCTTGAAGGACATCCTGGTGCTGGCCAACGGCGAAAAGATCGCCCCCGCCGACATGGAGGCGGCGATCGTGGACGATCCGCTGTTCGAGCAGGCGATGGTGGTGGGGGAGCAGATGCCGTATCTCACCGCCCTGGTGGTGCTGGATGCGGAGGCCTGGAGCCGGGAAGCGAAGCGGGTCGGCGTGAACCCCGACGACGAGGAAGCCCTGGCCGGCGAGGATGTCGAGACTTTCCTGCTCGAGCGGATTGCCGGTCTGATCCATGAATTCCCGGGCTATGCGAATATCGAAAAGGTAACCGCGACCCTGGAGCCGTGGACCGTCGAGGACGGCCTGTTGACGCCGACCCTGAAAGTCAAGCGTCCCAAGGTGCGAGAGGCGTTCGAAGAGCAGATCGAAAAAATGTATGAAGGCGAAGACTTGTACCGGGTCTAGGCGCAGGGACCGCGCTGCGTTCACTCGATTACAATGACCGGCATCCCCAATAATCCGGAGCACCTGCCATGAGCAATGTCCTATCTGAAGTCGACAAGGGCGTCGCCACCGTTACCCTCAACCGTCCGGATGTGCTGAACGCCCTGAGCCCCGACATGGCGCGGGATCTTCACCATTCGCTGGTGGGTATCATGGAGGACGAAAACACGCGCTGCGTCGTGCTGCGCGGCGCCGGGAACGGCTTCATGGCCGGCGGCGACATCGGCTTCTTCAAGCGCGCGCTGCCGGACCTCGACGCCGGCAGGGTCGAGGAGCTGGACCCGATCTTCGAGCATGTTCACGGCATCGTCCGCACGCTCCGCGACATGCCGGCGCCGGTGGTGGGGGTGCTGCACGGCGCCGTGGCGGGCTTCGGTGTCAGTCTGGCGGCGGCCTGCGACCTCAGCATCGCCGCCGAGGACAGCCGTTTCACCCTGGCCTACTGTCATCTCGGCACCAGCCCCGACGGTGGAAGCAGTTATATCCTGCCGCGGGTGGTCGGCTTCAAGAAGGCCATGGAACTGGCATTGCTGGGTGACCGCTTCGACGCCCGGGAGGCGCTGGCATGGGGGCTGGTGAACAAGGTTGTTCCCGCGGACGAGCTGGATACCGCCGTGGACGAGTGGGTGCGGCGCCTGGCGGCGGGACCCCGGTTTGCGTACAGCCGCACCAAGGCGCTGTTGTACGGCTCCCTGGACGAGACCTTCACGAACCAGGTGAAGGCCGAGGAGAGGGCGTTCAAGCAATGCGCGCGAACCGCGGATTTCGCGGAGGGTGTGACGGCGTTCGTCGAGAAGCGCAAGGCGAAGTTCGGGTGACTGCTCCGGCCTGCACACCGCCCGGGACGCGGTGCCGGACCCGGAACATGGATTGCTTCGTCGCCTTCGGCTCCTCGCAATGACCGGGTGCCGTGGTGCCGGGCCATCCGGCGGTCATTGCGCACCGGTCTCTACGGGCGGTGGGGCCGGACATTGCTGAAAACCGTCGCGGGAACGTCCCTGGCGCTGACCGTTGCGATTCTCGTGCTGACCGCCGCGGTCGTCCTTGGACGCGGCGGGAGCGCGGGCGAAGCGGCGGCCTGGGCGGTCGGGCTGGCGTTGGGAACCCGCGTGGTGCCCATCCTGGGCAGTTTCGTGATCGCCTGGTGGCCCCGGTCCGGCCAGCGCGTACCGCCGCTCGGCGCCTTGGGCGTGCTGCGCATACTGGCTGCCGAGTCCTGGGCCACGGTCAGGCTGTTCTTCTATTACCATCCTTTTGAATCCCTCGTTACCCGGCGCGAGCCCGACCATGTCGTGCCGGGGGAAGTGCCGCTCGTCCTGGTGCATGGGTTCTACAGCAACGCCGGGTTCTGGCACTCGATGAAGCCGGCGCTGCGCGCGGCGGGCTGGAACAACATCTTTACCCTGAACCTGGATCCGCTTTTCATCGGTATCGACGACTATGCCCGGCAGCTGGCCCAGCGGGTGGAAGCGGCCAGCAGGCGCTGCGGCACGGACTCGGCGATCTTGGTGGGCCACAGCATGGGTGGTCTGGTGGCGAGGGTCTGCGCCCGGCGCATACCCGGTCGCATCCGGCACGTTGTCTGCATTGGTTCCCCCCATCATGGAACGGTCCCGGCGTCCCTGGTCCCGTCGCTCACCACCCGCCAGATGCGCCCGGGGAGCGACTGGCTGGCCGGGTTGAACCGCGGCGATCCGGATGGAATTGTCACGAATCTTTACAGCGAGCACGACAACATCATCGTACCGCAGCACAGCGCCACCCTGCCCGGCGCGGAAAACATCGCCCTGCGGGCAATCGGCCACCTCGAGATGGCTTTCTCACCGGCCCTGCGTCAGGCGCTCATTGACGTGCTGCAACAAATCCGTGCCTAGACCGGCAACTTGACAAATCGCCGTATTCGGCACAATGTTTCCGTACAATGACATCAAAAAACGATTGGGGTCTTCGATGATGAGTCCTGTAACAGGCATGTCCCATGGGATGACTTCCCGTGTGAATCGCGCCATCAAGCCGGCGCACGGCGCCGGTTCGCCGTCCACCTGGAGCAAATCGAATTGCGATGTTCGACCGCAGCCCGTGGGTCGGCCTTTACGGCTGACATGTCGGGCGTCAAGCTCGACTTACAGAAGGCCGACGCAGACCCATAAAATGGCGGCTTTCCCGATCCACCAATGATCGATTTCTGTCTAAATCAAGGCTAACACCGCGTGAGGGGGGAGCTGATGAACAAGCAATTGCATCCCGGTCCCATTTCAAACACGAGACGTTTCCGGTTGAGGCGTTTGACGGGCGTCGTCGCCCTGGCAATGGGCTCGTTCGCCCTGCAGGCGCCGGTTGCGGCGGTCCAGTTTGAAGCGGGTGAGTTCGCAGGCAGTTTCGACAACACCATCTCCTATGGCACCACGTGGCGGGTCCAGGGCCGGGACCGTGACCTGCTCGGCTCGGCGTCCACGACGCTGCCCAACGGCACCATCCCTCCCGGCGGCCTGGGCGGCCGCGCTTTCTCGGTCAACAGTGACGACGGCAACCTGAACTACGACAAGGGCCTGGTGAGCAACGTGATCAAGCTCACCAGCGAGCTCTCCCTCGAGCACGATTCCGGCTACGGCGCATTCGTACGGGCCACGGCGTTCCATGATTTCGAGAACGAGAACGGCGACCGGGAGAAGATCGATCTGTCGGACCGTGCCCTGGACCAGGTCGGCAGTGATATCGACCTGCTCGACGCCTACCTGTACGGTGGCTTCGATGTTGGAGAAGTGCCGGTGGATCTGCGCCTCGGGAATCAGGTAGTCAGCTGGGGGGAGAGCACCTTCATTCAGAACGGCATCAACGTGATCAACCCCGTGGATGTGGCCGCGATTCGCGTGCCCGGCTCAGAACTGCGCGAAGCGCTGCTGCCTACGAACATGCTGTGGGGCAGCGCGGGGGTCACGCTGAACAGCTCCATCGAGGGCTTCTACCAGTTCGAATGGGACGAAACCAAGCCCGATCCTTCGGGCTCCTATTTCAGCACCAATGATTTCGCCACCCCGGGTGGAAACAAGCTGATGCTGGGTTTCGGGCAGGTGCCGGATATCGTGCCCTCCGGCCCGGCGGCCGCGGCGTCCATAGGCGCCGCGCCCACCGGCGTGGTGGTCCCGCGTGGCGCGGATCGAGATGCTGACGACGGCGGGCAGTTCGGCCTCGCCTACCGGGTGTACGCGCCCGATCTCAACGACACCGAGTTCGGCTTCTACTTCATCAATTATCACAGCCGCCTGCCGATCATCAGCGCCCGGACCGGGACCCTGGCCGGACTGGCGTCCGGCGACTACGCGGGATCCGCCCGTTACTTCACCGAGTACCCCGAGGATATTCAAATGCTGGGCGCGAGCTTCAATACCCAGCTCGGTACCACCGGCTGGGCGCTGCAGGGCGACCTGTCCTACAAGAAGGACGTCCCCCTGCAGGTCGACGACGTCGAGCTGCTGTTCGCGGCCCTGTCGCCGCTGGCGATTCCCGAGGCGGCCGCCGGCGCGCCCGGCGTCGGCTCGCTGCTGGCGGGCACGAACCAGGTCGCCCCGGGCGGGGTGGGATTCGATACCGAGGTGCCGGGATTCATCGAGCGGGACGTTTCCCAGGTGCAGGTGACGGCGACGCGGGTGTTCGCCAACATGTTCGGCGCCGACCAGTTGGCCCTGGTGGGGGAGGTCGGCGTGACCCACGTGAACGACATGCCCGACAAGGACGAGCTGCGCCTGGAGGCGCCCGGAACCTTCACCTCGGGGAACCCGGTGCACACCGCCGCCGGCGTCCAGCCGGCCACCGAGGATCTGGACAACTTCGCCGATGCCACCAGCGCGGGCTATCAGATACGCGGTCGACTGACATACAACAACGCGATCGGACCCGTGGCGTTGAGCCCCAGTCTCGCATTCCGGCACGATGTTTCAGGCACCACGCCGGGACCGGGCGGCAACTTCATTGAAGGACGCAAAGCGATCACGCTGGGACTGGAAGCGAATCTGCGCAACGAATGGACCGCCGCGTTGAGCTATACCAGTTTCTTCGGGGCCGGGCGCCACGACCTGATCAACGATCGCGACTTCATTTCTTTCAACATCAAGTATTCCCGGTAGCTGGATGGGGAGTTTCGATATGCGCACACTGAAACGAATCGCGCTTGGCGGGCTCACCGGCCTGCTCATCGCATCATGCCCGGTCCTTGCCGGGATCAGCGCCTCCGAGGCGGAACGCCTCGGTGGTGACCTGACGCCCCTGGGCGCGGAGAAAGCCGGCAACGAGGCGGGTACCATACCGGAATGGACCGGCGGCATCAGCGAGGCGCCGGCGGGTTTCGAATCCGGCGGCCATCATCCCGACCCGTTCGCCGAGGACGGCATCAGCTTTACCATCACCCGCGACAACATGTCTCAGCACGCCGGCCAGTTGACCGAAGGCCACAAGGCGATGCTCGAAATGTACGGGGACACGTTCGAGATGAACGTCTACCCGACCCGCCGCTCCGCCGCGTATCCCCAGCGAATCTATGATGCGACCCGCGACGTCGCCACCACCGCCGAGCTGACGGAAAACGGCAACGGCGTCACCGGCGCCGTGGTGGGGGTGCCGTTTCCCATTCCGGACAACGGGCTGGAAGCCATCTGGAACCACATCCTGCGTTTCCGCGGCACCGCCGCGCAGCGAAACATCGGCCAGGCGGCGGTGACCCGCGCGGGCAACTACACCATGGTGGTTCTGGAAGACGACTACTATTCGCCTTATCACCTTCCGGGCGCGACGGAGGACGGCCTGGACAACGTCATCATCAAGTTCCGGCAGCGCATCACCGAGCCCGCGCGCCTGGTTGGGCAGATCCTGCTGGTGCACGAAACACTGAACCAGGCCCGGGAGCACCGCAAAGCGTGGATCTATAATCCCGGTCAGCGCCGAGTCCGCCGCGCTCCGAACGTGGCGTTCGACAATCCCGGCACAGCCTCCGATGGCCTGCGCACCAGCGACCAGCTGGACATGTTCAACGGAAGCCCGGAGCGCTACAACTGGGAGCTGGTGGGCAGGAAGGAAATGTACGTCCCGTACAACAGCTACAAGCTCCACAGCGACGATGTAAGCTACGACGAGCTGCTGCAGCCGCTGCACATGAACCCCGACCACCTGCGCTACGAGCTGCACCGGGTATGGGTCGTGGACGCGACGCTGAAGGACGGTACCCGCCATATCTACAAGCGGCGCACGTTCTATATCGACGAGGATTCTTGGCAGATCGTCCACGTGGACCAGTACGACAACCGCGACGAGCTGTGGCGGGTTTCAGAGGGGCACGGCATCACCTATTACGACGTGCCTACCTACTGGACCACCGTGGAAGCCCACCATGATCTGCAGGCGGGCCGCTACCTGGCTTTCGGCCTGAACAACGAAGCAGACTACACCTACGATTTCGGGGTCGAGCTCTCGCCGCGGGACTTCTCGACGGGTGCGCTGCGCCGAGCCGGCCGCCGGTAATGCGCCTGTGGAATCCGCCCCGGTACGGCGCCCCCGTGCGGGGGCCCGCGGGCGCTCCCTTGCCGGCATGACGCCCCCCCGCCGTGGGGCCGCGGCCTGGATCCTCGCACTGATCGTGATGATGCCGGCCTCCGGCGCCGGCCCCGCCGGGGAATCCTGGATCAAGCCCAAAGCCCGCGACTCAGTATTGGTGGGCATGGCGGATGCCGGCGGCCGCTGGATCGCGGTGGGTGAGCGCGGCCATGTGCTGGTTTCCGACGACGGCCGCGCCTGGGAGCAGGTGCCGGCGCCCACCCGGGTGCTGCTCACCGCCGTCGCCCTCGACGGGCACGGCCTGGGCCTGGCCGTGGGTCACGACGCCACCATCATCAGGACGCGGGACAACGGCGACACCTGGGACCGCGTTTACCACGATCCCGAAGCCCAGGCGCCACTCCTGGACGTGATCATCGCCGGCGACGACCGGGCGATCGCCGTGGGTGCCTACGGCCTGTACCTGGAATCCAACGACGGCGGGCGGACCTGGACGGAGCGCATCCTGGAGCCTGAAGCACTGGCATCGGCGTCCTCGACCGAGGACGAAGAAGACGAGGAAATCTACTACGACTACCACCTGAACGACATCGCCATTGCCGGCGACGGCCGCTGGTATATCGCCGCCGAGGCCGGGAATGTCTATCGGTCGGACGACCGGGGCGGTAGCTGGCTGCGTCTGTCGTCGCCTTACGAGGGGTCCTTTTTCGGTGTGCTACCCCTGGACGGGGAAGAAGTGCTGTTGTTCGGGCTCCAGGGGCGGTTGTTTCATTCCCCTGACGCGGGGGTGGGCTGGACCAGGATCGACACCGGTGCGGACGCGACGCTGGCCGCCGGACTGCGCCTGCCGAACGGCAGGGCGCTGGTGGCCGGGTATGCGGGCATCGTATTGAACAACGTCGACGCCGGCCGTGATCCGACGCGGACCACCCTGGCCAACCGGCCCGCCATCTCCGACGCCCGGCTGCTGGACAACGGCGACCTGCTCACCGTGGGGGACGAGGGAATCCGGATTTGGCCGGCCGCGGACCTGCCCTAGTGCACTCCGCCTCTGATACCCCACTATTCAGCGTTCCGCGGATATTGGCCCGCATTGAGAGTCGGCGTGGAGGCATGGGCCGGTGCCGGGGGCCGTCCCCCAGGGCCGCTGTAAACACATCCGTGTACGCTCTCGCTCAAACATCCCTGTTTTCGAGAGCCCTGGGGGACGGCCCCCGGCACCGGCCCAACGTGGCACGCCGTCAGAACGGGCCACGGACCGCGGAATGCTCTCCACCCTTGCGGCCCGAAAACTCCGGGAAAGCCACATGAACGGCGGGGTGCGCTAGCATGGCCGAGCCGAGGGAAGGCCGATTCGTCTCGATGCTGGAATGGGGAATCTTCGAGCATCGGCGAACGGTCATCGTGGTGTTCCTGATCATGACCGTGGTCATGGCCTGGTTCGCGACCCAACTGCGGATCGACGCCGGATTCACCAAGCAGCTCCCCAAGGACCATCCTTACATGGAGACGTTCCTGGAATACCGGGACGAGTTCGGCGGGGCGAATCGAATACTGATCGCCATCATGACCCGGCAGGGGGACATTTTCACGCCCGAGTTCTTCGATACCCTGAAGCAGGCGACCGACGAGGTGTTCTTTCTGCCCGGCGTGAACCGCAGCAGCGTCACGTCGCTGTTCACGCCCAATGTCAGATTCACCGAGGTCGTGGTGGGCGGGATCGCCGGCGGCAACGTGGTGCCCGCGGACTTCGAGCCGACGGAGGAGGGCCTGAGGGAGGTCCGGCGGAATATTCTCAAGGCGGGGATCGTCGGCCGGCTGGTGGCCAGTGATTTTACCGGTGCGCTGATCAGCGCCGAGCTGCTGGAGTTCGATCCCGATACCGGCGAGCCGCTGGACTACGCCGCCGTCGCCCGTCAGCTCGAGGAAAAGATCCGCGGCCCGTTCTCGTCGCACCAGGGCGAACAGTACGATATTCACATCATCGGCTTCGCCAAGATGGTGGGGGATATTACGGAGGGCGCGGGACGCGTGGTGATGTTCTTCTTCATCGCGTTCGTGGTAACGGCGCTGTTGATACTGGTCTATGCAAGCTCCTGGCGGATCACGGGCCTGATCCTGGCGTGCTCCCTGCTCGCGGTGGTGTGGCAACTCGGGCTGCTGCCGCTGCTCGGATTCGGGCTGGACCCGATGTCGATCCTGGTGCCGTTCCTGGTGTTCGCCATTGCAGTCAGCCACGCCATGCAGATGGTCAGCGCCGCGCGCGCGGAGATCTACCTGGGCTCGGATTTCGAGGAGGCGGCCCGCAAGGCGTTCAGGCGGCTTCTGCTGCCGGGTACCGTGGCGCTGGCGAGCGATACCATCGGCTTCATCGCCATCCTGCTGATCGATATCGGCATCATCCGGGAGATGGCGATTACCGCCAGCCTGGGCGTGGCGATGATCATTCTGACAAACCTTTTCCTGCTGCCTGTCCTGTTGACGCGGCTGAAGTTTCACGACGAATACCGGTCGCGGCTGGAGAAGCGGGCCCGGGCATTCGGAATGCTCTGGCGATTCCTGGCCCGGACCACTACCACCCGCGGCTCCGTTCTGGTGCTGGTTCTTGCCGCGGGCCTGCTGGCAGTGGGCCTGTGGCGGGGCACGGATGTGGCCATCGGCGATCTGCATGCCGGTGTGCCGGAGCTGCGTCCGGACTCGCGCTACAACCAGGACACCATTGCGATCACCGCGCAATTCGAGATCGGCGTGGACGTGATGTCGGTATACGCGGAAACGGAGCCCCAGGGGTGCATCGACTACGGGGTAATGCGCGCCATTGACGATTTCAGCTGGTGGATGGAAAACGTTGAGGGCGTGCATGCCACCATGGCCCTGCCGAAAGCCGCCAAGAGCATCAACTCCGGCTGGAACGAGGGCAGCCTCAAATGGTACGTCCTGCCCAGGAACCAGGCGGCCATGGTGCAGGCTACCAGCCCCGTCGACACCAACTCCGGCCTGCTGAACGGGGACTGCAGCGTCATGCCGGTGCTGCTGTACACCACCGATCACAAGGCAACTACCATTGATCGGATCGTGGAGGAGGTCAAGCGCTACGAGGCCGGAAATGGCCAGGATTCGCCCCGATTCCGGCTCGCGGGCAGCATTGTGGGGGTGTGGGCGGCCACCAACGAGGCGGTAGAGGCGGCGCAATTCCCGATTTTGTTCTATGTGTTCGCGGCGATTATAATCCTGTGTCTGGTTTCATTCCGCAGCGTTGCGGGCACTCTGTGCATCGTACTGCCGTTGGGGCTGGTGTCGTTGCTGGCGTACGCCCTGATGAACACGCTGGAGATCGGGCTGAAGGTCAATACCCTGCCCGTGGTGGCCCTGGGAGTCGGCATCGGTGTGGACTACGGGATATATATATTCAGCCGCTTCCAGAGCCTGCTCAAGGAAGGCGCCACCCTCACCGAGGGTTTTTTCACCACCCTGGCGATATCCGGATTCGGCGTGATTTTCACCGGCTGCGCCCTTGCAATCGGCGTGGCGACATGGATTTTTTCGCCGCTGCAGTTTCAGGCGGATATGGGGGTTTTGCTGACTTTCATGTTTATTATGAACATGTTGGGTGCTATTTTACTGCTTCCTGCACTGGCGGCCTGGCTGTTGAGGGGTTATCGGGGGGATAATGCCGCCACGCCATCGAAATCCTGAACCCCATCCAATTCATCGCACCAGTTGACCAACAATTTATGAACGACAACGCAACCAACAAGCCGGTGCGGTACAGCCGTGCCAACCGCGATACGAAACTGGCTTTTTTTCAGGGTTTTCTCAGGCGCCCGCAGACCGTGGGTTCGGTCATTCCGAGCTCGAGGTTCCTGGAGCGGCGAATTCTGAAGTACGCGGATATAGGCCGGAACGACGTGATCGTCGAGCTGGGTCCCGGCACGGGCGGGACGACCCAGGCGCTGTTGAATGAGCTGGGTCCCGGGGGGCGGCTGCTCAGCATTGAAGTGGAGGCCGAGTTCGTCGACCTGCTCAGGGAGATCGACGACCCGCGGCTCATTCCCCACCACGGCAGCGCCGAGAACATCTCGGAAATACTCAAGAGCCACGGACTGGGGCCGCCGGATATCGTGATATCAGGTATCCCGTTTTCCACCATGCCGGACGAAGTGGGACGCCGGATCGTCAGGGAGATCCACCACGTGCTCCCCCAGGGGAAGAGCTTTGTCGCCTACCAACTGCGGGACCGGGTGGCGGAGCTGGCAACTCCGGTATTCGGAAAGCCGAAAGTCTCCCTGGAGCTGATCAACATACCGCCCATGCGCGTGTGGAAATGGACCGTGGGTGACAAATCGGTGCCGGTGCGCGAGACCGCCTGAATCTCCGCGCCGCGGGCTGAGGGCGTCGAAAGGCGATTGCCCGAGTCGCGCGGTCCCCGCCGCTGTGCCCCGCCACAGAAAATGCAGCGTGCTACGACCTGCGGGCATTGGTCCAGCCTGAAGGCCCGCATGACCGTAGGGGCCAGCGCCGGGGGTCGACCCCCGGCACTGGCCCCATTCTCCGGACGCCAGTTCTTTAGCCGGGCCGCGGCCCGCCGCAGTGCGCCGATTCCCGACAGCGCGAAGACGCTTTGATAATCAAAGTATCAGTGGCGGGCTACACCAGACGTGCGCCGGGGTCGCCGCCCCCGATCCGGGATGCGGCGGCCCCGGTAATCTGTATATCATAGTGCCCACAACTCCACTCCACGGAAGCACGCTTTACATCATGCAGAATCCGATCGATTTCTCCGGCAAGACCGTGTTCGTGGCCGGCGGCACCAGCGGCATCAACCTCGGAGTCGCCGAGGGGTTCGCCCGCGCCGGCGCCAGGGTCGCGGTAATGAGCCGCAGCCAGGTTAAGGTGGATGCGGCCGTCGAGCACCTGTCGTCCTTCGGTCAGTCCTGTTCGGGCGCCGCCGCCGACGTGCGGAGCTACGAGGCGGTGGAAGGCGTATTCGTCAGGCTGCAGGAAGAAATGGGTGCTTTCGATGTCCTGGTGTCCGGGGCGGCCGGAAACTTCCCGGCAACAGCCCTGGGCATGTCCCCCAAGGGTTTTCGGGCAGTGGTGGACATCGACCTGATCGGGACTTATCACGTCATGCGGGCGGGATACGAAGCCCTGAAGCGGCCCGGAGCCTGTGTCATCAACATATCCGCGCCGCAGGCCTTCGTCCCCGCGCCGCTGCAGTCCCATGTGTGCGCCGCGAAGGCGGGCGTGGACATGCTGACGCGGGTGCTGGCCCTGGAGTGGGGGGACGCGGGCGTGCGGGTCAACTCCATCGTTCCCGGTCCCATCCGGGATACCGAGGGCATGGCGAGGCTCGCCCCCACCGAGTCCCTGCAGAAGACCGTCACCGAAAGTGTGCCAATGAAGCGTATGGGAGAAAAGCAGGACGTGGCGAACCTGGCGCTGGCCCTGGCTTCGCCCCTGGGCGCGTTCATCAACGGCGCGGTGATTCCCGTGGACGGCGGTTGGTCCCTGACGGGATTCGGAGAGATGATGGGCAAGTTGGCGGATATGTACCGGGAATCCGGACCGGATTGATGTGGACCATCTGAGTCGTTCGCTCGGCAACGGGCTGGTCTACGCGGCGATCGAGCGCGCCGGGGAATTCCGCATCAATGAAGAGCGGCTTCGGGCGCTGTTGACGGCGCCCGGCTGCCGGATCGTGCCGGTGTGGCAGGACAGGAACCTGGTGGTGGAAGACGACGATGCCCGCGCCGTGTGGCTGAGCCCCGAGGAGCTCACCCCGGATGAAGGCGAGGCGCTGATATTCCTCGGGATGGTGGACAATCAGCCCTGCTTCGCGGTGGACCTGCACGCCGAGGATCCGCGGCTGGCGCAGCTTTCTCATTACGGCCGCTTTACGGAGCTGCGTTCCATCGGGCCCGTGATGGCGGACCAGGACGCCTCGGTGCTGTCCTATGCGCGCGGCATGTGCCACTGGCACCGCCGCCATGCTTTCTGCGGCGCCTGCGGTCATCGCACCACGCCCCTCCAGGGCGGACATGTCCGCAAGTGCACCAACGCGGACTGCGGGATTCATCACTTCCCGCGGACCGACCCCGCCATCATCGTTCTGGTGAACGACGGGGATCACTGCCTGCTGGGCCGTAAACCGGAGTGGCCCGAAGGCCGTTACTCCACCATCGCCGGTTTCGTCGAGCCCGGGGAGGCCGTCGAGCAGGCGGTGGTGCGGGAAGTCTACGAGGAAACCGCGGTTCGCGTTGCCGAGGTGTCCTATCACTCCTCGCAACCCTGGCCGTTTCCGGGTTCGGTGATGCTCGGGTTTCACGCCCGTGCGACCGGATCGCTCACGATAGAGCTGCTGGACGGCGAGCTGGAAGACGCGCGCTGGTTCAGCCGCGGTGAAGTGGCGCAGGCGCTGAACCGGACCGGGCCGCTGCGCCTGCCGCCGGGGATCTCCATTGCGCGGCGTCTGATCGAAGACTGGTACCATCATGGCCACTTATGAACACGGTGGAAGAGGGATTGTTCGACGCCTCGCCTGAGATCGAGCTGTCCGGGGAGCTGGACCGGAGCATCGAGGCGGCGGTCGACTGGATCGAGGCCAGGCAGAACCGGAACGGGTTCTGGGTGGGGCGCCTGGAGACCAATGCCTGCATGGAAGCGGAATGGCTGCTGGCCTTCCATATCATCGGCTACCGGCATCCGGGGACCGAGAAGATCCTGAAGGGTATTCTGGACCGGCAGCGTCCGGACGGCTCCTGGGAGATCTACTTCGAGGCCGAGACGGGGGATATCAATTCCACCGTCGAATGCTACGCCGCGCTGCGGGCGTACGGCTACGGCCCGGACGCCCCCGAGCTGGTCCGCGCCAGGGCCTGGATACTCGACAACGGCGGCCTGTCCGAAGTGCGGGTGTTCACCCGCTATTGGCTGGCGCTCATCGGGGAGTGGCCGTGGGACCGGACGCCGAACGTCCCCCCGGAAATCATCCGCAGCCCGCTCTGGCTGCCGTTCAACATCTACCACTTCGCCTGTTGGGCCCGGGCCACCATGTTGCCCATCGCGGTGCTCTCCGCCCGCCGGCCAGTGAAGCCGCTGCCCCCCGACCGGCGCCTGGATGAGCTGTTTCCCGGCGGCCGCGAGAACTTCGACTATTCCCGGCGCCGGCACACGGTGTCGGGGTCGCTCTGGCAGGGCGTGTTCCGCGTCGTGGACCGCGTCCTGCACCGGTTTCAGAGCCTTCACCTCACCCCCGGACGGGACGCGGCGATCCAGCGATGCCTGGAATGGATCATCCGGCATCAGGACGCCGACGGCGCCTGGGGCGGGATCCAGCCGCCGTGGATTTACAGCGTGATGGCCGTGCGGAACGAGGGTTATGCCCTGGATCATCCTGTCCTGCAGCGGGCGCTGGCCACCCTGGACGAGCACTGGTCCTACGAGAAGAACGGCGCCCTGTACATCCAGGCCTGCGAATCGCCGGTCTGGGATACCCTGTTGACGTGTCTCGCGTACCAGGACTGCGGCCGGACCCCAGGCGACTCGCCCCCATATCGCCGGGCGCTGCGCTGGCTGCTCGACCGGCAGGTGCTGGAGAAGGGCGATTGGTCGATCAAGCTTCCGGCCGTGGAACCGGGCGGCTGGGCCTTCGAACGGGCTAACCGGTTCTATCCGGACTTGGACGACACGGGGGTGGCCCTGATGGTTCTGGGCAGGGCGGCGCACCAGGTCGAGGACAGCCGCCGGGTGGCGGCAGCCGTTGAACGGGCCGGCAAATGGGTCAGGGCCATGCAGTCCAAAGGCGGCGGTTGGGGCGCGTTTGACAAGGACAACAACAAGCACATACTCACCACGATTCCATTCGCCGACTTCGGGGAGACACTCGACCCGCCCAACGTCGACGTTACGGCCCACGTGCTGGAAGGGCTGGCGGTATCCGGCGCCTCCGGCGCACAGTCGAGCATCGATCGCGGTGTGGCCTACCTCAAGGCCGAGCAGGAAGCCGACGGCAGCTGGTTCGGGCGCTGGGGCGTGAATCATATCTATGGTACGGCGGCGGTGCTGACGGCCTTCGCCGCACTCGGCGAAGACATGGAGGCCGAACCGGCCCAGCGCGCGGTCGGTTGGCTGCTGGGCCGGCAGAACCTTGACGGGGGCTGGGGCGAGACCTGCGCCTCCTACGTGAATACCGCCCACCGCGGACGCGGGCCCAGCACGCCGTCGCAGACTGCCTGGGCGCTGATGGGCCTGCTGGCTTGTGATCCCAGCCGCAACTGGGCGGCCATCCATCGCGGCCTGGACTACCTCGTGGCCCGCCAGCAGGCGGACGGGACCTGGCACGAGCCCCAGTACACCGGGACGGGATTTCCCGGATACGGCATTGGCGCGCGTATCGACCCCGATCGCTCGCGGCAGGCGCTGGCCCAGGGCCAGGAACTGTCACGGGGGTTCATGATTAACTACAATCTTTACCGCCATTATTTTCCAATGATGGCGCTGGGACGCGCACGCCGTGCCCTGCAGCGGGCTGCCTGGCAAAACTGATCCGCCGGCCCGGCAACATACTCATCCAAGACAGGAGCCATTGATGCTTTACCACGGTCAGGCCATACAGATCGATGTCGACGCAGACGGGATTGCCGAGCTGCGATTCGACCTGAGCGGCGAGTCGGTGAACAAGTTCAATGCCGTGACACTCCGCGAGCTGCGGGAAGGCCTGGACCGCGTGGCCGGGGAGTCCGGCGTCAAGGGCATGGTGCTGACCAGCGCCAAGGACGTGTTCATCGTGGGTGCGGACATCACCGAGTTCGGCGAGTGGTTCGCGCAACCGGCGGAGGCGCTGAGAGAACAGATGCTCTCGGTGCACCGCACCTTCTCCGCACTCGAGGACCTGCCTTTCCCCACGGTGGCGGCCATCAACGGCATCGCCCTGGGCGGTGGGTTCGAGGTCGCCCTGGCCTGTGACTACCGGGTCATGGCCACCACCGCGAAAGTCGGGCTGCCCGAGGTCAAGCTCGGCATTTTCCCGGGATGGGGCGGCACCGTGCGCCTGCCGCGGGTCATCAGCCTGGACAAGGCGATCGAATGGGTCACCCTGGGCCGGGACCACGGCGCGGACGATGCTTTGAAGTGCGGCGCCGTGGACGAGATGACGGCGCCGGACGCGCTGCTGGAATCCGCGAAAGACGTGCTGCGCCGATGCGAGTCGGGAGAGCTCGACCACGTGTCGAGGCGCCGGAAGAAAACGGAACCGGTCGACCTCGGCGAACAGGAGCGGAGCGGGATTTTCTCAGCAGCCCGCGAGCAGCTGGCGAAGCACGCCGGCGAGCACTACCCGGCGCCCGGCATCGCCCTCGATGCGATGGAACGGCACGTGGTCACCGGCCGGGAGGAAGCCTCGGACATCGAATGTCGGGCGTTCACCGAGGTGGTCCGGACCGACGCGGCACACAGCCTGGTGGGCCTGTTCCTCAACGACCAGGCCATGAAGCGCGAAGCACGCCAATACGAGAAGTCCGCACGACCCCTCGAGAGCGCAGCGGTGCTGGGCGCGGGCATCATGGGGGGCGGGATCGCCTACCAGTCGGCGTTGAAGGGCACGCCGATCGTGATGAAGGACATCCGGCAGGAGGCCGTCGATCAGGGGCTGGCGGAAGCCAGGAAACAGATGACCAAGCGCATCGAGCGCGGTCGGGCGCGTGAAGACGAGCTCGAGAAAGTGCTGGGTCGGATTACGCCCACGCTGTCATACGACGACGTCGAGAGAGCGGACATCGTGATAGAGGCCGTCGTGGAGAACAGGGATGTCAAGAAGTCGGTGCTGGCGGAAGTGGAAGGGGTTGTGGGCGACAAGGCGGTGATCGCCACGAACACCTCAACGATCTCCGTGGACGAGCTTGCCACGGCCCTCGAAAAACCGCAGCGGTTCTGCGGCATGCATTTTTTCAATCCCGTGCCGGTCATGCCGCTGGTGGAAGTCATCCGGGGAGAACGGACATCGGAGGAGACCGTCGCCACGACGGTGGCGTTCGCCCGGGCCATGTCGAAAAGCCCGATCGTGGTCAACAACTGCCCGGGATTCCTGGTCAACCGGATTCTGTTCCCCTACTTCAACGGATTCGAGCTGCTGCTCCGGGACGGCGCCGATTTCCGGCAGGTCGACCGGGTCATGGAGAGCTTCGGCTGGCCGATGGGCCCGGCCTACCTGATGGACGTGGTGGGGATCGATACCGGCCATCATGCCGCCGCCGTGGTGGCGGAGGGCTACCCCGACCGGATGAAGCTGGACTTCAAGTCCGCGTCCACGCTGATGTACGAGAACGGTCGCCTGGGCCAGAAATCCGGCAGCGGCTACTACCGCTACGAGCGGGACGCGAAGGGCAGGCCCGCGAAAACGGAGGACGATGCGGCGTTCGAAATCGTCGCCCGGGTGGCCGCCGGAACACGGGAGTTTTCCGACGAGGAAATCCAGTGGCGGATGATGATTCCCATGTGCCTGGAAGCCGTGCGCTGCTACGAGGAGGGTATTGTCAGCTCCGCTGCGGCCGTTGACATGGGCCTGATCTGGGGCCTCGGCTTTCCGCCGTTTCGGGGGGGCGCGCTGCGGTACATCGATACGGTCGGAGCGTCCCGCTTCTGCGAGATGGCGGACCGGTTCAGCGAGCTTGGCCGCGCCTATCATCCAACGGAAGGTCTGCGCGACATGGCGAAGCGCGGCGACCGCTTTTTCAAGTGATGCGCGCGGCGCCCCCGGCGGTGGTCGATGCGCCGCGGCAATCGAATGTCCGGCCCCGCGCGGTGTCCGACTCACAATGGCTTCGTTTTGTCATCTCAAGGCTGAACAGGTATGGGTAACGATCTGAACATACTGGGCTGGCGTGAGTGGGTGTCCCTGCCGGATCTGGACGTGCGCATCATCAAGTGCAAGGTGGATACCGGTGCGCGCACATCCGCACTGCACACTTACTTCATCGAACGCTTTCACCATAAGGGTGCACCGCGGGTGCGGTTCGGTTTACACCCAAAGCAAATGAGTTCAAAATACGAAATCGTCTGTGAAGCCGATGTGCTCGATGAGCGAGATATCACCGACTCCGGCGGCAACCGGGAACGGCGCATCGCAATTATGACCACGATCACGGCGGGTACCGATTCCTGGCCCATCGAGCTCACCTTGACCGATCGCGATACCATGAAATTCCGGATGCTCCTCGGTCGCTCGGCTATCCGGGGCAGATATCTCGTGGACCCCGCCGCTTCCTTCAAACTCGGTCGATATCGAATCAAAGAACATGCGCATAGCACTGCTTAGCCAGGCCGGCAGCCGGCTCTACTCGAACAAGCGGCTGTTGGAGGCCGCCCGGGAGCGTGGGCACGACATCAAGGTGGTGCCGACGCTGAAATGCTACATGGACATCGCCTCCCATCAGCCCAGTGTTCACCTCGCGGGGGAGGAGCTGGAGTTTTTCGATGCGGTCATTCCCCGTATCGGCGTGTCGGTGACCTTCTACGGCTGCGCCGTACTGCGCCAGTTCGAGATGATGGGCACGTATCCGCTGAACGAGTCCGTCGCCATCACGCGGTCCCGGGACAAGCTTCGTTCCCTCCAGATCCTGGCGCGGGCGGGGATCGGGCTGCCGCTTACCGGCTTCGCGGCTTCCACGGACAATACCAACGACCTCATCAGCCTGGTGGGCGGCGCGCCGCTGGTGGTCAAGCTGCTGGAGGGTACCCAGGGTCAGGGCATTGTACTGGCGGAAACGCGGAAGGCCGCGGAGACCATCATCGATGCCTTCCGCCAGCTGCGGGCGAACTTCCTGGTGCAGGAATTCATCAAAGAGGCAGGCGGCTCGGATATCCGGGCGTTCGTCGTGGGTGACAAGGTGGTGGCCGCCATGATGCGCAGCGCCAAGGAGGGAGAGTTCCGCTCGAACCTGCACCGGGGCGGCACGGCAAAGATAATCCGCCTGACGCCCGAAGAGCGATCCACCGCAATTCGCGCCGCCAGGAAGATGGGCCTGAACGTGGCCGGTGTGGATATCCTGCGCTCCAACCACGGGCCGGTGGTCATGGAGGTCAACTCCTCCCCCGGCCTGGAAGGCATCGAGAAGGCCACGAACAAGGATATCGCGTCGTTGATCATTCAGTTCCTGGAAAAGCACGCCAAGCTCCATCGAACCAAGACCCGCGGCAAGGGTTGATGGCCGGGCAGGAGGGGCGGACCCGGCGCCCCAAAGCTTCCGACCTGTTTATCAACGGGGCCACCGTCAGCCCCGGCACCCGGCGGACGCTCGAGCTTCCCATCCCGCACCTGTACACCCACACCGAGATGGCCATGGTGGTCCATGTCATCCGGGGCAGGCAGGACGGCCCGCGTCTGTTCGTCAGCGCCGCGCTGCACGGAGACGAGCTGCTCGGCATCGAGGTCGTGCGGCGCCTGGTGCGTCACCGCGCCATGGAAAGGATGCGGGGCACCCTGCTGGCGGTGCCCATCGTGAACCCCTACGGGGTGCTGGCGCAGTCCCGCTACCTGCCGGACCGCCGCGACCTCAACCGCTCGTTTCCGGGCACCACCCGGGGATCCCTGGCCGCGCGCCTGGCCCACCTGTTCATGACCGAAATCGTGTCCAATGCCACCCACGGCATCGACCTGCACACTGGTGCCCAGCACCGGTTCAACCTGCCGCAGATCCGGGCGGACCTGACCGACAAGGAGAACCTCGAGCTTGCCCGGGCGTTCGACGTTCCGGTGGTGCTCGATGCCAACATCCGGGACGGTTCGCTGCGCGCCGCGGTCAGTGAGTCCGGCCTGCCGATGCTGGTGTACGAGGCGGGCGAAGCGCTGCGCTACGACGAAATCTCGGTGCGCGTCGGGGTGCAGGGCGTGCTGGGGGTGATGCGCAAGCTCGGCATGCTCCGCCCGTCCCGGAGCTCGAAAAAGAAGCGGGAACCTTACGTATCAAGAAGCAGCCGTTGGGTGCGGGCGCCTAAAGGCGGCGTGCTGCTCAGCATCAAGCCCCTGGGCAGCAAGGTGTCCGAGGGAGACACACTGGCCGTGGTGGCGGACCCCTACGGAGAGAGCCAGGAACCGATTGTCGCGGACTTTCCCGGCATCGTGATCGGGTGCACGCATCTGCCCCTGGTCCATGAGGGCGACGCCGTGCTTCACGTGGCGAAGTTTTCCGACGCGGAGGAAGTCGCCGAGTACGTGGATACGTTCCAGGCGGAGTACCTGGAGCAGGATGATTAATGGGGTTAGGGGCTCGGGGCTTGTAGGTCAGGCTTCAGGCCTGGCACGCCAGTGATCCCCGCTCCCTCTCCCCCTGCGGGGGCGAGGGGACCCTGCGTTCGGGTGTGGTGCTGTGTCTTTTGGTGCGATCCTGCTCCCTCTCCCCCTGCGGGGGGCGAGGGAACCCTTCGTTCGGTGTCGAAGCAGGCATGGAACGGCCCTGCCTTTCGGCGGGCAGGGGATTCTCCCGCGGCCGTGCTACGAGGGCTTCGAGACGTGGTCGACCAGGGCCTTGAGCTCCCGGGCGCCGACGGTGATCATGGAGAAGTCCGGTCTGTCGGTGTCCCGCAGCTCGGACAGCACCGTTCGCAGCCGCTCATGGCGTTCCCGGTTTTCCTCCACCCACTTTGATATCGCCGTGTCGATATCGTCGATACCGTCGCCCACCGAAGCCGCGATGTCCAGCGTCAGCAGATGCTGGTAGCGGTACAGGTCCCAGTACAGGCCGTCATGGGCGCGGCGCTGCCAGTGGCGCTCCACTTCCAGTTTCGATAATTGCTCCCGCAGCCAGTACACCTCGAACTGGTCGCCGAGCTTGAAGTACAGTGCGGCGATCTGCTCCAGGTCCTTGTCGCAGCTCGACGCCGCTTCGATGATATCCAGTCCCGACAGCAGGGCGCCCAGGGATGCCGAGGTTTTTGCCATGGCGGCGGGTACGTCCTGCTTCTCGAGCTGCGCCGCCTTGGCTTCCAGGCCCTCCCGGTGGGGCTCCACCACCAGGTCGAACAGGTTTCCGCGGATGGTTTCGATTCCGGAGCGGAAACGCTCGACGGTGCTGCTGATATCCAGGGGCATCTTGGCGTTCTGCAGCAGCCATGCGGCGGCCCGCTCGATGAGGCGCCCGCCTTCCAGGAGCAACTCTATCTGTACTTCGTTGGCGACCACGTTGTCCAGGGATTCGATGTCCCGCCGGTAGGAGGGGATGTCGAAGATGTCCCGGGCCGCGGCGTATGCCCTGACCAGGTTGTCGATGGAGTATCCCAGCTCGTCGCAGTAGCGCTGGACCAGCGTGTAGCCGGCGGAATTCACCAGGCTGTTGGTGAGGTGCGTGGCAATGATCTCGCGCCGCAGGGGGTGATGCTCCATTGCAGCGTCATATCGCTCGGTGAGCGCCCGCGGGAAGTAGCGGTGCAGGTCCGTCGAAAGCCACGGGTCCTCGGGCGCCTCCGAAGCCAGCAGCCTCTGGTAGACGTCGATTTTTACGTAGGACAGGAGGATCGCCAGCTCCGGCCGGCACAGGCCCTCGCCCTCGTTCTGGCGCTCCTTGATGACGTCGTTGTCGGGCAGGTCTTCCAGCGCCCGGTCGAGGATGCCCCGGCGCTCCATGGCCCGCATGAGCCTGACGTAGGAGTCGAACCGCTCCCGACGCTGGTAGTTGGAGATGCTGATCGCCATGGCCTGGCGGTAGTTGTTGGTCAGCACCAGCTCCGCGACCTCGTCCGTCATCTCACGCAGCAGGGCATTGCGTTCATCCATGTCCATCTCGCCGTCGGCGATCACCTGGCCCAGCAGGGTCTTGATGTTCACCTCGTGGTCGGAGCAGTCCACCCCCCCCGAGTTGTCGATGGAATCGGTGTTCACCCGGCCGCCGTTGCGTGAGTACTCGATCCGCCCGAGCTGGGTCAGGCCGAGGTTGCCGCCTTCGCCGACGATCCGGCAGCGCAGCTCTTCGCCGTCGGCCCGTATGGCGTCATTGGCCCGGTCGCCGACGTCCGCGTGGGATTCGTCGCTGCTCTTGACGAAGGTGCCGATGCCGCCGTTCCAGAGCAGGTCAACCGGCGCCCGGAGAATGGCGGCCATGAGTTCATTGGGAGTCAGGACGGATGTGGAAATGCCCAGCGCCTCGCAGGCCCGGTCGGACAGGGTGATGGACTTGGCGCTGCGCTCGTAGACGCCGCCGCCTTCGGAGATCAACGCGCTGTCGTAGTCGTTCCAGCCGGAGCGGGGCAGCTTGAACAGGCGTTCGCGCTCCTGAAAGCTGGTTTCCGGGTCGGGGTCCGGGTCGATGAAGATATGAAGGTGGTTGAAGGCGGCGACGAGCTTGATCTGCCGGGACAGCAGCATGCCGTTGCCGAACACGTCGCCGCCCATATCTCCTATGCCGGTAACAGTGAACGGTTCGGCCTGGCAGTCCCGGCCCAGTTCGCGGAAATGCCGCTTGACCGATTCCCAGGCGCCCCTGGCGGTGATGCCCATGCCCTTGTGGTCGTAGCCTTCGGACCCGCCGGAGGCAAACGCGTCCCCGAGCCAGAAATTGTTCCGGTCGGCGATGCTGTTGGCGAGATCCGAGAAGGTCGCGGTGCCCTTGTCGGCAGCGACCACCAGGTACGGGTCGTCATCGTCGTAGCGCACCGTATTCTTGGGCGGCACGATCTCGCCGTCCACCCGGTTGTCGGTGAGATCCAGCAGGCCCTGGATGAAGGTGCTGTAGCAGCGCACCACCTCTTCCTTCAGCGCGTCTGGGCTGGACGGCGGCTGCTTCACCACGAAGCCGCCCTTGGCGCCCACCGGGACGATCACTGCGTTCTTCACCATCTGCGCCTTCATCAGGCCGAGCACTTCGGTACGGAAGTCCTCCCGGCGGTCGGACCAGCGCAGGCCGCCGCGCGCCACCTTGCCGCCGCGCAGATGCACGCCCTCTACCCACGGTGCATAGACGTATATCTCGAATTTCGGCCGCGGTTTCGGCGCGATGCTGATGCCCTCAGGGCTGAGCTTCATCACAAGGTACGAGGGCAGCCTGCCCTCGTCGTCCTTCTGGTAGTAGTTGGTGCGCAGGGTGGCGTCGATGACCGCGAGATAGAGGCTCAGTATGCGGTCTTCGTCCAGGCTGCTCACCTCGTTGATCTGCGCCGTGATGCCGGCTTTCAATTCCTCCAGTTCGTCCTCGCCCCGGGTGCGGTACGGATCGAAGCGCGCCTCGAAATACTCCACCAGTGCCTTGGTGATGGCGCTGTTCCGGGACAGCGTGGACTCCACGTAGGCCTGGCTGAAGGGCATGCGCAGCTGCATCAGGTAGCGGCAAAGCGCCCGCAGAGTCATGGCCTGGCGCCAGTCCAGGTCTGCCTCGAGCACCAGCCGGTTGAACCCGTCGTTCTCGACTTCCCCCTGGTAGACGCCGACGAACGCGTCGCTGAAGCGCTCCACGACTTCCTGGGGGTTGGTCTGGGTCTCGCTGCGCATGGCCATGCGAAAGTCGTGGATCCATGATTCGCCGTCGGCGAGGTGCAGCTTGTAGGGCCGTTCAGCAATCACTCGCAGGCCCATGTTTTCGAGCATGGGCAGGATATCCGACAGCGGAATGGGATCATGGGGCTGGTAGACGCGAAGGCGCAGCGTGTGCGGCGCGTCCCCGGGGATGCGGTACAGGTCCATCTCCAGCTCACGGCCCTTCCGGAGCTTTTCCAGGGCAAGGATGTCGCGCACCGCCAGGGCGGCAGAGAACTCATCCCGGTAACCCACCGGGAACGCCTCGTGGTATCGCTTGAGCAGCTCGTTGCCGGTCTCCTCCCCGTACTGTTTCTTCAACGCGCTGCCGAGCTTCTCCCGCCAGCTGTGGGCGGCCTCGGCCAGCTCGAACTCCAGGGCCTTGAGGTCGACGTCGCTGTCGACGCGGGGGTCGGTATGGATCAGCAGGTGGACGCGCGCAAGCAGGGATTCGCCGAGGTGAATGTTGAACTCCACGCGTTTGCCGTTGAACGCGGACATCAATATGTCCTCGAAGCGCTTGCGCAGGCGGGTGTCATACCGCTCCCGCGGCACGAAGATCAGGCAGGACACGAAGCGCCGGTAGGGGTCGAGGCGGGTGAACAATCGAAGGCGCTGGCGTTCCTGGAGATGCAGGATGCCGATGGCGTGCTGGTACAGCAGCTCGGCGGGTATCTGGATCAGCTCGTCGCGGGGATAGTTCCTCAGGATCGTCTGCAGGGTTTTGTCCGCGTGGCTGTTGCGCTGCAGCCCCGAGCGGTCCGTCACGTACTGCAGCTTGCGCCGCACCACCGGGATCTCGTAGGGGTCGCAGGCGTATACATTGGAGGTATAAAGCCCCATGAACCTGAATTCGCCGACGACGTTGCCCTCGTCGTCGAAGCGCTTGACGCCGACATAGTCCAGGTAACTGGGCCGATGCACGGTGGAGCGGGCCACGCCCTTGGTCAGGGTCAGGATGTTCGGCTCGCGCGCCAGGCGCTGGAGCTCGGCGGGCAGCTCCCTGAACGACTGGGACACTTCCTGGTCGTCGCGCTCCCGCAGGATCCCGAGGCCGGAGCTCGGCACGATCTTCAGTACGTCGACGCCGCTGTCGTCGGTCCGCAGGTCGTACTCCCGGTAACCCAGGAGGGTGAAGTGGTTGTCCGCGAGCCAGTCCAGGAACTCGCTGGCCTCGTTGACCTCGTCCGCGTCCAGGGAGGCCGGCGGCGAAGCGAGCTCCTGCTGCACCCGCGGCACCCGGTCCAGCATCGGTTTCCAGTCCTCAACGGCGCAGGCCACGTCATGCAGCACCTTTTCAAGGTCTTCCCTGATCTTCTGGAGCTGCTTTTCGGAGGTTTCGCAGTCGATCTCGATGTGCAGGAACGACTCCGCGCGGGCGCCCTCGCGGCCGGCATCGACGAATTCCAGGAGGTTGCCCTCGTCGTCGCGCAGCAGCCGGATCAGTGGGTGCACCGTCAGGTGAATGGTCAGGCCCCGGCGGTTCAGGGCAATCCCCACCGAGTCCACCAGGAAGGGCATGTCGTCGGTGACCACCTCGACGATGGTATGGGTGGACTGCCAGCCGTGGGTCGCGATGGTGGGATTGAATATTCGTATCAGGGGCCGGCCGGGGAGGCGCTTCTGGGCGAACTCGGCATGGCCGATGGCCATGGCCCGCAGGCTGTCCACGTCCCGGTCCACCATGTCCTCCGGCGGCACGTCGCTGAAGTAGCGCTTGAGAAACCTGTCGACACCGGCGAACACCGCTTCCCTGGGAGCATCTCGGAGAATCTGCTCAAGCAGTTTCTGTCTCTGAATCTGGTTGTAGTCTTGCAGCGCGCTCACGAATCCCCCTTCGAGACATTGGGCATCATCGGGCGAGTATAAGTCGATATATGCAATTTATCGAATTTTGGTCGCGGCTCAGTCTCCAAGAATAATGGGTCAGAGCCGGGGCGCGCCACCCAGGGCCGCTGTAAATACATCCGTGTACGCTCTGGCTCAAACATCCCTGTTTTCGACAGCCCTGGGTGGCGCCCCCCGACTCTGACCCGCTCCCCGCTCATGTTCTCGACCTGCGCGATGACCCGACTTTCGAGGCCATTATCCGGCGGCACCGGCGCCGGGGTCCGGTCCGGCGCGGATGGACCTGGCGGCCGGGGCGGTCCTACAGGGCCAGGACGAGGTCGTCCCGCAGCTCCGCGGCGACCTCGCTGGCGTCGATGCGGGCGGCGAAATCGACCTCGGCCTCCAGCTCCCATTCCAGCATCAGGCGGCCGACCATGGAGCGGCGCAGTACGGACCCGGCGTCGGAAGCCTCGAAATAGTCGAGGGCCGCCAGCGCGGCGTCGGTCATCCGGCCGCCCGGGTATTGCGCGGCGATCCGCTGAACCAGGCAGCCGGCGCCGTAGAAATCCTCCATGTTGAACGCGCCCGCGGTGCCCGCGCAAAGGATGATCACGGTGTCGTCGCGGCCCAGGTCCAGCGCCCGTACCGTGGCGCCGGTATTGATCAATGCCCCCACCAGCACGCGCCGGGCGCCGGCGCAGGCCCGAAGGGCCACCGTGCCGTTGGTGGTCGAGTAGATCAGCGTGTCCCGCGGCTTGACGTGCCGGCACAACGCCAGCGGCGTGGGCTGCACGAATCCGTCGATGAACTGGAAGTGGGATTCGCCGGCGAGAACTGGGGCGCGGACGCCGAGGCGGGTGGAAAGGTCGAGCGCTTCGTCCGGGTCCCGCGCCGGATGGACGACGGATGCGCCGCATTCCAGGGCGGCGATGATGGAGGTGGTGGCGAACAGGATATCCACCACCACGACGGTCTTGCCGGCGAGCCGGGCGGGGTCGAGATCCTCCTTGCGGAACAGGACGTGGATCGTCGGGCCGTCCCGTGGGGAAGTCGTCATGCCGGTTGGTGCACGCTGAAGGTGATATTGCACCCTTTCGCTGCCTGCGGGCATTGTTTGAAGACCCTCCGACCGATCGGGCCGGTACCGGGGGCCGTCCCCCAGGGCCGCTGTGAGGAGCGGCACAGGGAAGTGCCGTTTGCGGACCGAAGGATGGAATACGTCCCTGTACGCTCTCGCTCAAACATCCCTGTTTTCGAGAGCCCTGGAAGACGGCCCCCGGCACCGGCCCTTTTCACGATACAAGCGGCGGCGTGCACTAGAGTGCGCGGGCGCGCTCGCGGAGCACGAATTTCTGGATCTTGCCGGTGGAGGTTTTCGGCAGCTCGTCGAAGATCACGGTTTTCGGCGCCTTGAAGTGGGCCAGATGTTCCCGGCAGTAGTCGATGACTTCCTGCTCGCTGGCCTCGGCGCCTTTCTTGAGGGTCACGAAGGCGCAGGGGGTTTCGCCCCAGTAGTCGTCGGGCCGGGCCACGACCGCGGCCTCCATGATGGCCGGGTGGGAATACAGGACATTCTCCACCTCGACGCTGGAGATGTTCTCGCCCCCGGAAATGATGATGTCCTTGGCCCGGTCCGTGACCTGCATGTAGCCGTCCGCATGCCATACGGCCAGGTCCCCGCTGTGGAACCAGCCGCCATCCAGGGCCTTCCCAGTGGCGGCCTTGTTCTTCAGGTAACCCTTCATGACGGTATTGCCGCGCAGCAGGATTTCCCCCACCGTGTTGCCGTCCCGCGGCACCGTTTCCCCGGTCTCGACGTCCGCCACGCGGTAGTCGTCGATCATGAACGTGTTGACGCCCTGGCGGGCCATCAGCCGCGCCTGTTCGGCGTCCGGCCGGCTGTCCCAGTCGTCGTGGCGGGCGCAGACGGTGGACGGCCCGTAGGTTTCGGTGAGCCCGTACATGTGCGTGACCCGCATGCCCAGCTCGCGCATCCCCGCGATGACGAATTCCGGCGGCGGCGCGCCGCCGGTAATCACCTCGACGGTTTTCTCCGGCTTCGCTTCCTGTTCCTGGCTATTGTTCAGCAGCATGTTGAGGACGATGGGCGCGCCGCACATGTGGGTAACGCCGTGGGCGCTGATGAGGCCGAAGATGGTGCGTGCCTCGACCTTTCTGAAGCAGACATGGATCCCGGCAAGGGCGGTCACCGTCCAGGGAAAGCACCAGCCGTTGCAGTGGAACATCGGCAGGGTCCACAGGTATACGGGGTGGAGGCCGATGTTGCAGCTCAAAGCATTGCTGACGGCGTTGAGGTAGGCGCCGCGGTGATGGTAGACGACGCCTTTGGGGTCGCCCGTGGTGCCGGAGGTGTAGTTGAGGGAGATGGCCCGCCATTCATCATCCGGGGGGTCGCAGGGGAAGTCCGGGTCGCCTTCCGCGATCAGCTGTTCATAGCGCAGGTCGTGAAAGCTATCCTGTCCGGCGGCGTCGTCGTCGATCTCGACGAGCTCCGGCGGATTGTCCAGCCCCTCCAGGGCGGCGAGCGCCGTGGCGGACAGGTCGCGGTCGACGATGAAAACTTTTGCGGCGGAATGCTGTAACTGGAATCGCACCGTGGCCGGATCCAGGCGGACGTTGATGGCGTTCAGCACGCCGCCGGTCATCGGTACCGCGAAATGCGCCTCGAGCAGGGCGGGAATATTCGGCGCCAGCACCGACACCGCATCACCGGTTCCCACACCCCGGGCACGCAGCGCGGCAGCCAGGCGCCGGCAGCGCTCGTAGGTCTCGGCCCAGGTGCGGCGCTGGCCGTAGTAGATGACCGCGGTGCGCTGCGGGTACACGGATGCTGTTCTCCGCAGGAGGCTCAGCGGTGACAGCGCGACGTAGTTGGCCGCGTTCTTCGGCAGGTCGGTCTCGAAAGGATTCTGATCTGCGGGCATGAAACTGGCGCGTCGGTGTTTGGGATTGCCGGACAATATATCGCAAATGGGGCGCCGGACTCCAAACGGGGTTCGGCGATGGGGGGTCGGACTTGATCGAAGGGTCCTCATCACCTGAAAGAGAAATGATGACGGGACGGATAGTCACTAAGCGGCTACAGGTATTGAACACGGATATTGTTCTTCCCCTCACCCCGGCCCTCTCCCCCTGCGGGGGAGAGGGAGTTGGATGTCAGGCTTGCGCCTGACCTACAGGGAGAGGGAGCAGGATCGGGGCGATTGATCCAGTATGGCCTCCGAACGAAGGGTTCCCTCGCCCCCGCAGGGGGAGAGGGACAGGGTGAGGGGACAAACAATCATTCTCCATCTCCGTTTGGTTGCTCGGCTGCCGGCCTTGCGAAAGTGTTCCATTTGTTATGATCACCGGCTCACCAAACACGGGAGACCCGCCGGTGACCGCGGAACTGTTGAAGCGCCTGATTGAAGTTCTGGGAGACCGGGCGGTGATTGTCCAGCCCGACGCCCAGGCGCCGTATCTCGTCGATCAGCGTGGCTATTACCAGGGAGCCGCCGCGGCGGTTGTGCGCCCGGCGTCCACACGCCAGGTCGCCGATGTGGTGGGCATCGCCCGTGAGCTCGGTGTCGGCATCGTGCCCCAGGGCGGCAACACCGGCCTGTGCGGCGGGGCCACCCCCGATGACGGCGGTGCGCAGATCGTCCTGAGCCTGGAGAAGCTGAACGCGATCCGCGAGGTCAGCACCGTCGACTATTCCATGACCGTGGAGGCGGGTGTGATTCTCCAGAGTATTCACGATGCTGCATCGGCCCACGACCTGTTTTTCCCGCTCGATCTTGCCGCCAAGGGAAGCTGCCAGATCGGCGGCAACCTGTCGACGAACGCCGGGGGCATCAACGTGCTGCGCTACGGCAACGCCCGGGACCTGGTGCTGGGGGTCGAGGTGGTGCTGGCGGACGGCTCCATATGGAACGGCCTGTCCAGCCTTCGGAAGGACAATACCGGCTACGACCTGAAGCACCTGTTTCTCGGGTCCGAGGGCACTCTCGGCATCATCACGGCGGCGGTGCTCAAGCTGTTTCCCAATCCGCTGCACCGCCGAACCGCGATGCTCGCCGTGGCGAACCCGGAAGCAGCCTGCCGCCTGCTGGGCGTCGCCCGGAACTTGTCCGGGGACGCTGTCGAGTCCTATGAGTACATCAGCCGCGAGGCGCTGGAATGCGTCCTGGAAGGGATGGGGAAAACGGACCCGTTCTCCGAAGTCCACGGCCACTACGTCCTGATGGAGCTGGCGAGCGGCGCCGACGGCGCAGTTCTTGACCGTATGCTGGAGCGGATCGTGGAACGGGGCATGGAGGACGAAGAAATACTCGATGGGGTACTGGCCCAGAACGAGCGCCAACGGGAGGAATTATGGCAGCTCCGTGAACTAATCTCCGAAGCGCAGAAACATTCGGTCAAGAACGACGTATCCGTTCCGATCGCCAGCCTGCCGCGATTTCTCGCCGAAGCCGGGCAGAAGGTCACGGCGAGCGCACCGGGTGCGCGACCGTGTCCGTTCGGCCATATCGGCGACGGCAATATTCACTACAACATTCTCGCCCCGGATTCCGGGGACCCGGCGGAATTCCGCGGGCGGCACGGCGCGGGCCTCATCGATGCCGTCAGCGACCTGGCAATGAGCCTGGACGGCAGCTTCAGCGCCGAGCACGGCGTCGGCCAACTGCGCCGCGACATGATGAAGCGGTACAAGTCACCGGAAGCGCTGACGCTGATGCGAAATCTCAAGTCCATGATGGACCCGGACGGTATCCTCAACCCCGGCAAGGTCGTGTAGCGCGAGCTCCAAAGCCGGATGGATTGCTTCGTCGCCTTGGGCTCCTCGCAATGACGCCGTGGATGTCTGACGCCGGATGCGACCTGCCGTGACACAGTGCCGGAGCGGGGCACCTGTCATTGCGGAGCGGTGTTGATGACGGCGCTGACTTCGCTGAAATGCAGGTCGAAATGATCGGCGATATCCTTGAGGCTGAATCGTCCCGAGCGGTAGGCGCGGGTGATGGCGTCGCGGGTGTCGGGGTGGGAGCGGGCGAGCTCGTTCAGGGGCGGGACACGTTCGGGTTCATTGTCCGCACCGAGGGCGCAGCGGGTCAGCACGTCCAGCATCCGTTCCGCCCAGGACCGGTCGCCCATGAATATCCCCAAGTGGATGTCGGGCAGCTCCGACGGGCCGGCGGCGCTGCGCGGATTCGGCCCGGGCTCGTGCACGTGGCGCGCGATGAAGGGCAGGGCATGCTCCGGATCCAGCATGTAGAGTTGATAGTCGCGGACGTCCCGCAGCAGGCCGTCGAGGCCGCGGTCCAGGTTGTCCGCGGAGGTCTGAAACACGAGTTGCGTTGCGTTGTTCCGGAAAGCGGCGGCGTAGATTTTCCATTCCAGGCGCCGGCAGGCGGCGCGCACGTCGGCCAGGTGCGCGCGGCGCTGCGTCGCGTTTATCGGCGCCGCCTTGTGCGTCCAGTGCAGATAGTAGTGGGTATTGGGCAGGCCGAGCCTGATTTCCGTGACGCTGATTCCCTTTGGTTCCATCCTGGTACCTCCGTGGCGATGGGGGATAGTGACTGGGTTTTAGTACCAGTGGCAGGGAGCGGGCCTTTAAACCGGGCCACGATCCGATGAACATTTTCGATCCGATGCCCCACAGCGTAAGGCGCTCGCCGGGCGAGTACATCACCAGAACGGATGATCCGGTACGGTGGGGAGGAGTAAAGCGGGGGCGGCCTCGGCCGCCCCCGCGGGGGATCGCCAATAGACGGGGCGCGGGGTCAGCCGCTGCCGGACTTGAAGTGGAACTCGGCGCCGTCCTTGATGCCGGAGGGCCAGCGGGCGGTGACGGTCTTGAGGCGGGTGTAGAAGCGCACGCCCTCGGGCCCGTGGATGTGGTGGTCGCCGAACAGCGAGCGCTTCCAGCCCCCGAAGCTGTGGTAGGCCACCGGCACGGGAATCGGCACGTTGATTCCAACCATGCCGATCCGGCACCGGTTGGTGAAGTTGCGGGCTGCATCGCCGTCGCGGGTGAAAATGGCCGCGCCGTTGCCGTACTCGTGCTCGTTCACCAGGCGCAGGGCTTCCTCGTAGCTGTCGGCGCGTACCACGCTCAGCACCGGTCCGAAGATTTCCTCCTGGTAGATGCGCATGCTCTCGGTGACCCGGTCGAACAGACAGCCGCCGAGATACGACCCGTCCTCGTAGCCCGCCACCGTCAGGTCCCGGCCGTCCACCACCAGCTCGGCCCCCTCGGCCACCCCCTGGTCCACGTAGCCACGCACCTTTGCCAGGTGGTCCGGGGTCACCAGCGGCCCCATCTCCGTCGCCGGGTCCGTGTACGGCCCTACTTTCAGCGCCCGCACCCGCGGCGCCAGCCGCCGCACCACCTCGTCTCCGGTCTCCTCGCCTACCGTCACCAGCACCGACACCGCCATGCAGCGCTCACCGGCCGAGCCGTAGCCCGCCCCGATGGCGGCGTCCGTCACCTGGTCCATGTCTGCATCCGGCATGATCACCATGTGATTCTTGGCCCCGCACAGGGCCTGCACCCGCTTGCCGTGGGCACAGCCGGTCTTGTACACGTACTCGCCCACCGCCGTGGACCCGACGAAGCTCACCCCCGCCACCCGCGGGTCCGTCAGCAGCGTGTCCACCGCCTCCTTGTCTCCCAGCACCACGTTCAGCACCCCGTCCGGCAGGCCGGCCTCGCTCATCAGCTCCGCCAGCTTCAAGGAGCACGACGGGACCTTCTCCGACGGCTTGAGCACAAACGTGTTGCCGCAGGCAATGGCCACCGGAAACATCCACATCGGCACCATGGCCGGAAAATTGAACGGCGTGATCCCGGCGCACACCCCCAGCGGCTGGCGCAGGGCGTAGCTGTCCACCGCGCCGGCGACGTTCTCGCTGTACTCCCCCTTCAGCATCTGCGGGATGCCGCAGGCGAACTCCACCACTTCCAGGCCCCGGGTGACCGAACCCCGCGCGTCCTCCAGGGTCTTGCCGTGCTCGCTGGACACGATCCCGGCGAGCTCGTCCATATCCCGCCGGATCAGCTCCCGGAAGGCAAACATGACCTGGGCCCGCTTCGCGGGCGGGGTGGCGGCCCAGTCGGGCAGGGCCTGCTCGGCGGCGGCGATGGCGCCCTCGACATCGCCGCGGGTGGCCAGGGGCACGCGCTTGGCGACCCGGCCGGTGGACGGGTCGTAGACCTCCCCGAACCGGTCGCTGTCGCCGGCGATCTTTCCGCCGCCGATGTAGTGGTACAGGGAATAAGCCTTGGGCTCGGTGATCATCTGGGGTCTCCGTAAAATTTGAGACTAGTGTATGGCCCGGGGCGGGGGCAGGCAACCGCCGCCCCGGCGGCCGCGTCAGGCCGGGATCGAGTTCGTCGCGTCTTCCATTTCCGTCGGCCGGCAATCCAACCCGATGGTCCAAGGGGTTTTTCCCGATCCGAAATCCAGATCTTGGAACGCGTTCCGGTTTCCTGTTATGAATGATTCCGGTTCCCGCGATGTCCAATGGCACAAGGGTGGTAGTGATTCAGATTGAGCACATGCGGAACGGAAGGAGCCGTGCCGGGGACCTCCCCCAGGGTCGCTGTGAATACTTCCATGTACGCTCTGGCTCAAACATCCCTGTTTTCGACAGCCCTGGGGGAGGTCCCCGGCACGGCTCCTTCCGTATTCGATTTCAATCTGAACCACTACCACAACGGTTTCTGAATCGGACAAAGAGGGTAAGATACGAGCATGACCGACAATATCGACGACAAGACCCGGACCGAGATCGAGGCGGCGGTATACCGCAAGCTCATCGAGCACCTGCGCAAGTACCCGGAGGTGCAGAACATCGACCTGATGAACCTGGCGTACTTCTGCCGCAACTGCCTGTCCAAGTGGTACCGGTCGGAGGCCGAGGCGCGGGGCGTCGAGATCGACTACGACACCGCCCGGGAAACCGTGTACGGCATGCCGTACAGCGAGTACAAGTCGCGCTACGCGGAAGAAGCGACGCCGGAGCAGCTCGCCGCATTCGAGGAAGCCAACAAGAAGGCCACCGAGTAGCGCACCCGATCATGGCAACCGAACCCGCGCGCCGCGTCGTCAGCGATGAGCAGCTACTGCGTTACAGTCGCCAGATCTTTCTGCCGGAGATCGACGTCGAGGGCCAGAACCGGCTGCTCAACGCCAGCGTGGTGCTGTTCGGGATGGGCGGGCTGGGCTCGCCCGCCGGGATGTATCTCGCCAGCAGCGGCGTCGGCGAGCTGATCCTGGTGGACCCGGACCTGGTGGAGCTGTCGAACCTTCAGCGCCAGATCGTCCACATGAACGACTCCCTGGGGCAGAAGAAGGTCGAATCCGCGGCGCGGACCCTGAAGTCGCTGAACCCCGACGTGCATATCAGGTCCTACGACCAGGCACTGTCGGGCAGTGACCTCGACGATGTCGTCCGGCAGGCGGACGTGGTCGTGGACGGCACGGATAACTTCGACGCGCGCTTCGCCATCAACGCGGCATGCGTGCGGGTGGGCCGGCCGCTGGTATCGGCGGCGGTGGTGCGCATGGAGGGGCAGATCAGCGTGTTTCGCCTGGACCAGCCGGACTCGCCGTGTTACGGGTGCCTGTACCAGAATGTGTCCGAGCCGCCGCAAAACTGCGCCGAGAACGGCGTGCTGGGCTCGGTGGCGGGCCTGATGGGCTGTCTCCAGGCCACTGAGGTGGTCAAGGTGCTGTTGGACATCGGCGAGACGCTGGCGGGCCGCCTGCTGTTGATCGACGCCGGTACCATGGAATGGCAGACGGTGCGGCTGCGCCGGGATCCGGACTGTCCCGTCTGCGCCGCCCCCGGACAATGAACCTGTGAGATCATCGACCCTTACATGAACCGCACGAACGTCCAAGACAGGCTGCAAAGACCCATCCGGGATCTGCGGATATCCGTGACGGACCGGTGCAATTTCCGCTGCGTCTACTGCATGCCGAAGCACGTGTTCGGTCCCGACCACGAGTTCCTGCCCAGGTCCGAGCTCCTGAGCTATGAGGAGATCGCACGGCTGGGGCGCTCGTTCGCCGGCATCGGCGTGCGGAAATTCCGCCTTACCGGCGGCGAGCCTCTGATCCGCCGGGATCTGGAACGGCTGATCGGGATGCTCCGCGGCATCGACGGCGTGGAGGACATCAGCCTCACCACCAACGGCTCCATGCTGACGGTCGACAAGGCGCGGGCCCTGAAGCAGGCCGGGCTGGAGCGCATCACTGTATCCCTGGACGCCCTGGACGACCGGACCTTCATGGCGATCAACGACGTCGACTACCCGGTCCGGAAGGTCCTGGATGCCATCGACAACGCCGAGGCCGCCGGCCTTTACCCCGTCAAGATCAACGTGGTGATCAAGAAGGGGGTGAACGATCACAGCATCGTGCCGCTGGTGCGGTATTTTCACGGCTCGCCCCACATCGTCCGGTTTATCGAGTACATGGATGTGGGCCACAGCAACGGCTGGCGTATGGACGACGTTGTGCCGGCGCGGGAGATCATCGATCGCATCAACGCCGAGCTGCCGGTGGAGCCGGCGGATCCCAATTACCCCGGCGAGGTGGCGCAGCGCTGGCGCTACCTGGACGGCGGCGGGGAAGTCGGAGTGGTGTCCTCCGTGACCCAGCCCTTCTGCCGCGGCTGCAGCCGTGCGCGCCTGTCGGCGCGGGGTGAGCTGTACACCTGCCTGTTCGGTACCCAGGGGCACGATCTGCGGCGCCTGGTCCGGGACGATGGGATCACGGACGAGCAGATCACCGCGCAGCTGGCTGACATCTGGTCCGTGCGCACGGACCGCTATTCGGAGATCCGCAGCGAGAACACCGTGGCGCTGCCGAAGGTGGAGATGTCGTATATTGGGGGTTAGGGGTTGTAGGTCGGGCGCGAGATGGCAATGATGTCGTGGCCATGTCCGGTGAAACCCACGGCACACACCGCAATCCGCTACGAACGGTAAAGCATGGGTCGGGAAGGGTTGTTGTCGAGCGTCTGGAGGCAGGGATGCCGGAGTCGAGTGGATCCCTGTCGGGCTGGCGCCCGACCTACACCGGACCTACCGTTCGAGGAGCCGCGGCATCAGCTCCACCAGGTTGCAAGGGCGGGTGCGGTAGTCCAGCTGGTGCTGGATGAGCTGGTCCCAGGCTTCGGCGCAGGCGCCGGAGGAGCCGGGCAGGCAGAAGATGTAGGTGGCGTTGGCGACGCCCGCTACCGCCCTGGACTGGAGCGTGGAGGTCTTGATGGTCGCCCAGGACAGGTTCCGGAACATCTCGCCGAAGCCCGGGATTTCCTTGTCCAGCAGCGGCCGCACCGCCTCGGGCGTGCCGTCGCGGCCCGTGACCCCCGTGCCCCCGGTGGTCAGTATCACCTGCGGAGCCTCCGGGTCGGCGATCCAGGCCGAGACCACGGCCCGGATGCCGTAGATGTCGTCCCGGACGATGGATTTGCCGTGAAGCCGGTGTCCGGCGTGTTCCAGGCGGCCTACCAGCAGCTTGCCGGACTTGTCGTCCGCCTCGGTGCGGGTGTCCGAGACGGTCAGGACGGCGATGTCCAAAGGCTTGAACGGTCTGTCGCTCACGGATGCTTCATTCATGACGGCTTGCGGGGGAGTTCCGAACCATTGATTGCATGCGCATAATACACCCATGAAGGTCGAGATCAGAGAGCAGCCGTTCGATCCCTGGGCCGAGCTCACCGCCCACCAGGCGTCCCTGGGCACCTTCGGTGCGACCTGCGTGTTCGTCGGGACCATGCGGGATGTCAACGAGTCGGAAAAGGTCGACCACATGATGCTCGAGCACTACCCGGGCATGACGGAGACGCACCTGCGGGACATCTGCGACCGGGCCGCCGGGCAGTGGGCGATCATCGATGCCCTGGTGCTGCACCGGGTGGGCGACGTGTATCCCGGGGACCCGATCGTCCTGGTGGTGGTCTGGTCCGCGCACCGCAAGGATGCCTACGAGGCCAATCGCTTCATCATGGAGGACCTCAAATCCCGGGCGCCGTTCTGGAAAAAAGAGACCCTGGATGAGGGGGAGCGCTGGGTGGAGAAGAATACGCCGGGGTACTGAGCGTGGTGATTGGTGATCGGTAACGACTCACGATTCACCAATCCCCTGATCACAACCGTAATTCCCCGAAAGGGATAACCGGTACCGAGTCGCCCGCCTCAGCGGTCTCGAAATCCGCGGGCAGCACGATGAAACAGTTGGCTTGGGCCATGGAGCTGAGGATCCCCGAGCCCTGGGGCCCGGTGCGCTCGACGGTCAGTTCCCCCGTAGCGTCACTGGCCAGGATGCCGCGCTGGTACTCGGTTCGCCCCGGCTTTTTGCGCAGCTTCGACTGGCACCGCGCTCGCAGGATCAGGGGCTGGACGTCGGATTCCCCCGCCAGTCGCCGCAGCGCGGGCTGGACGAACAGGTAGAACGTCACCATCACGGACACCGGGTTGCCCGGCAGCCCGAAGAAAAGCGCCTCGCCGACGCGGCCGAAGGTGAGCGGCCGGCCGGGTTTCATGGCGACTTTCGAAAACTCGATGCTGCCCAGCGCCGCCACGCTGTCCTTGATGTAATCCGCTTCCCCCACCGAGACGCCGCCCGAGGTGATCACCACGTCGGCGTCAGCCGCGGCGCGCCGGAACGCGTCCAGGGTGGCTTCCGGGGTGTCCGCCACCACGCCCATGTCGATGATGTCGGCGCCCAGGCCGATCAACATGCCGTAGAGCGTGTAGCGGTTGCTGTCGTAGATCTCGCCGGGTTCGAGCCGGTCGCCGAGGGACCGCAGCTCGTCACCGGTGGAGAAGAATGCCACCCGCGGCCGGCGGGTGACGGTCACTTCGCCGACGCCGAGGGACGCGAGCAGTCCGAGGTCCGGCGCCGCCAGCCGCCGCCCTCGCGGCGCCACGATGTCGCCGCGCCGGATGTCCTCACCGGCCCGGCGGACGTTCTGGCCTTCGCGGTGGCGGTCGTCGATCCGGATGCGAGCTCCGGACAGGGTTTCGGCGTGCTCCTGGGGGATCACGGTGTCGGTGTCGGCGGGCATGACCGCGCCGGTCATGATGCGGACACACTGGCCGGTCGCGACCACGCCGTTGAAGGGATGGCCGGCGAAGGAGGAGCCGGCGACGGTGAGCTCCGCCGTCCCCGACGACGGCAGGCTCGCGATCGCCACCGCGTAACCGTCCATGGCCGAGTTGGTGTGTCCCGGGACGGCCAGCGGCGAGGCGATATCCCCGCCCAGTACCCGCCCCAGCGCGGCCCGCAGGTGCACGCGCTCGGCGCCAGCGAGCGGCGCCGCGGCCTCGAGGATGCGGCGGCGGGCGGCCGCGGTGGAGATCGAACCCACCTCGAAGTCGTCCAGGCAGCTCGGATCGACGGCGATGGTCATGGTGTCGTCCCGGTCAGGTCCGCGCTTCGGACGGTGGCCGGCGGTTGTAGGCGGTCTCTTTGGGCGGCGGCATGGCGTCCAGGTCGACGCGGTCGGCGCCGTGATAGATCAGGAAATGCCGGCCCTTGGCGCGGGCGATCATGATCACACCGGTTTCCTCCGCCAGCTCCAGGCCCATGTTGGTGATGCCGGAGCGCGACAACAGGACGGGGATGCCCATGAGGGCCGTCTTCATCACGATCTCGGAGGTCAGCCTGCCGGTGGTATAAAATACCTTGTCGCCGCCGTCGATGCCGTCCAGCCACATGCGCCCGGCAATGGCGTCAGCGGCGTTGTGGCGGCCGACGTCCTCGACGAACATCAGCACCTCGTCGCCGGCGCACAGGGCGCAGCCGTGGACGGCGCCCGCTTTCTTGTACAGCTCGTTGTACTCCGCCAGGGCTTTCAGCATGGCGTAGATCATTGACTGCCGGATACGCACCTGCGGCAGCTCCACCTGGTACAGCGCCCCGAGCGTACAGCTGAAGATCGTGCCCTGGCCGCAGCCCGTGGTGACGGTGCGGTTGGCCATCTTCTCCTCCCAGTCGACGATGCCCTCGCCGCGATGGGTGGCGATGTTGACCTGCTCGCGCTCCCAGTCCACGGTCACCGATTCGATGTCCTCGATCTTTTCCACCAGCCGCTGGTTCCTGAGATAGCCCAGGGCCAGCTCCTCGGGATGGGTGCCGAGGGTCATCAGGGTCACTACTTCCTGGCCGTCCACCTTGATGGTTAACGGCGACTCTCCGGCAATGCTCATGTCGCGCTTACCACCGAACTCGTCGATGGCCACCACGTCGTGGGTGGGCGACAGTCCGGCCCGGGTCATTCTGGGTCGATAGGTCCTGGTCATGGTCTGTGTGGTCATCGTGTGGAACGCCTGAAGCCGTGTATTCAAAGCATACTCCCGAAAATGGGAGGGGCCAAACCCGCGGCGGCTCCCGCCCGGCTGCGGCGTCTCAGCCTCGCTCCGGGCAGAGGGTCCGCTCCACCGCCTCGCGCTCGTCCTCGGTGTTCACGTTGATGAAGTACTCCGGGTGGTCGGAGAAGTCGGCATACACCCAGTGGTGCCGGTCGAACCAGCGGTCGATCTTGCGCTCCCCGGCGTCCAGGAATTCATCGATGCTGGACGCGAGGCCGGATGCCATGATGTTCACCACCGGGTGGGCCCGCTCGCCGTCATGGGCCACGGCGATCTCCGCGCCGGAGGCTTCCAGGGCGGCATGCAGGCGCATGGCGACGTCGTTCCCCACCAGCGGGGAATCGCAGGGCACTGTCACGCACCAGGGCGTGTCCGCCGCATGCAGGCCGCTGGACATGCCGGCGAGGGGACCGGCGTAACTGTCGTCGCGGTCGGGCAGTACCGGGCGGCCCATCGCAGTGTAGGTGTCGATGTTCCGGTTGGCGTTGATGATCACCGCGCTGACCTGTTCTGCGAGCCGGTCCAGTACGTGCTCGATCATCGTGCGGCCGCAAAGGGGGATCAGCCCCTTGTCGATGCCGCCCATTCTGCGGGCGCGGCCGCCCGCCAGGATGATGCCGGTGATGGATGTCCTGTCGAATGCCATGGTGCCGGGGATTATAAACGCCGGAGGCGGGACACTGGTCAGTCTCCGCGGTGTTGTTTAAACTCCCGGGCATGAAAGTAAAGGTGAGATTGTTCGCAAGCCTGCGCGAGGAAGTGGGCATCAAGGAAACCGAAATCGAGCTGGATGACGGCGCCACGGCGAACAGCCTTTGGCGACAGGTCGTCGAGGACCGGGACATGCCCAGCGGGGTCATGACCGCGGTCAACCTGGACTACGCCCGGCCGGACACGGCCCTGAGCGACGGCGACGAGGTGGCGTTCTTTCCGCCGGTCACGGGCGGCTGACGTGACGCTGGCCTGCGGCCACCGCACCCTGGTCTCCCTGTGGCGCACCCGCGTCGCCCTGTCCGGCGACCGGCCGTTCCTGGTCTTCGACGACCTGGAAGGCGGGGTCCGCCGGTTTTCCTACCGGGAGTTCGACGACCTGATCGACCGGGCCGCGGGTGCCCTCCAGCGCCTGGGCGTCGGCCACGGCGACCGGATCAATCTTCACCTGGCCAACAGCGTGGAGTTCATCGTCCTGTGGTTCGCTGCCGCGCGCATAGGTGCGGTGATCATGCCCACCAACACCGCCGCGACGGTGGACGAGCTGGCCTACCAGGTGGGTCACTCGGGCAGCCGGGTCCTGTTCACCCAGGCGCCCTACGAGGCGGATGCCGAGCGGGTGGCGGCCCAGTGCGAGGGCGTCGAGGAGATCGTGATCTGCAGCCCGGACTCCGCCGGGCGGCCCTTGCTGGACACCTTGATGGCGGAGGCCGGACCGCCGGCATCGCCGGTGGATGTGTCGCCCACGGACGACGCCGCCATCCTGTATACCTCGGGCACCACGGCGCGGCCCAAGGGCGTGCAGGTGACCCACGCCAATTACATCTATGCCGGGGAGACCGTGGCCAAGGCCATCCGTCTCGCCCCGGAGGACCGGCACCTGGCGGTGCTGCCGCTGTTCCACGGCAATGCCCAGTATTACTCGACCATGAGCACCCTGGTGAGCGGCGCCAGCATGGTGCTGGGTGCGCGTTTCTCCGCCAGTCGCTATTTCACCACCGCCGCTGCCCACGGCTGCACGGTAGCGAGCCTGTTCGCGGCGCCCATCCGCATGCTCCTGGCGCAGCCGCCCGACCCGGTCGCCCGCGACAACGTCCTGCGCGTCGTGATTTATGCGCAGAACATCACGCCGGGCCAGGAGCGGGAATGGTCGGAGCGTTTCGGAGCCTCGCTGCTCCAGCTCTGGGGCATGACCGAGACCATGGGGACGCCGCTGATGAACCCGGTGGACGATGAGCGGCGCAACCAGTCCATGGGGCTGCCGGCAATGGGCTACGAGGTGGCCCTTCTGGACGAGGACGGGTCGTTCATCGAGGATGATGACCGCACCGGCGAGATCGTCGTCCGGGGGCGGCCGGCCTGGTCGTTGATGAAGGGCTATTACCGGAATCCGGAAGCCACGGCGGAGACCTTCCACGGCGAGTGGCTGCGCAGCGGCGACAATGCCCGGCGGGACGCGGATGGTTTTTTCCACTTCGTGGACCGGGCCAAGGACATGATCAAGCGCTCCGGGGAGAACGTGGCTGCGAGCGAGGTGGAGTCGGTGGTAATGCAGCATCCGGCGGTGTTCGAGTGCGCGGTGATCGGTGTGCCGGACGAGATCCGGGATGAAAAGATCAAGGCTGTGGTGGTGTTGAAGGAGAACGTATCCGCCGATGCCGCGGAGCTGGGGGCATGGTGTGTGGAGCGTTTGACGAAGTTCCGGGTGCCGGAGATATTCGAGTTCCGGGATCACCTGCCGAGGACTTCGGTGGGCAAGATCCAGAAACACATCCTGCGTCGGGAATCCTGAGCGCGGCCTGTAGGTCGGGCGCGAGCCCGACTGGGATATAAACATCGTGTTTATACAGGGACTGGCCCCTCGGTACGGGAATTGGCTTGGAATGTTCGGTAACGCCGTGCCCCGCATGGGTCGGGAAGGGTTGTTGTCGATACGCTGTGAATACTTCCCTGTACGCTCGCCTCCGGCATCCCTGCCTCCAGACGCTCGACAACAACCCTTCCCGACCCATGCTTTACCGTCTGTAGCGGATTACGGTGCGTGCCGTGGTTTTCGCTAGTTACAACCACAAGATCATTGCCGCCCTCGCTGCTGAGGCATGGTCCGGGGCGCCTGGTCGGCGACCCTCTGGAGGCAGGGATGCCGGAAGGGAGCGTACACGGATGTATTTACAGCGTGTCGCCGACCAGGTGCCCCGGACCATGCACGGCACGGCGCAACCGGCAAAACCCATTCGAAGCCAATTCGCGGCGGGGATGCCGCTTCTACCGGTATCCGATCCAGTGGTAGGTGGTGCTTCGGGCATCTCCGTCGTTGGAGGCCGTGCAGTGCAGGTCGGCGAACCACTCGGTCAGCTCGCCGTCTTTCAGCATGTACTTGTCGGGAAAGCCGGGGTGGTCGAGCGCCTTGCGGCGGTTGAATGTCTTGAAGAACAGCGCGCCGCCCGGTTTCAGGGACCGGCGAATGGCGGCGACGAGGCCGCGGTTCAGGTAGTGGAAAACGAGGACGGCGTCGAATGCGGCCGCCGGCAGTGAAAAGCGGTCCAGGTCCGCGGCCACCAGCATGGGGTCCAGGCCGTTGGCTGCCGCCTTGTGCCGGCAGAGCCGCAACCCCGCCTCGCTGCCGTCCACGATGATGCTGCGGTAGCCGAGCTGCTCGAGGAACAGGCCGTTGTCGCCGGTGCCGCCGGCGAGATCAATGCACAGACCGCCGGAAGCCAGCAGGTGCCGGTGCTCGCGCAGCAGGGGATCCGGGTCTATCGATTCAGAGAGAGGGCGGCCGGCGTACTTCGCGTCCCATCGGTCCAGGTCCTCGCGCATCGCTCAGGCGTCGCGGTCCCGGTCCCAGTCCCCCGATTTGCCGCCGGATTTCTTCAGCAGCCGTACGTCGGTGATGGTCATGCCGCGGTCCACGGCCTTGCACATGTCGTAGATGGTGAGCAGGGCGATCTGCACGGCGGTGAGGGCTTCCATTTCCACGCCGGTCTGCCCGGTGGTTTCCACGGTGGCCTCGCAGGCTACGTGGCCGTGCTCCGGCTCCGGGGCGAGCTGGATGTCGACGCGGGTAATGGCCAGCGGGTGGCACAGGGGGATCAGCTCCGAAGTCCGTTTGGCCGCCATGATGCCCGCGACCCGCGCGATCCCCAGCACGTCGCCTTTTTTGTGCCCCCCTGCGGTGATGAGCGCCAGGGTGTCCGGCTGCATGCTGATGCGGCCGCCCGCGACCGCCACGCGCCGGGTGGAATCCTTGCCGCCGACGTCCACCATGTGGGCGTCGCCGGAAGTATTGAAGTGGGTGAGCTTGCCGGCCACGTTGACACCATGAGTCTGTTGAGGGGTCCGGGGCGCGATTCGCGCCTCGCGCCGCATTGTACCGCCTGAATCATCGGGGCACAGCCGGGCCGCGGCGCGTGACGGTGTCGATCCGGATTACTTAGCCGGCGGCCGGTCGGCTGTCATGCCAGCCGACCATGGTCTGGCCGAAAATGTGGGAAAATTTCCCAAAATGGGTCCTGAATTGCCTGGACGTCATCGGTCGCACGAACCCACCCATCGTTGTCCTTCCCCCGGCGGTCTGCGCTGGCGCAGCACACATCACCATGGAATCCGGGGTCCCATCCGCTGGATTAGGCTTTTATTGACAGCCCAGCGCGATCCCAGGGACTCAGAAACCGAACGATCGCATCAAAAACCGACAGCCATACGTATCCGGAGATAGTCATGAAGCTCAGATTTGCGATTTCAATTTTCATCATTGCCGTGTTCGGCGCGGGCCTGGCCGCCTGCGGGGGCGGCAGCGTGTCCACGGGTGGCGGCAGCGGTACTGGCGGCACCGGCGGGGCCAATTCGAGTCTGGTGATTCAGGCACCCCAGACCGCGCATGCGCCGGGTTTCCAGGGCGGCACGCGCGAGGATTCCAGGCTGGCGTCGCGAATCTCGGAGTTCCTGATCAGCAGCGCCCTGGCCCAGTCCGGCGAGGAAGTATATCTGCTGGACGAAAGCGGCGATCTCGTCGCCACCGGCACGACCGACGGCTCCGGTCAGGTGATATTTCCCGTGAGCTCGGGCAGCTATTTCATCTGCATCGGTGAGGCCGATCTGGACAACGGCACCTGCACTGCGGAAACCCAGGACGTCGGTGACAACGAAGTGGTGGTGGTGACGCTGGAAGTGGAAGGTGAGACGGATACCGATCCCGGCGTCCTCATGATCTCCAGCGTGTCGGTTGAAAGAGCCGAAGATAATATCGTGGCGTTCCAGGATCCAGACAATGCCAACAAGACGCTGGTTTGCCACAAGGCAGGCCCGTTCAAGCAGTTCACCATTTCGGTGGGCACGCCGGCGGCACTGACCGGCCACATGGCGCATGGTGACACCCTCGGGCCCTGCCCCGACGAGACCGAGGTCAGCGAGGATGACGCGAGCGACGACTTCTCGGACGCTGACAGCAGCGGCGGTCGACCGGACCAAGCCGGGCCTCCCCAGGGCATCGGCAACGGTCAGAATGGCTAAACGCTGATCCCACAGGAGTCAGTAATGCGGGGGCTCTTACGGGAGCCCCTTTTTTTATTCTCGACCATCGCTGGCATGTAAGGCGTAAAGCCTTACCCACAATGAATGGCGTCGTTTTGACGCATCATGGTCAATCCGGGTCCTGCCAGGATTCGAACCAGCCGAGACGGTCCCGAAGCCGGACGACGCTGCCGATTATCACCAGGGTGGGGCCGTGTACCTGCGCTGACGCCACCGCTTCCGGCAGGTCCGCCAGGGTGGCCTTGATGACCCGCTGCGCCGGCATCGTACCGCGCTCGACGAGGGCGGCCGGAGTCTCGTCGGCCATGCCGCGGCGGATGAGCTCCCGGCAAAGGATGTCCAGTCCGGTCAGGCCCATGTACACCACGATGGTCTGCTGCGGCTGCACCAGCGCGTCCCATGGCAGATCCAGGGTCCCGTTCCGGGTATGACCGGTGACGAGGATGCAGGATTGCGCGTGGTCGCGGTGTGTCAGGGGGATGCCGGCATAGGCGGCACAGCCGCTGGCCGCGGTGATGCCCGGCACCACCTGGAAGGGAATGCCGTGCCGCGCCAGGCCGTCGATCTCCTCGCCGCCGCGCCCGAAAATGAACGGATCCCCGCCCTTGAGCCGCAGCACCCGCTTGCCCAACCGGGCGTGGTCGATAAGATGCTGGTTGATGTGTTCCTGGGGCACGCTGTGATCGGACCGGGCCTTGCCGACGTACAGCCGCTCCGCGCGGCGGGGGATGAGATCCAGAATGGGCGGGCTCACCAGCCGGTCATAGAGCACGACATCCGCCTGCTGGATGAGCCGCAGGGCGCGGAATGTCAGCAGATCGGGGTCGCCGGGTCCGGCGCCCACCAGAGCAACCTGGCCCACCGGTGTTTCGTCCGGGTCGAGGGCAAGGAGCTCGTCCAGTACCCCGGCCGCCTGCCGGGGCTGATTGTGGAACAGGAATTCCGACAGCGGACCATGCAGGGCGCGCTCCCAGAAGCGCCGCCGGCCCGCGGTGGCCGGGTATCGGCGATTGACGTCTTCCCGGTAGCGGCCGATCAGCCGAGCGAGGCCGCCGAAGCGGTCCGGGATCACCGTCTCCAGGTGTCCCCGCAGCCAGCGCGCCAGGGCCGGGGCCTGCCCGCCGGTGGACACCGCGATGGTGACCGGATCGCGGTCCACGACGGAGGGAAAAATGAACGTCCCGGCACCGGGCTGATTCACGACATTCACCGGGATGCCGCGGCCACGGGCAAGGCCCGCGATATGCTCGTTGATCTCGATGGAGTCGGTGGCGGCGACCACCAGGGACCGGCCGGCGATATCGTTGTCCCGGAAGTTCCGGGCAAGGTGTGTCGCATTGAGGGATTCGAGCTCCCGGGCCAGATCGTCGTCCAGCGCCGGCGCGACGATGGTGATGCCCGCGCCGGCACGGGCCAGGGTCCGCAGCTTGCGCGCCGCTACCGGGCCGCCGCCGACCACCAGGCAGTGCTGGCCCTGGATACGCAGGAATATCGGCAGCAGCGGTGGTTGATCCATGACGGCGGGCGCGGGAATTCCTTTACAATACCCGCCGCGCCGGGCCGCGGAAACGGCGTGCGTAGCCTGTAAACCCGACGAGCGAATTTGCCAATCCCATGTCCAGCGAAGCGGAAATCCTCATGCGCTCGATTATAGAGCGTATTGCCACCGGCCCCGAAATGAGCAAGGACATTTCGGAAGATGAGGCTTACCGGGGCATGACGGCGGTGCTGGACGAGGAGGTCGGCGATGTCCAGGCGGCACTGTTCCTCATCGCGCTGCGCATGAAGCGGGAAACCGACGACGAGAACCGCGGGGTGTTCCGGGCGCTGCTGGACAGCTCTGACCGCGGGACGGCGGATGTCGACGAGATGATAACCATCGCCGACCCCTTCAACGGGTTCAACCGCGGCCTCCCGATGTCACCGTTCCTGCCCGCGGTGCTGGGGGCCTGCGGCCTGCCATGCCTGAGCTGCGGTGTGGAGACGGTCGCGCCGAAGTTCGGTCTCACCCATCACCACGTTCTGCGCGCGGCGGGGAAGTCGGTGACCATGACGGTGGCCCAGGGCGGTGGGCAGCTCGCCGCGCCGGATGTCGGCTGGGCGTATCTCGACCAGGCCGTAACCACTCCCCGCCTGCACCGGCTGACCGCCCTCAGGCGCCTGATGGTCAAGCGGCCGCTGTTGTCCACCTGCGAAGTGATCATGAAGCCATTGTCGGCGCGCCGCCGCAACCTGGCGTTCGTAGGCTACGTGCACAACAACTATCCGAGAGTCTATGCCATGCTGGCGGATACCGCCGGGTTCGACGGCGCGGTGATCGTCAAGGGCGTGGAGGGCGGCGTCGTGCCGTCCCTTCAGGCGAGCAGCAAGCTGTTCCTGTCCCGCGACGGGAAACCGGGCGAGCCCGTGTCCCTGAACGCCGCGCTGGCGGGCATTCATGACGCCCCGGTCCGTGCAGTTCCGGCTCCCGATGGGGATCCCGCGGCGAACGCCCCCCCTGCCGTGGAGCACGGTCTCGCGGCCCTGGCCGGCCAGTCCGGCGCCGCCCGGGACAGCCTGGCATATGCGGGTGCTGTCGCTCTGCTGGGCGCCGGCCGCGTGGATACCCTTGCCGACGGCGCCGAGACCGTCCGTCGGGTCCTGGACTCCGGCGACGCGCTGGCACGATTCGAAAGCGCCGCCTGAGAGCCGCCCCGCTTACATTTCCGTGCCGCCTTGACTATCCTTGATATTGGCAGGGCGTTGGAGAAGGATATCCTGCGCTTGATCAACGAGATAAACATGGTCCGTATCGACCGGCCGACCGTGGACGGCGCGTCGAGACGTGACCGCAAGGCGGAGGGCTTCGTTTCATGAGCACGGTATCCCCGGTGACGACCGGCCACGCGATCGCGCCCCCCAGCGCCGAGGGCGGTGACGCGCTCAGGTTCCTGACCCGCCTGTTGCAGACCGCCACGCAGCACAAGGCGTCGGATATCCATCTCAAGGTCAAGAACCATCCTTACCTGCGCATCGACGGCGTGCTGAGGCCGCTGCGCGATTTTCCGGTGCTTGCCGTGCCGGATACCGAGGCCCTGGTTTCGGTGGTGCTCGGAGAGCGCCACCGCAAGCTGCTCCATGAAAATTACCAGGTGGACAGCTCCATCGGGCTCAAGAACATCGGCCGGGTTCGCGTCAACGTCTACTACCAGCGTGGGACCCTCGCCATGGCGCTGCGGGTTATCGAGACCCATGTCCCGAAGCCCGAGGCGCTCGGCCTGCCGCCGGTGGTCAAGGACTTCACCCGCTTCGAGCGCGGCCTGGTCATCCTCACCGGTGCGACGGGCAGCGGCAAGTCCACGACGCTCGCCTCGCTGATCAACGAGATCAACTTTAATTACGCCAAGAACATCATCACCATCGAGGATCCGGTCGAGTACCTGTTCCACGACCACCGCAGCATCATTTCCCAGCGAGAGATCGGCGCCGATGCGGCTTCGTTTCCGGCGGCCATGGTGTCCGCCCTGCGCGAGGACCCGGACGTGATCCTCCTCGGCGAGATGCGGGACGCCGCGTCCATTGACACCGCGCTGACGGCGGCGGAGACGGGGCACCTGGTGTTCACGACACTGCATTCACCCGCAGCCGCCGATACGGTTCCGAGGATCATTTCCACCTTCGCCCCGGACGCCCAGGGCACCATTCGGGCCAAGCTCGCCCAGAACCTGCGGGCGGTGGTGGCGCAGCGGCTGATGCCCCGCGCCGACGGCAATGGCCGAACCGTGGCCTGCGAGGTCATGACCGCCAGCCCGCGGGTGCGGGAGCTGATCCTGGACCCGCTGCGGGTCAAGGAGATTTCCGACCTGGTCAAGGGCGGCGCGATCGTGGAGGGCATGCTGTCCTTCGACCAGCATCTGTTCGAGCTGTGCCGCAAGGGCGACATCACCGACGAGATGGCGCTGCAGCACGCCACCAGTCCCACCGACCTCAAGCTCAAGCTCGACGGGTTTTGACCAAAGGGGCACTTGTATTGTGGCTTTTCAGAGCCTCTCTGAGTGGTCAGGGGTTGGCGCACTCCCGCAGGTCGCGCCCCGGTTCGAGAACCCGCGTTAGAGAATGGGCCAGTGCCGGGGACCGCCCCCCAGGGCCGCTGTAAATACGTCCCTGTACGCTCTGGCTCAAACATCCCTGTTTTCGACAGCCCTGGGGGACGGTCCCCGGCACTGGCCACCCCGATCATTCGCTGAATGGTGTAAAAGCTGTGGTGGGCTTGTGCCCAGTCAGAACCGGTGAATCGGCCAGCTCCGCTTGTGGGCTTCCTGCTCCAGGACCGCGTCCGGGTTCACGGCGACGGGGTGGTCCACTTCCTCCAGCAGGGGCAGGTCGTTGCGGGAATCGGTGTAGAACCAGCTGCCCCGGAGGTCGTGGCCCGTTTCGGTCATCCACGCCCGCAGTTTGGTGACCTTGCCTTCCCGGAAGCACGGTTCGCCGACGATACCGCCCGTGAAGGCGCCGTCCACGAACTCCAGCTCGGTGGCGATCAGGTGCTCGATGCCGAACAGGTCCGCGATCGGGCGGGTGACGAAATCGCAGGTGGCGGTGATGACCACCAGCGTGTCGCCCCGTTCCCGGTGGTGCGCCACGAGCTCCCGTGCCGGCTCCGTGATGAAAGGGTGGATCTTTTCCACCAGGTACTCGCTGCGCAGGCTCACCAGTGTCTCGTGGGGCGCCCGGGCCAGCGGCGCCAGTTGAAACGCCAGGAATTCCTGCATATTAAGGCGGCCGGCGTTGTATTCGGCCAGGTAGTGGTCGCTGCGCTCGACGAAGGTCCCGGGGTCCACGAGTCCGCGTTCGGCGAGGAAAAGTCCCCAGGAGTGGTCGCTGTCCCCCTTGAGGAGCGTATAGTCCAGATCGAACAGGGCTAAAGTCATGCCGTAGCCGCGCCGCTGATTGATTCTGCGCCGGGGATTTGCCGGAATCGACGTATCATGGAAAAATATCCTGTAACGAAACGGTAATATTGTAATTTTTCGCTCGATGAGCTTCGATCTACCATCAAGCATATATGAAGAGCTGCATTGGGACGATGGATACCGTCCCAATATCGGCATTGTGCTGACGAACCGTACCGGAAAGGTGCTCTGGGCCCGGCGCACGAACCGGGACGGCTGGCAGTTCCCCCAGGGCGGTATCAAGCGGGACGAATCCCTCGACGACGCGCTGTTCCGGGAATTGTACGAAGAGGTCGGGCTCGAGAACCACCAGGTCAGCATGATCGCCCATACTTCCCGGTGGCTGCGCTACGATCTGCCGAAATGCTTTCTCCGGCGGACCCGCCAGCGGGGTAATACCCGGTTCCGGGGCCAGAAACAGATCTGGTGCCTGCTCGCCCTGAGGGGTGACGACTCGCAGGTGTGCCTGTCGGCCACCAGGCGGCCCGAGTTCGACAAGTGGATCTGGGCGGACTGGTGGTTCGCGGTCCAGGAAATCGTCGACTTCAAGCGGCCGGTGTATGAGTCGGTCTGGGTCGAGCTCAATCCGTTCGTCAGGGCGTACATGGATTTCTGGTTTCCCGAGCGCAAACGCGCGGCCGGTACGGCACCCTCGTCCAAGTCCGGCGCCCCGGATTAACCGCGGTCTAATCCGGGGCGAATATCCGGATCTCGGTGACCTGCCCCTGGTTCAGAACGAAGCCCACGCCGCGCTCGTCATAGCTCACCGTCCCCGATTCAGCCTCCCTGGGCCCGTAGATGGTCGCGAGCTGGTGCTGCGCCATGCCGAAGGACGCGCCTTCGGTGGTGCTGTACGGCGAGCTGATGCCGCCCTGTATGCGCATGGTCTTGACGCTGTCGCCGCCGGTCAGAATGATCCGGGAGCTTTCGCCGATCCGGTACGTCCATTTGTTGTCGACGAGGTTGTGGGTGCCGCGGCTGGTGGGTTCCCCCCAGGCCGCCAGTACCTGCTCGAAGGACGTGCCGACGCTGACTTTGTTCAGGCCGACGCCCGGGCGCAGGAAAATGTCCTGCTCCAGGTACTCGGTCACCATTTCCGCCGCGCTCCTGGGCTGCTGATCCGGGGCCGTCGTGCTCGGCTCGGGGGCCGTGGCGCCGTCCCCGGTGGCCGGCTCGGGCGCCTCGTCCTGGGCGGGCGCAGCGGAAGTCGCGAGCGCGGCGGCCAGCAGGAGCGTCAGGTATATGGCTGCGGCAGTCTTGTCACGTTTCATGGCCGGAATCCCTACATCACCACCGTGTCTTCATCGATCAGAAAATGCTCAACCTCGCGGCCCAGCATGATTACTGTACCACGCCGCCGGTCGTGGCTGTCCCGCGTGTAGTAGAAATCGTAATGGCGCCGGAAGCAACGATGTGCAAAACTGAATACAATAGCCCGGAGGCAGACGCTGCCGTCGAGAAACTGGAACCGTTGATCGTGGCAATAGCGCCGCGCACAGGCCATTGCGGTCTCCCTGGCGCGCATGTTGTCATGCCAGCACCAGATCAGGCCAAACGCCAGGAATATCGCGGTCAAGTTGAAAAACGCTGAACTGCCCAAAACCAGCCGTGATTGAGATTGTACAAGACGATACTACCACCCCGGCCGCGCCGGCCGCGCCCCGCCCGGCCGCGTGCTTCATCGGAGGCCTATTCCGGCGTATCATGAAGGACACCGTCCCCTGGAGCGAGGCCGATATCTGCCGACGGGTGCCCCCATTGCCATGAAGACGCGCGGACGCTACGCAGGGCTGTTTGCGGCCGGTCTGCTGGCCTACCTCAGCGCGCTGCCGATCGAGCTCGGCGCGGTGCGGTTCAGTCGCACCCAGGTGACGGGCATAGACGTGCAGACGGTTCACGTGGCCCTCAAGGAGTCCATGGTCCGGGAACAGTTTCCGGAAACGTTCCGCATAAGCGGCCGTGACCAGGATCAATGGACGGATGTCACCGCGGAATACACCATCCGGCCGGAGCTGCAAACACACCTCGACGAGACTTACGAACGCTACGGACCGGACTACGCGGCGTTCTTCGCCATGGATGCCGACACGGGCGCGGTAATCGCCTACGCGGATTCCTTCAGGAACCCCGAGGACAACATCCACGGCCACCTGGCTCTGCATGCGCTGTTTCCCGCTGCGTCGGTTTTCAAGACGATCACCGCGGCGGCGGTCCTGGATACTGATATCGCGCACCCGGAATCCATTCTGCCCTACAACGGCAAATCCACCAGCCTGTACAAGAAGCAGGTACTGAATCATACCGATCACAAATGGACCCGCCGCCCGACTCTCGCCGAGGCGTTCGGCGATTCGGTCAATACGGTGTTCGCCCGTCTGGGGGTGTATCAACTGGGTGCCGGTTCCCTGAGGGAATACGCCCGGCGGTTCGCCTTCAACCGTTACGACGTGCTCACCGACCTGCCCCTGGACCTGGGTCGCAGCGACATCGAAGACGATCAGTGGGTGCTGGCGGAAGTGGCCTCCGGATGGACCAACCGCAACACCCTCAGCCCGGCCCACGGCGCCTTGCTCGCCAGCGCCGTCGGCGGCAACGGCCGGATTCCCGTGCCCTACGTGGTGGAGCGGCTTACCAATCAGTACGGTTGGCCGGTATATGTCGGCGAGCCGCGGCAGCTGTCGGACGCGATCGCGCCGGAGACGGTGGCGGAGATGCGCACCCTGATGCGGGAGACGGTGAAAAGCGGTTCGGCCCGTAGGCATTTCCGGGGCTTCGACCGGGAAGGCGTCGAAGTCGGCGGCAAGACCGGAACGCTGACCGGCGCCCGGCCCGCGGGTCTAAACGAGTGGTTCATCGGTTATGCCGAGCGCGGGGATGACCGGATCGCCTTTGCCTCACTTACCGTCAGCAAGGAAAAGTGGCGGGTGAAACCGGCCTACGTGGCCCGCAGGTTCCTCGAGGCTTACTACGAACCGCATTGATCAGAGTTTCCCTGACCCCGATACCACAAAACGAAGCCATTGTGGGTCAGCCTTTAAGGCTGACCTTTCGGTCATCAAGCCCGACCCACATGTTTCCGCCATCGGTGTCAATCCACGTACTCGAATACCTTGACCACCCGCACCACGCCCTTGATGTGGCGCACCACGTCGACGGCTTGGGACGCTTCCGCCCTGGTCAACAGACCCATGAGGTACACCGTCCCGTGCTCCGTCACCACCTTGACTCGGTTGGCGTCGAAGCCGGTCTTGGCATACAGGGTGGTCTTGACCTTGGTCGTCAGCCAGCTGTCGTTGGTCCTGGATATGAGGCCGGTTTTTCCGGATATCTCGGTTTCGTCCACCGCCTGACGAACGCCGTTGACGCCCCGGGCGTAGTCCAGCACCTGGTTCCTGATGTCCGGGTTCCGGGCTTCCCCGGTCACCAGGACGATACCGTTCATGCTGGTGGCGCTGAGATGGGTCTGCTGGCGGACGGCGGTGTCCCGCAGCATGTACTGCCGGATCTGCAGCTCGATGGCGCCGTCGTCGATGTAGGCGCCCACGGTGCGTCGCTCGTGGGCCACGTCGATGGTGGTGACGGCGGCGGCGCCCACGAGAGTCGCCACGCAGCCGCTCAGCAGCAGCGCGCCCAGCAGGATCATCGATATGCGGCTAACCCGCATGGCCGACACTTCCCGGGTGTGCGCGTGTCCCGGCTGCGCGGCAGCCGATCAGGGCAAGTTGGATCATGCTTGTAAGTATCGTCCGGTAGTGGGTTTCGGGCGGCCGATGCCGCCTACAAGGCGTTCTGTATCCAGTCCACCTGCTCATCGCCGCCGTCCGGCTGCCCGGTGATCAGGACCACGTCGAAGCGGCATGACACCTCCGTGGTGCCGTAACGCCGCAGCAGATAGTGTTCCGCGGTGGCCCGCAGGCGTCGTTGCTTGCGGAAATCCACGCTTTCCAGCGCGCCGCCGTAGCGGTGGTCCTTGCGGAAACGGACTTCCACGAACACCACCGTCGATTCCGCGCGCATTATCAGGTCGAGCTCGCCCGGATGGCAACGATAGTTGGCTTCGATGCAGGTGAGACCGCGCTCCTCCAGGTACTCCCTGGCCCGGCTCTCGGCGTCGCGCCCACTGATCAGATGGCGGTCGGACTTGATCGATGCTCTTCCTGTACGGGCCGCCGTCAGTCGTTCCAGATCCTGACGGGGATGCCTTCGTTGAACTCGGCCCAGTCCGTGCGCCGGTATACCCGGCCGTCGCCGCCGAGGATCAGGTCCGCGGTCAGGCCACTCAGCCGGGTGCCGTCGGCCAGCGCCGGGTCGGCGGCGAGCAGGGCGATCCGGTAAGCGTCGAAGCCGAATGCAAACAGCTCCGTGGAGATGTTCGAGTTGCCGGCGTCCCGCAGCGCGGACTTCAAGTTGTTCATGCGGCTGGTGTTTCTCAGGACCCAGGGCATGGCCGGGAATCGTATGCCGTCCAGATCCGCGTCCTTGGCGGCGTCCGGTGTGCCGGTGTAGACATTGGACATGCTGTAGACCGGCAGGTCGTGGCCCCGGAAAAAGTTGATCTGGGGCTTCAGCAGCCGCGCCTCGTCGGGGCGCGCCGCCATGAACAGGCTGTCGATGTCCCGCCGCCGCCTCGCCTCGAACTGCAGATTCAGTCCGCTGGTATTCTCGATCAGGGATCGACGTGTTTCCCCCTCCACCAGGTTGAACAGATTCCTGATGGGCGCGGTGAAGTCATCACTGCCGGGCTGGTATTCCCGGGCTTCCGCCAGCGTGCCGCCGAGCTCTTCCCAGCGCTCCACGAAGGCCTGGTGGACCCGCTGTCCCCATTCGTCGTTCGGATACAGGGCGGTCGCCCGGCGATGCCCGTAGGCGTACATGAATTCAGCGACCTGCCGCGCTTCGGTCTCCGGCGCCAGGTCGAACTGGTAGGCAAGGCGCGTCGACGGGTTGTCGGTCTCGGTGCTGCCGAGCAGCACCATGGGCTTCTCGATGTCGCGGGTCTCCAGGAGCGCGCTCACGGCGTCCTTGCCCAGCGGCCCCACTACGACATCCGCCCCCTCCGCCTGCGCCGCGCCCACATAGTTGCCCACCAGCGACGTCTCGCCGCCGATGTCGTAGAACACCACGTTGGGTCGGCGCGGGTGATTGTCGATGCCGTGGGCGGCGTCGAAACCGTTGTAGACGCGCTGCGCCGCCGAGCCGAAGTCTGACGACAGTGGAAGCAACAGCCCGATCTGCCGGACATCCGTTGCCCGGGGCGGGCCCAGCAGGGTGGCGGTAAACCCGGCGGCGGGATGGGAACGGTTGGCGTCACGCCAGCTCTCCACCGCCCGGCGCAGGCCGTCCCGGTCGGCGCCGAGTTCCAGAAACAGGATGGCAAGGTCCAGCCAGCCCCGCATGGCGCTGCCGGTGTCGTCCTGTCCGGCGAGCTGCAGCTCGAGCTGGTCGAGGTGGCCCAGGGCGTACCAGATGCGCTGGTGGTTGTCGGCAAGATCCCGGGAATCCGCCAGGTAGTTGTCACGGCGGACCCATCCCCGTGCCGCTTCCAGCGGGCGACCCTGACGCAGGTCCACCCGGGCCTTGATGTCCAGAGCGCGGGCGATGTACGCGGGATCGATGCTGCTGCCGCTCAGGATCCGGGTCGCGTCGCGGGCCGCGCGGTCCAGATCCCCTCTTTGAAAGTGAATACCGGCGCTCACCAGCCGCTTGCGAAGCGCCAGGGCGGGCCCGAGCCCGCTGACGTCGGTATGGTTCAATACGGTTTCGGCGTCCTCGAGGCGCCGTGCATGGACCAGCTTGTCCGCCGCGTCGAGATAGGCCGCCTGGCCGAAAGGTGCGGTCGAGGTGCGCGCCCGGCGCAGGTCCTCCTCGATGGCGGCGCTCAGGTCTTCGGGTTCTTCCTCGATGTCGAATTCGCTTTCCGGGCGATAGTCCTCCAGCGGGATCAGCTCGACCTCCGCCGTCTGTTCCTCGGGTTCGGCGACGTCCTCCCCACGGTCACGCACGGGTATAGTATCGCAGGCGGCGACGGCCAGGGCCGTGGCCACGGCAAGGAGCAATCGGGTTGTTCTGAACAAGGTAACGATCGAATGTGAGGACTCCACGGAGTATAGCGATTGGGTGACGCGGGAGGCAAAACGGGTACGCTGTACGTGGTGGCAACGCCGATCGGCAACCTCGACGACATGACCGGACGCAGCGTTGCCACGCTGCGATCCGTGCAGCTCATCGCCGCGGAGGATACCCGGCTGACCGGCAGGTTATGCGCACACTATGCCATCGACACGCCGATGGTCCCGTATCACGAGCACAACGAAGTCCGGCAAACGGCCATGCTGCTGGATCGATTGCGCGCCGGCGAGGACGTTGCCGTGGTCAGTGATGCGGGCACGCCGTTGATCAGCGACCCGGGCTTCCGGCTGGTCTCCGCGGCGCGGGACGCGCGCCTGGATGTGGTTCCGGTTCCGGGGCCCTGCGCCGCCGTCGCGGCCCTGTCGGCGGCGGGCCTCGCCAGTCACCGGTTCCATTTCGAGGGCTTTCTGCCGGCCAAGCCGGGTGCGCGGCGACGCCGTCTCGAGCAGCTCAGGGAGACGCCGGAGACCATGATCTTCTACGAGTCCGTGCACCGGATTCAGGACACGCTCGCCGACATGTGCGACGTGCTGGGCGCCGAACGCCAGGCGGCGTTGGCCCGGGAGCTCACCAAGCTGCACGAAACCATACGCCGCGATACGCTGGGCGGCATCGTCCAGTGGGTTGCCGCCGATCCCTGGCAGCGGAAGGGAGAGCACGTCATCCTGGTGGAGGGTGCTGCGGAGTCGGACGACGGCGAGGGGGAGCGCGTCCTCGACATACTCTGCGAGCAGCTGCCGGTGAGCCAGGCGGCGGAGCTGGCGGCGAAGATCACCGGCGCGGCCAGGAACCGGCTGTACCGGCTGGCACTGCGGAAAACCCGAAATGGGGACGGAGGAAATTAATCCGATGTAGGAGCGGAGATTTTTATGACTTGGTTGTATGCGGTCGAGCGGGAGGATCCTGTAGCGCTGAGCGAGGAGCCGGGAGGGCCTGCCAGGGCCGCTGTGAATATATCCCTATACGCTCTGGCTCAAACATCCTTGTTTTCGACAGCCCTGTCAGACCCTCCCGGCACCCCGCTTCATGCTGAATGAGTGATGGGGCTTCGATAAGGTGATCCCGGCCAAACCCCTGTTTCTTGTGGCTGGGTTCGGTTTTACTCCCAAGGTATTGTGCTTTCGTCCCGGCAGGCGTATCTTTCCCTCAGGGAAGTCAGCCGAACGGTCGCCCCGGTTTTTGCCGGGGAGGAAAGTCCGGGCTCCGACAGGGCAGGGTGCCAGGTAACCCCTGGGCGGCGTGAGCCGACGGAAAGTGCCGCAGAAAATATACCGCCTGGACTCGTCCAGGTAAGGGTGAAAAGGTGCGGTAAGAGCGCACCGCGCTTCCGGTAACGGAAGTGGCAGGGTAAACCCCACCCGGAGCAAGGCCGAATAGGAGTCCCATGGCGTGGCCCGCGCCGGACTCGGGTAGGCTGCTTGAGGCGGACGGTGACGTCCGTCCCAGATGAATGATCGTTTTCGACAGAACCCGGCTTACAGGCTGGCTTCCCGCTACTTACATTCCGGGGTTCGACCTGAATGGCGACAGTGCAGACAAAAAGCTCAATGAAATCAATGGGGTCAGACTCCATTGAATTCGGGATCGAAGGAGTCTGACCCCATTGATTTCCGGGCCCATTGAAATAGCGCGCTTTCTATAGGAGTCCGACCCCATTTCCCCTTTTTCCATACTAATTTTGTTATAAATCAGGATGTTTTAACCATCTCCTAAAGCACAACTGTAACTTGCGTTAGGTGTCGTAAGTTTTTGTACGAAAAGGACTTTTTGGTCGATCAGCGGCCCAAAATTGCTTGACTTGCCCGCGATGCCCTCACTATAGTGTCGCGAAGTGGGACAAAGTGGGTAATTGTGGGATGCGGCGATCGAGGCCAAACAGTGTTTAGGGGAATTACAGCGTTGAACCTGGATGCCAAGGGGCGCCTTGCCATACCCGCTCGTTACCGCGAAACGCTGCGCCAGCAGTGCGACGGCCAGTTGGTGATCACCATCAACCAGGATGCCAAATGCCTGTGGATGTACCCCCTGGACGTCTGGGAGGACATCGAGGAGAAAGTCGTCAAGCTGCCCACCTTCGATCCCCGGGCCCAGCGCCTCAAGCGCCTGCTCATCGGCCATGCCACGGACTGCGAGGTGGACGGCAACGGCCGGGTGCTGGTGCCGCCGCCGCTGCGGGATTACGGCGAGCTGAGCAAACGGGTGATGCTCGTGGGGCAGGGCAACAAGTTCGAGATCTGGGACGAGGCGTTGTGGAACGCCCAGACGGAAGCGGCCCTGGCCCCCGATGCCGACGACACGCCGCTGCCCCCCGAAATGGAAACCATTTCCCTTTGATGGGCGCAGCTGACAATGACCGATCATGCAGCGGTCCTGCTGGAAGAGGCCATCACGGCGTTGAACATCAGGCAGGACGGCATATACCTGGACGCGACCTACGGCCGCGGAGGCCACAGCCGCGCCATCGCCGGACGACTGTCGCCGCAGGGGCGCCTGATCGCCATCGACCGGGACCCGGAGGCCGTGCGCCACGGCCGGCAGCATCCGCCCCAGGGGCCGCGGTTCGACATCGCCCATTCTCCTTTCTCCCGGCTGCGGCAGGTGCAGCAGGTATTGATGCCGGGCGGGCGCGCAGACGGCATTCTCGCCGACCTCGGCGTCTCGTCGCCGCAGCTCGGGGATGCCGAACGGGGTTTCGCGTTCAACCGGGAAGGGCCTCTCGACATGCGTATGGATCCCGATAGCGCCCCCAGCGCCCGGGAGTGGATCGCCGCTGCGGAGCAGTCCGAGCTCAAATGGGTCATCAAGACCTACGGCGAGGAAAAGTTCGCGGGGCGCATCGCGCGGGCGATCGTCGATCGGCGTGCCGACGCGCCCATCGACACCACGCGGGACCTGGCGGAGCTGATTGCGCAGCACGTGCCCGCGCGCGAGCCCGGCCGGCATCCGGCGACGCGGACCTTCCAGGCCATACGCATGCACATCAACGACGAGCTGGGCCAGCTCCAGGCGTTCCTGCCCCAGGCCGTCGAGTGCCTGGGCGCCGCCGGCCGGCTGGTGGTCATCAGCTTTCATTCCCTGGAGGACCGGATCGTCAAACGGTTCATGCGTGACGAAGCCCGCGGTGATCCGTTCCCCAAGGATCTGCCGATCGCGGCAAGCGAATTGCAGCCGCGGCTGAAGATCATCGGCAAGCCCGTCCGGCCGTCCCGGGAAGAGCTGCAATCGAACCGCCGCGCGCGCAGCGCGATCATGCGGGTCGCGGAACGCACGGAGGCCGCTCATGCGTAGCGCCATCGCGGTCCTGGCCGTCCTGGTTGTCCTGAGCGGCTTCGCCAACATACTCGTCCGTCATCAGCACCGACTCATGTTCAACGCTCTGCAGACGCAGCAGCAGCAGCGCGACCGGCTGAACACCGAGTGGCAGCAGCTCCTCCTCGAGCAGAGCACATGGTCGTTCCAGCACTTCGTCGAGAGCAAGGCGCGCGACAAGCTGGACATGGTGTTTCCCCAATCCATCGATCGGCTCGTGGTGGAGCAGCGATGAGTGCCCGGACCGGCAGCCTCATGCATCGCTTCCGCCACCACCTGGTCCTGTGGCTGCTGCTGGCGGGCTTCGGCCTGCTGGCGGCGCGCGCGGCCCAGCTGCAGCTGCTGGAGCATGAGTTCCTCCAGTCCAAGGGCGACGTCAATTACCTGACGGTGCAGACCTCCCACGCCAACCGCGGCATGATCCTGGATCGCAACGGGGAGCCCCTTGCCGTGAGCAGCGCGGTGGATTCGGTGGTGGCCGATCCGAAAGCGATATTCCGGGACGGCGGCTTCGACGCCCAAACCGGCTGGGACGAGCTGGCGGCGCTGATCGACGAGTCCCGCGAGTCGATCCGGGAAAGGATCGAGCGCAATCCCGACTCCGAATTCGCCTGGCTGAAGCGGCACCTGGACCCGGAGCGGGCGCGGCAGGTCGCGGAGCTGGGCATCGCCGGCATCACCCTGCGGCGCGAGTACAAGCGCTTCTATCCCGGCGGCCCGGTCTTCGGCCACGTCGTCGGCTTCACGGACACCGACCAGAACGGACTGGGCGGGGTCGAGAAGGCCTTCGACGAGCAGCTTTCCGGCACCCCGGGGCGCACCCGCGTGCTCCGGGACGGCAGGGGCCGGGTCATCGAGCACGTGGAGCAGCTTGCACCGGTGGTCGATGGCGAGGACGTGCGCCTGAGTATCGATGCGCGGCTCCAGTACCTGGCCTTCCGCCACCTCAAGGCGGCGGTGAAGAAGCACCGGGCGGACGCCGCCAGTGTCGTGCTGCTCGATGCGCGCACCGGCGAAATCCTGGCGATGGTGAACGAGCCCACCATCAACCCCAACACCCGCGACCGGGAGAAGCTGACCTCGTCCAGCGCCCGGAACCGCGCGCTGCAGTCGATTTTCGAGCCCGGGTCCACCATCAAGCCATTCACCGTTGCCGCGGCCCTCGCCAGCGGCCGGTTCGGCCCGGACTCGCGGATCGAGACCAGTCCCGGTGTCATCACGGTGGGCGGCTATCCCATTCGTGACTTCAAGGACTACGGTCTCATGACCGTCTCCCGCATATTGATCAAGTCCAGCAACGTGGGTATCGCCAAGGTGGCCATGGAGCTGGATCCGACGACGTTTCCGGCCCACTTCCGGGACCTCGGCTTCGGCCGCGCGACGGGCATACCGTTGCCCGGCGAGGAGTCCGGCAGGCCGCCGGGGGCCGGGCCGCTGCGCCAGCGGGACCAGGCGTCGCTGGCCTATGGCTATGGACTGTCCACGAACCTGTTGCAGCTGGCGCGGGCGTACACGGTGCTGGCCGGCGACGGCCGGCTGCTGGAAATGCGCCTGACGCCGGGGCCGGCGGAGTACGGCGGCCGGGTGTACCCCCCGGAAGTCGTCAGTCAGGTGCGTTCCATGCTGGCCAGGGTCATCTCCGGGGACGGGACGGGAACCAGCGCCCGGCTGGCGGACTATACCGCCGCGGGCAAGACCGGCACGGTGATCAAGTACCTGGTCGAGGAGGGCCGCTACGCCGACGACCAGTACCTGTCGGTGTTCGCCGGCTTTGCGCCGGCGGAGAACCCGCGCCTGATCATGGCCGGGGTCCTGGACAACCCGCGGGGCGAGGCCTACTACGGCGGCCAGGTGTCCGCGCCGGTGTTCTCCCGGGTGATGAACAGCGCCCTGCACCTTCTCAATGTGCCGTCCCGTCCGGACGCCGACAAGCCGGACCTGCTCCAGGCGCGCCTCGACGGGGAGTCCGATACGTGACGGGGCCCGCTGCCATCAGTGATCTGCTGGCGGGCATGGCCGCGGTGGACGGCGCCGCGCCGGGCACCGTGACCGGCCTGACCCTGGACAGCCGTCGCGTCCGGCCCGGCGAGCTATTCTTGGCCTGTCCCGGCACGCGTCTGGATGGTCGCGAATTCATCGCCGAGGCCGTCGAGCGCGGCGCGGCGGCCGTGGCCTACGAACCGGATGGCTTCGAGTACCGCGGTGCGGTGCCGGGCGTGCCGGTGCCGGGACTGGCGCTGCGGGCGAGCGAAATCGCGGCGCGCTTCTATGGCCGCCCCGGCGACGGGCTGTTCGTCATCGGCGTGACCGGCACCAATGGCAAGACAAGCTGCGTTCACTTCCTGGCCCAGAGCCTGGAGCGGCTCGGGGGCCGGCCCCGCATGATCGGCACCCTGGGCAGCGGACGCGTCGGAGACCCGGATGCCGGGGGGCTGACCACCCCGGGCCCGGTGGACCTGCAGAGGCTGCTGCGGCGGTTCGCCGACGACGGGGCGACCCACGTGATCATGGAAGTGTCTTCCCATGCCCTGAATCAGGGACGGGTCTCGGCGGTGGCATTCGACGCTGCCGTGTTCACCAACCTGACCCGGGATCATCTGGACTACCACGCGGATATCGACGACTACGCGAACGCCAAGAAATCCTTGTTCGATTACCCGTCGCTGCGCTTCGCCGTGGTCAATGTCGACGACGCCGTGGGCCGGCAGATCCACGAGCAGGCCGCGGTGCCCGTGATCGGCTTCGGCGACCAGGGGGCGGTCCGCGCCAGCCGGGTCGAGGTCGGGGAGGGCGGCCTCGGCATGCGGATCGACCACCCGCGGGCAACCCTCGACGTGTCGGCGCCCCTGGTGGGCCGGATCAATGTGGCCAATGTGCTGGCCGTCGCCGCCGTGCTGCTGGAAATGGGTTTCGATTCCGCCGACGTGGAGAACGCACTGAACCGGCTGTCGCCGGTGCCCGGCCGCATGGAGCTGTTCCGCTCGCTGCGGGGCGGGCCGACGGCGGTGGTGGACTATGCCCATACCCCGGATGCCCTGGAGCGTGCGCTGCAGTCGGTGCGCGAGCACTGCCGGGAAGCGCTATGGTGCGTGTTCGGCTGCGGGGGCGACCGCGACCGCGGCAAGCGCCCGGAGATGGGCCGGATTGCGGAGAAATGGGCCAATCGGGTGGTGGTTACCAACGACAATCCGCGCAGTGAATCCCCCGCCGCCATCGCCGCCGAGATCGTCGCCGGCATGAGCGGCGAGCCGCGGGTGGTCCTGGACCGCCGCCGGGCCATCACCACGGCGCTGCGGGAGGCGCGGGCGGGAGACTGGGTGCTGGTAGCCGGCAAGGGCCACGAAACCTGCCAGATCGTCGGCGATAAGGTCGCGCCTTTCGACGACCGGCAGGTGGTCTCGGACTGCCTGGAGAAAGCCGCATGATGAGCCTGGCCGAAATCGCGCAGGGGGTTCACGGCGAGCTGATCGGCCGCGACGCCTGCATCAAGGGGGTGTCGACGGACACCCGGGTTCTGAACCGGGGTGAGCTGTTCGTGGCCCTGAAGGGCCCGAACTACGACGGCCACGGTTTCCTGGCCGCGGCATTCGATGCCGGCGCCGCCGGCGCCCTGGTTCAGTCCGAGGCCGATACCGCGCTGCCGCTGATCATGGTCCGGGACACGCTCAAGGCCCTGGGTGAGCTGGCCGCCACGTGGCGGGCGCGGTTCTCCATTCCGGTGGTGGCGGTGACCGGCAGCAACGGCAAGACCACGGTCAAGGAAATGATCGGCTCCATCCTCACCGTCAAGGCGCCGGCCCTGATCTCCACCGGCAACCTGAACAATCAAATCGGCGTGCCACTGGTGCTGTGCGGGCTGCGTCCCGAGCACCAGTACGCCGTGATCGAGATGGGGATGAACCACCTGGGCGAGATCGGCTACCTGTCGCGCATGGCGCAGCCCACGGTGGCGGTGATCACCAATGCCGCGGCGGCCCATCTCGAAGGTGTGGGCTCGCTGGAAGCGGTAGCGGACGCCAAGGGCGAGATCCTGACCGGCCTCGGCGGCGGCGGGGTCGTGGTGCTCAACAGCGACGACGCCTTCTATGAGACCTGGCGAAGCATGGCCGGCGGCCGGACGGTGCTGTCCTTCGGCTTCGATACCGAAGCCGACGTGCATCCTTCCGACTGGTCCGAAAAGGGCGGCGGGTTCCGGCTGCATATCCGGGACCGGAGCGTGGACGTCGCCCTGCCGCTGGCGGGCCGGCACAACGTGGCCAACGCCCTGGCGGCCGCGGCCGCGGCGTTCGCTGTGGGCCTGGATCCCGAACAGATCGCCGCGGGGCTGGCGCGCGTGAAGCCCGTTCCCGGGCGCCTGTGTATCCGCGCGGGGGTGCGCGGCGCGCGGATCCTGGATGACAGCTACAACGCCAATCCGGCCTCGGTGGCGGCGGGCATCGACGTGCTGGCCGCCCATGCCGGCCGGCGGGTCCTCGTTCTGGGCGACATGGCCGAGCTGGGCGCTGATGCCCGCGCCCTGCACGAGCGTGTCGGGGAACAGGCCCGCGCCCGGGGCATCGATGCGCTGCACGGGCTCGGCGAGCTGAGCGAGTCCGCGGTCCGGGCATTCGGCCCGGGCGGCAGCCATCACCGCGACCGTGACGAGCTGGTGGCGGCCCTCGAGGCCGAGGCGGACGGCGATACCACCTTCCTGATCAAGGGCTCGCGCAGCATGCGCATGGACACCGTGGTGGAGTCCCTGGCCGACGCGCCCCGGGCCGCGGAGGAGGTGCGCTGATGCTGCTGTTCCTGTTCGATGCGCTGGCCGCGGAATACTCGGCGTTCAACGTGTTCCGCTACATCACTTTCCGTGGCATCTGCGGCGTGCTCACCGCCCTGACCATATGCTTCGTGCTGGGCCCGATAATGATCCGCCGGCTGAGCCTGCACCAGATCGGGCAGACCGTGCGCCAGGACGGCCCGCCGACGCATTTCGACAAGGTGGGCACGCCCACCATGGGCGGCGCCATGATCCTGGTCTCCGTGGTGATATCGACCCTGCTGTGGGCGGATCTCACCAACCGCTTCGTCTGGGTGGTGCTGCTGGTGAGCCTGGCATTCGGCGTCATCGGCTGGATGGACGACTACCGCAAGCTCATCGACAAGAACCCCCGGGGCATTGGCGCCGCCAACAAGTTCGGAGCGCAGAGCGTGGTGGGCCTGGCGAGCGCTTTCTTTTTGTATTTCACCGCCCAGTCACCGCACGAGATCTCCCTGTTCGTGCCCTTGTTCAAGGAGGTGGCGATCTACATGGGGCCGTGGTTCATCGTGCTGACCTACCTGGTCATCGTGGGCACCAGCAACGCCGTCAATCTCACCGACGGCCTGGACGGGCTGGCCATCGTGCCCACGGTGCTGGTGGCCGGCGGGCTGGGCATATTCGCGTATGTCACCGGCCACACCGTATTCGCCGACTACCTCGGCATTCCCTATATCGCCGGTACCGGGGAGGTCCTGATCGTGTGCGCCGCCCTGGTGGGCTCCGGCCTGGGTTTTCTGTGGTTCAACACCTATCCGGCCCAGGTTTTCATGGGCGACATCGGGGCGCTGGCCCTCGGCGGCGCCTTGGGCGCGGTGGCGGTGGTGGTCCGGCAGGAGATCGTGCTGTTCGTGATGGGCGGCATCTTCGTGGTGGAGACGGTGTCGGTGATCCTTCAGGTGGCGTCCTTCAAGCTGGTGGGACGGCGCATATTCAGGATGGCGCCGCTGCATCATCACTTCGAGCTCAAGGGCTGGCCGGAGCCGCGGGTCATCGTGCGGTTCTGGATCATCAGCCTGATCCTGGTGCTGGTGGGTCTGGCGACCCTGAAAATACGATGATGGTTGGAATGGGTATCACAATTCGAGACGCGGGTTGTCGGGCTTGCGCCCGATGCAGGTCGGGCGCAATACGATATGAACGGTGACGCGGTGACACAAACCATGGAACCCGAGCACGCATTCGACGCGATCGTCGTCGGCGTCGGCCGTACCGGCCTGGCCTGCCTGCGCTACCTGCACGGGCGCGGCCTGCGGGTGGCCGCCGTGGACACCCGCGCCGAGCCGCCGGCGGCCGCCGAGGCCCGTCGGGTGCTGCCGGATCTGGACATCACCACCGGGCCGCTGGATCCGTCGATGCTGGCGCGTGCCCGGCAGTTGGTGGTCAGCCCCGGCCTGTCCGTGCACGAGCCCGCCATCGAAGCGGCCCGGGAAGCGGGAGTCGAGGTGCTCGGCGATGTCGAGCTGTTCGCCCGGGTGGTGGACCGGCCGGTGATCGCCATCACCGGCTCCAACGGCAAGAGCACGGTGACCCGGCTGGTGGAGCACATGGGGCGGGTATCCGGTGTGGACGTGGTGGCGGCGGGCAATATCGGCACCCCGGTCCTCGAGCTTCTCGATGGGCCCGGGCACGCGTTCTACGCCATCGAGTTGTCGAGCTTCCAGCTGGAAACCACCGAATCGCTGCGGCCCGCGGTGGCGGTGCTGCTGAACGTTTCCCATGATCACATGGACCGCTACACCGGCTACGACGACTACCTGGCGGCGAAGCAGCGTGTCCACCACGGCGCCCGCGCCGTGGTGGTGAATCGCGACGATCCCGCCACCGCACCGCGCCGGCCGGTTGCCGAAACCTGGCGCTTCGGTCTCGACCGTCCGGCGACGGAGCACGATCTCGGCATTCTCGAGCGCGACGGCCGGCGCTGGCTGGCGGCGGGCGGGACGCTGCTGCTGGACAGCGGCGTGCTGCAGCTCGCCGGGCGGCACAACCAGGCCAACGTGCTCGCGGCCCTGGCCGTGGCCGGCGCGGCGGGCTGGGACCTGGCCCGTTGCGCGGCCGCCGCCGCCGGCTTCCGGGGCCTGCCCCATCGCATGGAGCGGGTGGCGGAAATCAAAGGCGTGTCCTGGGTCAATGATTCCAAGGCGACCAATGTCGGCGCCACGGTCGCCGCCCTGTCGGGGGCTGGTGCGCCGGTGGTGCTGATCGCCGGCGGCGACGGCAAGGGCGCGGATTTCACGCCCCTGCGCCCGGCGCTGGCGGAGCACGCCCGGGCGCTGATTCTGTTCGGCCGCGACGCGGCGCTGATCGAAGCCGCCGTGGGCGACAGCGTCCCCTGCTGCCGGGTCCGGGATCTCGAGGAGGCCGTGCGGCGGGCCGCCGAGCTGGCGGTGGCCGGCGACACCGTCCTGCTGTCCCCGGCCTGTGCCAGCTACGACATGTTCACCGACTACGAGCAGCGCGGCGACCTGTTCCGCGCCGCCGTGGGGCGGCTGTCATGAGCGCGGCGGGTCAGTTGCAGGCGGCGCGTTCCGAGGCGGAAGCCCGCGAGGGCATCTCCAACGTCTCGCTGCTGGGGACGGTGGTCATTCTCCTCAGCTTCGGCGCGCTGATGGTGGCGTCGACCACTGTCGGGGATGCGGGTACCGGGAGCACCGGCGCGCTGTTTGCCCCGACCCTGCGCCATCTCGCCCACGTCGCCGTGGGCGTGGCGGCCATGCTGGCGGTGTCCCGGGTGCCGGTAAGCTGGTGGGAGACCATGAGCAAGCCGCTGCTGCTGCTCGGGCTGGCGGTGCTGGCGATCCTGATCCTCCCCGGGGTGGGGGTGACGGTGAACGGCAGCACACGCTGGTTGGAGATCGCCGGGGTCACCTTCCAGCCCTCGGAGCCCGCCAAGCTGTTCATGGTGGTCTACGCCGCGGGTTACCTCACGCGCAAGCGGGAAGCGCTCGGCGACTTCACCCAGGGGGTGCTGCTCATCGGGCTGGTCCTGGCGCTGATGGGCGTGCTGCTGCTGATGCAGCCGGACCTGGGCAGCTTCGTGGTGATGGCGCTGACCATCGGGGTGATGCTGTTCCTGGCCGGCATCCGGTTCTGGCACTTCCTGCTGTGCGCGGTGGCCAGCGCCGGCGCCGTCACGCTGCTGGTCTGGTCCCGGGCCTACCGCGCCGACCGCGTCACCAGCTTCCTGGACCCCTGGCAGGATCCCGGGAACACCGCCTACCAGCTCGTCCAGGGCCTGATCGCCCTGGGCCGGGGTGAATGGTTCGGCGTGGGCCTGGGGGCCAGCGTCCAGAAGCTGTACTTCCTGCCCCACGCCCAGAACGACTTTCTGCTGGCGGTGATCGGCGAGGAACTGGGCTTCGTCGGGGTGTGCGCCGTGATCATTCTGTTCGGCGCGCTGCTGTGGCGGGGCTTCGCCGTCTCCCGCGCCGCCGAGCGCATCGGCCAGCTCTACGCCGCGCGCCTGGCCCAGGGCCTGGTGCTGCTCCTGGTGCTGCAGGCCATGATTCACGTCGGCGTCAATCTCGGGGCGCTGCCCACCAAGGGCCTGACCCTGCCGTTCATGAGCTTCGGCGGCAGCAGCCTGATCACGTCCTGTATTGCCGCCGGCATCCTGCTGTCCATCGAGCGCTCGACGCGGCCGGCGCCGGGGAGGACGGCATCATGAGGACGCTGCTGATCATGGCGGGCGGCACCGGCGGGCACGTCTATCCGGCCCTGTCGGTGGCGGACGAGATGAAGCGCCGCGGCGTGAACGTCGTCTGGCTGGGCACCCGGGGCGGGCTGGAGGCGCGGGCGGTGCCCGCGGCCGGCATCGACATCGAGTGGATCACTATCCGCGGCCTGCGCGGCACCGGGATCCTCGGGCTGCTGCGCACGCCGTTCCTGCTGGCCGTCGCCATGTTCCAGACCCTCGGCGTGGTGCTGCGGCGTCGGCCCGCGGCGGTGCTCGGCATGGGCGGCTTCGTGTCCGGCCCCGGGGCGCTGACGGCCTGGCTGCTGCGCATCCCCGTGCTGATCCACGAAGCCAACGCCATCGCCGGTTTTACCAACCGCTGGCTGGCAAAGCTGGCCCGGACGGTGATGACCGGGTTTCCCGTCGAGCTCGGCCCGCGTTCCGTCTACGTCGGCAACCCGGTCCGCGAGGACATCCTGGCGGTGCCGGCGCCGGCCGACCGACTGGCGGGCCGCGACGGCCCCTGGCGAATACTGGTGGTCGGCGGCAGCCAGGGCGCCCGGGCCCTGAACACCCATCTGCCGGCGCTGCTGCCCGGGATTCCGGGGTCGGCGACCATCCGCCACCAGGCGGGCCGCGACAAGGCCGCGGGTGTGCAGGAGGCCTATGACGCCGCCGGCATTCAGGCACAAGTGACCGAATACATCGACGACATGGCCGAAGCCTATGCCTGGGCGGACCTGGTGATCTGCCGCGCCGGCGCCATGACCGTGGCGGAGGTCTGCGCCTCCGGCTCGGCCGCCGTGTTCGTGCCGTTCCCGGCGGCGGTGGGCGACCACCAGACCTTCAACGCGCGCCTGTTGTGCGAGCGCCAGGCGGCCTGGATGTGGCCGGAAAGCGCCCTCACCCCGGAGACGGTGAATGCTTTTTTCGACGAGCTGGACCGCGACGCCATCGCCGAGCGCGCCGCCCGGGCGCGGGCCATGGCCGTGCCCGACAGCACCCGCCGGGTCGGCGACCAGTGCATGGAGGTGCTGCATGCGTAACCGCGTCCGGCGCATTCATTTCGTGGGCATCGGCGGCGCCGGCATGAGCGGCATCGCGGAGGTGCTGCTGAACCTGGGCTACCAGGTCTCCGGATCGGACATCGCCGAGAACGCCGCCACCGAGCATCTCCGCGTCCAGGGCGTGGACATCCACGTCGGGCACGACCCGCGCTGGATGGAGAACAGCGATGTGGTGGTGGTCTCCACGGCGATCGATTCCGACAACGTCGAAGTCCGGGCGGCGCAGGACGCCAAGATCCCCGTAATCCCACGGGCCGAGATGCTGGGCGAGCTGATGCGCTTCCAGCAGGGCATCGCCGTGGCCGGGACCCACGGCAAGACCACCACCACCAGCCTGGTGGCGAGCGTGCTGGCCAGCGGCGGCCTGGATCCCACCTTCGTGGTGGGCGGCCTGGTGAACAGCGTGGGCACCAACGCCGCCCTGGGCCGGGGTGAGTATCTGGTGGCCGAGGCCGACGAGAGCGATGCCTCCTTCCTGCACCTGCAGCCGGTGGTGGCGGTGGTAACCAACATCGACGCCGACCACATGGCCACCTATGGCGGTGACTTCGAAGCCCTCAAGCAGGCGTTCGTGGAGTTTCTGCTCAACCTGCCGTTCTACGGCCGGGCGGTCCTGTGCTGGGACGACCCCGTGGTGCGCTCGGTGGCGGGCTCGGTGCACAAACCGATCCTGACCTACGGCACCTGCGCCGAGGCCGATATCCGCGCCGTGGACATCCGCCAGGACGGCCTGAGCACCCATTTCCGGGTGCCGGGCGATCCCGACATGCAGGTCACCCTGGCCCTGCCCGGCAAGCACAACGCCCTGAACGCCCTGGCCGCCATCGCCATCGGACGCTATCTCGGAATCAGCGACGAGCAGATCGGCCGGGGACTCAGCGAATTCAAGGGCATCGGCCGGCGGTTCCAGGTCAAGGGCCGGTTCGCGACGCGGGACGGCGAAGCGCTGGTGGTGGATGACTACGGCCACCACCCCCGGGAGCTGGAAGTCACCCTGGACGCCGCGCGGCAGGCCTGGCCGGACCGCCGACTGGTGGTGGTTTTCCAGCCCCACCGCTACTCGCGGACCCGGGACCTGCTGGACGACTTCAGCAGCGTCCTGGCGGACCAGGAGCCCCTGATTGTTACCGAGGTGTACGCGGCGGGCGAGTCGCCCATCGCCGGCGCAGACGGCCGCGCCCTGTGCCGGTCCATCCGGCAGCGGGGCCGGACCGACCCGGTTTTCGTGGAGTCGCTGGACGAGCTGCCGGCGGTGCTGCAGGACATGGCGCGCGACGGCGACGTCATCATGACGCTCGGCGCCGGGGATATCGGGCGCCGGGTGACGGATCTGGTGTACCGGCAGGAGGGTGCGGCGTGATGGCGGCCGAGCGCATGACCGACTACGAGCCCCGTGGCAGGCTGCTTTATGACGAGCCCCTGGCCGATCATACATCCTGGCGCACGGGCGGCCCGGCGGACCTGTATTTCGCGCCGGCGGACCTCCAGGACCTGTTGGATTTTCTGCGCGCGCGCCGCGGGCAGGGCCAGCCCATCACCTGGCTTGGCCTGGGCAGCAACACCCTGGTCCGGGACGGCGGCATCCGCGGCATCGTGATCGCGACCCACAAGTGCCTCGGGGAGATCGAGATACGGGACGACCGCACGGTGTATGCCCAGGTGGGGGTGCCCTGCGCCAAGATCGCACGGCTCACCGCGAAGCAGGGGTTGTCCCAGGCCGAGTTCTTCGCGGGGATCCCGGGCACCCTGGGCGGCGCCCTGGCGATGAACGCCGGCGCCTACGGCCACACGACCTGGGAAGTGGTCCACCAGGTGGAGACCGTGGACGCGAACGGCGGGCTGCACCGCCGCCGCGCCGTGGACTTCGAGATCGGCTACCGCAGCGTCCGGTCGCCGCGCGAGGAGTGGTTCGTGTCCGCGGTGCTGGCCCTGAAGGCGGGCGACGCGCAGCAATCCCAGGACCGGATCCGGGAATTTCTCACCAGCCGATCCCGGACCCAGCCCATCCAGATGCCCAATGCGGGATCGGTGTTCGTCAATCCGCCCAACGACCACGCGGCCCGGCTCATCGAAACCGCCGGCCTGAAGGGCACCTGCCTCGGCGGCGCCTGCGTGTCGGACAAGCACGCCAACTTCATCGTCAACCAGGGCGGCGCCAGCGCCGCGGACATCGAGACCCTGATCGAAAGAGTCGCCGACCGCGTCGAGGCAGTGCACGGCGTACGCCTGCATCGTGAAGTGCGAATCATGGGAGACAAGGCGTGAACGCGCGGGAATTCGGGAAAGTCGCGGTACTGATGGGCGGCCCGTCCGCCGAGCGCGAAGTGTCCCTGAGGAGCGGGGCCATGGTGCTCGAAGGACTGTTGCAGGCCGGGATCGATGCCGTGGCCATCGACGCGGGCCGGGATGTGATGGACGAGCTGAAGCGCGTGAAGGCCGACCGGGTGTTCAACGTCCTGCACGGCCCCTGGGGCGAGGACGGCGTGGTCCAGGGTGCCCTGGAGACCGTCGGCCTGCCCTACACCGGGAGCGGGGTGCTCGGCTCGGCGCTGGCCATGGACAAGCTGCGCACCAAGCAGGTCTGGACCAGCCTGGGCCTGCCGGTCCCGAAGTACGCCGTCATCCGCGACGAAGCCGAGCTGCCCGATGTTCTGGTGCATCACGAGCTGCCGCTGTTCGTGAAGCCGGGGGGAGAGGGATCGAGCATCGGGGTGACCAAGGTGGAGACCGCGGGGCAGCTTCGCGAGGCCTTCGGGACGGCGGCGAAGTTCGGCGGGCCGGTGCTGGCCGAGACGTTCATCGGTGGCCCGGAGATCACCATCTCCATCCTGCGGGACGAGGTGCTGCCGCCCATCCGGCTGGAAACGCCCCGGACCTTCTACGACTACGAAGCCAAGTACCAGGCCGAGACCACCCTGTACCACTGCCCGAGCGGGCTGGACGAGGGCCTCGAGAGCGAGCTCAAGCAGCTGTCCCTGGAAGCGTTCCGGGCCCTGGACTGCAGCGGCTGGGGCCGGGTGGACCTGATGCTGGACGAGCAGATGAATCCCTGGCTGCTGGAAGCGAACACCATCCCCGGCATGACCGACCACAGCCTGGTTCCCCTGTCGGCGCGCACGGCGGGCATGACCTTTCCCGAGCTCGTGGTGAAGATCCTGGAGACGTCGCTATGACGGCAAGCACGATCTCATTCCCGACACCCTGTAGGTCAGGCGCAAGCCTGACAATCCGTTCGAAGGCACCGAGACTGCCGACGGAACGATGTCGGGCTTGCGCCCGACCTACAGGCGGCGTTCGGACCCGTCCAGCCCCGGCACCCTGTAGGTCAGGCGCAAGCCTGACAATTCGTTCGGAGGCACCGGGATCGCCGTCGCCGTTACCCCCACCGGCGCACCCCGCCGGGAGGCCGCATGACCGCTAAAGCACGCCAGGTCAGAGCGCTGGAAAAACTGCACAAGCGGCGAAAGGCCGCCATACGCCGCCGCATCCGCAGCGTGACCCTGGGCTGGGCGATGGCGGGCCTGGTGCTGCTGGCGGCGGTCGGGCTGCTGGCGGACCGGTTGATGGACCCCGCGGCGTTCCCCATCCGTGAGCTGATCGTGGCGGGTGAGTTCGACGACCGCGAGCACGAGGTGCTGCGCGAGACAGTGGCCGAAGCGGTGGACGGCAACTTCTTCGGCATCGACCTGGACGACGTCGAGGGGGCCGCCGAATCCCTGGACTGGGTGCGGCGCGCCCGGGTCCGGCGAGTCTGGCCGGACAGCCTGCGGGTCACGGTCGAGAAGCACCGGCTCGTGGCGCGCTGGGGCAACAATGCCTGGCTCAACGACCGCGGGCAGGTGGTGGAGATGTCCGCCCCGGACCAGGCCGACCTGCTGCGCCTGGCGGGCCCCGAGGGCAGCGCCGAGGACGTGCTTCGGCGCGCTCACCAATGGGCCGCCGGACTGGAAGACGCGGGTCTGCAGCTCAAGGCCCTGACCCTGAACGACCGGCGGGCCTGGTATGCGGTGGTGGCCCGGGCGGGGACGGGCGCCATATTCAGCGTCGCCCTGGGGCGCGACGGTGTGCCGGACCGGTTCGGGCGCTTCATCGAGGCGTACCGGTCCCTGCCGTCGGAGAAGGCGACGCGGATCGACCACGTCGACGCGCGGTATCCCAACGGAATCGCCCTGCGCCTCAACCAAGCCATGAATTCCTAGCGGACGCAAAGCCTGAGATAACGACAATGTCAAAGAAAGTCGAAGAAAGATTGATAGTCGGCCTGGATATCGGAACCTCCAAGGTTCTGGCCATCGTGGGCGAAATCAATCCCGCCGGCGAGATCGAGATCATCGGCGTTGGCCACCATGTCGCCCGGGGCATGCGCAAGGGCGTGGTGGCCAACATCGAGTCCACGGTCCAGTCCATCCAGCGGGCGGTGGAGGAGGCCGAGCTCATGGCCGGCTGCCAGATCTACTCCGTCTACGCGGGGATCGCCGGCGCCCACATCGGCAGCTTCAACTCCCACGGCGTGGTCGCCATCCGGGAACAGGAGGTGCGCCAGGGCGACATCGAACGGGTGATCGAGGCCGCCCGGGCCATGGCCATCCCCAACGACCAGAAGGTGCTGCACATCCTGCCCCAGGAGTTCGTCATCGACGGGCAGGAGGGCATCCGCGAGCCCATCGGCATGAGCGGGGTCCGGCTCGAGGCCAAGGTCCACATCATCACCGGTGCGGTGAGCGCCGCCCAGAACATCATCAAGTGCATCCGGCGCTGCGGCCTGGAGGTGGACGACATCACCCTCGAGCAGCTCGCCTCCAGCCAGGCGGTCCTCACCGAGGACGAGCGCGACCTCGGCGTCTGCCTGGTGGATATCGGCGGCGGCACCACGGACATCGCGATATTCACCGAGGGCGCGATCCGGCACACGGCGGTGATTCCCATCGCCGGCGACCAGGTCACCAACGACATCGCGGTGGCGCTGCGCACCCCCACCCAGGCAGCGGAGGACATCAAGAAGAAATACGGCTGCGCCCTGATCCAGCTCGCCCATTCCGACGAGACCATCGAGGCCCCCAGTGTGGGGGACCGCCCGCCGCGGAGGCTGGCGCGCCAGACACTGGCGGAGGTCATCGAGCCCCGGGTCGAGGAGCTGTTCGAGCTGGTCAAGGGCGAGCTGCGCCGCAGCGGCTTCGAGGAGCTGATCGGATCGGGAATCGTCCTGACCGGCGGCACTTCGAAAATGGACGGCATCATCGAGCTGGCCGAGGAAGTGTTCCACGTGCCGGTTCGCCTCGGGATGCCGTCCCACATCGCCGGCCTGAGCGAGGTCGTGAAGAATCCGATTTATTCAACAGGAGTGGGGTTGATCCAGTTCGGTCAGCTCAACCAGGGCGGGGCGCGCGAACGGCAAAAGCCCCGGGAAAGTCTTTCCATCAGTTCCGTATACCAACGAATGAAAAGTTGGTTCCAAGGCAGTTTTTAACGCGAGGTCAACGAAATGGCACATTACGAGCGCGAAAATCAGTATACCGTCGACTTTCACAGCGATTCCGGCAATCCTGTCCAGTTTCAGTCTGAGAACAAGCCGATGTTCGAGGTCCTCGATACCGTCGGCCAGCAGGCGCAGATCAAGGTGATCGGCGTCGGCGGCGGCGGCGGCAACGCCGTGGACCACATGATCGACGCGCACATCGAAGGCGTCGAGTTCATCAGCACCAACACGGACGTGCAGACCCTGAACCGGTCCCGGGCCAACGTGCTGCTGCAGATCGGCGGCAATCTCACCAAGGGCCTCGGCGCCGGGTCCAGCCCGGACGTCGGGCGGCAGGCGGCCATGGAGGACCGGGAACGCATCGCCGAGGCGCTGGCGGGGGCGGACATGGTGTTCATCACCGCCGGCATGGGCGGCGGCACCGGCACCGGGGCTGCCCCGATCGTGGCCCAGGTGGCCCGCGAGCAGGGCGCGCTGGCGGTGGCGGTGGTCACCAAGCCGTTTCCCTTCGAGGGCGCCAAGCGGGCGCGCGTCGCCGAGCACGGCATCCGGGAGCTGTCCGAGCACGTCGATTCCCTGATCACCATCCCCAACGAGCGGGTACTGGAGGTCATGGGCAAGCAGGCGACCCTGCTTGACGCGTTCGCCCGCGCCAACCAGGTGCTGCTTAATGCCGTGCAGGGCATCTCGGAGCTGATCACCCGGCCGGGACTGATCAACGTCGACTTCGCCGACGTGCGAACAGTGATGTCGGAGATGGGCATGGCGATGATGGGCTCCGCCACCGCCAGCGGCGTGGACCGGGCCATCGATGCGGCGCGCAATGCGGTGTCCAGTCCCCTGCTGGAGGACACCAATATCGCCGGCGCCCGGGGCCTGCTGGTGAACGTCACCGCGGGCCTGGACATGGCCATCGGTGAGTTCGAGGAAGTCGGCAACGTGGTGCGCGAGTTCGCCTCCGACGACGCCACCGTGGTGATCGGCACCGTGCTCGACCCCGAGATGAAGGGCGATCTGCGGGTCACCATGGTTGCCACCGGCATCGGCGGCGAGATGTACCAGCGGCAGGAGGAGGAGTCCAGGCAGCGCGAGGAGGAGCCCAGGCGGCGCGAGGAACGCGTGGTCGAGGCCGTGCCCAAGGCCGTCAACTACGAGGATTTCGACGCCCCGACCGTGATCCGGCACCGGCGCGGTAACCGGGAAATGCCGGCCGCCGGCGACGACAAGAGCATGGAATACCTGGATATCCCGGCGTTTCTGCGCAAGCAGGCGGACTAGGCTGTGGGCGGCAACGGCGTGGCCATGACGGCCGTGTTGCACGATACGGAGGCGGTGCGGAAGGTCCGTCCGCGCGGCGGCGGCGTCCGCGATGGGCCGGACGCGGCATCTGCGCGCGCGGTGTGGATTCGTGATGGGTAATCGTGTACGATTTCCCGGACTTGGGGAGACGATACCGGGCTGTAATCAGAACCGGCGCGCGGTCGGATGGCTGCGTACGTCAGTAAATCAACACCATTAGCACAAGAAAGGCCATCTGAAGGCTTCATGATTCGACAAAGAACTCTAAAAAACGTAATTCGGGCCACCGGAGTTGGGCTTCATACTGGCGAAAAAGTCTATCTGACACTGAGGCCGGCAGCACCGAACACCGGCATCGTGTTTCGCCGGGTCGACCTGGACCCGCCCGTGGATGTTCCCGCGTGCTGCGAAAATGTGGGCGACACGCGTTTGTCCACCACGCTGCGCAAGGGCGACATATGGATATCCACGGTCGAGCACCTGATGTCCGCGTTCGCGGGCCTCGGCGTCGATAATGCCTACGTGGACCTCACCGCTCCGGAAGTGCCGATCATGGACGGCAGCGCGGGCCCGTTCGTGTTCCTGATCCAGTCGGCGGGCATCGAGGAGCAGCCGGCGGCGAAACAATTCATCAGGATCAAGCAGCCCGTGGTCCTCGAAGAGGGGGACAAATGGGCGCGCTTCGACCCGATGAACGGTTTTGAAGTCTCCTTCGGCATCGAGTTCAACCACCCCATCTTCAGTCACTCCCTCCAGCGCGCCACCATCGATTTCTCCACCACCTCATTCGTCAAGGAGGTGAGTCGCGCCCGGACGTTCGGCTTCATGCACGATGTCGAGGCGCTGCGCAAGGTGGGACTGGCCCGGGGGGGCAGTCTGGACAACGCCATCGTCATGGATTCGTACCACATCCTGAACGAGGACGGGCTCCGGTACGACGACGAGTTCGTCAAGCACAAGATCCTCGATGCCATTGGTGATCTTTACCTGCTGGGCCACCCGCTGATCGGCGCGTTCAGCGCCCACAAGTCGGGTCACGCCCTGAACAACGAAATTCTGCGTGCCTTGTTGGCGGCGGAGGACGCCTGGGAGCTGGTGTCGTTCGAGGACGCCAGGGATGCGCCGCTCGCCTTCATGCACCCGTTGACGGCGTCGGCCTGACCTCCGGTCAGGTGGACTCGGCGTTCAGTCCAACGCCCGGCGCAACTGGGCGAACAGGCGTCTAAACTCCGGACTGTCATCCCTTTCATCGACCGCCGTGGGGGCGTTTCGAGCGGGATTCGGTGGAGCAATCCGGATACGCAGGCATCGGGTCTCGGACAGACCCGAGTCCCTGAGGGCCGAAACAATGGATTGCTCCGTGTTCCGGAGGAGATTGGCCCAGACGGGGGATTCCGCATGGACGGTCAACACTCCGTTTTGCAGGGAAACCGGATGAGCGTGACGGCATAACGGCCGGGAGACGGCCTCGTTCCATGCCGTGAGCAGCGGTGTCAGCGCCCGTTGCCGGTTGACGGCTTCTTCAAGAACCGGATTCCGGGACCGATGCAGGGATTGAGCAACTGACGTAAATGAATTTGTCCGGCCGGCGCGCGTCATGATGCCGGATATTGGTAAACGATTGAGGCAGGCAATGCAAGTCATATTCCTTCCCAGCGGTTCGGGTCCCAGCCGGAATCTCAGACTCCGGCCCACACTGGTGGGCATCGTCGCGGCGATGGTGCTGGGCACCATAGGGGCCGGAGGCGCCTACCTCGGGTACAGCTTCGGCGAGCGCCAAGCGAGCCCGGCCACCGTCGCGGAGCTCCTTCCCGACACCATTTTTTCCGATGCCATCAGCTGGTCCGTCGCGGCGGCGCCGGAGCCTCGAGCTTCGAATCCGGGGACCCATCCGTCGATGGCCGCCGGCGGTGACAGCGGCGATGGCATCGTCTACAAGATCGTGACCCCCGGCACCGAAAAAGTGGAAGCGCTGCGGCTGTCCCTGAACGAGCAGCGCCAGATGCTGCACGAATCCCGGCGCCGTCTCAGCGACCATATCGACAGCCTGGGCCAGCGGCTGGGCCAGGTCCAGGCCCACGTCTCGCGCCTGAACGCCCTTGGCCAGCGCCTGACGGACATGGCCGGCCTGGACCGCGAGGAGTTCAGTTTCGACAACCTGCCCGCCATCGGCGGTCCGGAGCCGGCGGGCCCCTGGGAAGGCGCGCAGTCGACGAAGTTCAGCGAGACCCTGCAGCTCATCGAGATCGCGCTGCGGGACAAGGAAAACGAGCTGAGCGTCCTGGAGGCGCTGCTGAGGGACCGCGAGCTCCACGAAAAACAGTTTCCCCAGGGCTGGCCCACTTCCAGCGGCTGGCTGAGCTCCGCCTACGGCCACCGCACCGACCCGTTCACCGGCCGCAAGGCGTTTCACGAAGGCGTGGACATCGCCGCCCGCTCGGGCTCCGAGATCCGCGCCATGGCGGACGGCGTGGTGTCGTTCTCCGGGCGCAAGTCGGGCTATGGCCTGATAGTGGAGATCAACCACGGCAACGGCTACGAAACCCGCTACGCCCACGCCAAGGAGCTGATCGCCAAGGTGGGCGACCGGGTCACCAAGGGCGACACCGTGGCGCTGGTGGGCAGCACCGGGCGTTCCACGGGCAGCCACGTCCACTTCGAAGTGATCCAGAACGGCAAGACCATCAATCCCCACGACCACCTGAACGCCTCCAGCTAGGGGCAAAAATGCAAAAAGGGGACGGAGGAAAAAAAAGGGGTCGGAGGGAGTTTCCCAGGAAAATCCCTCCGACCCCTTTTTTCCTTTGACTGTAGGTCGGGCGCGAGCCCGACATTCGTATCCAGTCGGGCTCGCGCCCGACCTACAGCGCACGACGCAGAGGCCCTTCTCGCCGGGCCTTGTTTTCCCCTACACCCGACCGCACTAGAAACGGTAAACTTGTAAGCTTCGCTTGTCTTTCAACCCCGGCATTTCACTGGAAAATCCCCCATGACCATGGTTGGATCCTTAATGACGCGGGTTTTCGGCAGCCGCAACGATCGCTTGATCAAGCAGCTGACGAAATCCGTGGAACAGATCAACGCCCTGGAGCCCGAGCTGCAGGCGCTGTCTGACGAAGCTCTGCAGGCCAAGACGGACGATTTCAAGGAGCGGCACAAGGGAGGTGAAACCCTCGAGCAGCTGCTTCCCGAGGCATTCGCCGTCGTTCGGGAGGCATCCGTGCGTACCCTGGGCATGCGCCACTTCGATGTGCAGATGGTGGGCGGGATGGTCCTTCACGACGGCAAGATCGCCGAGATGAAGACCGGCGAAGGCAAGACCCTGGTGGCGCCGCTGCCGGTCTACCTCAATGCGCTGGCCGGCCCCGTGCACATCGTGACCGTGAACGATTACCTCGCCCGCCGCGACGCGGAGTGGATGGGCAAGATCTACAAATTCCTGGGCCTGACAGTGGGCGTCGTGGTGGCCGGCCAGGACCCCGCCGAGAAGCGCGCGGCCTACGCCTGTGACGTGGTCTACGGCACCAACAACGAGTTCGGCTTCGACTACCTGCGCGACAACATGGCGTTCTCGGCCGAGGACCGCGCCCAGCGCGAGCTGACTTACGCCATCGTCGACGAAGTGGACTCCATCCTGATCGACGAGGCCCGCACGCCGTTGATCATTTCCGGCCCAGCCGAGGAAAGCACGGACCTCTATTACAAGATCAACGAGATCATCCCCCGGTTGGAGAAGCAGGAGACCGAGGAGGGCCCCGGGGACTACAGCCTGGACGAGAAGAACAAGCAGGCCTTTCTCACCGAGCAGGGCCACGACACTTCGGAACGGCTGCTGGTGGAGTCCGGGCTGCTGGAGGAGGGCAGTCGCCTCTACGACGTCGGCAACATCATGCTCCTGCACCATCTCAACGCGGCGCTGCGCGCCTACACCCTGTTCCAGCGGGACGTGGACTACATCGTGCGGGACGGCGGCATCGTCATCATCGACGAGTTCACCGGACGCATGATGCCGGGCCGGCGCTGGTCCGAAGGCCTGCACCAGGCCATCGAGGCCAAGGAAGGGCTCAAGGTCCAGCAGGAGAACCAGACCCTGGCCTCGATCACCTTCCAGAACTACTTCCGCCTGTACGACAAGCTCGCGGGCATGACCGGCACGGCGGACACCGAGGCGGCGGAGTTTCAGCAGATCTACGGCCTGGAAGTGGTGGTGGTGCCCACCCACAGGCCCATGGTCCGGAAGGACAACTCGGACCTGATCTACCGCACCATTAAGGAGAAGTACGATGCCATCGTGGCCGGCGTGCAGGACTGCCACGAGCGCGGCCAGCCCGTGCTGCTCGGCACGGCTTCCATCGAAGCCTCGGAGATGCTCTCCGGGCGCTTCAAGTCAGAGGGCCTGCCCCACGAAGTGCTCAACGCCAAGCAGCACGATCGCGAGGCCCAGATCATCGCCCAGGCCGGCCAGCCGGGGGCCATCACCATCGCCACCAACATGGCGGGCCGCGGCACGGACATCGTGCTGGGGGGCAACCTCGAGCTGGAGCTGGAGGAACTGGGGGACGACGACGCGGCGAAGGAGAAAGCCCGCGCGGACTGGCAGCAGCGGCACGACACGGTCATCGAAGCGGGCGGCCTGCACGTCGTCGGCACCGAGCGCCACGAGTCGCGGCGCATCGACAACCAGCTCCGGGGCCGATCGGGCCGCCAGGGCGATCCCGGGTCGTCGCGGTTCTACCTGTCCCTGGAAGACAGCCTGATGCGGATCTTCGGCTCCGAGAAGGTATCCGGACTGATGCAGCGCCTGGGGATGGAAGAGGGCGAGGCCATCGAGCACACCTGGGTGTCGCGCGCCATCGAGAACGCCCAGCGAAAGGTGGAGGGCCGCAACTTCGATATCCGGAAGCAGCTCCTGGAGTACGACGACGTCGCCAACGAGCAGCGCAAGATCGTCTACGAAGAGCGCAACCGCCTGATGGACGTCGAGGACATCTCGGCGAATATCGAGGCCATGCGCCGGGACGTGGTGGAGGCGGTGATCAACCGCAGCATCCCGCCCCAGAGCCTCGAGGAGCAATGGGACATCGACAACCTCGAGAAGGACCTGGAGGGCGAGTTCGGCATCCGCATGCCGGTCAAGGACTGGCTGGAAAAGGAGCCCGAGCTGCACGAGGAGGTCCTGCGGGACCGCATCCTGGAGATGGTCTCGGACGCCTACGAGAAGAAGGTCGAGGACACCGGCGAGCAGGTGATGCGCCACCTCGAGAAGTGGGTGACGCTGCAGGTACTGGACTCCATGTGGAAGGAGCACCTGGCGGCCATGGACTACCTGCGCCAGGGCATCGGCCTGCGCGGCTACGCCCAGAAGAACCCCAAGCAGGAGTACAAGCGCGAGGCCTTCGAGATGTTCCAGAATCTCCTGGAGCAGGTGAAGCACGAGGTGGTAACGACCCTGTCCAAGATCCACGTGCGCACCGAGCGGGAGATCGAGGAGGCGGAGACCCGCAAGCGGGCGCCCGCCCAGCAGTCCATGCAGTTCATCCGGCCCGAGATGGGCGATGCCCCCGAAGAGGAGGCCCAGCTCAGGGCCGCGGCCGCGGGCCATCCCGGCGCCGGCGCCGAGGCGCGGCCCGAGGGCGGGGACAAGCAGCCCTTCGTGCGCGAGGGCCGCAAGGTCGGGCGCAACGAGCCCTGTCCCTGCGGCTCGGGCAAGAAGTACAAGCACTGCCACGGCCGGCTGAACGGCTGAGGGCCCGTCATGGCGGTGGGACTCCAAGCACCGGACAGCCTGCCGGCGATCGCGGGCATCACCGTCGGCACCGGCGCCGCCGGGATACGGCGGAAGGACCGCGAGGACCTGGTAATATTTCTGTGCGAGCCGGGCACCCGCGCCGCGGCTTGCTTCACCCGCAACCGCTTCCAGGCCGCGCCGGTCATCGTTGCCCGCGAGCACCTGGCCGCGCGCCCCGCGCCGCGGGCGCTGGTGATCAACAGCGGCAACGCCAACGCCGGGACGGGGGAGCCCGGCCTCGCCGACGCCCGGGCCGTGTGCCGGGCCCTCGCGGACTGCACGGACATCTCTGAACAGGAAGTGCTGCCGTTCTCCACCGGCGTGATCGGCCAGCGCCTGCCCGCCGGCCGCATCGCTGAAACCCTGCCGGCGGTACTGGCGAATGCCGCTCCGGACGGCTGGCTGGACGCCGCCCGGGCCATCATGACCACCGACACGGTACCCAAGGGCGCCTGGCGCCGGGTCGAGACCGATGCGGGCACGGTGACCCTCACGGGCATCGTCAAGGGCTCGGGCATGATCTGCCCGGACATGGCCACCATGCTGGCCTTCGTCGCCACCGACGCCTCGATCCCCGGAGCCGGCCTCCAGGACTGCCTCAGCCGGGCCGTGGAGCAGTCCTTCAACCGCACCACCGTGGACGGCGACACCTCCACCAACGACGCCTGCTTGCTGCTGGCCACGGGCAAGGGGCCGGCGCTCGCAGGCGATGACCTGGCCCGTTTCCAGGCCGCCCTGGATGAGCTGTGCCGGGAACTGGCCCAGGCCGTGGTGCGGGACGGGGAAGGCGCCACCAAGTTCGTGGAAGTCGCCGTCAGCGGCGCCGCCGGCGACGACGACGCCCGCCGGGTCGCCCTGACCGTGGCCCACTCGCCGCTGGTGAAGACCGCCCTGTTCGCCTCCGACGCCAACTGGGGCCGGATTCTCGCCGCCGTCGGCCGCGCCCCGGTCGAGCAGCTGGACGTCGCCCGGGTGGGGATCGCCGTCAACGGCTGCACCATCGTCAGCGCCGGGGGCGTCGACCCGGGCTACAAGGAAGAGCAGGGCGCCGCCGCCATGGCGGCGGAGGAGATCACCATCGCCATCGACCTGGGCCTCGGCACCGGCTCATGCTCGATCTGGACCAGCGACCTGTCCCACGGCTACGTCACCATCAACGCCGAGTACCGCACCTGACGCTCGAGGAAACTCGCACAGCGTTCTATGATGAGAATGCCATACAGTTTTATGATCCGGATCACTCCGATGAGGAAGATCGCTTTCTACTACTTGGCCTGAGTTTGAAGCCACAGGTGCTCGTTGTCTGTCACTGCTTCCGAGAGCGTGAAACCATAATTCGCATCATATCGGCGAGGAGGGCGGACAGAGACGAAGAGCTGGAATATTGGAGACAGAGACGATGAGAGACCACTACGATTTTTCGAAGATGAAAGGTCGAAAAAACCCTTTCACAAAGTATCTGAAACAACCGATAACTATGCGGTTAGATCGAGATACAGTGTCCTATTTCAAAGACATGGCGGAAGAGTCGGGTATTCCTTACCAGACATTGATTAATTTGTATCTGCGCGATTGTGCGGCAAATAATCGAAAGGTCAAAATAGAGTGGGCTTCCAGGTAGAGCCCGGCAACGGCGCTGCAGTCGGACGCTTGATCCTGATATCGCCTTGCTACCGCGAGCCCGCGTCAGCCTCAAGCGCCGCTGAGCGCCGACGATGTGCTTTCTCGCGGAGATTCTGAGGTAAAATCCCGGTATGGCTAATATCACCGAAATTGAACGAGAGTTGCTGGGCCTTCCTGCCGCCGAACGAGAGCGACTTGCTCTCAGAGCGTGGGAGAGCCTGGTTGAAAGTGGAGAGGCGGCGTCTGATCCCAATATTGATCCGGAGGGCCTCGAACTAGCAAACGAGCGTGATACGGAGCTGGAGCGTGGAAAAGTGGATGCAGTGGAAGAGAAAGAATTCCGCCGTCGGACGGGCGGAATGAATGAAGGTTGAGTATCATCCAAGTACCATCACCGATCTAAACCGCGCAGTCGACTTCTACGAACAGAAACGGATTGGACTCGGTGGCGAGTTCCGGGAAGAAATTTATCAGACAATTGCCCGTATCGCCGCAAGCCCCCTTATCTATCGCCCCATTGCAGGGCAGATGAGGCGTTGTTTTGTCCATCGCTTTCCCTTCTCCATCCTGTACCGGGTTGTCGACGAGGATTTGCTTCGAGTGTTGGTCATCCGACATCATCGTCAGCATTCGCAGTTTGGTATGGAGCGGAGATGAAAGCGAAACGTAAAGAGCACTGCAGTCCGACGCTTGACTGATCCCGCCCTTCGTTGCCGCTCCGGTTGGTCGCCGTCAAGCGCCGCTGAGCGCCGACTATAGATTGCTTCGTCGCTCCGCTCCTCGCAAAGACGGAGGTGGCCAGAGTTTCCCTACCGCTCACCACCGCCAAAAACCAGGAAATTCTGATCGCTCGCGATGTCCTGAAGCTCCCACCCCGCATCCAGCAGGCTGGTCATCAGCCCGCCGGCAATGCGGTCGATGGTGAGATTGCGGTCAGCGTACGCGACGCTGTCGAGCATCAGCACCACGTTCGAGTCGCCCGCCAGGTCATCCACGAAATAGCCGATGTCGAACGACGGCGTTGGACTGTCGTACATGCGCGTGAACCGCTCCTGGGACGCCGGCGCCTGTTCCATGTCCCGCGGGAACAGCCGGCAGGTGAAGCGCTTTCCGGGCCCGATGCACGCCCCGCCGACGCGCGCATAGCCCAGCCGGTGCAGGTAATACCAGACCTGGGCCGCCTGTTGCCGGGCCACCAGCAGGCCGTCGCCGTCCCCGAGGCGCCCGGCGGCGGCCGCGGTCTCCGCCGCCACGGTTTCCGAATGCGGCGGGGTCAGACGATGATTGATGAGCTTGTAAGCCTGGGCACCGACCAGCGCCACCAGCAGCACGCCGAGCGCCGCGCCGGCCCCGGGCCGCGCCAGCGCCCCCGCCCGATCGAACGCCATCCCTGCGATCGTCCCCCCCAGCATCAGGAATCCGGGAAACGCGATGAGGTCATACCGGCCCGCCACGTACACCGGGGCCACTACCAGCGATGCGACGGCGAGGCCGAGCAGCGGCAGGATCACGAAGGCCGCCGACTCGAGCAGCGCCCGGCGCCGATCGCCGGACAGGCCCCGGAATCCCCCGAACACGGCAAGGCACAGCACGAGAACCAGGAAGGTCAGCAGGGCACTCGCGGCCCGGGCGACGGCCGGCATGTCCATGTCGGCATGGCGCTTGAGAAACAAATTGATCTCGTTGTAATAGAGCTCCGGCCCCGTCAGGAACGTCGTGAGCGTTCGCAGGGGAAGCTGCCACAACGGCTTGTCCTCGAAATACTCCGCGATCCACGCCAGCTCCGAGCTGCTGGACCCGCTGCCCAGCAGCCCGGCCAGCGCCCAGGGAACGAAACAGGCGAAGGCCGCGGCGACGGCGACGAAGTACCGACCGGGAATATCCCGGTACCCCGAAGCCTTCTCCACCAGGCAGACCAGCGCGTAGGCGCCGATGGCGATGGCCGACAGATAATGCAGGTACAGGGCGCATACGCCCGTGATGAACAACAGCACGAAGTGCGTCGTCGTCGCCTTCCGGTGGATCACCCGCCACTGCAGGAACAGGAACAGCAGCAGGGTGGTGAGCAGGATCGAGTAAACCCGCGCTTCCTGGGAGTAATAGACATGGACGGGGGACAGGGCCGCGATCAGGGCGACGGCCAGCGCCGCCCCGCGGCCGAAAGCCTGCTTGAAGAACACGCCGACCAGCGCCACGAACGCGACCCCGGCCAGCGCCGAGGGCAGCCGCAGGCCCAGCTCCCCGCATGATGCGACCCCGCACCACAACCTCAGGACCAGGTAGTACAGCGGCGGCGTGTTGTCGATCCGCAGATACGACACCCACTCCGGCGTCAGCGCCAGAAACCCGCTGAAGGTCTCGTCCGTCCACAGGTCGTCGGCCCCGAGTTGGTGCAGGCGGACCATCGCCGCCAGCAGGACGATGCCCACCAACGCAACACGAAAGGCGCTGTCACTGGACAGCGAAGCAACGAGGGAATTGGACGGGCTGGCTCTCATATGAACACGACGGAAACGGGGAACACAGCAAGTGTAGACGACCCCCGGTCATCACAAGGTGGCGTCTGCCGCCGCGGCAATCCATGTTTCTCCACTTTGCCCCCACTGCATCGCCGCTGTCAGCCTCCCCCCGTTGCCACTACAATGCCCGGCCCATGAACCCCTTCGTTTCAGCCTCCGAACCCATGGACGTCGCCGTGGGCATCGTCCGCGACGACGCCGGCCGGGTGCTCGTCAACCGGCGTCAGGCGGGCAAGGCATTCGCCGGACTCTGGGAGTTTCCCGGTGGCAAGATCGAGCCGGGCGAATCGATGGAACAGGCGCTGGCCCGCGAGCTCCACGAAGAGCTGGGCATCACCGTCCGGCGGCAGCGCCCGCTGATCCGCTTCCCTTACTACTATGACGATCTCACCGTCCGCCTGCGGGTGAACGAGGTGCTCGATTATGAGGGAGTACCGTCCGGCCTGGAGGGACAGTTGCTCGACTGGGTGGCCCCGGAAGCGCTGGACCGGATCGATCTGCTGGCCGCCAACAGCACGATCGTACGCGCCGTCGTCCTGCCCCGGACCTGTCTGATCACCGACACCGCTCGATACGGCGAATCACGCACCCTCGACCGGCTGGCAGCCCACGTCGCCGGCCGCCGCGTACTGGTGATCGTCCGCGAGAAGACGATGGCCGGGGATCACCTGCGAACTTTCATCGAAGAGGTGAACGAAATCTGCCGGCCCGCGGGCGCGATGGTCTGCATCCATGCCGACTGCGCCGCCGGTGCCCGTGCCGACGGCGTCCATCTGCCCGCGCGGGTGCTCGAACAGGAGACCCTGAGCGTTGAGGCGGGGATCATCGGCGTTTCCTGCCACACGGGTGCCGAGCTCCGCACCGCCGCCGAACGCGGTGCCGACTACGCCCTGTTGTCGCCGGTCAAACACACCGCCTCGCACCCCGACGCCAAGCCCATGGGCTGGCCGCGATTCGGGGAACTGTGCGCGGACATCCCGATTCCCGTCTACGCCCTCGGCGGCATGACCCCGGCGGACCAGGACACCGCCATCGAACACGGCGCCCAGGGCGCGGCGATGCTCGGCGCCGCGTGGGATTGAGTGTAGGTCAGCATTTATTGCTGAATGGAGCATGGAGGTGAGTTGCGGGCTGCAGAAGGGAGCGACGGGCTCCTAATGTACGCCATCACGATACCGGTTCTTCTGCCAACGGTCTTGGCGTGATAACACAAAAGTTAGATGGGGTAGGTCGTGACGGCAATAAGACCCAAGGAAGCCAGCCAGGCCTGAATCGCTTTTGTGGTGCGCAATGGTGAGTATCAGTAAGCCATGCTAAACTACTATTACATATCAAACATACGTTTCAGGCGTTCTGGTAGTAGAGCACCTGTGATTGATCTCGAGAAAACGCAGGTTGGTGTCCAAGCGCTACATTGGATGTAAATCTTTTATCCATCAGGCTGGTTTGTAGCCGTCTGCGTTGACGCGTCTCTGATGTGATTACCAAATTTTTAGTAGGGGGCCTGATCAGGCTTTCCGGATACCGGCAATAATGAGAACAATCAAATTCAGCATTGTCATTCCGTGTTTCAACGAAGAGAGTTCGATACTTGAGACGGTGCAGCAAATCCACGACCTCATTGCTGACTGGCCCGATTGCGAGATCATTGTCGTAAATGACGGATCGACCGATACAACCACGGAGAAGCTTGCCTCAGCCTCGGCGGAATACGGAAATCTCACGGTTATCAATGAACCCAATAACCGGGGATATGGCGCTAGCCTGAAAGACGGAATACAGGAAGCCAAGGGCGAATACATCGCCATAACGGATGCGGATGGAAGCTATCCAAACGAAAAGCTTGAGGAAATGTTCGCGACAATTGCGGACTCAAAGGCTGATATGGTAGTCGGTGCGCGAACGGCAGATGACGTCGTTTACTCCAAGCTTCGCAGCATCCCCAAGTACTTCTTTCGCAAGTATTGCTCCTGGATTGCGAATTATGACATCCCCGACATCAATTCGGGGTTGAGAGTGTTCAAGCGCGCCGTCTATTCGAACTATGTGAATATCATACCGGATGGTTTCAGCTTCACGACGACAGTGACTCTGGCCTTTCTTACAAATAATCATAAGGTGATATATCTGCCCATCGGCTACAAGGATCGTGCCGGCAAGTCGAAGATTAGACCGATCAGAGACACCTTGATGTTCGTGCAGCTTATTGTCAGGACGGGCATGTACTTTGCGCCACTTAAGGTGTTTCTCCCCATAGCCCTGACAGGTTTTGCCGGCGGCGCGATGAGCTTCCTGTATGACCTAATCTATCTCGATAATCTGACTGATAAGACAGTGATATTGCTGATGTTCTCCTTGAATTTCGGTATGTTCGCCCTGTTGGCAGACATGATAGACAAGCGAAGGTAACGAATTCTGTCGAAAGCAGATCAGAGGTTGGGTACGAGTACCAAGTCCGGAATAGCTTCGGGGGTACGGTTTGCGAATTTGGGCGTTCTAAGCTTTGTCTTGGTGGTGGGGCTTACGGCCGGCTTTCATGAACTGGCCGGGTTCGGGGAAGAGGGGGCATATTTGTCGGCATTGGTAATCGCATTCTGCACTAATTTTTTGGGGGCTCGATATTATGTCTATCGGGCAGCCCATGCACCCATCGGTGGGCAGCTGCTTCGGTTTCTAGCGTCGTCCCTGGGATTCCGGGCCGGTGAGTTCGTCAGTTTCGTGCTTTTGCATAGTATTGCCGGTATACAGTATCTGCTCGTCGTTGGGACAATAATGATCGTATCTTTTGTCCTGAAATACTTATACTTTCGCAATTTCGTCTTCTCGTAGAGGTGATAGGTCGGTAGCGAGATATGAATAGTTCAGCTACACGAGATGCCGCGTTGAATGCCCTCGATATCAAAGTAGGTGGACCCGTTTCGATCGGTGAGTTGCTAGTCCTCTTGTCAATTCTCGTCTTGTCGTCGTTTCTGCGGTTGGGCATGGTGGACATGATCGAAGGGACGGTCCCGATTCGCAACGATGCGAAGGAGTACTACAGCTACGCGGCCAACATCAAGTCCTCGGGGATATACTCATCGATGCTGCCGCCCGAGCTGACCGACACTGAAATCACAGTTACTCCGGACGCGACGCGGCCTCCGGGCTATGCAATGTTCCTGTACCCGTTCGTGACGGTGCCTCCGACTGTGGAAATGGTTTATTCCATCAGAGTGGCACAGGTCATCCTGAGCACCCTGACGGTGCTGCTCTCGTTCCTGGTGCTCAGGGAGTTCCTGAGCAATGCATGGGCTTTGGGGGCGAGCTTTCTGGTTGGTCTTTCTCCCCACCTGGTGGCGATGAACATCTACCTGCTGACGGAATCCCTGTTCACGTTCCTTCTCATGCTGTTTGCCTATCTGACGATCCAGGGGTTCGCGAGACAGAGTGTCGTGTTGTCGATTATTGCCGGAATCACCTTGGGACTGACGCTGCTCACCAAGTCGTCGATAATTTATTTCCCCTACCTGATGCTGGCATTCTTCATCGTGAAGTATAGATTCACTCTGAGCAATCGGATATTGCTGCTGTTCATTCTCGGTTTCGTACTAGTACCAGGTATCGTGAAGCGGGCCGGTAACCCCTGAGCCAGCACACAGCCGCCAGAACCACAACGAAGTACTGCACCGCTGATCTCGTGAGGTTCAATAGGCCAAGCGTAACGCCAGCAACGAATGCGAGCGTCCTTCCGTTCCGTTCGTACGCATACGTGGTGATCAGCAAACAGCCAACTAACGCAAATGTAAAAAGACTTTCCGTCAGTATATAAACATTGGCTATTACCAAGTGTGGCGAAACTGCGATAGCAGGGCTGCGCCGTTCGCCAGACTGAGGTAGAAAGCGCCGGAACAATAGAAATCCGAGAAGTATGGTCGCAATGCTGAGTGCTGCTTGGAGATACTGAATGAGTATTAGAGGTGCGCGTGGCGATGCTGACAGTACGGCAGCGATCATCATAGGATAGACCGGCGGTCGAACCGCATCCGGGGTCGGATTCGTCCTTCGGCACCACCAGGTACTTGGCGTGCAGGCGGTCGACCTTGTCCAGCAGGTCCTCGAGGCTGCCGTCGTTGTCGATGACGTCGTGGGCGACGCTCAGGCGCTCTTCGGAGGAGGCCTGGGCATCCATGATCCGCTCCACCTCTTCCCGGGCCATGCCGTTGCGGGCCATCACCCATTCGATGCGCCGCTCCCGGGGCGCCTCCACCACCAGGACGCGGTCCACCAGCTCCTGGAAGCCGGTTTCCACCAGCAGCGGCACCACGATGACGCAGTAGGTTTCGTCCTGCTGCTCCAGCTCTCTGAGCCTGCCGCGCAAGCGCTGGCGGATCGCCGGGTGCAGGATGGCCTCCACGCGGCGCCGGGCTTCGGGGTCTTCGAACACCTTTGACCGGAGCCGGTCCCGGTCCAGGGTGCCGTCCGCGCGCAGAATGTCATTTCCGAAGGCGTCCGTGAGCTGCTCCAGGGCCGGCTCGCCGGGCGCCACCACCTCCCGTGCCAGTACGTCGGTATCGATGACCGGCGCCCCGTGTTCCGCGAAGCGGTCCGAGACCGCGGTCTTGCCGCTGCCGATCCCGCCCGTCAACCCGATCCTGAGCATGGCGCCTATAGCCCCGCGAACTGGAGGTAGGCGTCGGTGAGCTGCGGCCCCCACATCATGGCCACGAAGGCCGCCGCGCACAGGAACGGCCCGAAGGGGATGGGCTGGCTCCGCTCCTGTCCCCTGAAAACGATCATGGCGATGCCCACGATGGCGCCGCAGAACGCCGCCAGCAGGATCACCAGGGGCAGGGCCTGCCAGCCCAGCCAGGCGCCGATGCAGGCGAGCAGCTTGAAGTCGCCGTAGCCCATGCCTTCCTTGCCCGTGAGCAGCCTGAAGCCCTGGAACACCAGCCACAGCGATGCATAGCCGAAGAACGCGCCGTACAGGGCCGAATGAATGTCCGTATACAGGCCGAAGGAATTCGCCAGCAGCCCCACCCACAGCAGCGGCAGGACGATGTTGTCGGGCAGGAGCTGATGCTCGATGTCGATGGCGCTCATGGCGAGGAAGCTCCAGTACAGCGCCAGGGCCCCCGCGAGCTGCCAGGACAGCCCGAACTGCGACAGCGCGGCCACCGCCAGCACGGCGGCGAGGATCTCGATCACGGGATAGCGCAGGCCGATGGCGGCCCTGCAGCGGGCACAGCGGCCGCGCAGCCACAACCAGCTCACCACCGGGATATTCTGAATGGCCCTGACGGGCGCCTGGCAGTGCGGGCAGCGGGACCGGGGGTGAACCAGGTTGTAGGGCTCGCCGGTCTCCTCAGCGGCATCGGGCTCGAGCAGCGCCCGGCACTGCTGCCGCCAGGACGCTTCGAGCATCACCGGCAGCCGGACGATCACGACATTCAGGAAGCTGCCGACGATCAAACCGAACAAGACAACGGCGACGTAAAGCAATACCGGATTGCTCTGCAGGGTGGGAACGATCCACATGGATCAAGGATTGTACTAGCCTTGCTATGACAAAACGACGTGTAGGTCAGGCTGTAGGTCAGGCGCGAGCCTGACATCCAGGGGTTCCCCGGATATGTCGGGCTTGCGCCCGACCTACAGGGGGCCGATCAAAGGGTGGACGGGGCGATTCGTCGCCTTAGAACACCGCGGCCATCTTGAAGATGGGCAGGTACATGGCCACCACCATGGTGCCGACGATGGCGCCGAGCATGACGATCATGATGGGCTCGATCAGGCTGCTGAGGGCGGCGACGGCGTCGTCCACCTCCCGCTCGTAGAACTCCGCGATCTTCATCAGCATCAGCTCCAGCTCGCCGGACTCCTCGCCGGAGGCGACCATCTGCAGGACGATGCTCGGAAACAGGCCCGTCTGGGCCATGGACACCTCGAGGGACCGGCCCGTGCTGACCTCGTTGCGGATGTCCAGGATCGCGTTGCGGTAGACCCGGTTGCCGGAGGATTCGGCCACCGACTCCAGGGCGTCCACCAGGGGTACGCCGGCGCCGAACATGGTGGACAGGGTCCGGGTATACCGCGCCACCACGGATTTCTGGATCAACGGCCCGAACATGGGCAGCTTCAGCGCCACCCGGTCCAGCATGAACTGCATCCGCGATGATCGCCGGTAAGCGGCCACGGCCAGGATGATGCCGCCGATCAGGCACAGGAAGAACAGCCACCACCACTCCTGAAACCAGCGCGACAGGTCCACCACCCACTGGGTGAGGGTGGGCAGGTCGCCGCCGAAGCCCTGGAACAGGCTCTCGAACTGCGGAATGACGAAAATGAGCAGAATGGCAATTACCACGATGGCCACCAGCAGCACGGCGGCGGGGTAGAGCATCGCGGACTTGATCTTGCTCTTGATGGCCTCGATCTTCTCCTTGTAGGTCGCCACCTTCTCCAGCAGGATGTCCAGGGTGCCGGATTCCTCGCCGGCCGCCACCAGGGCGGTATAGAGGCGGTCGAACTGCAGCGGGAAGCGCTTCATGCTCTGGCTGAGGCTGGTGCCGGACTCCACGTCCTGGCGGATGGAGGTCAGCACCTCCTGCATGCTCGGATTCTCGTGCCCGCGGGCGATGGCCTCGATGGACTGCGCCACCGGTATGCCCGCGCCGATCATGGTGGCGAGCTGGCGGGTGGCGAAGGTGATGTCCTTGGTGGTGATCCGCTTCTTGGTGGAGAACAGCGGCTTGGGCTTTTTGCGCACCTTGGAGGGCTGGATGCCCTGGCGGCGCAGCATGGACTTGACGTACGCGGCGTTGGGGGCCTCGTTCTCGCCCTTGAGCTCCCGCCCCTTGGCGTCCTTCCCCTGCCAGACGAATTGCTGGAGCTTAACTTTTGTCGCGCGACGGGCCATAAGTTAGATATTAGTCACTCTTTCCACTTCCTCAAGGCTGGTGACACCCGCTCTTACCTTCAAAAGTCCCGCCTGTCGGAGATCCAGCACCCCCTCCTTGGCCGCCTGCTGCTCGATATCGTACTGATTGGCCCCCTCCATGATCAGTTCGCCCATCTCCTCGGTGAGGGGCATCATCTGGAAAATCCCGACCCGGCCCTTGTAGCCCAGGGTGCATCGGTCGCAGCCCTTGGCGGTATGCACCGTGACGCCCTCGGCGATGGCCTCGTCGGTGAAGCCGCTCTGGCGCAGGGCGTGCTCGGGGATGTCGATGGGCTCCTTGCAGCTCTCGCAGAGCTTGCGGGCCAGGCGCTGGGCCATGATCAGGTGCACGGCCGAGGCGACGTTGAACGGCGCCACGCCCATGTTCAGCAGCCGGGTGAGGGTCGCCGGGGCGTCGTTGGTATGCAGGGTGGACAGCACCAGGTGGCCGGTCTGGGAGGCCTTGATGGCGATGTCGGCGGTTTCCAGATCCCGGATCTCACCCACCATGATGACGTCCGGATCCTGGCGCAGAAAGGCCCGCAGGGCGGTGGCGAAGGTCAGGTTGGCCCGGTCGTTGATGTTGACCTGGTTGATGCCCATCATGTTGATCTCCACCGGGTCCTCGACGGTGCAGATGTTCCGCTCCGGGTTGTTCAGGGCGTTCAGGGCGGTATACAGGGTGACCGTCTTGCCGCTGCCGGTGGGGCCGGTGACCAGGATCATGCCGTAGGAGAAGTTGATGGCCTTGTCGAAGGCCGCCCGCTGGTCCGGCTCGAAGCCCAGTCGGTCCGCGTTGACGATGTTGCCGGCAGCGTCCAGCAGCCGGATCACCACCTTCTCGCCGTAGATGGTGGGCAGGGTGCTCACCCGGAAATCGATGCTGCGGTTCTTGGACAGGGTGAGCTTCATGCGCCCGTCCTGGGGCACGCGGCGCTCGGCGATGTCCAGCCGGGACAGAATCTTCACACGCGCGGAGATGCGGCCCGCCAGGTTGACGGGCGGCGAAGCCATTTCGTGAAGCACGCCGTCCACCCGAAAGCGCACCCGGTATTTCTTCTCGTAGGGCTCGAGGTGGATGTCCGAGGCGCCGCGCTTGATGGCGTCCAGCAGCATCTTGTTGACGAAGCGGACGACCGGGGTGTCGATCTGCTGGACGTCGACATCGTCGCCGCCGGGCACGTCCTCCTCGGCCGAGACGTCGATGTCGTCCAGGCCCTCTTCGGTCTCCAGGTCCGCCAGAGACGTATCCGCCGTGTCCTGGGCCGCGTCGAGCGCCGACTCCAGCTTGCTCGGTTCGATGAGGATAGGCTCGACGCCGAGCCCGGTATGAAACTTGATTTCCTCGATGGCGCGGCTGTTGGCCGGGTCCGAAGTGGCCACGAACAGCTTGGTGCCGCGCTTGTACAGGGGCAGGACCCGGTGCTTCTCCAGGATCTTGCTGTCGATGAGGTCCATGGGGGCGTTTTCCAGCTCGAACGCCCCGATATCCAGCAGCGGGATGCCGAATTCCTCCGACGCCGCGCGAACCAGGCGCAACGAATCCACCGCCTTGCTTTCGGCGAGCTGCACGTAGAAGGAGCGGCTCTTCTTGAGGGCCTTGGCCTGGATATCCTCGGCTGCCGCCGCATCCAGGACCCCGTCCCGAATCAACCGCTGCGCCAACCCACCGAGGGAAACTACCTTGTCCGGAGTTGCCATATACCTTTAATTATCGGGCGTAATTCCCTGCACTATAGCAAATAATCCACTCATCGCACCGCCGCTCTTGTAGGTCGGGTGTAGGTCGGGCGCCAGCCCGACAACCCAAACGAACCCCAACCCGATCTACCCGCTCCCCCTTGACAACCCCCCACCACCCACTAAACTCCCCCAATGACCCATTTACGTACTGAAAAACAGAACGTATTCACCGGCCCCTCCTTTTCCCGCAATAGTCCCTCTGACCCTCGGAGCATTCTGAATTTAATAAATGCTTGAAACTTGCAATATATGAAAGTATTGTACATTTATGGAATCCTTGGTGCACAAGATCGTGGCATCCGGCCGGGCGGGTCGCGTCATCACGGAAAGCCAGCTCGCGCGGATGCTGACGGGAACGCCCCAGCGGCGGTACAACCTGGTCAATCGCGCGCTGCGCCGCGGCGATCTGCTGCGGTTGAAGCGCGGTCGTTACCTGCTGGCGCGGGACGGCGAGCGGACGCTCCCCCATCCCTTCGTGGTCGCGCAAGCGCTGCGGCCCGGCTGCTACGTGTCGTTCGAGAGCGCTCTGGCGTTCCACGGCTGGATTCCCGAATCCGCCCCGGTGACGCTGTCGGTGGTGCCGGGCCGCCGGCGGTACGAAAAGGAGGTGCCGCGACTGGGCTTATTCCGTTTCTATCCGCTGTCGCTGCGTACGGGATTGTTTCTGGAGGGCGCGGACAGGCGAGTTTTCGACGGCCAGGCCGCGCTGCTCGCGCAGCCGCTGAGAGCGCTGCTGGATCTCTACTGTCGTCGCAAGAGCGATTATCCCGGCCTTGAAGGCGTTCGGGAGGACCTGCGCATCGATCCGGACGTTCTGAGATCAATCGACGATGAAGACCTTGAACGGCTGCAGCCGGTGTATAAGCACCGCCGCATGACGGCCTTTATCAGCGCATTGCGTAGTGAGCTGGCCGGATGATCGATCTGCTGAGGCGACGCCTCGAGGCATATCAGGTCGAGAACGCTCAGCAAGCGGAGCAGGCGCTCAAGGAGATTCTCCAGGAGGTCGCCCTTTATGCGCTATGGCGGGCGAGCTTCTTCGAGGTGGCCGCGTTCCAGGGCGGCACATGCCTGCGCATTCTTCACGATCTGCCTCGCTTCTCGGAAGATCTTGACTTCATCCTCCGCACTCCGGATCCCGGCTTTCAATGGAACGGCTATTTCGATACTTTCACCGATGTATTGTCGGATTTCGGCATTCGCTGCGAACTGACGGACCGCGGCCGCATGGATCATGCCGTTCGGCAGGCGATGCTGAAGGACGACTCGATCGGCCACCAGCTCGACCTGTCATTCTATCGCGACGGTCCCGTCCCGAGTCTGAAAGTCAAGCTGGAGATCGATACCCGCCCGCCGGAAGGCTCCGGATTCGATTTTCGCTTTCTGGATTTTCCACTCGATTTCGAGCTCTGCGAGCAGGATCTGGCGAGTAACTTTGCTTTGAAGATTCATGCGCTGCTTTGCCGGCGGTGGATCAAAGGGCGCGACTGGTTCGACTTCGGTTGGTACGTTGCCCGCGGGACGCTACCGAACCTGTGCCTTCTGGGGAACGCGCTGGAGCAATATGGGCCCTGGGCCGGCACGGATCTGGAAGTTGATGCCAAATGGCTGGACCGTGAAATGAACAGAAAAATTGGAAGCATTGATTGGCACAGAGCCGCCCAGGACGTCGCGCCGTTCCTGCCCGCGGCTGAGCAGGCCGGACTCAAGCTGTGGAGCGAGCGATTCTTTTCCCACAAGCTCGAGAAAATGACAGGTGGGATGGATTGACCGGCAAGACGGGATCCCCGGCCCGGATGACGGGCACGCGACCGGTTCCGGCCACGCGCCGCGGTGCTCCGCCTTGACACCCTCCGTCGCGGGGCTATACTGCCTCGATGGCCATAGTTCGTACTGAAAAACAGAACGTATTCACCGGCATCATCACCTCCAAGATGCGGGTGCAGATCCTCATGCGCCTGTTCCTGAACCCCAAAAACCGCGCCTACCTGCGGGAAATGGCCTCTGAGTTCGACGCCTCCCCCGGCCAGCTCCGGGAAGAGCTGGGCCAGCTCGCTGAGGCCGGCATTGTCGAGTCCGAACGCGTTGGCCGGCAGGTCTACTACCACGCCAACGAAAAGCACGCCCTGTTTCCCGAGCTGAACTCCATGGTCCGCAAGGCCCTGGGCATGGACCACATCCTGGATAGCATCCTCCAGCGCCTGGGCGACCTGGAGGCCGCCGCCCTGATCGACGACTACGCCGAAGGCAAGGACACCGGCATCATCGACCTGGCCCTGCTGGGCGACATCGACCACGCCAACCTGGCCGACTTGACGAAGAAAGCCGAGAACTACCTGCAGCGCAAGATTCGGGTGCTGGTATTCGACTCGGGTGACCGTGAGCGATACGAGGCGACGCTGACGCAGCGGCCGGCGCTGCCGGTGTGGGAGAGGTAAACATGGCCGTGGACGCAACCGTACGACCGGCGCTGGATGTGTTCCAGGAGATCCTCACCGCACGTTACGGCCATAGCGTGAAGGCCGTTTACCTGTTCGGATCGCGTGCGCGCGGCGATCACCGCCCGGACAGCGATGCGGACGTGGCGGTGTTCATCGACAGCGAGCATCGCACACGCGCCGATCTGCTCAAAGAGCAGTTTGCGCTCAGCGGCGAGGCGTATGACATCTGGCTCGATACCGGTATCCGAATACAACCGTGGGTCTTCGCCAGCGAAGCGCTCGCGCATCCGGAACGGGATCAGAACGCTCACCTCCTCAACACCATTCTCACCGAAGGCGCAGCGGCATGAGGGAAGCCGAAGTCCGAA
>JAXHNI010000013.1:0-234932 GCA_034520625.1 Gammaproteobacteria bacterium | reverse complement strand
AAATCCCGGGAAACAGCAGCGAAAGCGGGTATGTATGGGCTCGCTTTCAGGTGGTTAGGCTGCGTCCCGGATTCTGGCGTGGTGGGCGAGCGTACTCCAAGCCGACCAGCCTCTGAATACGTACGTCGAATGCATGCGCCTGACGGGGCAGGCAGGCCACCCAGGGTTGAGAGTGTGCAAGGAATGGAGGAGGTTGCCTCGGGGTCTCAATAATCCGGACACGGCAGCGCTTCACTCGGAGCATGTCTTGATGCGCTTGCGGAGGTCGGCGAAAGCCCTCTTGGCCGGCTTGCTGCGACCGTCCTGAAGGCTTTTCGTGCTTTGCGCCAGCATCGTGAGCAAGGCCAGAGTCTCCTGGGTCTGCTCGTAGGTGGTTATGTCCGCCTGGAGCACGGCTTTTGCTTTGCCGTCCTGCGTGATCACCATCGTTCCGTGTCCTTCGGTCACGTCGCGCACGGCTTCGGCGGTGTGGCTCTCCAGGTAACTGATCGGTTTGACTGACTCACTGTATTTCACGGTGAATCGCTGCGCTGTTAGATACGCCCCAAATATAGATCCCAGTTGGTAAGACCATGTAGGTCACATACCAGGTTAGTCCGTTCTTGATTCTTTGACGGCGTCCAATATGTCCTGCGTTGTCGCGTTGGTTCTTATTCCACGCACGTCAAAAGGCGACTTTCTGGATTTTTGCTTCGCGACAAGAGAAAAGGTAGTGCCGTCTCGCCGGCGAATCTCGACTTCTTCCTTCTGGGCGATGGTCAACAGTTTCGACAGGTTTTGTCGAGCTTCTGAATATGTAAATACTTTCAATTTCAGCTACTCCAGTAGATCTATATTGAGATCATTTGCAACTTGTTTCATGCGCGTATCCAACGTAATAGCGGACATGACAAATTCCTTGCGCATTGCAGAAAATAGGCGTCGTAAGCATAAATACCATAAGCCAGCGCGAATTCCAGAGCTTCGGGAATATCGACGGGAAGCAACCTTACCGGAATTTGGCTTGTCGCTTTGTATGTCGACAGCGCTTCGTCGTGCGTGAGTTGCTTTCTTTTGATCATGGCGGTCAGAGCATTGCCGATTTCATAGGGCAATATTTCGGGAGAGACGGCTTCTACGTCGGCGGTGAGCCGGACGATCCCTGCTTTCTCCGGTTCATCGAGAGCGACCGCCAGAGAAATATTGGTGACTGAGACGACATACAATTGTACAAATATTGCAACGTCTGTCAAATATTGGCATGGAAAATCAGTGATGAAAGAGATACTGGCCGTCCCGACCAGAGAGGGTGTGCGTCCGTTCGGCAGGTTCCATTGACTCGCTTGGATCGTCGCGGAAGTTCGGCCCGAATGTGGTAGCCTCAACGGGTATGGCAGCGAAGAAGCAAAAATCCGCCCCGAGCCGTCGCAAAAAAGTTTCCAAGAAGCGCGGTAAAAAGAAACGCGGGAAGAAGCTGTCGCCCTCGCGACGTCCCGATGATCTGACTGCCGAGTCTTGGCAGACGGGGCTGCGTCGCCAGTACGGCCGCGAGCAGGCCTACATTCTCCGGAACCTGGGCGATGAGCCGGTGTTCTCCGAGTTCTCGGTGACCAACCCGGAGCAGGAGACGACATACCGCGTCGCGATCCGCGGCACCCGGCCCGGTGACAACTTCTGCTCCTGTCCCGACTTCGCCACCAACGAGCTCGGCACCTGCAAGCATATTGAGTTCACGCTAGGTCGTCTGGAACGCAAGCGCGGCGGCAAGAAGGCGCTGCAGGCCGGTTTTACGCCGCCTTACAGCGAAGTGTATCTCCGCTACGGCAGCGAACGCAGCGTGCACTTTCGCCAGGGCAGCGAGTGTCCACCCCAGACAGAGCGCAACGCCGCGCAGCTTTTCGACACCCGGCACGATTGGCGGTTGCCGGCCAACAAGTTCGGCCGACTCGACAACTTCCTAACGCGGGCCCGCAAGACCGGCCACGAGGTGCGCTGCTACGACGATGCGCTCGATTTTATCGCGCGAGCCCGCGACGCCGAGCACCGGGCCCGGCTGCTCGATGACGCCTATCCGGAAGGGGCGGACAGCCAGGCGTTGAAGAATCTGTTGAATACGCCACTGTATCCGTATCAGTGTGAAGGCGCCCTGTTTGCCGTGCGGGCGGGGCGCGCGCTGATCGGTGATGACATGGGGCTCGGTAAGACCATTCAAGCCATCGCCGCGACCGAGCTGCTCGTCCGGCACTTCGGTGCCGAGCGCCTGCTGGTCGTCTGCCCCGTCTCCCTCAAGCACCAGTGGCAGCAGGAGATCGCGCGGTTTGCCGACCGCGATGCGCAAGTCATCAACGGACCGCGCGCGGCGCGCCAAGCGCAGTATCGGGAGGAAGCGTTCTGCAAGATCACCAACTACGAGACCCTGCGCCGGGATCTCGACTCCATCCAAAGATGGCAACCCGATGTCGTGGTGGTGGACGAGGCCCAGCGCATCAAAAATTGGAACACCATCGCGGCGCGGGCGTTGAAGCGCGTCGAGAGCCCATACGCCATCGTGCTGACCGGCACGCCGCTGGAAAATCGCCTGGAAGAGCTGGTCTCGATCGTGCAGTTCGTCGATCAGCACCGGCTCGGCCCGACCTGGCGGCTGCTGCACGATCATCAGATGCGCAACGAAACAGGCCGGGTGGTCGGCTATCGGGATCTGGACCGCATCGGCAAAACCCTGGCGCCGATCCTCATCCGGCGCCGCAAGGCCGAAGTGCTGCGCCAGCTCCCGAAGCGGATCGACAACACCATTTTTGTGCCCATGACGGCGGAGCAGCAGGCGCACCACGAGGAGAACGCCGACACCGTGGCGCGCATCGTCAGGCGTTGGCGTAAGACGGGCTATCTGTCCGATATCGATCAACGGGTGTTGACCTGCGCCCTGCAGAACATGCGTATGGCCTGCAACAGCACCTATCTGCTCGATAAAACCACGGACCATGGCGCCAAGACCGATGAGCTTGTGACGCTGCTCGGCGAGCTGTTCGAGGATCCCGGCGCCAAGGCAGTCGTGTTCAGTCAATGGGTGGGCACGCACGAGCTGATCATTCGCCGGCTCGAGGCGAAGGGATGGGGCTATGTACTGTTTCACGGCGGCGTGCCCGGCGCCAAGCGCGGCGGGCTGGTCGAGCGCTTTAACGACGATGCGGACTGCCGTGTGTTTCTGTCCACCGACGCCGGCGGCACCGGCCTGAATCTGCAGCACGCCGCCTCGGTGGTGGTGAACATGGACCAGCCCTGGAACCCGGCGGTGCTCGAGCAGCGCATCGGCCGCGTGCATCGGATGGGTCAGGCGCGGGGCGTTCAGGTGGTGAATTTCGTGGCCGAAGCGACGATCGAGGAAAATATGTTGTCCACGCTGGCCTTTAAGAAGTCCTTGTTCTCGGGGGTGCTGGACGACGGAGACAAGGAAATATTCTTGAGCGGCACACGTCTGGACAAGTTCATGAAGAGCGTCGAGGCGGCCGCCGGTGGTGTCAAGGCAGGCGACCCGGCAACTGAAACCGGCGAACCGGCGGGAAGCAACGCACCCCGCGGCCAGGAAACCGTTACCGACACATGCCAGCGCCCACAATCGCCGATGGCGTCAAAGCGGGCCGATATCGGGCCGTCGCCGGTATCCGGACCGAAAAATGAAAAAGCCGTCAACGACGCATGGGCCGGGCTGCTCGATGCCGGGCTGAAGCTGATCGAGACTCTGTCCACCCCCCACAACGGCGACTCCGGTAAATCCAGCGATGTCGCGGCGCCCATCGAGACCGACTCCGACAACGGGCAGACCTACGTTAAGGTTCCCATCCCCGACCCGGAGACCGTACAGCGGCTCGTCAGCAGGTTATCGGACCTGTTGCAGAGAAACCCGAGAGGTTGAAGCCCCCGACTGGGTTGAGAATCATGCAATACCTCAACAGAGGAGTCGCAATTCACTGATGGCCTCACCGCTGGATTACATTCAAATATGTTGGCATAATTGCCAACATGGATGCGGAACTGATCCACCGCGATCGATTCCTGTTCGACGACGGGGCTATTGTCGAAATGGTGATCTGGCGTGTTCCCAAACCCGTGCCAGGGAGCGCCCACCACTACAAATATCGACTGTTCTATGGCTATCCGGATAGACGAATTGTCGGCTATGACAATGAACGTCTTAAGGGGGACCATCGTCACCTCGGTGACGTCGAGGAACCATGTCGGCTTAGCAGCGTCGAAGGCCTTATCCATGATTTCCTGACAGATATCTTTAAGAAGCGTTCGCTATGAAGACTGCCACTATTCAAGTTCGTAAAGACGCCCGGCAGGCACTTGACGAAATGGGGCGAAGATTCGTCAAGTCATGGCGGACGGACAAAGGCACCGACGCGCTTATAGTGTTTGAGTCACCCAAAGCGCTGTTTTCCGTGCTCACCCCGAAGCGGTGGGAGCTGATTGAGTGTCTGCAGACACTCGGTCCCAGCAGCGTGCGAGGACTTGCCCGGGAATTGGAGCGGGACGTGAAACGTGTCCATGAAGACGTTCATATACTCACGGAGTGGGATCTCGTGGCACGCACGGAAGAGGGCAAGGTGCACGTACCCTACGACCTGATCCACGCGGATTTCGACCTCCACGCCGAGGCAGTCTGATGGAGTCCGGTGCTTGAGTGTTTCCGTACGCCATGGGTCGGGTTTGCATCCGCCCACTTTGCGAACCGGCAAGTAGAACAATCAGGGTCTTATGTCGGTATAACCAGGAAGGAAAGTGGGGGAACGCGACATTGTAAGTTATTGAGCAAAAGGGAATTTGGCCGATTTGTGAGCGTGACTCGTAATCAGCGGGTCGAAGGTTCGAGCCCTTCACGGCCCACCATATAATCGAACACTTAAGAACGATTCGCGCCGGATGCACCCCCACTTTTTAGATGCCTCAGCTCATGGCGGCGCCCGCCACCGTAGAGGCGACCGCCATGGCGATGACTACGGTGTCAGGAGTTCAGCTACCGGTATATCAAGGTGCCGGACTTCGATCCCGAGCGGCTGGATCCGGGCCGGGGCGTTGTGCCCGGGCCTGATCTCGAAGCGTGGGCCGTGTCTTACCGGGACTTCGAGGCGATCGAGGCCATGAGCGCCAAGCAGAAGCAGCTCAAGCACTGCAAGATCTCGTTTAGCGAGGACGAGGACCACTACATCCTGCTGTACCAGGGACTGCTGCTGCCGCTGCTCGAGAACGGCGAGGTGACCGGCACCATGCGCGTCACCTTCGGTATCAGCACCCGCTACTGGATCGACAAGCGCTCGCTCGAGATCAGTCGCCGCTTGTTCCTGTGTTTACGCGCCGCGCTCAGGACAGGTTCTCCTCCAGGAAGGCCCGGGTGCGCTCCCAGGCCAGGGACGCGTCCTCGGCGTCGTAGCGCGCCCCTGTGGGGTTGGCGAACGCATGGTCGGCGTCGTACCAGTGCACCGTCAGCATGTCGGCCTTGCCGGCTTCCTCCATGGCGCTCTTGAAGCCGTCGACCATTTCCTCGTTGACCCAGCCATCCTGGGTGGCGAAATGGCCGAGAACCGGGCCCTCGAGCGACTCAAGCTGGTCCGCGGACTTGGCCACGTTGCCGTAGTAGATGACGGTGGCGTCCACCGGCGCGGCGATGGAGGCGTTCACCGACCAGCCGCCGCCGAAGCACCAGCCCATGGTGGCAACCTTGCCGGTGGTCCGCTCGTGGCCCTTGAGCCAGTCGATCCAGGTAGTAAGCGTCTCGGTGGCCCGTTCGGCGTCGACGGCCTGCATCAGCGACCGGGCTCCCTCCGCGGTATCGGCGACCTCGCCGCCGTAGAGGTCCACGGCCAGGGCGACGTAGCCGAGGGTCGCCAGCTCGGCGGCCACGGAGTTGATCTGGTCGTTGAGGCCCCACCACTCGTGAATGAGCAGCACCGCCGGCGCCTTCTCCGCATCCGGCAGGGCCAGGTAGGCGCCTACGTCGGCGCCGTCTCTGAGGGTGGCCGACACCTTGTCCAGGGAGTCCGCCGCGGCGCTCGCCAGGTCCGGGTAGGCCAGGACCGTCGCCAGGGGCAGGCTGGCGACGCCTCTGAGAAAAAGGCGCCGCCGCTCGGGATCGACCTTGATGGGCGGCAGGTTCGCGTGGCTGCCGCAGCCGTTGATGTCGCACATAATCGGATCCTCCGTATTGTCGGTAGCATGGGGTATACGACAACCGCAGAGGCCGGGAGTGCGGGGCGCACGGGTCTACCAGGCCTTCGGGTCTCAGAATAGGAGTCCAACGGACCCCCTGGCCACACCGGCCGGCCTGTTGTAGATGCGCAGTGGCAAAGCCCGGGAAGCACTGTTAACCCCAATGTTGCAGTACGTAAATCAGGCTCCAATCGCGTGTTCGAGTGCCTGAAACCGCTCGCGCACCGTCGTGTTGTCACCGACATCCAGCGTCGTTCGACCATTGGGCTGCACGAGCAGGCCAGCACGATCAAGCCATCGAAAACGCAACGTTTGGTTTGAATCGTCTCGAAAACCCGGACGGTACGCCGCTTATGGTTGGTGGCGCGTCGCTCAGCCACGCTCGCCTGCAGGCCACGCATCAGATTGAACGCCAGAACACTCAGCACCTGCCAGGCGCTATTGGCCTCGTAGCTTTGCGTCGGAATGCAGTCGAAGGCGAAGCCGTTTTTCGGCTCCGCATACACCTTCTCGTGCGTGCCCCCGCCGCACATGAAAAACCAAAGCGTGCGCCCCGTGATCGATTTGTTGGTCACAATCGCCGAGTACTCATAATACCCATCATCCGGATCGAACAGATCCAGCTGGAAGTTCTTCCGTGTCCGGCGCGCCACTTGCTTTCTGTAAATCACCACCCGCAGCGAGCGCGACCAAGCCGGCACCCGAATCCGCTGCTCGAAGCACTCGACGCCAGCCTCGACCCGCTTCCAGCGCCACCGTTTGGCGATTCGCCCTTTCAGGCCCAGCCACTGGTAAAACGGTACCTTGATCGCGTACTCCACACCCTCAGCGTCGAGCATATCAATGACGTCCTCGCGGAAAAATGCCCCATCTATGCGCGTCTCCAGCACCGGGCGGTGATCGACCGTGGCATCGAGCTGCCCAAACAGATCCTTGAGAAACGCCAGCGAGGCCTTGCCGTCATGCACGTTCCCCGCCCGGTTCTCAACCCGCAGCACCTGCCCCGTGTTGGCCTCATACGCCGTGATCGGGTAATAACTCGGTACCTTGAGCCGGTGCGGGTTGAAACCCCGCCGCGTTCCTTCGACCTTCAGGCCCGTCGACACCACCGAACCGTCCACATCCACCGTCAGCCGCCGCACGGTACTGCGCTCAATCACCGCCCCCACCAGCTGCTTGTTGACACCAAGCAGCGCCGCCACTCCGCACCCATCAAAGGCTCGAAGCCAGCGGCCCACTGTATGCAGCGTCGGTATCCGGCTCAGGCCCGATACCCGCTTCACCAACGGATCGCCTTCCAGCTAGGCGACATTCCGAACCCGTCGTCCACCCGTGATCCATAGCGTCAGTAACAACAACACCATTGCCGGTGGACCAAAATCGCTGTACGGTAACCTCGCGCTCCGCAACAACCCCTTCAACTTCAGGCGCCGGAAAAACCGACTCACCAGTTCCAATCCGGCGAACGACGTCAGTTCCGATGCATCGTATCGTAGCGCCAAATCACCATTGATTCGACGGCTCGAATCTGTTCTGCTTAACCTCACGAGATGTGGCCCCTCCTGTCCGGTCTTGTTCGAGTGTGCAACCCAAACAATACCAGCAGTGACGCCCATCTCGCCTTATCTATCCACCCAATCAGGCGTAGTTTTCTGCAACATTGGGCCTAGGGAAACTCTGATCAATTCAGAGTTTCCCGCGACATAGGGATATGTCGACATGGGTCAATCACGCAAGTGATTGATCCATGAAGGAAAACGGAAATCGACATTTTCGTTTTCCGTGCTCTGAGAATTCATGGACGAATTATTCAGAGTTTCCCTAGATATAGTGCTCACCATGCGGCGAGAATCCTGGGAAATAACTCCGCCTATAGCCCGTGGACGGTAAGTCAGGCCCGGATGAGTGACCGGTGGCCGGGTTTGGCTGTTCCTGCATCCGGCGCCCGGCAAATTTTCAAACGAATTGTTCTTGACGAATCCGTCGGCCGGTCTAAGCTGATGGAAAGGCACTGAGAACAATCCGGCCTTATATGAAGCAACCCTGTTCGTTGAAAGGAGATTGTGGCAATTCCCTTCCCGCGTCTGCCTGCTATCGAACATGACTCCGCGACAGGACTCAGCCTGTCAACGCGCCCGGATAGCCCCTAAACGTTGACTCTTGGCGACCCCAATCCAGACAAGCTCTGTTTGTGCGGTAGCGTACCGACGACGCATCCGGCGATGCCTATCATGCTGCGTGAAGCGCGAGGTTCAGGCGTTCCATCGCTTGAACAATCCATATAGAGGAGAATTTAATGCATCGGATCATCTACATCGTCGGTGCCATCGTCATCGTCCTGTTTATCCTCAGGTTCCTCGGAATCTGGTAAGGAACGAGGCGTGGCGAATAGTCGGGCCTGTCAGGATTTTTTTTTGCATTTTCGATGAGGTGGGTGTCAGATATGTGGCAGTGTAAAGGCGTTCGCCTTCGACGCATAGCTGTGTGCAAATCCCCGGGATTTTTTAATTTAGTCAGTTGCCAATTAAAGGAACGCGACCGTGCGTCGCTAATACAGGTGGTTTTACCGCTGCATGGCAGGCGTGGGCGGGCCAATGCTCGCTAATACAGGTCGGATACAACGTTTGCAGCCGTCGCTGTATTCGTGTCGGCCGTTTGGTAAAGGAGCAAGTTATCTATGCGTCAAGTCTTAACACTGATTATTTGCGCTGGTTTGATTACCGGTTGCGTGGCACAGCCCAAGGAATTGACCGACGAGGAAGTCTCCCGGCGCGCCGCGGAGGATCTCGAGTTTCTCGATAATTTTGGCGAGCCGCTGACCGAGCCGTTGACACTCTCCCGCGCGATGGCCCGGGCGCTGAAATACAACCTGGACTACCGGCTCGAGTGGAGCAAAGGGGTGCTTGCCGAAACGGATCTTAATCTGTCCCGCTACGAGCTGCTGCCTGACTTTGTGGCCCAGGCCGGTTTCACAAGCCGCAGTAATTTCTCCGGAGCCAGCTCCCGGTCTCTGATAACCGGCGAGGAATCCCTGGAGTTTTCCACCTCCCAGGACAGGGACATCTTCAACGCCAATTTGGAGCTGAGCTGGAACGTGCTGGATTTCGGAATTTCCTACTACCGCGCCAAACAGGGTGCCAATGAAGTGCTGATCGCTGAGGAGGAAAAGCGCAAGGTCATTCACCGACTGCTTCAGAACGTTCGCACCGCGTACTGGCGGGCCGTGGCGGCCAAGCGCCTGGAGCCCCGCCTGACCAATGTCAAAACTGAAGTGGCACAGGCCCTGGCCCGCTCGCGGGAGATCAGTGACAACAACCTCGACGACCCGCTTCAGTCGCTGCGCTACCGCCGCGAGCTGATCGATATCAAGCGTCAGGTCGAGGAGCTGGAGGAGAATTTCCGCATGGCGCGTATCCAGCTCGCTTCATTGATGAGCATCAGGGACCCCTCGCAGGTCGATGTGGTGGTGCCCCCGCAGCAAACCGGCGAGCTCGAGCTCGAGCACACGCTGGAGGAGCTCGAGCAAAAAGCGCTGCGCCAGCGACCTGAAATCCGCCAGGTGGATTACCGCAAACGCAACGCGGAGCACGCCGCGCGCGCCGCCCTGATGGACATACTGCCGGTGCCCAGGCTGCATGTTTCGCAGAACCATAACGACAACAGCTTCCTGTTCAATAACGACTGGCTCATCGCTGGCGCCCAGGTAAGCTGGAACCTGTTGCGCTTTGTCCGTTATCCCGCCGCGAAGCGTAAAACCGATGCAGAGCAGCAGGCCCTAGACGCGCGCTCGCTGACCCTGAGCATGGCCATTCTCACCCAGGTGAAGGTAAGTATGGCCCAGTTCCTGTTGTCTTCGAAACAGTTCGAAACGCAGACGGCGCACATGGAAGTCCAATCTCTGATCGATAACCAGGTTGAGGCCATGGCGTCAACGCGCAAGATCGGTAAGCAGACGCGCATTCGCGAAGCCATGAATACGCTGCTCGCGGAGATCCGCTACAACGTGGCGTGGGCCAATTTGCAGAAATCCCATGCGAACCTGCTGATGGCAGCCGGCCTCGATCCGCGCATCGATTCCCTGGAGTCGAGAAGCCTCGATGAGATCGAGCGCGTTCTCAAGGAAAACTGGCCCGATTCGGATATCGGGTCGGCGCTTGAGGCGGGGGACGATTCCGTGAGCGTGGTGGAGGCCGAGGCCGGACCTGTCTCGATCGTTTCATCAGACGCTTGGAATTAGCATTACCGTGAAGCTCCGGAGGCAAGTTCTGATGACGCACGGTAATGGAGGCGCCCGACTTTTTGTTCGCGAACAAGCAGCGACCTTCACCGCTTCGTTTCTGTTATTGATCCTGATCTGTTTGCTGGCCACCAGCCCGGCCGGGGGGCAGTCGGGGACGGCTGCCACGAATCAAGGAGACGACAACCCGCCCCGCCAGGTGCGCGGCGTTATCAAGGCCGGCGCCGAAGCCACGATCTCCAGCGAAATCGCCGCACGCATCATCGAGCTGCCCTATAAGGAAGGGGAGCCATTCGCCGAGGGTGATCGGCTCGTCGGCCTGGATTGCTCATATTACCGGGCCAGAGCCCAGGCCGCGATGGCCGAGCTAGCGGCTCAGCAGAAAAAATACGAAAATAATCAGCAGCTTGCCGAGCTCGATGCGGTCGGTGAGCTGGAGGTGTCGGTCTCGGCCAGCCTGGTGGACAAGGCTCGCGCGGAGCTGACCATGGCGCGGTTGCGCATCGGCAATTGTGCCATCGAGGCGCCGTACGACGGCCTGGTGGTCGAGCGCCTGGTCAACGTGCATGAGAGCGTGTCCGCCGACCAGGAGCTTATCCGTATCGTTCAGCGCAGCGCACCGACCATCGAGCTCATCGTTCCTTCTACCTGGTTGACGTGGCTTGAGAAAGGCACGGACTTTACCTTCCTGGTGGATGAGATTCAGTCCCATCGACCGGCCGTCGTGGAGCGACTGGGCGCGGTAGTGGATCCGGTCAGTAACACCGTGAACGTGTACGGGCGCTTTGAAGGCGGCCAGGGCGACGTGCTCGCGGGCATGAGCGGGACCGCCCGGTTCCCGTCCCGCAGAGGGAATGCCGATGGCGGTTGAATCAGCGGTTGTCACCATGCCCCGACCGCAGGGCCGACAGTCCGAGCCGGCGTCCAGTCGCTCCGCGGTGTTGTTGCAGCTCGAGGCCGAGGCGCGGCGTGCCGAATCTGTCAAGGCCCTGCAGTTCCTCATCGCCAACGACACGCGTCGCCTGGTGTCCTATCGTCAGGCATACGTGTTGGAGGCCCGGCATTCACGTTACCGGACTGAAGCGATTTCCAGCCTGGGGGTGGTCGACCGCAACGCGCCTGCAGTACGTTGGACTGATGCCGTGGTGAGCGCTCAGATGGATACCCTCGAAACATCCAGGGTACAGCTTTTGGTGGCGGAAGACGTGCCCCAGTCTCTTGGCCGCGACTGGCCGAGCTTCAGTTTCCCCCATGCAGCCATGTGCCCGCTGTTTACACCAGCCGGCGATCCGCTCGCTGTGTTGTGGATCAACCGCGATGAGCCCTTTACGGACGCTGAGCACGCCCTGCTGGCTCGTCTCGGAGAAACCTATGGGCACGCCTGGCGGGCCTTGAACGGCGGTGCGGTCAAGCGGCGCAACTTGCCGTTTCGCTGGATCGGGCTTGCAGTGATGCTGGCTACAGTCGCGGCAATGTTTCTGCCCGTGCGCATGACCGCCCTCGCGCCGGCACAGGTCGCCGCCACAGAGCCGAACATCGTGGCCGCGCCGCTGAGCGGGGTGATCAACGAGGTACTGGTGGCGCCCAACACGCGCGTCGAGGCGGGCGAGCCGCTGTTCCGGTTCGAACCCGTGGATTTGCGCAACGAGCATGCCATCGCCGAGCGACGTCTGGATGTGGCCAGGGCGGCCTACCGGCAGGCTCAGAGTGGCGCCTTCCAGAGCAACGACAGCCGTGCGCGGCTCGCCCAGCTCGAGGCGGAAGTGAACTTGCGGGAAATCGAGCGTGACTACGCCCGGGAACGGCTCGATCGGGTTACAGTAACCGCGCAAAGGCCGGGATTGGTGGTGTACAGTGATCCCTCGGACTGGGAGGGCCGGCCCGTGGACGTGGGCGAGCGCGTTATGGAAATCGTGTCGTCGAGTGCTGTGCACTTACGTATCGACCTGCCGGTGGCGGATGCCATCGTTATTGAGCAAGGCGCGGAGGTCGAGATGTTTCTCGACTCCGACCCGCTCGATCCGCGCCGAGCGACGGTGACCTCGGCGAGCTACGTCGCGGAGAAAACCGCCGCCGACGTGCTCGCGTTTCCGCTCAAGGCCGGGCTGGCGGAGGCTGAAGCGCCGCCGCGCATCGGCTTGCGGGGAACGGCCAAAATCTATGGCCAGCAAACCACGCTTTTCTACTACCTCTTCCGGCGACCGATCTCCTCGGCCCGGCAGTTCATCGGTTTCTAAGCTGCGGCATGGAAGCGCTGACCCTCCCCGAGCTGCGCGACGACCTGGAGCTGTTGCCGGGGCCGCGCGCCGTCGACGGCTCGCCGACCTGGTCGATCTTTGATCCGCCCCGCAACCGTTATTTCCGCATCGGTTGGCTTGCCTTCGAAATGCTGGCCCGCTGGTCCACAACGAATTCCGAGCGCCTCATAGCACGGGTTCGCGCCGAGACCGGTCTCGACGCGACGCGCCGGGATGTCGAGGCGCTTATCCGCTTCCTGTGGGCCAATTCCCTGACTCGCCGCTCGCCCAGCGGCAGCAACCGCGATTACCTCCAGCAGCACGCGGCGGCGCGAGGAAAACTGAGCCAGTGGCTGATTCATCGCTACCTGTTCTTTCGCATCCCGCTGGTGCGGCCCGACCGTTTCCTGGACGCCACGCGTCGATGGGTAGAGCCCCTCTACGGCCGCGCCTTCGCTCTGGTCACCGTTATCGTCGGTCTGCTAGGCCTGTATCTCGCCACCCGGCAGTGGGACGAGTTCGTTCATACGTTTCTGTACTTCTTCAATTTTCAGAGCCTAGTTTTTTATGCGGTCGCGCTGGTCGTTATCAAGGCGTTTCACGAGCTCGGCCACGCCTATACCGCCAAGCGCTACGGCTGCCGGGTGCCGACCATGGGCTTGGCGTTTCTTGTGCTGTTTCCGGTGCTGTACACCGATGCGACGGATGCCTGGCGGCTGACTTCCCGCCGCCAGCGCGCGCACATCGCGGCGGCGGGTATGTTGACGGAGCTGGGCATCGCCGCGTTCGCCACGTGTGCGTGGGCGATACTGCCCGATGGCGCTTTGCGCAGCGTGGCGTTCTTTGCGGCCACGACGAGCTGGGTGTTGAGTCTGCTGATCAATCTCAACCCGTTGATGCGCTTTGACGGCTACTACCTGCTGTCGGACGTCACGGGCATCGAGAATCTCCAGGAGCGCTCGTTTCGCTTCGGGCGCTGGCGGCTGCGCCGCCTGTTGTTCGGCGCCCGGGACCCCGCGCCGGAAACCGTGGCCGCGGGCACCGCTCGTTTTCTTACATGGTTCGCCTGGGCGACCTGGGTGTACCGCTTTTTTCTGTTTCTCGGTATCGCGCTGCTGGTCTATTTCCTGTTCTTCAAGCTGCTTGGCCTGATTCTGTTCGTCACCGAGATTACCTGGTTCATACTAATGCCCATCGCTCGCGAGCTCGCTGCGTGGTGGAGTCGGCGTCGGGACTACTTCGCGACCCGCCAGTTTCTCCGCACGTCGCTGTTGCTGTTGTCTGCCCTGGGCTTGTTCTTTGTGCCCTGGCAGGAAACCACCCGTTTCCCCGGCGTGCTCGAATACGTCCAGCGCGCCACTGTCTATCCACACGAGGCCGGAAGGGTGGTCTCGGTATCGGTCAAGGAGGGAGACCGGGTGCGACGCGGGGATGCCATTGCGCGGCTCGAGTCCCCCGAGGTTGAGCACGCCCTGCGCATGGAGGCTGAGAGGGTACGCATTCTGGAGCTTCGCATCGCCCGCACGGCAGCCAGTGCTGATGAGCTTGCCTGGTTGAACGTGCTCTACGAGGAGCTTGACCGTACCCGAGCAGCCTTGAAGAGTTACCAGGATCGCCGGGAAAAGCTGACACTTCGAGCCTCCTTGAACGGACAGATTCTGGATCTCGCCGATGCCCTGCATCCCGGGCGATGGGTAAACCCGCGGCTGGCGGTGGCTTTCATCGCGGCGACCGATGCCGTGTATGTGAAAGGCTACCTTGAGGAAAGCAAGCTCGTCGGAGTAATGGTCGGCGCTGAAGCCGAGTTCGTGCCCGATGACCCGCTGCGGCCCACTGTCGTGGCTCGCATTGTTGACGTCGAGCAGGCCGGCGATGGCCAGTTTGATGAACCTTATCTTGCCTCGGTCTACGGCGGTGACATCGCCGTGCGTGAGGATACCGACGGCAGACTCGTCTCCGAGCAGTCAATTTATAAGGTGCGCCTCCTGCCGGACGACGCTGTGCCTCCACCGGGGCAGGTTGTTACGGGCGCGGTTCGCGCCCGGGGAACGCCTTTGAGCCTATTCGACCGGCTTTATCGCCAGATTGCTGCCGTAATCATCCGGGAGACCGGGTTCTAGACCGAGTCAACAGCATGAACGAACAACGAACGAGTATGACGGACCAGGAGTAGAGACTAACCATGTTTAAGTTTATCCGTCGGCGACTCAAGCGTGAGTCTTCACCATATCTGTATGCAGTCAAAGATCCTGACATAAACCGATTGCAGGAACGTCCATCGCTGGACGAGTCCTTGTCGGCGCTTGAGCCCAGGTACCTGTTCGACGCCGCAGGCGTGGCGACCGGCGCCGAGGTGGCCGGCGATGCCGAGGCGGCCAACCAGGCGGATGCCGCGATGGAGGCGGTCAACGACTCTAAGGAATCCACGACCGAAGATACCGAAGCCTCGGCGGATAATACCGACGCTGGCGATACTGAAGAGCGCGACGATTCCACTCAGGCTCCGGCAGCATCTGACAAGGACGAAGACGCTGACTTTACCGAAGACGAGCCGGGGGAAACGAAGGGTGAAGAGGAGGAAGGCCAAGAACAGGAAGAGGTCACCAGCCAGGCCGGACTGGACGACGGGCAGCCCGCAAATGATGACGCCGCCGGACAGAACGTGGACATGGATGAGCAGCCGGCCTCGTCGGCGGAAGCCGGGGAGGCGAGCAATGACGATGAAGATATTCGCGGCGACGAATTACACAGAGAGGACGACGCTTCCGGGTCCGATGCTGGCGATTCGCAGTCAAAGGACGAAGATAACGTGGAACCCGACGACGAGGACAGTGTAAGTCCGGAGGTGGCCGCGGATGGCGACGATGAGCACAAGGCGGATTCGCCGGGCGAGCGGCGCGGTCCGGACGTTGTCGACAGTGTATTACGGAATTTGCAGCGCCTCGTCGACGAAGTGAAGGTGGAAACCGATTCCCAGCAGTGGGATGCGCGGGACGGCAATGAAGTGCAACCGGACAGCCCCTCGACCGGTAATGCGGCTGAAGATGATTTGGACGGAAGTCTCCTGGACGACCGTCAAAGCTCGGAACGTGTCGACGCCGTGGTGGCCAGCCTGAAGGAGCTGCTCGCCGAGCTCGATGATGGTGATCGCGGTGCCCTTGATGGTACTGAGAATTCCAGCGATAGGATCTCGCCGGCCGTGTATGCGGAAAAAGACGCCGGTGAGGACAGCACGGCGCAGGAACAACCGCCAGCATTAATGGAGCGTCGCGAGGTGCTGACCGACCTGCTGAGGGAAAGTTATGAGCGGCTCGTGGCGGACTCCGGGGTTGACGGCGAGCTGGGCGCCCTCGGATTGCGCACCGTCAGTGGCGAGTCGGCGCGGTCGCTGGTACGCGCCGAGACGGTGCTGTCCCGCTTACAAGGCCTGATCGCGGAAATCGATGGCGACGTGCCCGGCGCCGATGATGATATCGATTCCGCCGCTCCGCGTGACATCGTGTTCGTCGATACCTCGGTGGAAAACTATGAGTCCCTGCTCGAGGGGATCGACGGGGAGATCCGAATGGTGACAGAGGGCGTGGATGGCCTGGCCTACATGGCTGATGCCCTGGAGGGCGGCGATTACACTGGCGTGCATGTGCTCGGCCACGGCGCGGAAGGCCGCTTCACCATTGGCGGCACAGTATTGACGGCGGAAAACCTGGATGGCTATGTCGATGAGTTTGGCCGCATCGGCGATGCCATGGCCCGCGGCGGCGAGCTGTTGCTGTACGGCTGCGACATCGCGGCCGGGCACGACGGCGAATCGTTCGTTGAGCAGGTTTCCGAGCTCGCCGGCGGCGTTGATGTCGCGGCTTCGGTCGACGACACCGGTTCGGCCGAGCTCGGCGGTGATTGGCATCTTGAGTATTCGACGGGCAGCATCGAAACGAGCACCATCGAGGCGACCGGGTTCAGCGCGCTGCTGCAGAGCGCCACCTTTTCTCAGGAACCCGGCGACCAGACGATCGATGAGGATACCAGCCTGGATTTCTCCTCGTTGAACCTCGAGGTCACCGGTGGTGACAGTGACATGATAGCGGTGGCCTCCATCGATTCCGGTACCGGGCAGCTCAGCAACGCCGGCGTTTCCGCGCCACAGCTCACGGCCACAGGCAGTCTCAGCGATATCAACGACTTTCTGGACGGACTGACCTATACCCCGGCGGCGGACGCCACGGAAACGGCCACGATTACCATCAGCGTCGACCAGGACGACACCACCACCAGCGGCTTCGAAAGCCAGACCAGTTTCAGTATCGACATCACGCCCCAGCCCGATTCGCCGAACTTGAGCGGCGATGCGACGCTCGATCCTGTCGATGAGGATACCAGTGAGCCGCCGGGTGAAACGGTGAGCAACCTGGTCGGTGGATTGTTCGAGGACGTCGACAGCGGCGACCAGCTTGCCGGTGTCGCCGTCAGCGATGATGCCAGCGATCCCGCCAGCGGCGTCTGGCAGTACCAGGTGAGCGGTTCCAGCGACTGGACCAACATCGATACCGTTTCGGTCAGTCAAACCAACGCCTTGCTCCTGGCCGGTGATACCAGCCTGCGTTTCGACCCGGCCCCGGACTTCAATGGCGATGTCGGCGCGCTGACCATTCATGCTGTCGATGACAGCGCCGCTCGAACCTTTACCGATGGCACAACCGAACAACACGTCGACGTCACCGATCCGGGCAATACGGATACCGACGATAGCGGCAATTCCCTCGATACCAGCATCAACGCTGTGCCGGATCCGTTTACGGTCACCGCCGACACGGGCATCAGCGTGGACGAGGGCGCCAGTAAGACGATTCAACAAGGTGAGCTGAATATTACCGATCCGGATCTGACTCCCGATCAGGTGACATTTACCCTGGAGTCCGCAGTGTCCGAAGGGCAGCTTCTTGTCAACGGCGGCGCTGTCGATAATGGCGACACGTTTACCCAGGCGGACATCAACGACGGCAACGTGGTTTACGTCCACGACGGCGAGGAGACTGCCGGATCGCTGGCGGTGAGCTACTCGGTATCCGGGCCGGACAACGCCGACCTGACCGGCCGCAGCCTCGATATTTCAGTGCAAGCTATCAATGACACCCCGGTGGTCAGTGTGCCCGGAAGCCAGACGGTGGGCGAGGACACGACGCTCACCCTGAGCGGGGTCAATGCGCCGGTCCTGGCGGATGCCGATGCCGGCGGCGCCACCGTGGAGACCACCGTTAGTGCTGCCAACGGTACCGTCGCCCTCAATGGCCTGACAGGGCTGAGCGTTACGGACGGGGCCGATGGCAGCGCCAGCGTGACCGTGCAGGGCAGCATTGCCGACATTAATGCCGCGCTGGACGGACTGGCTTATCAGGGCAATACCGATTTCAACGGGCCGGACAGCATTGAGGTCACGGTTGATGACCTGGGCGAAAGCGGGGCCGGCGGCAATCAGGTCGATTCCGCGAGCATAGCTGTGACCGTGAACGCAGTGGCTGATACCCCGCTGACCGGCGACGCCACTCTGGCCGCCGTGCTCGAGGACACCAACGAGCCGCCTGGCGAGACCATCGCCAATCTGCTGGTCGATTACAGCGACGCCGACGGCGATGCACTTGCCGGCGGCGCGATCAGCGCCGATGGCAGCGATCCGGCCAGCGGCGCGTGGCAGTTTTCTCTCGACAACGGCGAGTCCTGGGATGATGTCGGCACAGTAAGCTCGAGTGTGGCGCTCGCCCTCGACAAGGATGCCCATCTGCGCTTTCAGCCCGCCGAAAACTTCAACGGCGCGGTAGGTGCACTGACGCTCCACGCTATCGACGACACTGGCAGCCGGGCGTTCACTACGGATCCTTCAAGCCGCCAAACGGTGGACACCACGAGCGGCGACACGGACATGGACCCGGTTGGCGGCGCCCTGGAGACCACGGTTACCGCGGTGAACGACCTCGCTGAAATCGTGACCGATGAGAGCCTGCTGATTGACGAGAACCAGACGGGCGTAATCGACGCCAGCGTGCTGGAGATTGTTGACGTCGAAACGGAAGCTGATCAGATCACCTTCAACATCACGGGCTCGACGTTGAATGAGGGCACCTTGTTCCTGGACTCCGATGGCAGCGGCGTGGCAGACACGGGGGAGGCGCTCGGCAACGGTGACTCCTTCACCCAGGCGGATATCAATGCGGGTATCCTGAAGTTTACCCACGAGCAGGACACCACCGGCGGCCAACAGTCTTTTGATTACGACGTCGACATCGGTCCGGAGACCCTCAGCCGCACTCTGGCCATTGAGGTATCGCCGATCAACGACGCGCCGGTGCTCAACGTGCCCGGCGATACCGACACGGGTGGCACGACGCTCTCCGCCGATGTGATCCGGGGCGAGTCACTGACTTTCGGCCCGGCGAATATCGAAGTGTTCGACGTGGATAACACCGACGAGCAGCTCATGTTCCGTATTGAAGCGATACCGGGCTCGGGCGCGCTCTCGCTGGACGACGGCGCGACCAGCGCGCCGGTCAATGTCGGTTCGACCTTCAGTGCCGCGCGATTGAGCGAGCTTGTCTATACCAACGACGGCGGCCCGGACAACAGCGACAGCTTTAATGTGAGTCTGCGCGACGGCGCTGGGGCCGTGATTCCGTCCGCATCGATCAACCTTACCATTCAGGACACCACCGAAAGCGGCCTGAACGAGAACCGCAGCGTACAAATGCTCGAGGATACCGTGCTGGACCTCGATCTTGGTCTCCAGATTGCCGATCCGAACGTGGCGGACTTTCGCGTCAATAGCCTGTCTCCGGCCCTGTCTGGTAATGGCGTGCTGTTCGTGGACAGCGACGGCAGCGGTACATTGAATGGAATGGAGGCCGCGATCAGCGGCGGTGATTCGATTGCATCGCAGGCCGGTACCGACCTGACATTTCTTCCGAATGCCGACTTCAACCGCAATGGCAGCGGCTCGGTGAGCTTCTCTTTCGAGGCCCTCGACAGCGGCGGCACAGCCCTGGGCGCCGAAGTCAGCACCTTCATCGACGTCGTGCCGGTCAACGACGCCCCGCAGCCCGAACCGGGCGTGCCGGGCGATCTCGTCATCGACGAGGGCTCGACGACGGCGTTGTCCGTGACCCAGCTCGACGCCACCGATGTCGACGTGGACGACACGGCCTCCGATGTCACCTATGAGATCACGACCCGTCCGGCCACCGGCTTCATGCGCATTGACGGGGTGCCGAGCGGCGAAGGCGCCACCTTTACACAAGCCGACGTGGACGCCGGCCTGGTCGAGTTCGTGCACGGCGGTCAAAGCGTGGCCGACGACGTGCTTGGGGTCACGCTGCGTGACCGTTCCGGCGGTGTGTTCGGCGGCGGCACGCCCACCGAGCTGATCGTGGATATACTCGTCACGGACATCAACGATGACGGGCCGGACGGCGGCGGCGAGATCGGCGGCGACGGGCCTATTGGCGGCGGCGGGACGCCCGGCGGGGGCACCGACCCCAATGTAGGCGTCGATGACCCCGCGGTGGCCAACCCGGAGCAGTTCTTTATTGGCGAGGATGAAACGCTGGTGATCGATGAAACGGTGCTGCTCGGCAACGATAGCGGCGATACCGACCTCAACATCACGGCGGTATCGAACCCTGTCAACGGCACGGTGAGTCTCAGCGATGCCGGAACGGATCTTAATGCCGAGGTCACATTCACGCCGGACATAGATTTCGCCGGCACGGCTTCCTTCGATTACACCATCGAGGACGCGGACGGTGATACCGACTCCACGACCGTGACCATACGCGTCCTGGCTGAAAACGACGGGCCGGTTGTCGAGACCAACACGGGCGCCAACGTGGCGACCGAAGGCGGCTCGGTCACCATCGACGACACGCTGCTCGACGTTACTGACGTTGACAACGTCGACAACGATCTCAACATTCGCCTCGACAGCACTCCGGACCACGGCCGGCTGCGACTGGATGGCGTCGAGCTGTCGGCCGGGAACACTTTCCGTCGCTCCGATCTGGCGGCCGGAAAGCTCGTCTTCGAGCATGACGATACGCTCGATCCCGAGGTCCACACCGGCAGCTTTGGTTTCACGGTGAGTGATGGTTCTTCCAAGGAGACGAGCGATAGCTTCAATATCACGGTGACTCCCAGCAACGATATGCCCGAGGTCACCGGTGGTAGCTTCTCCGTCATCCAGGGTGGCACCATCGACGTCGCCGGCCAGATCAGCGCCACTGACGCCGAGGACGTCGATTCCAGTTTGACGTTAACGCTGACCAGTGACGCGCAGCACGGCACGCTGGAGCTGGATTCCAATGACGACGGCATGTTCGACACCACGCTGTCCGTCAACGATACCTTCACCCAGGCGCAGGTGGACAACAACCAGGTCCGGTACGTCCACGATGACACACAGAATTTCTCGGACAGCTTCGATGTCAAGGCCACCGACTCCGACGGAGCCGAAAGCGCTGCTGCCTCGGTCGACGTGGCCATCGCCGACATCAACGACGATCCGTTCATCGATACCAACGGGGGCTTCACAGCGGATGGCGGCAACGCACTGTTCCAGGGTGAGCGCGTCAAGATCACCACGGCGGACCTGTCCGCTTCGGACGTTGACAACAGTGAGATTCAACGCCAGTTCCGGATCGACGCGAACGTCAGCCACGGCCGGATCCTGCTTGATGGCACCGTGCTCAACGTCGGCAGTGTGTTCACCCAGCAGGACCTGATCGACAACAAAGTCGAGTATCTGCACGACGCCAGCGAGAACTTCTCCGACTCGTTCGATTTCACGGTGTCCGACGGCGGTGGCGGCAACGAGCCCAGCGAGACCTTCGATATCGAGGTTCAGCCGATCAACGACCCACCGACGGTGGCAGTCCCCAATGACAAGAGCGTCGTCGAGGACAAAATTCTGGATCTGGCCGGTATCGTGATTGATGACCCTGATATCGCCGGCGGTGATGCCGAAGTGACGCTCGTGGTAACCAAAGGGTCGCTGACCGCAGGCGCTGTGGGGTCGGCGACCCTGGCCGGCAACGGTACCAGCTCCTTGACCATCACCGGCACGCGGGTTGATGTGAACGCGACGCTTGATTCGCTCAAATATCAGGGTGGCGCCAACGAAACGGGCGCGGACACGCTGAATATTACCGTCCGCGACCAGGGCAACACCGGCACAGACCCCGATGACCCCGTGCTAACCGGACGCGTATTCACCGAGCTTCCGGATGATGGTGACAGCAATATCAACTATGAGCAGGCCACCGCGAGCGTCGGTATTCAGATTCTGTCGGTCAACGACGCGCCGACCATTAACAAGCCGGCCGATCAGTTCGTCAACGAGGACGAGCCGCTGACGCTGTCCACGGCAAACAGCAATGCCTTGTCGTTCGACGATGTGGACGTCGGCTCCGGCGAGGCCCGGGTGACGCTTTCGGTCTCCAATGGCTCCCTGGCGCTCGGCGATACCACCGGTCTGACGCTTGACGATGGCGACGGCAGCGACGGCACGCTGGTCTTCACCGGCACCCGGACCAATATCAATGCCGCTCTGGGCGACGGCCTTATCTACCAGGGCGACGCCAATTTCCACGGCTCTGATTCAATCGGAATCACTGTAGAAGACCAGGGCAACACCGGGGATCTGGGCGGCGCCAAACAGGCGAATGACAGCGTCGGCATCACGGTGAGCCCGGTCAACGACGATCCAATTATTCAGGATCTGACCGTAACCGGCGACGAGGACGGCACCCTGACTTTCACGCTGCCGTCGGACACCGTGGATACTGGCACCAACGACACTAGTGACGCGGTGGTAGAATCCTTCCGCATCGACACGCTGCCGGGCAACGGCACACTCAAGGACGGCAACGGAGACGCGGTCAATGCCAACGATGTAATCACCGTCGCGCAGGCGACGGACATGACCTTCGAGCCGGATGCCGATTTCAACAACAGCCAGGGCGGCGCGCCGACGTTCCAGTACACCGCCATTGATGCCGCCGGTGCCGAGAGCGATGCGGGCACCGCGACCCTGAACGTCAATGCGGTCAACGACGCGCCGGAAATCTCCGGCGATGGTGACACCGTCACCTTCGTCGAGGGCAGCGGCTCCGGCGTTGCCGGTACGCCGGTGGTGCTGGACGCGGACGGCAACTTCACCCTGGACCGGGATGTCGAGCTCACGGAGCAATCCGAGGATGACTTCGGCTCTAGCACCGTCACCGTACAGCGCAGCGGCGGAGTGTTTGCCGACGACCGTTTTGATATCGATACCGACGGAACAGTGTCGGTGAGCGGTGGTACGGTCTCCGTGAACAGCACGGACGTCGCCACTGTTACCGAGGACGGCTCAACCGGCCGCCTGGTTGTGACCTTTAATGCAAGCGCTGGACAGACTGATGTCTCGGCCGTCATGCAGCGGTTGACCTACAACAGCGTGGACGACGACGCGGGCTCCAGCGTGTCCGTGGATGTGGTCTTCAACGACGGTAACGAAGGCCCGCAGGGCAGCGGCGGTAGCGCATCGGCCACCGGTACCTTTACCGTCAATGTCACTTCGACCAACGACGCTCCCGGTTTTCAGAACGGTGCCACGGTGAGCGACGTCGAGGACGTGGCCGACCCCGCCGGCGACACTGTGTCCTCGCTCCTGGGAGGGCAGTTCACCGACCCGGATTCGGGTGACAGCCTGGCGGGTATCGCTATCGACTCGGATAACAGCGACTCGACCGAGGGTGTCTGGCAGTACTCAGCGGACAACGGCGTAACCTGGAGCGATGTGGGTCCCATCGCCGATCCAGCCGCGAACGCACTGTTCCTGGACACCGCCGCGCGCCTGCGCTTTCTGCCGGACCCGAACGCCAATGATCAGAATTTTTCCGCCGTGCCGTCGCTGTCGGTCCGCGCGGTGGACGACAGCGATGGAAGCAGGAACTTCACGGATTCCACCACTGTAGTGCGCGGCGACGCCACCGACAACGGCGGCGACAGCGACATCGCCGGGTCGTCAGTGAACGTGACGGCGTCCATATCACCGGTCAACGATGATCCGATTCTGGGTAATCTGGACGGAGACACAGTTTCGTTCGAAGAGCCCATCTCCGACGCCCAGGGGGCGGCCATTGCCCTGGATGCCGGCCTCGAGGCCGTCCTGGCCGAGGAAATTGAGCTGGTCGACAACGGCTTGAACGCCACGACGGAGGACGATTTCGATGGCGCCAGCTTGACGGTGCAGGATAACAACGGCGCCGATTCCTTCGATTTCTTCTTCGTTCGCAGCGGCGAGAACAACGTCGGCATCAGCGGCGGGGACACTGTCACTTCGGGTCAGCGCATCTTCAACGACGGCTCGTCGATCACGTTCAACGGCACGCCGGTCGCCACCATCGTGGACAACAGCGTGGATACCGATGGGGGTGCCGACAGCGGCCGCCTGGAGATCCGCTTCAACAGCGCCGCCGACAAGTCGGCGGTGGATGCGATCCTGCAGAACCTGGCCTTCAACTCGGACGACCCGACGATCGAGGACGGCACCAAGCAGGTTGCCGTGACTTTCGATGACGGCAATGACGATGCCAATGTCGGCGCCCAGGGCAGCGAGAGCCCGAGCACGGGCACGACCACGGCGGTGGTTAACGTCGCCTTGACGGCCACCAATGACGCGCCGTCGTTAACGGCCGGCGCTACTCTAAGCGCCGTTGAAGACGGCACGCCGGCCGGTGGGCAGACCCTACGCGATCTGCTCGAATCCAGCTTCGTGGATCCGGACCAGGTCAGTAGCTTTGCGGGCGTCGCCTTGACCGGCTTCGACGCGGCGGGTCTTGGAGCGTGGCAGGTGGATCTGGGCTCCGGCTTTGAGGATCTGACGACTTTCGACGGCAACATAACCGGAGGCATCAGCGACACGCAGGCATTGCTGCTTAATGCCGACGCCCGCGTTCAGTTCGTACCGGATGCCAATGCCAACACCGACGGCGTGACGCGGCCGACCCTGAGCGTGCACGCGGTGGAGACAGACGAGTTCAGCGATGACGGTATCGATCTGCCATCATTTACCACGAGCTCGGCGGCCCCTGAAATCTATAACACCGCCGATGACCCGTCGGCCAATGATCTGCAGGCTTTGGTTTCGGCCGAAAGCGTCGTCATTGACGCGGTGGTCACTGCGGTCAACGACGCGCCGACCATAATGGATACGGCACAGGAAATTATCCTTACCGAGGACGGCGCTACGTCAACCGGCACGGACGAGGCTTTTCTGTTGAGCGGGTCGCCGAACCTGGGCGACGTTGACCCGGCCACCACCGCCACGCTGGACAGCGCCACCTTCGGCGCCGGCCGGATCACGGTATCACTGGACAGTAGTGCTCAGACCGGCGACCAGTTCCTGGTGAATAACGCCTTGACGGGTATTGCTTCGGCCTCGGGCGGTGACGACGGCAACGACCTGGTTATCGATCTGAGCACCGGCGCGACCTTCACCCAGGTCGACGCCATACTCCAGGATCTACGCTATCAGCACACCAGCGACACTCCGCCGGCCGGACTGCGGAACTTCTCGATCACCGTCGCCGACAACGAGAACCTCGACGCCGACGGCGACGACGCCGACAGCACCAACGCCGACCAAGGCAACAGCCAGATGGTCGGGCTCGCTGGCAGTGTCGAAATCACGGCGGTCAATGATCCACCCGAGGGCGCAGACAACACCGTCACCACCAATGAGGATACGACGTACACCTTTGCGGAGTCGGATTTCGGCTTCACCCAGCCCGGTGATGAGACCGACGCACTCGAGCTGGTGCGGATCGAATCACTGCCGGGAGTGGGTTCTCTGGAGCTCGACGGCAGCGCCGTTTCCCTGAACCAGGAGATCAGCGCCACGGACATCGGCGACGGCAAGTTGGTCTACATCCCGACGGCCGATCAGAACGGCGACCCGCTTTACCGACTTCGACGTTCCGCGTCAAGGACGATGGAGCCTCGGATGGTCTGCCGGGTAAGTTCGCGGATGCGACCAACCGCATGGGGATTGACGTTGATTCGGTGGTCGATATTGCTGACGACACGCAGACGACGGACGAGGACACGCCGGACACGGTGAATGTGCTGGCCAACGACACGTTCGAGGGCAGCCCGACGGTGACGGGGGTCACGCAGGGCACGAACGGCACCGTGACCAACAACAACGACGGCACGGTGACCTACACCCCGGACGCGGACTTCAACGGCACGGACAGCTACGAATACACGGTGACCTCGGGAGGTGTAACCGAGACGGCGACGGTCAACGTCACGGTCAACCCGGTGGTTGATATTGCCGACGACACGGCCACAGTGGCCGAGGATGGCAGCACCACCGACAACCTGCTCGATAACGACAGCTTCGAGGGCAGCCCGTCGATCACCGCGGTGACCCAGGGCGCCAACGGCACGGTGAGCATCGTCGATGCGGCGGCCGGCACGGTGACCTACACGCCGGATCCCGACTTCAACGGCACGGACAGCTACAGCTACACGGTGACCTCGGGGGGTGTAACCGAGACGGCGACGGTGAACGTGACGGTCAACGCGGTGGTTGACATCGCCGATGATACGCAGACGACGGACGAGGACACCGCCAACACCGTGGATGTGCTAGCGAACGACAGCTTCGAGGGCACACCGTCGGTGACGGCCGTGACCCAGGGTACGAACGGCACGGTGGCCAACAACAATAACGGGACGGTGACCTACACGCCGGATCCCGACTTCAACGGCACGGACAGCTACACCTACACGGTGACCTCGGGGGGTGTGACCGAGACCGCGACGGTCAACGTGACCGTCACCGCAGTCGATGACGGTGTGGCGGACAGCTTCACGACCGATGAAGACACGGTGCTGAGCGCCGACGTATCGGCCAATGATACGTTCAGTGCCGCGGCCACCTACAGCGTCAACACGGATGTGAGCAACGGCACGCTGGCCCTCAATGGCGACGGCACCTTCGATTACACACCGGATGCCGACTTCAACGGCGCCGACAGCTTCACCTATGACGTTGAAGACGTGAACGGTGATACCGAGACGGTGACGGTGGCTCTGACGGTCAACCCGGTTGATGACATCGCCGATGACACGGCCACAGTGGCCGAGGATGGGAGCACCACCGACAATCTGCTGGCCAACGACAGCTTCGAGGGCAGCCCGTTGATCACTGCGGTGACCCAGGGCGCGAACGGCACGGTCGTGAACAATAACGACGGTACGGTGACCTACACGCCGGACGACGACTTCAACGGTACGGACAGCTACGAATACACGGTGACCTCGGGCGGTGTGATCGAGACGGCGACGGTCAACGTCACCGTCAATGCGGTCGCTGACGGCGTCGCCGACAGCTTCACCACCGACGAGGACACGGTGCTCAGCGACGACGTGTCGACCAACGACACCTTCAGTGCCGCGGCGAACTACAGCCTAAATGCTGACGCCAGCAACGGCGCGGTGTCGCTGAGCCCGGATGGGACGTTCACCTATACCCCGGATGCCGACTTCAACGGCTCGGACGGCTTCACCTACGACGTTGAGGACGTGAACGGTGATACCGAGACGGTGACGGTGGATCTGACGGTCAACCCGGTGGTTGATATTGCCGACGACACGGCCACAGTGGCCGAGGATGGCAGCACCACCGACAACCTGCTCGATAACGACAGCTTCGAGGGCAGCCCGTCGATCACCGCGGTGACCCAGGGCGCCAACGGCACGGTGAGCATCGTCGATGCGGCGGCCGGCACGGTGACCTACACGCCGGATCCCGACTTCAACGGCACGGACAGCTACAGCTACACGGTGACCTCGGGGGGTGTAACCGAGACGGCGACGGTGAACGTGACGGTCAACGCGGTGGTTGACATCGCCGATGATACGCAGACGACGGACGAGGACACCGCCAACACCGTGGATGTGCTAGCGAACGACAGCTTCGAGGGCACACCGTCGGTGACGGCCGTGACCCAGGGTACGAACGGCACGGTGGCCAACAACAATAACGGGACGGTGACCTACACGCCGGATCCCGACTTCAACGGCACGGACAGCTACACCTACACGGTGACCTCGGGCGGTGTGACCGAGACGGCGACGGTCAACGTCACGGTCAACGCGGTCGCTGACGGCGTGGCGCGACAGCTTCACGACCGATGAAGACACGGTGCTGAGCGCCGACGTATCGGCCAATGATACGTTCAGTGCCGCGGCCACCTACAGCGTCAAGCACGGATGTGAGCAACGGCACGCTGGCCCTCAATGGCGACGGCACCTTCGATTACACACCGGATGCCGACTTCAACGGCGCCGACAGCTTCACCTATGACGTTGAAGACGTGAACGGTGATACGGAGACGGTGGCGGTCGATATCACAGTCAGCCCGGTCGCTGACGGCGTGGCCGACAGCTTCACCACCGACGAGGACACGGCGCTCAGCGACGACGTGTCGACCAACGACACCTTCAGTGCCGCGGCGAACTACCAGCCTAAATGCTGACGCCAGCAACGGCGCGGTGTCGCTGAGCCCGGATGGGACGTTCACCTATACCCCGGATGCCGACTTCAACGGCTCGGACGGCTTCACCTACGACGTTGAGGACGTGAACGGTGATACCGAGACGGTGACGGTGGATCTGACGGTCAACCCGGTGGTCGATATTGCCGACGACACGGCCACAGGTGGCCGAGGATGGCAGCACCACCGACAACCTGCTCGATAACGACAGCTTCGAGGGCAGCCCGTCGATCACCGCGGTGACCCAGGGCGCCAACGGCACGGTGAGCATCGTCGATGCGGCGGCCGGCACGGTGACCTACACGCCGGATCCCGACTTCAACGGCACGGACAGCTACAGCTACACGGTGACCTCGGGGGGTGTAACCGAGACGGCGACGGTGAACGTGACGGTCAACGCGGTGGTTGACATCGCCGATGATACGCAGACGACGGACGAGGACACCGCCAACACCGTGGATGTGCTAGCGAACGACAGCTTCGAGGGCACACCGTCGGTGACGGCCGTGACCCAGGGTACGAACGGCACGGTGGCCAACAACAATAACGGGACGGTGACCTACACGCCGGATCCCGACTTCAACGGCACGGACAGCTACACCTACACGGTGACCTCGGGGGGTGTGACCGAGACCGCGACGGTCAACGTGACCGTCACGCGTCGATGACGGTGTGGCGGACAGCTTCACGACCGATGAAGACACCGGTGCTGAGCGCCGACGTATCGGCCAATGATACGTTCAGTGCCGCGGCCACCTACAGCGTCAACACGGATGTGAGCAACGGCACGCTGGCCCTCAATGGCGACGGCACCTTCGATTACACACCGGATGCCGACTTCAACGGCGCCGACAGCTTCACCTATGACGTTGAAGACGTGAACGGTGATACGGAGACGGTGGCGGTCGATATCACAGTCAGCCCGGTCGCTGACGGCGTGGCCGACAGCTTCACCACCGACGAGGACACCCCGCTCAACGCCGACGTGAGCACCAATGACACCCACAGTGCCGCGGCGACGTATGCGCTGAACACGAACGTGTCGAACGGCACCGTGGCGCTGAATGGCGACGGCACCTTCATCTACATCCCGGACGACGACTTCAACGGCGCCGACAGCTTCACCTATGACGTTGAAGACGTGAATGGCGATGTCGAGACGATCACGGTCGATCTAACGGTGAATCCGGTCGCTGATGGCGTTGCCGACAGCTTCACCACCGCCGAGGACACGGTGCTGAGCGACGACGTGTCGACCAACGACACGTTCAGTGCCGCAGCGACCTACAGCCTGAATGCCGACGCCAGCAACGGCACCGTGTCGATGAACGCTAACGGTACGTTCACTTACACCCCGGATGCGGACTTCAACGGTAGTGACAGCTTCACCTACGACGTCGAAGACGTGAACGGTGATACCGAGACCATCAGCGGTCGATCTGACGGTCACCCCGGTGGTCGACATCGCCGATGACACGGTCACAGTGGCCGAGGACGGCAGCACCACCGACGACCTGCTGCGCCAACGACAGCTTCGAGGGCAGCAGCCCGTCGATCACGGCGTGTGACCCAGGGCACCGAACGGCACGGTCGTGAACAATGACGACGGTACGGTGACCTACACGCCGGACGACGACTTCAACGGCACGGACAGCTACGACCTACGACGGTGACCTCGGGACGGCGATGATCGAGACCGCGACCGTCAATGTCACCGTCGACCCGGTCGCTGACGGCGTGGCCGACAGCTTCACCACCGCCGAGGACACGGTGCTCAGCGACGACGTGTCGACCAACGACACGTTCAGTGCCGCAGCGACCTACAGCCTGAATGCCGACGCCAGCAACGGCACCGTGTCGATGAACGCTAACGGTACGTTCACTTACACCCCGGATGCGGACTTCAACGGTAGTGACAGCTTCACCTACGACGTCGAAGACGTGAACGGTGATACCGAGACCATCAGCGTCGATCTGACGGTCACCCCGGTGGTCGACATCGCCGATGACACGGTCACAGTGGCCGAGGATGGCAGCACCACCGACGACCTGCTGGCCAACGACAGCTTCGAGGGCAGCAGCCCGTCGATCACGGCGGTGACCCAGGGCGCCAACGGCACGGTCGTGAACAATAACGACGGCACGGTGACCTACACGCCGGACGACGACTTCAACGGTACGGACAGCTACGAATACACGGTGACCTCGGGCGGTGTGATCGAGACGGCGACGGTCAACGTCACCGTCAATGCGGTCGCTGACGGCGTGGCCGACAGCTTCACCACCGCCGAGGACACGGTGCTGAGCGACGACGTGTCGACCAACGACACGTTCAGTGCCGCAGCGACCTACAGCGTCAACACGGATGTCAGCAACGGCACGCTGGTCGATCAATGGTGACGGTGCGTTCGCTACACCCCGGATGCGGACTTCAACGGTAGTGACAGCTTCACCTACGACGTCGAAGACGTGAACGGTGATACCGAGACCATCAGCGTCGATCTGACGGTCACCCCGGTGGTCGACATCGCCGATGACACGGTCACAGTGGCCGAGGATGGCAGCACCACCGACGACCTGCTGGCCAACGACAGCTTCGAGGGCAGCCCGTCGATCACGGCGGTGACCCAGGGCACCAACGGCACGGTCGTGAACAATAACGACGGTACGGTGACCTACACGCCGGACGACGACTTCAACGGTACGGACAGCTACGAATACACGGTGACCTCGGGCGGTGTGATCGAGACGGCGACGGTCAACGTCACCGTCAATGCGGTCGCTGACGGCGTGGCCGACAGCTTCACCACCGCCGAGGACACGGTGCTGAGCGACGACGTGTCGACCAACGACACGTTCAGTGCCGCAGCGACCTACAGCGTCAACACGGATGTGAGCAACGGCACGCTGGTGCTCAATGGTGACGGGGCGTTCACTTACACCCCGGATGCGGACTTCAACGGTAGTGACAGCTTCACCTACGACGTCGAAGACGTGAACGGTGATACCGAGACCATCAGCGTCGATCTGACGGTCACCCCGGTGGTCGACATCGCCGATGACACGGTCACAGTGGCCGAGGATGGCAGCACCACCGACGACCTGCTGGCCAACGACAGCTTCGAGGGCAGCAGCCGTCGATCACGGCGGTGACCCAGGGCACCAACGGCACGGTCGTGAACAATAACGACGGCACGGTGACCTACACGCCGGACGACGACTTCAACGGTACGGACAGCTACGAATACACGGTGACCTCGGGCGGGGTGATCGAGACGGCGACGGTCAACGTCACCGTCAATGCGGTCGCTGACGGCGTTGCCGACAGCTTCACCACCGCCGAGGACACGGTGCTGAGCGACGACGTGTCGACCAACGACACGTTCAGTGCCGCAGCGACCTACAGCCTGAATGCCGACGCCAGCAACGGCACCGTGTCGATGAACGCTAACGGTACGTTCACTTACACCCCGGATGCGGACTTCAACGGTAGTGACAGCTTCACCTACGACGTCGAAGACGTGAACGGTGATACCGAGACCATCAGCGTCGATCTGACGGTCACCCCGGTGGTCGACATCGCCGATGACACGGTCACCGTGGCCGAAGATGGCAGCACCACCGACAACCTGATGGCCAACGACAGCTTCGAGGGCAGCAGCCCGTCGATCACGGCGGTGACCCAGGGCACCAACGGCACGGTCGTGAACAATAACGACGGCACGGTGACCTACACGCCGGACGACGACTTCAACGGTACGGACAGCTACGAATACACGGTGACCTCGGGCGGGGTGATCGAGACGGCGACGGTCAACGTCACCGTCAATGCGGTCGCTGACGGCGTTGCCGACAGCTTCACCACCGCCGAGGACACGGTGCTGAGCGACGACGTGTCGACCAACGACACGTTCAGTGCCGCAGCGACCTACAGCCTGAATGCCGACGCCAGCAACGGCACCGTGTCGATGAACGCTAACGGTACGTTCACTTACACCCCGGATGCGGACTTCAACGGTAGTGACAGCTTCACCTACGACGTCGAAGACGTGAACGGTGATACCGAGACCATCAGCGTCGATCTGACGGTCACCCCGGTGGTCGACATCGCCGACGATAGTGTGACGACCGCCGAAGACACGGCGGTGACCACCGACGTGCTCGGCAATGACAGTTTCGAGGGCACACCGACGGTGACGGGGTTCACCGATGGCGCCCACGGTACGGTTGTCGAAAACACCAACGGCACACTGACTTACACCCCGAACGCCGACTTCAACGGCACGGACAGCTACACCTACACCGTGACCTCGGGCGGTGTCACCGAGACGGCGACGGTCGAGGTCACGGTCAACCAGGTGAATGACCCGGCCAGCTTCGGCGGCGACCTCACCGGCACCGGCGATGAGGATATGGACATCACCGGCACCCTGACGGTGAGCGACACGGCCGACGGCATGACCAACCCGGCCTTCACCGTGAGCGGGGCGGCCAGCAACGGCAGTGCCAGCATCGACCCGGCGAGCGGCGCCTGGCTCTATACGCCCAACGCCGATTACAACGGTCCTGACAGCTTCACGGTCAGCGTCACCGACGATGACGGCAACGTGGAGACCCAGGAGATCAGCCTCACCGTGAATGCGGTTGCCGACATCGTCGACGACACCGCCACGGTGGCCGAGGACGACAGCACCACCGACAACCTGCTGGCCAACGACAACTTCGAGGGCAGCCCGTCGATCACGGCGGTGACCCAGGGCACCAACGGCACGGTCGTGAACAATAACGACGGTACGGTGACCTACACGCCGGACGACGACTTCAACGGTACGGACAGCTACACCTACACGGTGACCTCGGGCGGTGTGATCGAGACGGCGACGGTCAACGTCACCGTCAATGCGGTCGCTGACGGCGTGGCCGACAGCTTCACTACCGCCGAGGACACGGTGCTGAGCGACGACGTGTCGACCAACGACACGTTCAGTGCCGCAGCGACCTACAGCGTCAACACGGATGTGAGCAACGGCACGCTGGTGCTCAATGGTGACGGGGCGTTCACTTACACCCCGGATGCGGACTTCAACGGTAGTGACAGCTTCACCTACGACGTCGAAGACGTGAACGGTGATACCGAGACCATCAGCGTCGATCTGACGGTCACCCCGGTGGTCGACATCGCCGATGACACGGTCACAGTGGCCGAGGATGGCAGCACCACCGACGACCTGCTGGCCAACGACAGCTTCGAGGGCAGCAGCCCGTCGATCACCGCGGTGACCCAGGGCGCGAACGGCACGGTCGTGAACAATAACGACGGCACGGTGACCTACACGCCGGACGACGACTTCAACGGTACGGACAGCTACACCTACACGGTGACCTCGGGCCGGGTGACCGAGACGGCGACGGTGAACGTGACGGTCACGGCGGTCGATGACGGCGTGGCCGAGCCGGCGCCGGCGGACGTATCGGAGCCGGAACAGCCGGTCCCCGGCACCGGCGAACCCGCTGAAGGGCCTCCGCCCGTACCTTTCAACCTGATTAACGCGGATGTTATTGCACAGGGCGCGGGAACCGGATTCCCATTCGTGGGCGTGTCCGGGGAGTCGCAGCACTTGGCTGGCTTGGATGAGTCGCAGGCGGTCAACGACTCGGTAAACGAACGCCAGAGCCTGGATTCGGGTTATCGGCTCGATACTGAATGGGCGGTTATCGAGACTGTCAACCGGATCTCATCGTTGGGCGAGGATCAGACAATTTCAGCACGGCAGGCGGTTATAGAAGAGGTCGAGCGCATCGAGCGTGAGCTGGCATTCAACCGGGAGACTGTCGGTTTCCAGCAGCCGGAGGCGAGTAAGTTTGCCGGCGGGCCATGGAGCGATACCGCAACCCCCGACCGCGACGAATTACCAGGCAATGGCACAGACGACTCTGCCGCCTGGCAGCCGGTGGAGGACGAGCTGCTGAGCTTGCAAACTCGCTTCGAGGATGGCGAGCTGGTCGTATCGCTCGATGGCCGGGCACGCGACGGTCGTCCCGTGGAGGTGTACTCGGTATCCAGCGTGGGCGGCGGTCCACTTCCAGCCTGGTTGCGCTTCGAGCCCGACTCACTTCGGATCATCGCCACTTCGCCCACCGGCGAGGCGTACGTATCCGCATTCCAGGTCGATCTGCTGGACGAGGACGGCGATGTCCTTGCCCGCGCTTTCCACCTGGATACGGTCAGTGGCCGGGTAGCGCCGCTTGACAGCCCAACTCAATCGGCCACCTCGGGTCGATTGTCCTTCGGCGATCAGTTGGCCTCGCGATCCAATGCTTCCATGGTCGAGGCAAGTGAGCTAAGCAAATTCCTGTAACACCGCAGTATGCTGAGCGAGTTCGAGCGCGATGCTTGCCGTACCATGGATTTGGTGGCGTTGCGGACGAGGCGGGTGTCCTGCGTGACAATGAGGTGACATTCGGGCAGGGCTGCAAGCGGCGGGTATTTCGTGGATCCGGGACCGTGGAGCGCAATCGCGTAGCCCATGTGGAACCCGCGACTCTGGCCGATTGGGCGGCGAACCGCTCGTTGACCCTGGTGAAGCCGCAGCGCATGTCGCTGGTGAAGTATTGTCGTCTGGCCGCGCGCCATAATCTTGCCATGGACGATATTCCGAGCACCTGGTCCCCGGATGATCCAGCATACCTCTGCCATGGTATCGCAGTTGGTTGACCGGCCTTGGAAGGAAGAAACAGAACCAGCGTCGTAGTCCGAGGTTGTAGTCGGGGGCTTCATTGACGGTAACACGCCATCAGGCGACAATGGTTCTATGGCTGTGAAACCGTCAATCGCACTGCAGAAACACAAAGAGGCCATTCGGCAGATTGTTGCCCGGTACCGGGCAGCCAATGCGCGGGTCTTCGGTTCGGTGCTCGAGGGAACTGATCACGAGGGTAGTGACCTGGATTTGCTGGTTGACCCGACTTCCGAAACTACGCTGATGGACCTTGGTGCAATCCGGCTGGAGCTCCGCGGACTATTGGGTGTCGAGGTTGATGTGCTGACGCCGGATGCGATTCCCGACAATTTTCGGGATCAAGTAATCAAGAGAGCGCGCCCGGTATGACCCGTTCGGATGCGCCGCGCTTGGCTGACTACCTGGGGCATATTCTTCAAGCCATCGGGCGTATCAATGAGTAGTCCAAGAAATGGATGAGGCTGCTTTCTCCGAGGATCATCGCACCCAGGATGCTGTTATCCGGAACTTAGAGATCATCGGCGAAGCGTCCGGAAGTATCGAGAAGCGCTATCCGGAGTTTGCATAGGTTTATGCCGATGTTACGTGGGCAGGTCTATGAAATGAGAAACGTCCTTGCCCATGGTTACTTCACGGTTGATCTGAACGTGGTATGGCGGACGATCAATAACGATTTGCCCGGCCTGGAGGAAAAGGTAAGAGAACTGCAGGAGAACGTCAGGTGACGATGACATCGCGACTTTGACGGGTGCCGCGTCGTCCGTTGGAACGTCATCGAAAGAGGGCATGCATGGGCGCGCATTCAGGGGTTAGGCTGCGTGTCCCGGACGCGGCAGCGCTTCGTCGTGTGACGGTTCTTGCGTATCCTGCGCTCGCGGTATTCAGGCTCTCTACATTTGCCGGAACCGCTCCGCATATCCCCGACTTGCTGTCAGCACTGCCTCGCTTCCCCGCAGGCTGACGTTGAGCCGTCCCCGGAAGTCGCGGCTGACGCTGTCGATAGCCCGGGCGTTGACGATGGTTCCCCGGTGGATGCGCCAGAAGCGTTCGGGGTCGAGTTCCGCCTCCAGCGCCTTGATGGGCTTGCGGATCAGGTATATGCCGTCGGCGGTGACTACGTTGGTGTACTTGTCCTCGGCGGCGAAGTAGAGCACCTCGTCCACCGGCACCAGCTTTACCCGCTCGCCCACCTGGGCACGAATCCACTGCAGGTGCTGCGGCTCGGCCGCTGCGTCGCCCATTTCCCGCAGCAGAGCGCGCAGCTGCTCGGTGTCCGTGTGACGGTGCTCGCGCAGCCGCGCCACCGTCTGGCTGAGGCGTTTGTCGCTGAGGGGCTTGAGCAGGTAGTCCACCGCCGCGCGATCGAAGGCCTCCACGGCGTAGTGGTCGTAGGCCGTGACGAACACCAGCCGGCAGCCTTCAGGTAGTTGCTCGGCCACCTCCAGCCCGGTCAGCCCGGGCATGCGGATATCCAGGAAGGCCACCTCGGGCCGCTCGGCGGCGATCCGGCGCGCGGCCTCCCTGCCGTCATGGCATACGGCCAGCACCTCCAGCTCTGGCCACAGCCTGTTCAGCCGGGCGGCCAGGTCCTGGGCCAGCTGCGGCTCGTCCTCGGCGATGATGGCGCGGGGGTTCAAGGCCGATCCTCCGGCAGCGTGATGCGGGCGATGACGCCGCCGCCGGCGTCCTCCTCCAGCGCCAGGGCGGCCCCGGCGCCATACAGGGCCCGCAGGCGCTCGCGCAGGTTGGCCAGGCCGTTGCCGCTGCCGCCTGGGGCTTCGCCGAGGCCCTGGCCGGTGTCGCGGACCTCTATGACCCGTCGCCCGGGCTCGCCCCAGCCGGCGATGTCGACCCGCCCGCCCTCGGTCTTCGGCTCCAGGCCGTGCTTGATGGCATTCTCCACCAGCGGTTGCAGGGTCATTGGTGGCACGGTCGTGCGCCGCAACGCGGCTGGGCAGTCGATGTGGTAGCTCAGGCGGGCGGGCATGCGCTCCCGCATCAGCTCCAGATAGGCGGCGACGATCTCAAGCTCCTGGTCCAGGGTCGCCTGTTCCTGGCGGCTGTGGCGCAGCGCCCCGCGCAGGTAGTGAATGAGCCGGTCCAGCAGCTCGCGGGCCCGGGAGGTGTCGGTCCCCATCAGGCTGGCCACGTGGGCCAGGGTGTTGAACAGGAAATGCGGCTCCACCTGGGCGCGCAGCAGCCGTAGCTGGGTCTCAGCCTCGGCGCGTTCGGCCTCGGCCGTGCGCAGCCGCTCCGACTGCAGGGCGTCGCGTACCTCGTGGAGCTTCTGGCGGAACATGAAGAGGCTGGTGATCACGCCGCCGAACAGCAGCCCCATGAGCACCGACTGCCAGTAGATGGTGGGCCGCCAGTCCCCGAAGAGCAGGTGCACGCCGGTGACGGCGCCGCCCAGGGCGGTGCCCACCAGCGAGCCCGCCACTACTGCGGCCATGGCCACCCACGGCCGGTGATGGCGGAGCCCCTCACCCAGCAGGGCGAAGGCCGCCTCGATGGTGAAGAAGATGGTCATGCCGATGCACTGGGAGAACACCAGATTGATCCAGAAGCCGCTACCGAAGCCGATACCGGTGAGAAAACCGGCGATCAGCACATTGCCGGCGGCGTAGACCAGGGCCCGGCCCCACCAGGGCCAGTCGACCAGGCGGCGCTTGGCCGCGGCGTTCTCGCTAGTGCCCGTCACCCGTCCTCCTCGCGTTGCATAAACTCGTGGATCTTGCGCTGCTCCCAATCGCGGCCGAACAGCCGGGGCCAAGCGTAGACCGAGGCGGCGTGGCTGACCAGGCCGATGCCCCAGCCGAGTAGGGGGTAAATGAACCAGATGTCGCCGGGTGCGGTGACCAGGTTGAGGGCGGCCAGGCCCAGGTTCACCACCGCGTAGACCAGGGCGTGGCTGTAAAGGCCGCGCAACCGGCGGACCTGGCGGCGGGCGCGTTCGCGGGTTTGATCGTTCATGTTGATTGTCTCCTAGATGCTAATCTTACTCACCATCACCACCAGCGAGAGTACCGGCAGCACGATGGCGGTGATGCCGGTCGCCATCCAGATCCGGCTCAGACGCCAATAGCGGGGCGGGATCTCGCCGCCGTCGGCGAAGGCGCGGGCCATGCGCGCCTGGCACCACTGAATGGGGATGAGCGCCCCCACCCAGATGGCGCCGGCGGCATAGAACAGGCCCTGGCCCAGAACCACGAACCCCGTGTTCAGGCCGGCGCCGCCCGCGTACGCCATGCCGTAGCCGCCGGCGAGTATCACCAGGATGCCGCCGAGGGTGAAGAGGCAGTCGGTCAGCGTCACCTGGCGCTGAGCGAAGGCCACCACCCGGGGGTCGCCGGCGCGGTCGGCCATGCCCTTCCACCAGGCGGTGACGATGAGGTTGCCCAGGAAGATAACCACGCCCAGCAGGTGGACGGTCTTGAACAGGGCATGGGTATTCATGGTCGTATCCTCCATCGTTGTGGTTCAGGCGGGCGCAAAGTTGCCGTGGAAGCCCAGCGGCAGGGCGTAGGGCAGCGCCGCCTCGAACACCGGCCCGTCGGCGAGCGTGGCGGCATCGAATACCGTCAGCCGGGTCCGTTGGGCGCGAGTGTCCAGCACCGTGCCCACCAGCCAGGCCGCGGTTTCGTCGTCGAGGCCGGGCTTGCGTACCACCACGTGCTCCTCGGCGATATCCGTGGGCGCGAAGCGGTAGCGATGCTCGGCCCCGGCGTCCATGTCCAGTCGGCGCACAGCGTTCTGGAACGGATGCGTCGCCTCGCCGTCGACGCTCAGCGAGTAGCGGTAGCGATAGCGCCGGCCGACCCGGGCCGGGTGCAGCCGCGGGAACTCGCTGTGCTCGGCCAGCGTCTCCTGGCGCGCCGTGCCGCGGGCCATGTCCAGCCGTACTCCGGTGACATCTGCGGACGGCTCGGTGTCGGCGCGACCGCGCATGATCCCGCGGGCGAAGTCGGCGACGATGCCCGGGTCCGGGTAGCGCTCGTAGTCCAGGTGGATGACTTGGCCCTCGTCCCAGCCGCCGCCCAGGTGGAATACGAACCCGGCGGGCAGCTCGAACCAGCGTCGCCGGGACCAGTCGGCCTTGTCCACCACCAGCGCCCGCATGGGTTTGTGCGGCTCCCAGCGGTGGCTGTCGAGGAAGCTCATAGCCTGGTCCGCGAAGCGCTCCCGCTGCAGGTGGAACGGCGGCATCAGGAACACCAGATAGCGCTGGGTCACCGCGAAGTCGTGGACCATGGGCGTCTCTTCGAGCGCCACCGCCTGGGCCCGACGCAGCGAGCCGTCGGGAGCTATCTCGTAGAGGATAAGCTGGCCGGAGCTGACGCTGACGCTGAGGCCGAAGTTCCATAGTGTGCCGTCGGGCTCGATGCTGGGGTGGGCGGAGAACGGCAGGCCGGCGGTGGCGTCGGACCAGACCACGGGGGCGTCGGTGCCAAGATCCTCCGGGTTCATGCCGTAGGCGCTGCCGCCCTCCCACAGGGCCAGCAGCCGCCCGTTGTGAGGCAGCACGCTGGTGTTGGCGGCGTTGGCCGCATCGGGGTTGTCCAGCGAGGTCATATCGGCGAACCGCGTGCCGAAGGCCGGCCGCAGGAACCGTCCGGCTTCGCGCTCGGCCCGGTGCTTGTGGGTCTGCACGTAGCGGCCGCGGTGGGTCAGACCCGCGTCGGTGAAGCGGAAGGCGTGGACCATGCCGTCGGCGTCGAACCAGTGGTGGTAGCGCCGGCCGCCGAGCTCGTGCAGGGCCGGGCCGTTGCGGTAGAAGCTGCCGCGCAGCCCTTGCGGCAGTTGGCCGTGGAGCACCTCCAGGGGCGCCTCCAGGCGCTCGGCGTCGATGCTGCGCAGGCCGATGGCCCAGGCGTTCTCGCGACGGCCCTCGCGGTAAGCGGCCAGCCAGTCGTCGCCGGCCAGCAGCGGACCGGCCGGTCCGGAGGCGGCGATACCGACGCCGCCGAGTGCGGAATAACGTAGAAATTCACGGCGATGCATGGCGGTCTCCTTAGTCTGTGAGCTGGATGTCGAGCCGGTGCTCGCCGTTCACGTCGACGGCGGCGTCGTCGAATTTCGGCGGCCCCATGGAGCCGCGAGCGTTGCGGCTGAAGCCCACCGGCTCGGTGGGGATGCCCACCAGGTTGCTGTCCAGCCGGCCGTTGCCGTTGAGATCCTGGTAGACGGCGATGGCGTAGCGCCCGTCGGGCACCTCGACGGCGACGGTCTGGCTCGCCCCGATGACGCGGGCACGGGCAGCGTGGGCCTGCTCGGCGCCGGGGAAAGTATCGGCTCGGTCGTGAACGGCGATGTAGTACTCGCCGGTGCCGGGCCTGGGGGTCTGGATGGCAAGCTCTATGCCGGCGGCCTGGGCGCTGCCCGCGGCCAGGCCGACGAGCAGGATTAAGGTGGTTGTACGCATGGTGGCTGTCTCCTTTGTGGTCTTGATTGATGGGGACAGGCTAGGGCGCACCGGCGCGTCTCGCGGCATATTTGCGACGGGATGGTGTGATTGTGTCGTGAGTTGCACGACGGCGCGATGGATGGTCGATGTGAACCCCCTCTCGCCTGGCGGCAGCGGAGGAGTCGGTTTCGTAGTAAAGGGGACGGAGGGATTAATAATTCAGCAACACAGTCCCTCTTCCAAATTCTGTCTCCAGGAGAAGGTTAGGAACGAGGGGCGCTATGGCACAGGAATCTCCTCCGTCCCCTTTTTCCGGATATTCAAACTGGAAACGGACCAGAACCTCCCGGATCTATCCCGCCGTTGCCCGGCGGGCGACCCTGACGACCACCACCTATATGCAGAGTTCCGGGAACAGTATACGTAATTCAGGTCGATTCCATGGCCGCGATTCCGGTGACAGTTCCCGGCTATGTGCAAGCGTGAACCCGTCCACATGTCAAAGACGCTGGGGAGGCTTGACTAAGACAGTTCCATATACTGTCCCCGGAACTCGGGAAGGGCTCGACTTACTGCACCGCCTAACAGGCAACGATAGGGCTGCTCCGGAGAGCGAAATAGTAATGAGAATGCGAACGGTTTGCGTTTGTGATAATTTTCTGGTAGTTTTCGCCTCGGTACAACATGACAAAGCGACCGTTTACCAAAAACAAGGGGAGCAAATATATGAGAAAGCAAACCACGACGTTACTTGCAGCCGCAGCTTTGCTGTCGTCCGGTGCAGCGTGGGGTTACGATATATCTGATAGATTCCAGATTAATACGCTTATCGAGGTCGAAGCTTTCGATACCGATGATGCCGAAGGGGACTTTTCCGGCGTCGATGGCCAAGATATCGAGCTCGCCACCGTCGAGGTCGGCCTGGAAGCCCAGCCCACGGACCGCCTTTCCGGACATGTCCTGTTTCTATACGAGGAAGGCGAAGGTGATGAGCCGGTTCTGGACGAAGGTACCGTGAGCTTTGCCTTCACTGACTCGCTGGGTCTCACCGCGGGGAAGGAATACGTACCTTTCGGGCGGTTCGAAACCCTGGTGGTCACCGACCCACTGACCCTGGAGCTCGGGGAAACCAACGAAACCGTGCTCCAGCTCGACTTCGGCGGCGGCAACTGGGCTGGTGCCGTCTACGGTTACAGCGGCGACAGTACCGACGCCTCCGGCGATGCCCGTGAGGGCATCGGAATCGGCATGGATTTCGAACAGGAATCCTGGATCGTCGGCGGCAGCCTGATCTCCAACCTGGGTGACAGCGACCTGCTCCAGGAAGTGGACGGCGGTGGTGGCGCCGGTGTGCTGAACGACGATGTACCGGGACTGGGTCTCCACGCCATGGGCACATTCGGTGCCGTGACGTTCATCGCCGAACATGTTCGAGCCCTGGACGATTTCGTCGCCGGTGATCTTGGTGGTGCCGTGGCGGCGGACAGCCAGCCCACCGCCACCAACCTGGAGGTCGGTTTCGAGATCGGCGGCGGCTGGGCCATAGCGGGCGCCTATCGAATGACGGACGAGGCGCAGCTCGCGGGCCTGCCGGAAACCATGATCGCGGCTGCGATCAGCTACCAGATCACCGACCAGCTTGGTATCGCGCTCGAGGTAAACAGCAAGGAGGACTATGACCTCACCGATGGCGGCACCGGCGACGATTCCCGGACCGTGCTCGGCCAGCTTGCCGTAGAGTTCTGATTCCGAAGCGAAATCAATGAGTTTTTCATGGGACAGGACACTAGAACCCGGTGAATCAATTCTTGAGACTTTTAAACTAGAGTGGGAGGAACGCTCCAATGATTAACACCAAGTTACTGAAGCAACGCACCGGGCGCGTCTTTTTAGGCGGCGTCTCGGCGTTATTCATCGGCGGCTTGCCCGGCGCGGCCGCGGCCGACGACGCCGAGCTTCGCGCCGCGGTAATCGACCAGTATGCCGACATCGCGCATGCCGCCTACGAGGACTCGCTGAAGCAGGCCCGTGTCTTGCAGGATGCGGTCGAGGCGCTAATCGCCGAGCCATCCGAGGCGACGATGACGAACGCACGCGAGGCGTGGCTGGCGGCCCGCACGCCGTATATGCAGACCGAGGCTTACCGTTTCGGCAATGCCATCGTCGACGACTGGGAAGGCAAGGTGAACGCCTGGCCGCTCGATGAGGGCCTGATCGACTATGTCGACAGCGGCTACGGCGCCGAGTCGGCGGAAAACCCGGTGTATTCCGCCAATATCATCGCCAGCGAATCACTCAACCTGAGCGGTGAGACCATTGATGTATCCACCCTCACCAAGGACCTGCTCGCCGGCAAGCTGCACGAACTCGGCGGTGTCGAAGCCAACGTGGCCACCGGCTACCACGCCGTGGAGTTTCTGCTCTGGGGCCAGGACCTGAACGGCACCGGCGCCGGTAACGGTGACCGCCCCTGGACGGATTACAGTACGAGCGAATGCACCAACGGTCACTGCGATCGGCGGGCCGAATACCTGTCCACCGCGACCGACCTGTTGATCGACGATCTGGAGTGGATGACCGACCAATGGACCGCGGAAGGCGAGGCGCGCCAATCCCTGTTAGCCGATACGCAGAAAGGCATCGCCGCGATCCTGACCGGGCTGGGCTCTTTGAGCTACGGCGAGCTGGCCGGCGAGCGGATGCAGCTCGGTCTCATGCTGCACGACCCGGAGGAGGAGCACGATTGCTTCTCCGACGATACGCACAACTCCCACTATTACGACGTTGTGGGCATGATCAACGTCTATTCGGGCTCCTACACCCGTGTTGACGGCCGCCGCGTTGTCGGACCCGGTTTGTCGCACTTGGTGGCGGCCAGCGACCCGGCGTTGAATCGCGAAATGTTCGCCAAGCTGGATGCGACCGAAGCCGCAATGGGTAAGCTCAAGGAGCGCGCCGAAAACACCGAGGCCTACGATCAGATGATCGGTCCCGACAATCCGGAGGGCAATGCGGTGGTCCAGGGTGCAATCGATGCTTTGACCAGCCAGACTCAGACCATCGAGAAGGTGGTGGCCAGCCTGGATCTGGAGCCCATCGCATTCGAAGGGTCCGACAGCCTGGACGACCCCGAGGCGGTCTTCGAGTAAAGCTACCGGTGTACGGGGCGGTGTGCTGTTCACGCCGCCCCTTCACTCGAACCACGGCCGTGGCAGTGAATTGATTCGCAATCTGTCCGGCAAAGGCGTAGCGACCACAATTCGCTCCTATATACTTCGATTCCCAAGGTGCCGGTGTTGCGCGGAATCACACTGAACATTACCGCAGTATTTATCGGTGCCGCTCTGGGGAGCGGCATCCTTGCTTGGGGTGTGCGCGCGGCCGACTCGGCCAATGAGTCCGAGTCGGCGCGTATCGCCGCGGTCACCCGGCCGACTGCAGATTTCTCCAGCCCCGAAAAATACGAAAGCCGCCCGGCGGGGGCGGCCACGGTTTTCAAGCAGATCAACCGCGACAGCTTCTCCCACCCATCCGCCAACATGGCTTTCGAGCGCGAGTTGGATTTCAAGGTTGGCAACGGCATCTTCAAAAAGATCTGGGTTTCCGCTCCGAGCTCCACGAAATCCTCCGACGGTCTCGGACCCCTTTTCAACGCCCGCGCCTGCCAGCGTTGTCACCTGAAGGACGGCCGCGGTCGACCGCCGGCGCCGGGAGAGCCGGCCGTGTCGATGTTCCTGCGCCTCAGCATCCCGCCGCAGAACGAAAGCCAGCAGGAGGCTTTGGATACCAACCGGCGCAAGACGATCCCGGACCCGACCTATGGTGGTCAGCTTCAGAACTTCTCCATCCAGGGTATCGACGCCGAGGGCGAGATGGGCATCAGTTACAGCGAACGCGACGTCACTCTGGCGGACGGCACGGTCGTGACCCTGCGCGAGCCCGCGTACGAGCTGCGCAGCCCCGCATACGGGCCGCCCCACCCCGAGCTGATGATCTCCGCGCGCGTCGCGCCGCCCATGATCGGGATGGGCCTGCTGGAGGCAATCAGCGAATCGGACATCCTGTCGCATGCCGACCCGGAAGACAGCGACGGGGACGGTATCTTCGGTAAGCCCAACCGGGTGTGGAGCGACGAGCGGAACGAGGTCGTCCTGGGACGGTTCGGCTGGAAGGCCGGCGAGCCGACGGTGTCGCAGCAGGCGGCCGGCGCGTTCCGGGGGGATATCGGTATCTCCTCGCCCCTGTTTCCAGACCATGTCGGAGACTGTACGCCGGCCCAGCAACGGTGCATTGAGGCGCCGCATGGCAATGACCACCAGGCGACAGAGGCCACGTCCGAGATGTTCGACGTGCTGGTGTTCTACAGTCGCAACCTGGGCGTGCCCGCGCGCCGCGACGTGGACGATCCGCAGGCGTTGGAGGGCAAGCGATTGTTCTACGAAAGCGGCTGTACGTCCTGCCACGTTCCCAAGTACGTGACCCGCCGCGACGCGCAGCACCCGGAGCAGTCCTTCCAGCTCATCTGGCCGTATACGGACCTGCTGTTGCACGATATGGGCGAAGGGCTGGCCGATCATCGCCCTGAAGGCAACGCCACCGGCCGCGAATGGCGCACGCCGCCGTTGTGGGGCATCGGGCTGACCGAGACCGTGAGCGGGCATACTTATTATCTTCACGACGGCCGCGCCCGGGGGTTGTTGGAAGCGATCCTGTGGCACGGCGGTGAAGCCGAGCCGGCGAAACAGCGGGTCGTCGACATGTCCCGGGCCGAGCGCGAAGCCTTGCTGGCGTTCCTGAATTCCTTGTAAATCGGTAAGGTACAGGCAATGATTCGCCGATTCATCGATAGCACGTTGCGGGGCGTAACGGTCTTCTGTCTGCTCCTCCTGCTAGGCAGTCCGGCCCGGGCTGTCGATGCCATCCCGTCCGAAGCATACGCCCGGGTCAACGATGCCCTGCTGCTGAACCACGTCATGCCCCGTTACCGGTTGCTTGCCCGTGAAACGCGCGGTCTTTCCGACGCTGTGGCTGAAGCCTGCGCCGGGTCTCCTGCCGACAACATTGATGTACTGCGCGAATCCTATCATGCGACCATGGATGCCTGGATGGGCGTGCAGCACTTGGGCTTTGGACCGGTGGAATTGTTCATGCGCTCCTATCGCCTCTATTTCTGGCCCCAGTCGCGCGGCAAGGTGGGCAAAGCAGTGGACGAGCTACTGGAGAGCCCGGAAGCGTTGAGCGGCGCGGAGCTGGCCGACGCCAGTGTCGCGGTGCAGGGGCTGCCGGCGGTCGAATACATGCTCTATGGCCGAAACTCCGTGCGTGGCGGCGACTCCGCGTCCCGGCGCTGCACGCTGCTCGCCGTGATCACCCGCAACATGCGTGACATGGCGGCCGCCGTCGTTTCGGATTGGCGGGGCGGCGACGTCAACCACGAAGCGTCGTTTCTGCAGCCCGGCCCGGACAATACGTATTATTCGTCGCACGCCGACGCCACCCTGGCACTGTTTAGAAGTTTTCATGACGGCTTGCAGCTCATTGCGGATGTCAAGTTGAAGCCCGTCCTGGGGGATAGTGTCGACACCGCGCGCCCGGCCCTGGCGGAGTCGCGCCGGAGCGAGCGGGCCATGCGCAACATCGTCCTGAACCTGGAAGCGCTCGAGGCGCTCTACCTGGGCGACGGCGGTCCGGGGTTGAGCGAGCTGGTCGTGGCCCACGAGCGGGACAAGGCACTGGATCCGCTGATGCGCAAGGCGTTCCGTCTGACCCTGGAAACCGCCCGCAGTATCGACACGCCGCTCACCAGCGCGGTGTCCGACAAGACTTCGAGAGCGCAGGTCGAGAAGCTGCTGACCCGGGTGCTTGCGCTCAAACAGATCGTCAAGTCCCGGGTCGCGCCCGCGTTGAGCCTGACCGTGGGCTTCAATGCAATGGACGGAGATTAGAGGTATCGAGTGAATGCTGACTAGCCGACGCGCCCTGCTGGGCATGATGGCAGGCGGCCTGTCCTGGTCGTTGCTGCCGTTGTCGTTGCGCGCCGATGCCGGCCGGCGCCTGTATCTGAGCGCGCGGGCGACCGAACAGGGCGAATTCCGGGTCAGCGGTTTCACGCCTTCGGGCGAGCCGTTGTTCGATCTGCCCCTGCCGGCTCGTGGTCATTCCTTCGCCTTGCATCCCGGCGGACGGGACGTCGTTCATTTCGCCCGACGTCCGGGTTCGTTCGCGCGGGTCATAGACCTCGAGCGCGGCGCCGTCGTCGGCGATATAGTGCCGCGCGAAGACCGTCGCTTTTACGGCCACGGTGTTTTCGATGCTGCTGGACGTCTGCTGTACGCGACCGAGAATGACTTCGAAGGCGAGCGGGGGGTGGTCGGTGTCTACGATGCACAGGACAGCTATCGACGGGTCGGCGAGCTGTCCAGCCACGGCGCCGGACCTCACGATATCAAAATGTTGTCCGACGGCGAGACCCTGGTGGTGGCCAACGGCGGCATCCTGACGCATCCCGACTTTCCGCGGATCAAGTTGAATGTCCCTACCATGAAGCCATCCCTGGTTTACCTGAACCGGCGGGACGGCCGGTTACGGAAGAAAGTTCGTCTGGCACCGGCGCTGCATCAGCTCAGTATTCGTCACATCGCCGTGGGCCGTGGCGACACGGTGGCGTTCGCCATGCAGTATGTCGGGCCCGCGGGGAACCTGGTCCCTCTGGTGGGAACGCACCGCGGCGATCGCGAGCCGCAACTGCTTGCCGGCCCGGAGTACGTCCTGCGCGGGATGAAGCAGTATTGCGGCAGTACCGTCTTCGACGTGAGCAGACGTGTATTCGCGGTGTCGTCCCCGCGCGGCAATGTCTACACGTTCTGGGATGCCGGAACCGGAAACCAACTGTCTCACGCCACCGTTCCGGACGGCAGCGGCATCGCGCCGGGCACGGGACCGGGTTTATTCCTGGCCAGCAGCGGCGGTGGGGGCGTCGTAGTTGTCGACGCACGAAGCGGCAAAAGCCGGCCGATTGCCTCCGCTTTCCTAGACGGCGGCCGCTGGGACAACCATATGATCAACGCAGAAGCCTGACCCCGGAACGGACACCGTCCGGAGCACGGCCGTCTTGAGCTACCGGTCCCCTTTCGGAGCGGAAGTCGGCGTCGTCGAAATGAGTGCGCCCAGTTTTTTACGACCTGAATCGGAGATTCTTTCAAGAATTGATCTATAGAAGCGGGTGGGACATCTTCCAGTTTTGCCGTTCCCAGCTCAGCAGCTAAATTCCTCACTGACCGGCGCTCCTCGCCTACTCGCAGGCCGTTTGGGCACTAATTCGTCCCCCACACCCCCGCAACCTGCCGCCAACACCCGCCCCGCAAGCGCCTTCTGGCCGTCAGCGATATCGGTTATCCCGCCTATCCGTAGGCGGCGCAACTGATCGCTGTTTCGGTTCCCAAGATCTTCACCTTCCTGATTCAGCGGTCGCAATAACCGGCGTGCCGGGGTGGTGCTTACCGGCGGGCCTCAGGATGCGGCGAGCAGGTCCTTCAAAACGGCCGGCTGCAGATGCCGCTGGGTGGTAATCGCGTAGAAGTTCTCGAACACCTTCGGCACTTCGCAGTACTTCTGCAGAACGCCGCTGCGCAGTTCGTCCTGCACCACCACTTCCGGCACAACGGCCACCGCGCCGGAGTCCCGGGCCATCAGTCGCAGCATGGCCATGTCGTCCACCTCCGCGTGTACGCGTGGACCCGGGCTGAGCCCGTCGCACAACGACATGAACTGGCTGCGTATGTCGCTGCTGCGCCCCGGCAGCAGCAGATCGAGATCGGCGACGTCGCGGGGGAAGCGAAACGCCTTACGGCGGCGGCGCGGCGGCCCGACCAGGTAAACCTTCTGGTGGGCGATTCGTCGGCAGCGCAAAGCCTGCTGCGCGTCTGCCGCGACAGGCCGATTCGAGAGAACGAGGTCCAGCTTGTGAACCGCCAATCGATCCAGCAGCTCACCGAGCCCCGCCGACTCCAGTACGATTTGAAGGTTCTGCATGCCGATGATCGGCCGCAGGAAGTTTTCCTGGAAATTGCGCGAAAGCGTCGCCACGGCACCTACACGGATCCGCTGCACGGTCTCCTGGCTGCCGCCCAGTGTTCCCACCAGCTCGTTGCCCAGTGAAAAAATCGCCTCGGCGTAATCGAGGGTCAGAGCACCGACTGCCGTCAGGCGAAGGCGGCGGCCCTCGCGAATGAACAGGTCATGGCCGAGCTGGCTCTCCAGTTGCCGGATCTGAGAGGACAGCGCCGATTGGGATACGTGCAGCCGCTCCGCCGCGCGGGTCAGGTGCCCCTCTTTGGCAACGATCCAGAAATAGCGAAGATGGTGGAAGTTGAGATGAGCCATGGTCGTCGCCGGTTTTTACTATTCTATTTATTAGAACGAAAAATAACAAATAATGAATTTTTATTATAAGTTCCGGCCGCCTATCATCCCCACGCGAAACCCGTAGTGGAGTCCGGTTCATGGTGATACATCTGGCGTCGATTGCCGCCCCCCTCGTGCTGCTCGCCGCGGCCGTGACGGCGTTCCGCGTCCCGGGGCGCGGGGCAACCCGCGCCGCGCGGCTCGCAGAGGCCGCGGCGCTGGCAGCGATCGTCTGTACCGCTCCGGGGCTACTCGTGGTCATCGGTGCGGTCGCTGCCCCCGCGGTCGGCGGTGTCGGTCAATGGATCCGCCTGGACGCGGTCAGCGTCGTGATGCTTTTGCTGGTGTCGTTTGTCGGCTGGATAGTGGTGCGCTACGCGGCCGTTTACCTGGAGGGCGAGCCGCGCCGTGGCGTGTTCACGGGCTGGCTTTGCGCCACCCTGGCCATGGTGCTGCTTCTGGTGCAGGCCGGTCATCTCGCGCTGCTGGCGGGTGCCTGGATAGCGACCGGGATCTGCCTGCGCCGGCTACTCTTGTTTTATCCCCAACGATCCGCGGCCCGGCGCGCCGCGCGCAAGAAAGCGGTGGCTGCACGTGCGGCTGACACCGCGCTCATTGCCGGCATCGCGCTGCTCGCCGTCGCCTACGGCACCGGGAACATAGGCGAGATACTTGCCGCCGCCCGCTCCGGCCAGGCCTCCGACGCAGCCTGGTACGCCGCGGCCTTTCTTGCGGTCGCCGCGCTCCTGAAGTCGGCCCAGTTTCCCACCCACGGATGGCTTACCGAGGTAATGGAAACGCCGACACCGGTGTCCGCGCTCCTGCACGCCGGCGTGATCAACGCAGGCGGATTTCTGCTCATTCGCTTCGCCGATGTCATGCTGCTCGCACCGGGGGTGCTGGCCGTGCTGGTGATCCTGGGCGGGGGCACCGCGTTGTTCGGCAGCCTGGTCATGCTCACCCAGCCGGCGGTGAAGACATCCCTGGCCTGGTCGACGGTGGCCCAGATGGGCTTCATGTTTTTCCAATGCGGTCTCGCCCTGTTTCCGCTGGCGATGCTGCACATCTGCGCGCATTCTTTGTACAAGGCGCATGCGTTTCTCGCCGCCGGCAGCGCGGTGGACAACGTCGCGGCCATCCGGCGCCCGGGACCGGTGGCCGTGCCCGGCGCCGCCGCCGTGGGCCGCGCGTTCGTGGCGGCGTTGGTCGTATACGCGGGTGTCGGGTTGATCTTCGGACTGGAGTCCAAGTCGCCGCAAGCCGTCGCCCTCGGGGCGATCCTGATATTCGGCGTGGCGTATCTCATAGCCCAGGGGCTCGCCGACGCCGCTCCCCGCGCGCTGACGCGACGGACCGTGGCGTACTCGGTTGCCGCGTCGGCCGGCTACTTCGCCCTGCATGCCGCCGCGGAGTGGGCGATGGCGGGAACCCTGCCGGCCGTGCCGGCGCCGGGTCCGCTCGAGTGGGCGTTGATCTCCCTGGCCGTGGTCAGTTTCGGCCTGGTGGCCGTGGCACAAGCCATGTTCCCGCTGTGGGCGCATCACCCGGCGGCCGCCGGTGTGCGCGTGCACCTTTACAACGGCCTCTACGCGAACGCCTTGCTGGACCGCTTGCTCGGCACTTGGTCCCGGCATCCGGGCACGTCTTCGGCAGTGCCCGCGGTCCGCCCACAATGAACGCTCACAGGGGCACGTTCACGCCGGCCGCGGATACGGAGTCGGTCTGGATGTCCGCAGCCCGGGCGGCCGCGCAGGCGGTGCCGCCGGCGTGGCCGCTGTCGACCGCGATTGCCGTCAACCCATTCCTCGGTCAGTGCGGTGAGTCGTTCGCGGGTGCGACGGCACGTCTGGCACGCGTCGCGGGTGCCGCAACGACCATGCCGCGGCAATGGTACGACGAATCCATCAAGTCGGGCCTGATCACCGACGCGGATCTGGCGGAGGCGCTTGCCGCGGCGCCGATCGACCAGCGGCCGGCAGGCCCGGCGGCGCTGAAAGCCGCGGCGAAACGATCCACACCCGCGCCCGAGGCTCTGCCAACTGTCGCGGAACTGGCCGCGCGGAATGCCGGTCTGGACTGGCCCGGCATCGTCGAGGACCGGATCGGCGCCTGGGCGGCGGGGTACTTCGACGCCGGCCAGGCGTTGTGGTCGGCGCCCCGGGGCAGGAGCGCTTATGCGGCCTGGCGCAGTTTCGCGACCCACGATCTGACCCCCGAGATCATGGGCCTGCGGGGGTTCGCCGCGCGCGTGGATCGAGCGCCCGATTCCGCCGCTGCGGCGCTCGAGTGCGAGTGCCGGTCGCTCGGGCTGGAGGACGGAGAGTTGGAAAACTATTTCCACCGCCTGCTCATGACGCTGGGCGGCTGGTCCCAGTACGCGCGCGGTCTGGCATGGCAGGCGGAGCTTGCGGGGGAGCGGGATGACACGCTGATCGATCTCCTGGCCATCCGGATAATCTGGGAAGCCGCGCTCTACGAGCGGCATGCCCGGCGGATGGAGCCGGTCTGGAAGTCCGTGCGGGGCGAGTATGCGAAGCCCATGCGGGCGACCGGCGAGCAGATGGTGGACATCATTCTCCAGGACGCGGCCGAGCGGGCGGTCCAGCGTCGTCTGGGGCGGACGCTGGCGGAGACCAGCCCGTCGGCGCCATGCCCGCGTCCGGATTTGCAGGCGGTTTTCTGTATCGACGTGCGCTCCGAGGTGCTCCGGCGCGCGCTGGAAGACGCGGCGCCCGGGATACAGACGCTGGGCTTCGCGGGGTTTTTCGGCTTGCCGGTGTCTCACCGGCGTTTCGCGTCAGACGTCGGCGAGCATCGCCTGCCGGCGCTGCTGCAGCCGTCGCTGTGCAGTCGCACGGGCGGATCGTCGCTCGCGGCGGCGGACCGAGCGACCCGGGTCGCCCACCGCGCCGTGCGCGCATGGGGCCGTTTCAAGCTGGCGGCGGTATCTTCGTTCGCCTTCGTGGAGGCGGCCGGTCCGATATACATCGTCAAGCTGCTTCGCGACGCCCTCGGGCTGGCCCGTCCGCCCGCGCATGACGAGCCCGCGCCGCGATTCGATCCCGAGCCGGCTGCAGCGGAGGCAACGCGGCTGGCGGAATCGGTGCTCAGAGCTATGTCACTGACCGACGGCTTCGGCCGCCTGGTCCTGCTGGTCGGTCATGCGGCCGGCATCGTGAACAACCCGCACGCGAGCGCGCTGCACTGCGGCGCCTGCGGCGGCCACGGCGGAGACGTCAACGCGCGGTTGCTTGCCGGCCTGTTGAACGATGAGCAGGTTCGTGAGGGACTCGCCGCACAGGGCATTGATATACCTTCCGATACGCTGTTCGTGGCCGCCCTGCACGACACCACCACGGATGAGGTTCGTCTCTACGATACCGACCAGCCCGCCAATGGCCACGCGGCGGACCTGGATCGGCTGCGCGGCTGGCTGGCCGCCGCCGGCGAGCGGGCTCGCGCCGAGCGCATCGCGCGGCTTCCCTTCGCGTCCGGGCGGGGCGACATCCCGCGCCGCGGGCGCGACTGGTCACAAATCCGGCCCGAGTGGGCGCTGGCCGGATGCCGGGTCTTCGTGGCCGCGCCCAGGCAGCGGACCCGGGGCCTCGATCTGCAGGGACGGGCGTTCCTGCACGAATACGACTGGCGGCGGGATCACGACTTCGGCGTGCTGGAACTCATCCTCACCGCGCCCGTCGTGGTCGCGAGCTGGATCAGCCTGCAGTACTACGGGTCCACGGTGGCGCCGCACGTTTTCGGCGCCGGCAACAAGCTGCTGCATAACGTTACCGGGGGCATCGGCGTGGTGGAGGGCAACGGCGGCGCGCTTCGGACCGGCTTACCCTGGCAGTCCGTGCACGACGGCGAGGCGCTGGTGCACCAGCCGTTGCGCTTGAGCGTCGTCATAGAGGCCCCGCACGAAGCAGTCAGCGAGGTGCTGCGACGGCATCCTTCCGTGCTGGAGCTGTTCGACAACGGCTGGGCGAGCCTGTTGACGCTTGACGAGCGGGGCGCGCTGGCGTGGCGCTACGCCGGTGGACTGCGATGGAGGCCTACGGGATACACGCCTCAAGCGAACGAGTGCGCCTCGATACTCGAGGCGATGCAATGACGGCAGACCGGATTGCACAGGGGGCGCGTGAGGCCGCAGGGCTCCGGAGCGGGGTACGGCCGCCCCGGAGGGCCGGAAGCGCTTTGCTGCTGACCCGCAGCCGCGAGCATCTCGAGCCGGCGATGAGCGCCGCCGGCCGCCTGCTCGGTTACCTTGCCCGCTTCAACCGAGGCTGCGGGCCGGACGAGCTGCTCGGCACATGGCTGCGACCGGAGCTGGATGCCGGACTTCCCGCGTTGCCGGTACGCGGCGCGGGCCGGCCCGGCATCGGCATCCGGGCCTCGTTCGGGCAATCGGGTGTATGGATGCTGTGCGAGCTCGACGGCGATGGCCTGCACTCGGCAGTTGACGGTGCGGCGCGGCTCCGCGTGGTGCTGGAAAGCTTCCTGCCGGCGGCCCGTGCAAGCGGCGGGGCGGGATGTTTCCTCCCGGTTTTCGCCAACGAAGTCGCGGGCGGATCGCCCAACGTGGCCTTGCGCGACCTGCGCGCGGCCTTTCCGGATGCCATCGGCGACGCCTGGCTGACCCGGAAGCCCGACGGCACCCTGACACTTCCGGAGGTGGACGAATGAGCGTGCGTATTTCATCCGCGAGAGTCGCGGTCATTATGGGCAGCAAGAGCGACTGGCGCACCATGCGCCATGTCGCCGACACGCTCGCCTCGCTGGAGATCCCTTTCGAGCGCAGAGTGGTCTCCGCGCATCGTACGCCCGACCTGCTGTTCGAGTACGTTGCGGGCCTGAAGGACAGGGGCGTCGAGGTTCTCATCGCCGGGGCGGGGGGCGCGGCGCACCTTCCGGGGATGGCGGCATCGAAGACCCGCCTGCCGGTGCTCGGCGTGCCGGTGCAGTCCAGGACGCTGCGCGGCCTGGATTCGCTGCTGTCAATCGTTCAGATGCCGCGCGGGGTGCCGGTCGGAAGCCTGGCGATCGGGGAAGCGGGCGCGGTCAACGCGGCGCTGCTGGCCGCTTCGATTCTCGCACTGGGGGACCCCGCGATCGACGAGCGCCTGGCGGCGTATCGACAACGTCAGACCAGCGCTGTGCTGGCGGAGGTGTTGTAATGAGGATCGAGCCCGGCTGCATGATCGGTTTCATGGGCGGCGGCCAGCTTGCCCGCATGATGGCGCTGGAGGCCCGCCGCATGGGCTATCGTATCGCCGTGCTGGACCCGGATGCCGACGGTCCCGGTGCGCAGGTGGCGGATTGCCACGTCGAGGGGAGGCTGGACGACGCGGCCGCCGCTGCCCGGCTGGCGCGCCAATGCGCCGTCGTGACCGTTGATACCGAGCACGTGCCGGCCGATGTCCTCGAGCATCTGGAGACCTTTACCCTGGTTCGCCCCTCGTCCCGTGTGTTGCGCCGTATCCAGGACCGGCTTTCGCAGCGTCACTTCCTGAAGGAGCATGATTTGCCGCAAACGGCGTTCGCACCGGTCCAAGACGCTGGCAGCCTGCGCGCCGGGAGCCGCCGCGTCGGGTTTCCGGCCGTGCTCAAGACCCGGCGGTCCGGCTACGACGGCAAAGGCCAGGTCAGCGTCTCCGGCCCGAGGGAGCTGACCCATGGTTGGGAAGCGCTGGCGAAGGCGCCGGCCGTTATCGAAGCCCGCGTCGACTTCGCTATGGAAATCTCAGTGCTGCTCGCCCGGGGAACGGATGGCCGGATCGAGTTCCATCCCACTGCCGAGAACGAACATCATCGGCATGTCCTGCACACCAGCCGGGTGCCCGCCGGAATCCCGGCAGAGCTCGACGTCCGGGCCCGTGAACTGGGGGCGCGTATCGCCGCCGCACTGGGCCACGTCGGGATGATGGCGGTCGAGTTGTTCGTGACCCGCGACGGCGGCCTGCTGGTCAACGAGATTGCACCCCGCACCCACAACAGCGGGCACTACAGTTTCGGCGCCTGCGCCACATCGCAGTTCGAGCAGCACATCAGAGCCATATGCGGGCTGCCGCTCGGGAACCCGGCGCTGCTTCGTCCGGCCGTGATGTTGAACCTGCTCGGCGACTTTTGGCGCGGCGGTGCCCCTGACTTCGGGGGCGTGATGGCCTTGCCGGAAGCGCGCCTGCATCTATATGGCAAGAGCCGGGCGGAACCCGGCCGAAAGATGGGCCACGTGCTGGTGATGGATAACGACATCCACCGGGCGGCGGCGCTGGCGGCGGGTATCGACTCCGCTCTGGCACGGCCGGGAGCCGGTGGACCGCGCCGCGAGTCATTGGCGGGTTGATGCACCCGCGAGCCGGCAATCCCCGCGGTATTTTGCAGCGACAGCGTCAAATGCCTGATACTTGAGCCCTGAGTGCACCGAAGCTGTAGTAGGGGCGCCTTGGAACCTTTTAGTGGTGGACGTCTCGGAGACGGTTCTGTGTTCTGGCCGGCTCATTGTTATTGCAAACAATTGTACCGGTTATGCTTGCGAACGGCATGATAACCAAAAGCGTGTCCGGAACCGATATATCGGCGTCGACTGAGTCGGTTGGCCAGGAGTCTCAAAATGGAAACGCAACGCGCACTTTCCGGCATTCGGGTCATCGACTTCGCGCATTATCTCGCGGGACCCATGGTCGGGATGATACTGGCCGATCTCGGCGCTGAGGTCATTCGTGTCGATCCGCCCGGTGGCCCGCGTTTCGCTGACGCGTCATTCGACATGCTGTCGCGCGGCAAACGGCACGTCACGCTCGATCTGAAGGACGAACGTGAAAGAGAGAGAACCGTCGACCTGATTCGCCGCGCGGACGTGCTGATCGAGAATTTCCGTCCCGGCGTTATGGATCGGCTTGGTCTTGGACCGGGCGATCTCTGCGCCCTCAACGACCAACTGGTCTATGTTTCGCTTCCCGGCTTCGCGTCGACGGACGACGAGCTCAGGGGTATTGCCGCATGGGAAGCCGTGATCGCGGCGCGTACCGGTCAGTTTACCGACATGGGGTTGAACCGCCGCCTCATGGGCGTGAATCCGTCATTCACGCCGCTGACCCTTGCTTCGGCGTACGCCGCGTCGTTCGGCGCCATGTCGGCGCTGTTCGCGCTTGGCGTGCGCGGCCGGTGCGGCGGCGATCACATCGAAGTACCTCTGGCGTCGGCATTGTTTGAGGGCCTTGTCTACAACTGCGAACGGGTTGAGGACTATCCGGAGCGCTACAAGTCGCCGCGCGAGCTCGAGCTCGACCAGCGCGCTGCCGAAGGGCTGCCGATGAATCTGAGTTTCGACGAGCTTTCGGAGTTTCTCGACCCGTTCTACCGGACCTACACGTGTGCCGATGGGCGCGGCTTCTACGTCGTCGCCGGCTCGGTTGCGTCGCATCCCCGCCGGGTACTTCGGACACTGGGACTGGACGGCCTTCTCGAGACCCTGCCCGATTTTTCCGCCTACCTCAACACGGAGGACTGGCCCGACGAGTGGAGCCTGAGGAACTATCCGGTCGGCGCCCGCGATCGTGAGCGCATCGCGGCCGCCATGAAGCGTGCGTTCCTCGAACGGCCGGCGCACGAGTGGGAGGCCTTGTTCGGCGCGGCGAAGGCGCCGGCGACGGCGCAACGTTCGACGGCCGAATGGCTGCACGATGAACACGCGCTTGCGTCCGGATTGATTCTGCGGGTTGAAGATCCGTACCGCGGCACGATGCATCAGGTGGGAAATGTTGCGTGGCTGGCATCGGACGGCGAGCGCGCGACCGAGAAAGCCGCATGTGCCCCCGCCGATCTCGATTCGATCCTTGCTGAACCGCCCCGAACCGGCCGATCGGATGACGGCGGACCCTGGCTCGGCGGCCTCAAGGTACTCGATCTTACCAATGTCATCGCCGGACCGACGATCGGCTCGACCCTCGCGCGTTTCGGCGCTCGGGTGACCCACGTTCAGCCGGTCGAACCGACGGTCGACCCTTGGAATACGATCGTATTCGGCCTTCAGGCCCAGCGAGGGAAGGAGAGCGTTCTGATCGATCTGTCGCGCGATGAAGGGCGGGCGATCCTGGAACGCCTGATCGATGAGACCGATGTCATCACCATGAACGGCACAGACGAACAACGTGACGGTTTGGGCCTGTCGCCCGAACGAATGAAATTGCGCTGGCCGTCCAAGATTCTGGTTCAGCTCGATGCGTTCGGCGGGCCGTTGCGGGGGCCGAAATCGGATCACCTCGGCTATGACGATGTCGCCCAGGCGGCAACAGGCGTCATGCTCCGATTCGGTGGCGGCATGGAGACACCCGAAGAACACGCCCATTTCGGAACCATCGACGTCTTGACGGGATTTTGCGCATGCATCGCCCTGGGCGCGGCGCTGCTCCGGCGTCAACGGTCCGGAGGCGGCGACATTGCCCGAGCGTCTCTGGCCGCCGCGGGCAATATCATTCAGGCTCAGTTCATGTACGATTATCCGGGTCGTCCGCCGTTCGACGAGCCGTCCGGACGCGCCGTCAAGGGAACGGAACCGTTCTACCACTGCTATGAGGCCTCGGACGGATGGATGTTTTTCGCCGCGCCGACCGATCGGCACGAGGCGCTGGCGCGGGTCGAAGACCTCGCGGATCTTGCAGATTGTCATGAAGACGAGCTGCACGACCGGCTGGCGACGAGATTTCGCCAACGGCCGGTTTCCGACTGGGCACTGCTTCTGAACAATGGATCAAGCGCGATCATGCCGCTGGGCTCCCTGCACCGGACCCGTGACGATTCCCTGCAGTTGGAAAGCGACGGCGATGTCGATATCAAGCGGGCGACCTATCGGGCCATCCGTCACGATCGTCACGCGATGGGACGTTGGGTCGACCTTGTCGCACCGAACGCGGTTCGCCCGGCCAAAGGGACGATTGTCATTCCCGATCCGGCGCCGAAATACGGCGAGCACACGGAACGGGTGCTCAAGCGGCTGGGCTTCGATGACGATGCGGTGCAAAGGCTGTCGGCGCTCGGCGTGGTTGCCGGCCGGTGGTCGGAAAGGTATCTGCCCGAGTGAAGCGCCCGGGTGGCCGGATTGGGCGGGGCTGCGGCCGGCGCGAAGATCAAGTCGAATCGCAAGTGAGGGTGCTCACAACCGCATCCACGCCGACGCAGGATCGTAGGCGGGCTCGGCCAGCACGCGCACCTTGCGGCGTTCGCCGAGCGGGCCGATCTCCATCTCCGCGCCTGGCGCCGTGTGCTCGGGCGGCACAATGTCGCGGGCGCAGGGATGCGCACGAGCGACCAGCTGAATGCTACCAGCCGCTAATTGTGGCAATCCTGGCATCGGACCCGCAGGAAGCCGTGTTCCAGGATGCCGCACTTGAGGATATCGTCGAACTCGCGCTGCGCGTATTCCGGCAACGAACGGCCTTGATCGGCTAACAGCGCGAGGAATCGGGGATAGTGCTCGGCGACGAGCTGGTAAAGCAGCGTGCGTTCTGGGCGGCGACTCTCGCAGTGCCACGTGAGCTGCCCTGTCTCGGCCTGCCTGGCCGGCCCTGAATCCATCCTGCGCGTACTCCCTGCTCGCTGCTTTTTCGATCCGCCGGAGTAGTCCTATTCTCACCTGGTACACGGATGATCCAACATACCTCTGCATGGTTATGGACTGTGGTGCCTGAGTGCTTCCGTACTTCATGGGTCTACATCCCCCCACTTTGCGAACCGGTGAGTAGAAAAATCAGGGGCTTATCTCGGTATAATCGGGAAGGAGAGCGGGGGAATGACAACTCGTACGTTGTAGAATAAAAAGAACTATAGTCGGTTTGCGAGCGTGACTCTTAATCAGCGGGTCGAAGGTTCGAGCCCTTCACGGCCCACCATTTCCGCTTTTAGATCCGACGGTTTCCGCGGGCGCGGTGGCCTTATTGGTTGTTTTGTGTGCTCCGTGCCGGAGTGTTCGCCGACAGCGAGGTACGGTTCATATCGCCATGTTCATCGTCTTGTGCTCCTGCGTATATCTTGGTGCAGAGGATCCTGCACAGCGATATGGGATGAAACATCATCAACTCGGATGCGCCGCGCTTGGCTGACTACCTCGGGCATATTCTTCAAGCCATCGGGCGTATCAACGAGTATGTGTAAGGAATGGGCAAAGCTGCTTTCTCCGAGGATCACCGAACTGCTGAACGATCCGGGCTCAGTGCACAGTCTCCCGCGGCCCGAGCAGGATAATTCCCGCGCCGAGCAGGCAGACAGTCGCTCCGAGGACGTCCCACCGGTCCGGCATACGGCCTTCAACGGCCCACAGCCAGCTCAGCGAGGCCGCAATATAGATGCCGCCGTAGGCGGCGTACGCCCGCCCGGCGAAGTCGACGTCCACCAGTGTGAGCAGGAACGCGAACAGGGCCAGGCTCAGCATACCGGGCAGCAGCCACCACGGGCTGGCGTCGAGCCGCAGCCAGGCCCAGAAGGCGAAGCACCCCGCGATCTCGGCCAGTGCAGCGCCGACGTAAGCCAGCATGCTTGGTGTGACGGAGTGCATGGCTATCCGCGGCCGCCTGGGGCCGGCTCAATCCCGGCGAAGTTCCACGGTAGTTCGACAACTTTGTCAGACATGGTCACTATGATGGCCAAGAACCCGGCGATCCGGCAACCTCAATAAAACTGCATGAAAGGTTCCGTTCCATGACGAGGTTGCTTTCGATTGTCACTTTGCTCCTTTTGCCCGGCTGGGCGCCCGCCCGGCATGGTGGCCATGGGTCACCGTCGCCGCGTACGACTCCAGGGAGAAGCCCTCGGCCCAGCGCCTCAACTCATCGGCGTTCACAGGCGGCGAGAACAGAAACCCTTGAAATTCCGTACAGCCCATTTCCATGAGAGCGTCGGCCTGCTCCCGCGCGTCGACGCCCTCGGCCACGACGCGGATGCCCAGGGAGCGCGCCAGCGAGATCGTTGCGGCCACCACACCCCGGGTCCGTGGAGACTCGAGCATTCTGATCACGAAGGAGCGGTCGATCTTCAGGGCGTCTATGGGCAGGCTGGCGACGTAGCTCAGCGACGAGAAGCCGGTGCCGAAATCATCGATGGATATATTGATTCCTTTCGTGGTGAGCCGAACCAGCAGATCGTGCGCCTTCTTTGGTTCCTGCATGAGCACAGACTCGGTGATCTCGAGTTGAAGCAGCTTCGGGCTGACATGCCATGTCCGCAGCATATCCTCGACATGGGTGTCAAAATCAACGTCATTGAAGTTGTTCACCGAAATATTGATCGCCACGGGCATGTAGAAACCCTGCTTGCCCCACAGGGAGCACTGACGCAGGGCTGCGTTCAGGACCAGGTACGTCAACGGATTGATCAGCCCGGTCTGCTCCGCGATACCGATGAACTCGCCCGGCGGCAGCAGGCCGCGCACCGGGTGCCGCCACCGGACCAGGGCCTCTACCGCGGTCACCTTGCCGGCGACCAGATCCACCTGGGGCTGGTAGTGGAGCTCGAACTGGTCGGCCTCGATGGCGGCGCGCAGCTCGGTAATGAGCGCGAGCCTGTGCCGCGTCTCCGACTCTGTTGGGCCTCCGTACAACTCGAATATCGTTCCGGTACGCTTGGCCTGGCGCACGGCTATTGCGCTTCGCAGCAACAGGACCTCGGGGCTCAGGCCATGATCCGGGGCCACGGCCGCGCCGGCGCGCAACTGCACGCTGATGGGTATGCCACCCTGCTGGAAGGGCGGTACCATCGCCTGCTCGATCCGCTGCGTGCATTCGCGGGCACGGTCGCCGCCGCCTTCGCTTAACAGAACCGCGAACTCGTCGCCGCCGACCCGCGCCGGCAGCTCGCTCTCGTGCAGGGCGCCGCGAATGCGGTCAGCGATCTGCCGCAGCAGCTCGTCCGCCTGGACAACCCCAATGCCAGCCTGGATCTCGCCGAAACGGGCCACGTTCAGGGTTACCAGGGCGCATTGCTGCCCGGCCCCCAGCTTGCCGGCCGCCTGCGCCAGCGCTTCCATCAACCGATTGCGATTGGGCAGCGCGGTCAGCTCATCGAAATAGGCGAGATGCGTGATTCTATCTTTCGCCAACTCATACTCGGCGCGGGCGCGCAACGTGACGATGCCGAATGCGAGGTCGCTGCTGAGCTCGTTTAACAGGCGGATCTCCTCGCTGTCAAAAGCGTCGGGCTCGGCGGCGTAGATCGACAGCACCCCGAAGGTTTCCGACGAGTCCTTGAGCGGCAGCGCGATTGCGGACTGGTAGCCGCGCTGGAGTGCTTCATCGCGCCATGGCGCGACCTTCGAGTCGGTGGCGAAGTCCCGGCTCACCTGGCTCATGCCGGTCCGGATCGCCCGCCCGGCCGGGCCGCGGCCGCGCGGCTCGTCCGCCCAGGTGATGGAGATGCTGTCCAGGTATCCGTCTTCAAAGCCCGCCTGCGCGGCGGGGCGGACGGTCTTTGCCGCGTTCTGCTCGGCGTACCCCACCCATGCCATCCGGTATCCTCCCGATTCCACGCATACCCGGCAGATCGCCGCCAGCAGTGCGCCTTCGTCCTCGGCACGAAGCAGCTCCGTGTTACCGGCACTCAGTACCTGCAGCGCGCGGTTGGTCCGGCGCAATGCCGCTTCCGATTGGCGGCGCTCGAGTGCCTCGCCGAGCTTGATGGCGACCAGCCGCAGCAGCTCGCGCTCTTCCGCTAGGAACGGTCCTTCATCGGCCTCCGGGCGTTCATCGAGATAACCGACTTCGACGACGCCCTCGCCCATGCTGCCGCCGGCGATCGGCTGGATCTGTCGCCAGGGCGTCTCGCGGAAACCCTCGCTGGCGTACTCCCGGCTCCCGAGCGTAATTCTCGCCGCTGCGACGTCGGGGTGTTCCCAGGCGGGCGGGAGCACGTCCACGACGGCCTGCAGCGTCTCTTCCAGCGGGGCGCTGGACGGGAGGAGAATCTCGAAGACGCGGCTGATGCAGGTCTGCTCCTTGACGCGCTCGCGCAGCCGCCGCGATGTTTCGAACAGCTTCAGCTCGTTGAGCTTGCGCTCGGTCACGTCGCGCAAGTAGACCACGTCCCGGGCTTTGCCTTCCAGCAAGATCCGGGTGCTGCGGATGTCCGCCGTAACCGCCCCCCGCCGCGGGTGGGAGATCTGGATTTCGGTGGGCTGCTCGGCCGCCACAACGTGGCCGAACGACTCCCCCAGCAGGTCGCTGGGATGGCGCCCGAACAGCGTCTCGGCGGCGGCATTGGCATAGACAACGGCGCCCTCAGCGTCGAGCATAAGGACCGTGTCGCTGGCCTGCTCGACCATCTCCCGGAAGGTTTCGCTGCCTGGATCCATCACTCCCCCGGTGCCGGCTTGGCGGCCTCCGGGGCCACGATCCCGCGGTTCCGTCCCGCCTCCTTGGCTTGGTACAGAGCGCGGTCGACACGCCGGATCAGTTCCTCGTGGGGCTCCCCCGCTATCGAGCCGGCTATGCCAAGGCTGACTGTGACGCGGGGCGCACCTTCCAAATCGGTACGGGCGATCCGCGCCCGGATGCGCTCGGCCACGAGCCGGGCGCTCTCCGGATCCGTCTCCGGCAGCAGGATCATGAACTCTTCGCCGCCCCAGCGGGCCAGAAGATCGCCGTCGCGAAGCTCTTCGCCGGCCAGGCTTGCAACACGCCGCAGCACCTCGTCCCCGACGTCGTGCCCGTAACCGTCGTTGACAGCCTTGAAGTGGTCCAGATCGAACATGATCAGCGAGAACGCGCCGCCGTAGCGCTTCGCCCGCCGCATCTCCTCTTCCAGCCGCTCCTGGAAGGCATAGCGGTTGAACACCTCGGTGAGAGGATCGTGCTCGGCACGATGGCGCAGGGTGTGGACGCTGGTCACATCCGCGAATACGTAAGCGTAATAGATCAGCTCGCCGTCATCGCGGCGAACGGCGTTAATGCTCAGCAATTCCAGGTAGATCTCTCCGTCCTTGCGGCGCTTGCGCAGCTCGCCATGCCACTGCCCTTCGCGCTTCAGGACGCGTCCGATCTCATTGTAGAATTCCGCATCATGGGCCTCGGAGCGCAGGAACTCGGGCGTACGCCCGAGGACCTCGTCCTGCGTATAACCGGTGATGTTCGTGAAGGCGCGGTTGACGGCGACAATCGCGGTGTCCGGCGTAGTGATCATCACTCCTTCGCTGATGGCGTCGAATACCACCGCGAACTGACGCAGGCGCTCCGCTTCGCGCACGCGCTCGGTGACGTCGCGCAGGTATAGCGCCACGCAGGGCTCGCCGGCCAGCTCTATCGATGCGCGGCGGATGCTGGCCGCGACCAGTCCTCGTCGGGGATTGGGTATATAAATCTCGGAGGTCTGTTCGGAAGTCGCCAGCCCCCCAAAGTTTTCCCCGACCAGATCACGACCAGGAAGACCGAACAGATCCTCAGCGGCGGGATTGGCGTAGGCAATGCGACCCTCTGGATCGAGAAGGAGAAGAGCATCCGCGGCCCGCTCCACCAGGGAGCGGAAAACTGTCTCCGCGGGCGCGTCCATCAGCCTCCCTTGAGATCAAGGCCGATCAGCACCTTTTCATGCTCGGAGAGATCGCCCACAATGCGCCGCAACGGCGGCGGCAGCTTCTTGATCACCACCGGCGTGGCCAGTATGCGCTCGTCTTCAGCGAGCTGCGGGCGCTCCAGGATGTCGATTACTTCGACGTCCACGCTGTGACCTTTTTCCTGCAGCTCGGCGGCGATCTGGCGCAAGTTCCGGATAGCGCGCTCGGCGGTGACGGTTACGCCGGCGAGATACAGACGCAGACAGATACTGGTCATGACTTCCCGTCAGTCTGCCGGCCCGGCCGACCCCGCGTCACCACGCCCTGTTCGCTCAAGGTGTACTCGCTCACGTAGTCCGCGGTGTGCATGCCGCGTGACTTGACCACCGTTAGAATCCGGTGCAGCGTGTCGTCGCGCTCGTCGCGGCGCAGTTTGATCCACATGTCGATGACCGATGAGACGTTCAAGGCGCTCTTGCCGCCGCTCTCGTCGCTCAACAACTCGGTGACCAGGGTCGTGACGGCCTCGACCTTCAGCAGTGAAAACAAGCGCAGCACCATGGCCTTGCTGCTGATGTCGGCCACCCTGTGGCTGAGCGCGCTGAGCGGGTCGAGAATCACCGCCCTGGGCTGGTGGTAGCGGACCGCGCGAAGTATCCGCAGGAGATGCTCCTCCCAGCCGGTCTCCGCCACCAGCATCGGCTCTAGAGTCAGCCGGCCCTTGCCCACGGGCGCCTCGGTATACGCCCCGAGGTCGATGCCGACGCTGCGCTGATTGCGAACCAGCTCCTCGGCGCCTTCCTCGAAGCTCAGGTACAACACGTCCTCGCCGCGCTCGCAAGCCGCACGGGCGAAAGACGCCGCGAACGTCGTCTTGCCGGTGCCGGACATCCCGGAGTACATCACGGTGGCTCCCCTGTAGGTGCCCGAGCCGCCCAGCATCTCGTCCAGCCCGAGGATGCCGGTGGACAACCGCTCCGTGGAAGCGTGGGAGAGCAACCGCGAGCCGGTCAGCGGCAGGACGAAGATCCCCTCCTGGTCGATGAGGTAGGGGAACTCGTTGGTGCCATGGCCGCCGCCGCGGCGCTTGACCACCCGCAGGAGGCGGATCATCAGCCGCTCGCTCACCTCCTGCTTGAGCGCGATGACGCAATCGGCGATGTAGTCCTCCACGCCGTGGCGCCGGTTGAAGTCGCCCTGCTCGCCGATGGTGATGACCGTGGTGGTTTCGCGGTCGCGAATCCAGTCGAACACCCGGCTCAGCTCGCCGTGGAGGCTGGCGTCGGCGCCGGCGAAGGCGCCTTCCATGCCGTCAATGCCGTCGACCACCAGGCGCTTGGCGCCGATGGCCTCGATGGCATGGCCGATGCGGGTCAGGATGGCGGTCAGCTCCAAGGTCTCGCCGGTCATCGTGTCGCCGCCGTCGGGGCGCATGTCGAGTATGCGCAGCAAGCCGGAGTCCAGATGCCCGCTAAGGTTCAGCCCCAGCGAGTCGGCATGCCGGATCAACGCTTGTCTGGATTCGTCGAAAGTGACCAGCACCCCGGGCTCGCCCTGCTCCAGGCCGTGGCAGAGGATGGACAGCGCGGTGACGGTCTTGCCGGTCCCCGGCCCGCCGCGCAGCAGGGTGGGCCGGCCGGCGGGCAGGCCGCCGCGCATGATGAAATCCAAGCCATCTATGCCCGTGGCGGTTACCGCCGAATCGGCGTTCGCGGGTACGGGGTGGCCTTGGCGGCCGGACATGTCAGGCCGCCGGGGGGGATGTGGCGAGGAGCCAACTTCCCCAGGGCCTTTACCCGGTTTATCCGCCATGAGTCCCTCAGATGAGACGGTTAATGGTCAATAGCATTATGGCAATACGTACAGGGAAGGTAAAGGGCATCGCCGACGGTCCGAGAAAGGCTTTGGGAGGTGGTTTTTGACGGCGGGTCGGGGTTGTGGGCGAGGGCGAAATCGCGCCCGCCCGGCTTGCGAGCAGTCGCCGAGCGACCCTCGGTACGAAGTTTGGTCAGCAATGACACCTGCTCGGCCCACTTCTCCAGCAAATGCTGCAGATTTGCCCGTGTTCACTTGCCGACAAGGCAGGCCTTAGACTGTCACCGGCATCCCCAGTGACGGGACTGGAATAAGGGAGCAGAAGCGGCAACATGGCCCTTCATCGGGTTTGCATCCCCCATTTTGCGAAGCAGCAAGTAGAATAATCAGGGGCTTATGTCAGTATAACCAGGAAGGAGAGTGGGGGAATCCGCCTCGTAAGTTATTGAGTAAAAAGGATCGGGTCAGATTTACGACGACGACTCTCAATCAGCGGGTCGAAGGTTCGAGCCCTTCACGGCCCACCAATATAATCAAACACTTAAGGACGATTCGCGCGGGACGCGCCCCCCACTTTTTAGATGTCTCACCTGTATTACCGCAAGGCATGATGTCGGGTGGCCGCGCCAATTGCTCGGAGAACTTGTACGGTGTGAAGAAGGGCAGCTCGATCAAACCTTGTAAATTGCTTCCGGCCGAGGTCAGTCCGTCGGTTCATCGGCTAGTCTGGCAATCTCATCTACGAGCCGTGAGGACAATCGGTAACCTTCCTGCGCCAGTTCGTGGATGACCGGTAAAACAGCATCGATCAAACCGTGATGCTTAGCGGTCAGCAAGATGCCCGCAACACCGACAACCGGCACACCGCGGTGTTTCGCAATGCTCCTTCCTCGCCAGTCGTCGATCAAGAGAAATCGGCATTCAATGTATTCTGCGAGCACGATTGCCTCGGCTTCTCCCGCATCGACGAGAGGCGCTAACTGGGTCAGGGGCATATAAGCCGAGTCCGGAAGGCCGTGGATTTCGAGCCAACCCGACGCCAAAGCGTTTTCGAGTCGCGCGGCGCCCGGGCGTTTTGAGCTGACTTGAAGCTCATCGCGGACGGCGGGAGGGATCCATACCGATTCGTAGAGTCTTTGAAGTAGCTCGAGACGGCCTGCTCTAGCCAGACCGATCAGCGGGCCGGCATCGGCGACAACGATACTCGTCACTGAGCGATATCCAACTCCGTTTTCAACTCGTCGGGTGCGTAATCGACGGAGGGTATCCCGGCTTCACCGAGCAGCGCCACGAACTCCTCGACGGACAGGCCGGCCACCTTGGCTGCTTGTGCGAGGGTCATTCGACCGGACTCAAAAAGATGCAGCCCCAGCGCCCGATGTACGCCGTGGCGGAGGAGGTGCTCGTCGAACGGCAGCGCCAGGATGGCGGGCGTGCCGCGTTTGGTGATCAATGAGACCTTGCCCGCTTCGGCGTCCCGCAACAGGTCGCCGGACCGGTTTCTCAGGTCACGAACTGAAAAAACGTCGAAATCTTCCATCGTCTTCACTTTAAGTGTGTGCCCACAAAGTGTAGCACATTACACAGCCGCCCTTATACTGTCACCGGCATCCCCAGTGACGGGACTGCAATTTAAGGAAGCAGAAGCGGCAACATGACTCCTCATCGGGTTTCCATCCCCCACTTTGCGAAGCAACAAGTAGAATAATCAGGGGAGACGTCCGCCGATGCAGGGGACGGTTGCGCTGGTGACCGGCGCGGCCGGCGGCATCGGTAAGGCCTGCGTCGAGGCCCTGGTGGAAAAGGGAGCCGCGGTGGTGGCCTTGGATATCAAGAACCTCGTTGCCGCGGAGTTCGCGCGACCGGAAATCCGGTCCATCGAGTACACAGTGGCATCGACCAGCTCGCCTGCGCCGTACCGGACAATCTGCACCCCATCTGCCAGAGGAGCCTCGAGAATTTCGCGGCGGGCGAGCTGTCGATGCATTCCCCCGCCTATACCTGCAACATGGTGGATTCCAGCCTGATCCCGCTGGTGGAGTGCCTACTGAAGGTCTACGCCGACGGCGTCCTGCTGCTTCCCATCGGCCTGTGACCTCGAGCAAGACGCAGCGGGTCGCCCGACCGACATTCAGGCTTGCACGCATGGCGCCCTGAGCAGGGACCAAAGAGGAATTAGATACGCGGCTTCCCACGCTAGTCCAGAAAATATACCCCCACATGTACGCCCATAGCAGGCTGGAAGTCGCAGCATAATCGACCGGCATGCCAGCTTTCCGTCCGTGCGTACGTAGTTCGGTACGAAAACATCGAGGAACGAGTGAGGTCACCTGGATGACCCACCGGTCGGCTCGAGTCGCCCACCGGGGAGGTTACGGCGGGGCAGGAACTGGACTAAGGACCACCTTGAGCATAAGTGCGGCGGCGCGCAGTATGAACACACACTTCCGCCGCGACTCAGGGTCCGGCGAGGGTGCTCGAATCACCGACCCGGGGGGCCATGACTGGTTCATCCGGGCGCGGTCAGGAACTGCCTGTGGCGAACCGGCCACAGCTCCGGCGATTCGGAGAATGCCCTTTCGCAGAGCTGCCGGAATTCCTGGGTGACCGACTCGACACTGCATCCCGGATCCTGCCCCAGCGGAGTGAAGGTCAATCGCCGGGCCCCGGGGCCGTCCGGCCGGCAATGCACGGCGAACAATGCTGCGTTGTACCTGAACGCGTTGCGGGGCGCGCCCAGTGCAATCTTCATCCGTCGCCCGAGTACCGGCAGGATTTCCGGCGCGGCGGAATTGTCCACGCCTCGAAAGCTGACCATTCCACCCGCCTGAAGCACGTGGCCGGCGCCGCGAAGCGCGGACAGGGCACTCCCGCTGCCTAACACGAGGTGCCGGGAGTACCGGTTCTCCACCTGCCAGAGCAACGGGTTGATGATCCGACGGCCATACCGCGTCGGTATCGGACCATGGGCCCAGTTTCGGACGTGATGCAGCGTGTAGCCGGCGTCATGATGAACAGCGTGCTCACCGGCAGAATCCTTAAGGAAACCCCTCTCGAATCGCTGTTCATTCAACCCGCTTCGGGCGACGCGGGCACCGCGCTTGGTGCGGTGTACTCGTTGTGGCACGAGCGGCTCGGCCGTTCTCGAGGCTTTGTCATGGAGCACGCGTTTTGGGGCTCGTTCTGCGACAGCCCTGACGTCGAGCGGGTCATCGACCCCGTGCGAACCGATCAACGCTTTGAAGTGCGGTCTATCTAGGACGACGAAGCACTGTGCCGGGAGACGGCTCGGATGCTGGCGCAGGGCCTGGTCGTCGGCTGGATCCAGGGTCGAATGGAATGGGGCGCCCCCCTGCTCTTGAACACCAGTTTCAATGAAAACGAGTCTATCGTGGAGTCTCCGGCACAAGCCCTTGACTGTTTTCTGCGCACCCGCATGGACGCCCTGGTGCTTGGATCGACCATCGTGCGGCGTCGATATCCGGAAGCATCACCGGAATAAACCGTAGGTTACTACCTCGCTTGTCCACTGCAGGCGACGGAGGATGATCGTGCCGGGTTCAATGCCGGAAAGCGAGAGCACACGCAGCGGACCATCCCTATCCGCCACGATTCGCCTGGGTTGGTAATGACAACATGGAAGGAGCGCAGGTTCGGCGAGATCAGGGCCGCATGGAACCCTCCACTGAGGGGTCTGGATACCGACCGGGCCGGCGCGCGTGAAACACGGGAGTCGCTGTACTAGGCGGCACCGGACCGTGCTGATACCATCCCCGGCCATGCATTCCTTCTCGATCCTGATCGAGGCGGAGAACCTCTCCTCCGGTCCGGCAAACCTTCGCGCGTGCCTGAAAAGTCTCGTCCGCCAGACAGTTCCTCTCTCCCGTGCGGAGCGGGTCGTGCTCATCGACCGCGGCGACCTCGGTCGCGACCTCCGGGCCGAGCTCAAACGGAGGTACGACTGGCTCACGGTGACTCAGGTGGATCCCGGCACGCGCTACGGGGGTATGAAAAACCGTTCGTCGGCGCTGGCTGAGTCGGAAATCCTCTTGCTGGCCGATTGCGACTGCCGTTACCCGCCGGACTGGCTGGAGTGGATACTGGAACCATTCGCTGATCCCGACGTGCAGATCGTCGGCGGCGAGACGACCACGCCGATCCGGGGTCCCTACAGTCTCGCAATCGCCCTGACCTTCGTTTTCCCGCGCTTCTCCCGCGATCAAGCCTTGACGCCTTCGGCGACTTATTGGGCCAACAACGTGGCGGTGCGCCGAACGCTGTTGGAGATACTACCAGTACCCGATCCGGCATGCCTGTACCGGGGACAGAACATCGTTCACTCCAAGGGCGCCGCCGATCTCGGTGTCACCATCTGGCGCCAGCCACAGGCTCGGGTGCAGCACGCCTTACCGACCCTGTCCGAGCTGCCTGCGCGTTACCTGCGCCTCGGCCAGGACTCCGTGAATATCAGAAGACTCAGCCGGTGGAGCGGAGGCGGCGTTTACCGCGGTGACATGGCGCCGGACATGCGGACCGGCGGTCGGCTGGTGAAGCTGTTGGGGCGCGTCAGGGCAGTCCGGTCCGACGACGGTGGCCGTTGCCTGCTTTATCTTCCGCTCGCTGCGCCGGTTTTGCTCCTATGCGCGGTGTTCTACCACCTTGGCCGCTGGTTGGCAGCGCGGCAGTGAACGCTTCTGCGGTCCCGATCGTCTCGGTCGTCGTTCCGGTCCGTAACGCCAGGGCCACACTCGCGCAATGCCTGGAGGCGCTACTGGGTCAGGACTACCCTCCGGACAGATTCGAGATCATCCTGGTCGACAATGGTTCGGTGGACGGCTCGACGTGCGTCGGCGGGGGCCGGGAACGGGTGCGTTGGCTGTCCGAGCCGTCGCCGGGGGCCTACGCGGCGCGCAATCGCGGCGCATCCTGCGCCCACGGCGACGTGATCGCGTTCATCGATGCGGACTGCGTCGCGCAGCCGGACTGGCTGTCCGGGATCGCCGCCAGCTTCCGCGATCCCGGCGCGGCGGTGCTGCTCGGTCATCGCCGCCTGCCGGGGGGGCGGCTCCTGGCATTGATCGAGGCGTACGAGAGCGCAAAAGACCGGACCGTTCTCGAGGGGACCGACACGGAGCTGTACTACGGATATACCAACAACATGGCAGTTCGCCGCGCGGTGTTCGAGGAGCTTGGCCCGTTTGCGGACCTCTTTCGGGGCAGCGACACGTTGTTCGTCCGGAAAGTAGCCGAGCATGTTTCGTCCGATGCCGTGCGCTACCGGGCCGACTTGGTCGTTACCCATCTCGAGGTCAAAGGACTGCTGGCTTATTATTACAAGGTGTTCCTGTACGGCCGCCACCGCACGCGCGGTGATTCCATCAAACGGGCCCGGTGCCTCGACACCCGCCAGCGGATGACCATTTACGGGCAAGCTGTGACCGCGGCCCGGCTCGGCCCAGCTTCTTCCGCGGTGCTGCTCACGATACTGCTTGGCGGATTGCTCATGTGGCAGTCCGGACGGCTGTCCTCGGCGGTGGGTTAACCGGTAAACTCAACTGAGCCAATGACACCGCAGCAACGCGGCGAAATGGCCTTCGGTAAGCGGCACCTCAACCTCGATATGCTGCAGTGGGTCCCGATGCGCGGCTTCGATACGAACCGCAAAGCTTTGGGCGCGCCGGTGGGGGACGGCAGATGGGATCGGTCAGGCAGCGCCCAGTGACCGATTGATTGTCTTGGGGCAAGGTCTTCATGCTGCCTTTACGAAACGCTCGCTGTTCACGCTCCGGTCTCCAGGCCAAGGCCAATCACGCGCCCGGTGCGTCGCTAGGAGCAACGTCGCCAGGCGCGTTTTGCGCGTCGGGGATGTTGGTTATCATGTTGATACGCAGGAAATGGCTGGAGGCGGGACTGGAGGTCAGGGTAAAACGCAATGCCCCGTCTCCCCTGATTCCACCTTTGCTGCGGGCGGGCAAACAGCCCGTCCTTCGACCTATTTGTGAATGATTTCGTCCTTGAGCGAATAGGCAATGCCCAGAACTTCGTCGCAGACCGGGCGCGAATACTCCATTTCATTCATGGCCTTCATGATATCGTCGACCACGACGGATAGGCAGGATGACCGATATCGCTGACGGCCAAAAGGCGCTTGCGGGGTGGGGTGTCGGTGGCAGGTTGCGGGATGGTTATGAACTGTAGTGCCTGAGTCCTTCCGTACGCCATGGGTCTACATCCCCCACTTTGCGAAACGGCAAGTAGAAAAATCAGGGACTTATGTCGGTATAACCAGGAAAGACAGTGGGGGGAACCGACATTGTAAGTTATTGCGTAAAAAGGATTGTTGCCGATTTGCGAGCGTGACTCTTAATAAACGGGTCGGAGGTTCGTGCCCTTCGCGGTGCACAATATAATCAAGGACTTGCGACAGATTGGTTAGGACACTACCAGCAATGATCGCAAGGACACCATTTCCCCGCTAATGGAGTATTATTGCAGATCGCGGGTGAAACGAGTATGCGTCTTGGGATTTCCGCCGATCGTCGAGCATGGTCTGGAAATGTACGGCATACCTTTGAAGCGACACCCATTGGCGAAGGTGTCGTGGTCGATCTGATTCAGGCTGATCTCGGTTACGCAAAGATCGGCTTTCCCTGGATCTCGTGCACACAGAGGTGACTGACATTGCTTTACCGGGCGGGAAGTCCGGATCGCAGATCCGGGGTTCGTTTCAGGAAATGCTTGATAAGTTATTACCTATTTGGAAGGGACCGATGTGATGCGAACCGGATCCGCACCGACGATCACGAAGGATGTCGTGCTGTTGCAGACAAGCGATGCTCACAGTCGGCACTTCGATATGCTGAATCTCACATCCCAAACGGTCCGGGCATACTGCGAGCTGCACGATTTCCATCAATCCGTCTTCGTCGTGCTCAAGCGCGGCAGCCGAACGTGGCATGCTACCTACAATCGAATCGACTTGTTGTGTGAACTGGTAGATAGCAAGTACCGCGGCTGGGTGCTATACATGGATGCCGATGCGTGGATCGCAGACCTCTCGGTGGACTTGGTACGGGACACTGTCCGGAATATTTCGTCATGCTTGTTTTCTTACTGCTTTGCGACGAGTCCGCCGCGAAGCCCGCTGGACCCGTGGCGAGTTGGACTGAGTAGGTGGGAGCGATGACTGACACTGTTTCTGTCGAAGCGGGCATTCGCGAGGATGACAATGCGTTGAGGCGTGAGATCGTTCACAGGTTCGGTCTTGCGCAACCAACGGGCCCGGCAGACCACCCGGTGGTGTGCTGTCTGGTCCGGGATGGTGAGTACTGGCTTCCCGCCTTTCTCGATCACTACCGCCGACTTGGTGCTCGCGAGTTCTTTTTCCTCGACAACGACTCCGAAGATGGAACCCTCGATCTGCTACGGGACCAGAGCGATGTCGGTGTCTTTTCAGTAAAGCGATCCCTCTTCAAGCACTTCAACACTCATTTGCGGCGACTCCTGGTAACGATGGTTCGGCCGGAAGGTTGGGTGCTTGGCGTGGATATCGACGAGTTTTTCGATTACCCGTTCGCCGATCAAGTCGGTCTGGGACAACTGTGTGGTTACCTGGATGAGCGTCGATACGATGCGATGAGCAGCCACCAACTCGATATGTTTCCAGCCGGTCCTATCAACGAACGGAGTTCCTACGTCAGTAATGATCCGCGCAAGGATTCTCCCTACTACTCCCTGAAGGGACTGCGGTTCAACAACTATGAATGCGCGCACGTTATACTGGACGGAGTCCTGGCTAGAAAGCTGGTTCTACCTTACTCGAACTGGAAGTTTTTCTATGACGGGTTGCGATTCAGGGTGTTCGGTGTGGATATATGGCTCACAAAGCATGCCCTGTTCAGAACCGGTGGCGAACTCATTCCCTACCTGCATGCGCATATCCACCTGCACATGCGTGTAGCGGATATCAGCAGCGTGCTATATCACTACAAGTTCACCCCTCTTCTCGGCCGCCAGATCGAGACGGCCTTGCGCGAGAAGCAGTATTGCGACGATTCCTCGGACTACATTCACTATGGTAATCGACTGGACTCCGGAGATCAGGTGATCGTCAATGACGGGTCCGCCAAAAAACTGAATTCGGTTGACGACCTGCTCGACCCATCGTTTCTCGAAGCATCCGAGAGGTACAAGACTTGTTTCGGAATTGCCCGGTAGCGCATCCCGTCAACCACCAGGGACGGCGACGCCCCATCGGGTGACCATCAGGGATGTGTCACGGAAGCGAGGTCCGCGGGGAAATGAGCTTTCAATGCGCGGTCCCGCGATTGCATGTGGCCAGGCTGATGCCAGTTCGCGACGTCAAACTCAGGGAGTTCACGGCATGAGTCGTGAAGCGCTGCCGGGATTCGATGAAAGCCCCTGGCCCCGCTCGAAAATGCCGCGCTGAGGAAGATGTCGTCCTCTCTTTCATCAGGTAGTTCGATCCGGTCGAGCAGTTCTCGTCTGAACGCCATCATTCTGCCCTTGACGATGTCCACGGATTCGTCGGCGCCGACGACACGAATGTCCAGAACTACCGGATTTCCCGCCTCGTCCGTGAATTCAATCGTGCGGGCCGCGTACGGGCGGCGATCCACGTCCAGGTACCGGCAGATGTACTCCCGTCTCGTCCGGTAGTCCGGATCAGCGGAGAATCGGGCTCCGATGATGCCTATGATCCTGTTTGGGTCGTCCTGTTTATCCAGTGACTCGATGATATCTTCGAGCGCGTCGTGCCTGTTGAAGCAAATGTCGTCGTCCAGGGACATCACATATTCCGTCGTGGCTTCGCGCGCCAGCTTCCAGCGGGCCATGCAGCCGACATTCCGTGGCGATTCGATATAGCGGTCGATCAACGGTGTGTTGACGTTATCCCCGCCATTGTTCCAGAGATAGACCCTGGCCTTTACGGTTTGCTGCCTGATCGCGTTCAGGATAACCGGTATGTTGCGTGGTCTCTTGTAGTTCAGCAGGACAATAGTGATTCTGGGCCGGTTGGCCGAGTCGTCGGAAACAGATGCGGACTTATAGTTCATTGGGGCTGAGGGTGGCAAAGCCGTAGTCGATGTCGTTGATACCGTAGCCGAGTGTCAACTCGTCTTGTGAAGCCTGAATACCGGAAAAGTAAGTACACGAAAACAGGTTCGTATTATGCTTTACCCGCGATCCGAGGATGCTGGCTAACGAATGCACGAGCCAATGTTTTCCTGCCCTTATCGTTCCTGATTCGAAGTCCAGGGCGCAAAATCGCCCCAGGTACAGCTTTCGGTTGCGGACCAGCCGCTTCTGGTGTGCGATGAAACAGTAGCCTTCTCTGGAAGGGGCGAGCGGTGTCCCGACGGTCAGGTCTGCTGGAATCTTCGCATCGATGGATTCCGAGTGATAGTGGTCTTCCATTTCCCAATGATCGCTTTTGATGGCTTTCAGCCTTAGAATCTTCAAGGGATTGATCCAGTAGAGCGCGTAGACCTCGCCCCGTTCATGAAAGAAAGCCCAATTGCGTTCCTGGGTCATCCGGTTTCCATACTGAAGCCGCTTCGGGAGTCCGACAACGGGGTAGATCTGCATGATAAATACGTCATTACCACTTTCTATCCAACCCGAGTTGAAGGTAATGAAAAAGTCCGTTCCGATGCGGGTTACCTTTGGGTCGATAAATCGCGGGACGATGGGGTTTCCGAAGTGCTCGGGAGACAGCAGTGTTGTCGTACGCCCGCTGTGATCTTCGATCGAGAAGAATGATGACAGGTATCGCTGCCCGCGTACTATTGCCCGGAACGCGAATATCTTGACATACGGGCTCCAGTAGAAGCTCGGGTTGAACACATTGTAAACGTTGAGAGACGCGACCACTTCCTTGAAACAGGCTGTGATTCCGCAACTCCGGTGCGGATGAAGGGTTCTTACGGAGTACACGACGATCAGAACGCTGTTTCAGGGATCACTACGGAATCTGGGTTGACCGAAAGTGTTCTTGTACTCGCGAGTGATACCGGCGAGGAATCGTTTACCTGCAATGTCGCTGTCCTGGTATTCAGCTATCCAATCGTTTGAGGAATCGTCGAACATGGTGCGCCTGTCAAAACCGTAGACTGACTTGAAACAATGCAGGATTCGGAAATCACAACCACCACCCCAGGAATTGTAGATCTCATCAAGGTAGCGAACACGAACACCGGACCGAATACATGCCAAGGCCAGGGCTCCCTGTTCCAGCGGCCAGTCGGCGATGACGAGTTGTCGGGTTCGGTTTTCGCCGGGGTAGTGGGATTCGATAAGGTCTTTCACGGGGCGAGGGAGGCGGTCCAACGCGTCGATTCTCTGCCATTCGTTGAACAGTCTGTAGGTGAAATCGATGGCATCCCCCCGGATGCGACTGATGGCACGTGAAGTCCCCAGGAAAACGCCCGAATTAAACATCGGCCATTCTTCATGGCCATTGTAGCTGACCTTGTCAGTAGCTCCGGACCCGCAAAACCGGGCCACCAGGGCATCGAAATCCAGGAACCGGTCCCTGTCGGTTTCACCCCCCCTTCGGCAGAGGAACTCGGCGCCCGCGCGTTCCAGGGGGGCCGTCATCCCGTCAAGTGATTTTCGAATAACGGTGTCGCAGTCGAGGAACATGAGAACATCGTAGCTGGCAGGATCGATCGAATAAAACACGTTGAGCTTGGATGTATGAGGTATCGCGCCCAGCCTGGGCGCCGTCCTGAACTCTATCGGCGAGAAATTCTCCCGGAAGAAATCCGCTTCCCGGGGTCGAAGCGGTTCGTTGTTGGTGATCAAGGTGACCGGGATGCCGCTGAGCGCGCCGCCGTTCTTACGCAGGCTGAACAGGCACAGCTTTACCTGGTTCAGGAACAGGTGGTTATTCTCAGCCACAAGGCCTAGTCGCAGGCGCACCGTTTTTCTCCCGTCAGTATTATTTCGCTACAAGTCTTCGCTAGCACATCACGATAGGGATTGGGACCTCCTCGGCCGCTGATGCTCGCAAAATGCCGCATCCCTATTCGAATTGAAAGGCCAAGTGTACGTGATTGTAGCGGTCAGTAGCGTGACGGTCCTGATCACGGATGGCAAGAGTAACCGCCATGCTTTGCTGCTGCAAAGGTGGGTAGTAGACAAGGAATTGGAGGAGAAGATCGGTGTTGGGGAGGAGTTCGGTGGCGCTCGGCGGTCCGCGAGCGCGTTGTTGGGCATGATCAGTCCGGAATTTCTAGCCCTTGCCCGGGTAGGGGGCGAGGAGCAGTTGCGGGGCAGAGTACGGGTGCTGCCTCCCTGGCTACCTGGGCATTGAGATCCATCTCGATGATTAGCCCGAACAAGCACGATGGCTACGATTCGCAAAGCGATGGCCGAGCGGCCGTTGCCGGCGCCGGACGAGGAAGGCCCGACAAGGATATGAGGAAACCCGAATACTTGCATCGGTCATGGATAGTACTCGGGCACGAATGTCTGGTCGCCCAGGGGCGGCCTGACATAGTGGCCAGCCTTGTTCCGTTCCGGCAGAGTCATGGGCTCAGGCGTCAGGTCTTCGTAGGGAATCATGCCCAGCAGATGCCGGATGCAGTTCAGCCGCGCATGTTTCTTGATATCAGCATTCACGACGTACCAGGGCGCGTGTTTAATATCGGTGTGGGCGAACATATCGTCCTTGGCCTTTGAATAATCCGCCCAACGCGTCCTGGATTCGAGGTCCATGGGACTCAGCTTCCAGCGTTTGTGAGGTTGATCGATCCGGCCTTGAAAGCGGCGTTCCTGTTCGTCGTCGGAGACTGAAAACCAGTATTTGATCAATATGATGCCGGACCTCACCAGCATGCGCTCGAACTCGGGACAGGTGCGCAGGAATTCCCGGTACTCCTCCTCGGTGCAAAAACCCATGACCCGTTCAACCCCGGCGCGGTTGTACCAACTCCGGTCAAACAGCACCATTTCGCCGGCAGCCGGCAACTGAGCGACGTATCTTTGAAAGTACCACTGGGACTTCTCGCGCTCGGTGGGGGCCGGCAAGGCTTCGACGCGGCAGATCCTGGGATTTAGGTGCTTGGTAATCCGTTTGATTACGCCGCCTTTGCCGGCCGCGTCGCGGCCCTCGAATATCACCACGACCTTGAGCCCCTGTGTCCTTAACCACTCTTGCAGCTTCACCAGCTCCAGCTGCAGCCTGAATAACTCCTTCTCGTACACCTTGTTCTTCATTTTCGCCGCAGATTTTACCGGCTTTCTTCCGTTGGCCCCGGCACCCCCCGTTGCCTTTCCCGGATCCGCCTTTTTAGGACTGCCGTTGGATTGGTTCACCGACTTCGGTGCTGGTTTCGACATCTTACTCCTCCCGCCTGAACATCTGGGGTGCCATTCAGGTTTCGACTCGGGGTGGCAGATCGGCGCGGCGCGTCAGCTTTATCGTGATTTTTTGATCCGATTTGTCCAGTCTGTATGCCGATCCGACGATAATGTCACCCCGGAGCTTTCCGTTGATTTCGACGAATAGTTTCTTGTCCGCTGAACCGAAAATAGTGCGGGGGGTGCCGTGATACTCGACTGTCAACGAGATTTTTACCTTGTTGCCCGTGGCCTGGTAGCAGCCGCTCGAGTAATGATGATTGCCGCCATCGATGGCCCGCCCATCGTCGAGCACAACTATGCCTGTGGTTTCCCAGCCGAACAGACCGAGTATCTCTGATGTCCAGATGCCGTCGAATGCCATGAGATGCCTATTCGCCACATCGTTTCGGGCGCGTTGGGTCCAAAGTGATCGACATAGTACCGCAATTATTATCGCCGTGGTTTTCTAATGGTTCTTTGAATAGTGGTGGGCGACTCTACGATCCAAACTCCCGGCGATACAAAGGCGATGAGGTGGCTTATCGGAGTTGTCTCTGCTCATGATTTGCACTGCGTGATTGTCGACTGTGGTAGCTCATCCGGTATTCGGATGGGACCGGAGGAATTCGACGGATAGAAGAATTGTAAAGCAGGCGCCTGACGGATGAAAGTTGCTTGCGGGTGGGGTGTGGTCGGAAAAATGGAGTGTTGATGGCCGAAGGGACGGCTTTCAAAGGTCCTGTGAGCGAATTGGTGCGCGCCATCGGCAAGTTTTTGCGCTTCGTCCCGGGTTGGGGCACGAGCGTGGCTGTGAGGCGCAGTCCGGGCGCTGCCTCAGTGGCTATCTGGGCATCAAGATCCATCTCGCTGAGCTGCCAGTGGCGGTGCTCAGGCGGGGTGGGCGCGCGTTGCATTGGAAAAGGACCGGTGCTCGAGGTGGCCCAGGATTCGCTTCACGACCGCCGGGTCTTCGATGCAGGCAATCACCTTGACTGCGCCGCCGCACTGGTCACAGGTCTCGATGTCGATCTTGAATAGGCGTTTGAGGCGCTGGGCCCAGGTCATGGCGGCGCGGCGCTGGGCGGGTACCCTGGCCTCGAGGGGCTTTCGCTGTCCGCCACCTGCCGGGGTCGCGTGGAGTCGCCGTGCGCTATTGGGGGCGAAGACCCCATGGAAACGGGTCAGGTGCACCCGCGGTTTTGGCTCCAGGGCAGCCAGCCGTGCGATGAAGTCCAGCGGTTCCAGGATGATGTGGGTGGTGCCGTCGCGATACGGCGTTTTCAGCGTGGTCGCTCCTGCGCATCCTGCGCCCGCGACATTAGTGAATCCGTTCACGTCAGAAGTGGATATTCAAATTCAGGGCGCTGCCGAAGCGCTGGACCAGGGTTACGGCCCCGGTCTTGGCGATGCCGCGGTAGACGAGGCCCAGCACCCGGCCTATGATCTCGGGCCGGCTTGCGAACAGGAACCGGAGCTGGAAGGGGAAGCTCAGGACCCGTTGTCGCATGGGCAGGTGGGGTAATACCTCGTCGGCCAGCAGCGCGGCGCTTTTGACCATCCGCCGGGCGCCACAGTTTGGACAACAGCTCGAGGAATCGGGGGTAGTGTTCGGCGACGAGCTGGTAGAACAGTGTGCGTTCTGGGCGGCGACGCTCGTAGCGCCACGTGAGCTTCCCTGTCTTGGCCTGCCTGGCCGTCCCTGAATCCATCCTGCGCGTACTCCCTGCTCACTGGTTTTTCCGATCCGCCGGGGTAGTCCCATTCTCACCTGGTACCCGTCTTCTAGCCGATCTGATCCACCATGCCCGGCATACAGGAAACGATTTCGTGCGCCGCCTGAGGCGCGCGGCCGATCATTTTACCGAGGAACGTGCCGCGGAAGGGATTCCCACGACCATCCGTGCAATAGATATTCGGCCGCGTATGCAGGACGGTGCTAGTGAGAGTGCGCCGCACTGTTGGTGGACGAGGTCCTGCCGAAGCCGTCCGGGAAAGATGATGAACGGGTGCCAACGGCCGATTAGCTGCCGCTGGATACCCCAGGGGCGGTCGACGCCGTACTCACCATTAAGATAGCATGATTGCTTACGGTAGCATCCATTTAGCGAAAGTTGTGCCTACAACGATTAACGAGGATGGAAATCATGACCGAGTACAACCAACAATCCCGCCGCGGGCTTCTTAAATCAATTGCCGCCGGTGGCGGTGTGATAACTACTGCAAAGGTGCTCCCCGAGGAGTGGACAAGGCCTATCGTAGATGATGTATTGCTGCCAGTCCATGCACAGACGAGTCCCCAAGTAGAGTGTGAAATAACCGGACCGGACGAGATCAATCACGATGGTATAACGAGCAGCGGCCCGCATGAATGGACGGTACAGAATGTTGGTTCAGTTCCGTTAACCGGATTAGGTTCATCTGGGATTGTAGCCGGTGACTTTGGAGGCGACGACGCGGGGTCGGTATCATTTATTAATAACGATATCAATATCGCCGATCCACTGAATCCTGGAGAAACCGGAACTATATCTGTCCAGGAGATCCAGACGAACGAGTGTCCAATTGAAGGAGGGGCTGAAGTTTTTAAGGTTGTTGCGAATTTTTCCAATGCTGGCTGCGAGTTGGAATGGACCATGGTCTGTACTCCCCCTGTCTAAGTCAATATCCCCCGGCAAAGCGGGGGCTTTAGTTTGTGAGCCGCCGCTAAAAGCGGCATGGACGGAACCACTCCAGGATCTATCCCGATGAACTGATGTAGCGCGACGTCGGCCGGCTGATCGGCCAGTGCAAGCGCTTGGCTCGGCTTAACGCTTCCGACCCGAAGCGTGCCGAGCAGCTGGAGAAGTTCGCCTCTCGGTTGCAAGCCTCGATTGAACGCCGCCGCCATCGACCCGAAGCGCTGCCGCAGTCGGACTACGGTCCCGATCTGCCGATCAACAGCCGCGCCGAAGACATCATCGCCGCGATTCGCGACCACCAGGTCGTGGGCATCGCCGGTGAAACCGGCTCGGGCAAGTCGACCCAGCTGCTTGAAAAATCCGTTGGGAACGAGGAGTGGCACACGGAAGTGTCGTCTACGGAGCTAAGGATGCAATTTTGACCGCTTCAGCAGATCATCGCTCGGCACCGAGCGGCCGATGCGCGGGTGCTCGGTTCCGTGCTCGAAGGCGTAAGCTTCCCCGTCAAGGCGACTCTTAATCAGCGGGTCGAAGGTTCGGGCCCTTCACGACCCACCAATCATCACTGGTCCTATTACCCGAACTCGTCGGCGCACAGCGCGACGAACGCGTCCTCCGCGACCGGCTTGGAGATGAGATAGCCCTGTGCGAGCCCGCAACCGGCGTTCTTCAACGCCGTCAATTGGTTGCGGGTCTCAACGCCTTCAGCGACGCAGCTGATGCCGAGGCGCCGGGAAACGTCGATGCTGGACTCGACGATAGCCCGCGCCTCGTGCTTCTCGAGCATGTCGAAGACGAAGCCATGGTCGATCTTCAGCTCGGTGAACGCCACGCGTCCAAGCTGTTGCATGCCGGCGTACCCGGTGCCGAAATCATCGATAGACAGACCGAAACCGTGGACCCGCAAGCGCGCCAGATTCTCGAGAGCCGGTGCGACGCTGCTAATCGCCGTTGTCTCCGTGATTTCGAGGATCATGTGCCGCGGTTCAAGATTTTCCTTTCTCACCGCCGTCCGGATGCGGTCCGCCAGCGTGGTCTTCGACAATGACGCGAGGGACAAATTGACCGACACGTTTAGGTCCAGACCACCGTCCCGCCACCGACGGCACGCGGACGCCGCCTGCGTCAGGATATGGAAAGTAAGCATATCGATCATGTCGGAGCGTTCCAGTTGGTCGATGAAGGTATGAGGCAGGATCAGTCCCACCTCGGGATGCCGCCAGCGCGCCAGCGCCTCGGCGCCCACGACGCGTCCACTCGAGAGATCGATCTTGGGTTGATAGAAAGGCGTAAACTGCTCGTCCCGGATGCCGGTAAGGATCTCGTCCAGGCTGAATTCCGGTGCGGGAGTGGTGCCGGATGAATGGTTCTGCTCTGGCGCGCTGACCGTCTGCATCAACTGCTCCAGACGCTCCAGCGTCACAGGCTTCGCAAGTACGCCCAGTGGCGTTATGCCGTAGGCTTGACACATGGTGTGCACCGCGCTGAGGATAGAAGCGTCAACGGCGCTGGTGATGGCCAGGGCCGTCGATGTCTCAGTCTCGACGAGATGTCGAATGAACTCCATGCCGTCCATATTGGGCATGTCGAGATCGCACAGTATCAAATCGACGGGCCCAGTATGGTTGCGCAGAACCTCCAGCGCCTGCAGGCCGTCTCCGGCTTCCAGTACTTCTGCGGCTCCGTTGGAACGCGCCAGACACGCCAACATTGTGCGCTGGAAATAGTTGTCTTCGACGATCAAAAGGGTGATGTCGCGATGGAGCATGGCAAATCGAAGAAACCCATTGATTGGTGACCGGCGACACGCCGTTGTTGCGCCTTAGTGTATTGGTCGCGCCTGCGCTCCGCATACGGTAACTTGTCGAAGCACCGACTGCCTCTACAAGCCCCCCGCCGGTCGAGTCGCCTGGCAGCACCGGGGCGACTCTGACCGGATATTGGATGGGCCTCAAGACATTATAGACAATCGTTCGGAGACTTCCGGGCACGGAGTGTGGAAGCCCCAACAGCATCAGGAGTTCCAGGCAGCGAGCTCGGATTCGGGAAGCGGTTCAAAAAACGCGTCGGTGACCGCCCCTTTGGCAATTTTCGGTTTCCGTTCTTCCACGCGGGAAATGGGGACCAGTTTTGCGCAGGGTTCCCCCGACTTGGAAATGATAATTTCTTCCCCGGCCTGCACCTGGGCCAGCAGCCTGGATAGATGGGTTTTGGCGTGGTGTATATTGACTGTTTTCATAATCTGTAAACTTGGTCATCTAGCGTGGTTTAAATTGCTTCTTTTCAGGACCTCTTGTCAATCCCGCCTTCGCTTGAACGGAGCTTGATGAGCCATCGGTGTTTTCAGGCATTCTTAAACTGGGATAGGAATTCCGGGGACAGTTTACCGATCTCCGCAAGCAATCGGAACCGGCCACGACGGAGTAGACTTCTCCGACTTTGTCGAGCCGAGTAAATTAAACTGTCCCCGGAATCCCCCCCGGGAGTAAAGTAAACTGTCCCCGGAACCTCCGGAACCCGGACGGCAGCTGCGTCGTGGTCAATGCTGCGCCGTACGGCGCAGCGGGACATCACCCAGATGAATGAAGCGATGCCTGTCCGGTTCCTGCAGGGAGTCGAAGCGCCATCGCGAAGCGAATGTCAGTGTTTGACAAGCTCTACCCGACGGTTCTTCGCCCGCCCTTCCTCGGAGGCGTTGGATGCCACGGGTGCGGTGTAACCCACGCCCCAGGGCTTGAGCCGGCTTCGCTGAATGCCTTGGTCGTTAACCAAGGCGTCCGTCACCGAAGCGGCGCGGCGCTTGGAAAGATCGATGTTGTATTCAAATCCCCCCTGGTTGTCGGTGTGGCCTACCACCAGAAGCTGCAGCTCGGGATTGTCCGCCATCAGCTTGCCGATCTCATCCAGAGTGGGCCGTGACGCCGGCTTGATGGTCGCTTTATCGACGTCGAAATAAAGGCCATACAGCGCCACGCTCCCGGACTCGTCCATCTGCCGGGCCATCTCGTCCGCCTTGACAACGACCACCTCTGTTTCGCGCGGCTGGATTTCCACCACGTCGACCTGTGTATATACCCGGTTTTTTCGCTCCCCGCCGGTCGAGTAGGCTTTGACGGTATAGATCGAAACGTAGACATCCCCTTCCGCTGGGCGCTGTTTCCGCGCCGCCAGGTAGCGCTGGTCTTCGTGGTTCTCGCTCATAACGATGTTGTAGGGTATTACCGCCTGGCTGAAGTCGCGTCCGCCGCATTCCGCGTCATCGCACTCGTACAGGACTTCGAAGCCTTCACCCGCCAGCGCTTCCTCGTAGGCCCGCATCACTTCCAGCGTGGTGCGTTCGTTGGGCGACTCGTAGGTAATCCTGGTTACCTTGCCCTCTAGAGTGCGGCCGTACTGTTCCTTGCCCGCCTCGCCCCATTCGGCGGAGCCGGTGTACTTTCTGGTCAGCAGAACGTACTCGTCGAAATCGGTCGTGGTGTAGTCGATGATCTGCGAGGCCTCGAAGCGCCCGACCAGGGGATGATCGGCCGCCTGCTCCGCCCCGGCGGGGACTGCACAGGTCATTGCCAGCAGCACGGCAAAATAAGAATACGCGGACTTCGACATGGCTTTCTCCCGCTTGCTTCGCCGCTCGATGCGATGTATTCACGTCCGGCTGGAAAACCGGTAGACTGGATTATTCTCCGGCAGAGGCTGCATGCTTGGCAACCGGCCGTGACCCGGGCCGGTACTGCTGGTGCGCCTGTTGCGAAGGGCGAAGAGATGTCGAAAGTATCAGCACTCCGTGCATGGAGAAGCGCCGCGCTGCTCGCCCGCGCTTTCAGGTTGCCCGTGCCGCGCATGCATATTGTAATTGTACCGGAGTTTGAGCGTGACTCTGAGATGGGGGACTGGAGCCCGGGGTCGAGGCGGTGTTCCAGCCCTACTGGCAGGAAATAGACTGGACGGGACGCGCGCAGCCGTGCCCGCTGTTGCTCTTGGCGCCGATGCTGGAGCGAGTATTTGTCAGCCCGGCCATGCACCAGATGCATCACAGCCGCGAGCCGCGGCACGCCGACACCAATCTCGGTGGCATATTCGCATTCTGGGACTGGAGGGCAGGCACGCTTTACACCGTGGACCGCGGGGAAACGTTTGAAGTGGGACTGCAAGGCGGCGAGTGCCAGCCATTCGCCAGTGTCCTGGATCTTTACATCCGTCCCTTACGGGTGGTCGCCGAAATGGCCCGCGGCGCGCTGACGACGCCGGTCCTGCGCATCCTCGCAGCCCGCTTGGTTCCCAACCCTACAGCCCAATCCCAAGACGAGGAGGAGACCGCCATGAGCTTTCGAACGAAATATGCCATACCATCACTGGCTGTCACCGCGCTCGGCGCGGTTGCGTTGACTCTTACACCGGGCCCGGCCGGCTCCGGCGAGCTGAACACGGACATCCAGACTGATCTTAAGGTGCCGGATGACGTCGTCTCGCCCCAGGTGAGTACTAATCCGGATCTCAGGACGGACATCGTTCCGAAGCGCGATATCGACGTGCTGCGCGGCGTCAACGGCCTCAAGCTGTGTGTATACATCAAGGATGGTGAGTTCATTACGTTCACCGGCTCTCTCAAGCAGCGTAAGCCCGTTCGGGATGGCCACTACAAGCTCACCAACGGCGGCGCCGTGAAGGTGCGCAACAGCCGCATCGTTTGGGACGCTTTCGGCGTGGTGGAGCGTTATCAAAACGGCGAGACTTCGATAGTGCCGCCCGGGCTCGGGTGAAGAGCCGGGGGTCGGTTGCCGGCTCCTGGAGGGAAAAACGGTTTATTGAACCTATTTCCGAGACCTTGCGACTCACCCGACAAGGCATTCGGACAGAGAGATTCAGGAAAGCATCACACGACACGACAACCGCGGAAGAATGAACCGTGCGCTGCATGAAAATCGTTGTGATGACGCAATGCCTGGCTGTGGCGCTGCAGCAGAACGTACTCGTCGAAATCGGTCGTGGCGTAGTCGATGATCTGCGAGGCCTCGAAGCGCCCGACCAGGGGGCGGCGCTACCGTGCCTAGTATGAGCGCCTGGATCCCTGCGGTCCGGGACATCTCGAGATCGCCGGCCCGGCCGACATCACCGACGACCCGCGCGATCCGAGCAGCGCGACGCAGCCGGCGATTGATACCTTCCTCGGACAAGGGCATGTCCAGACGCGGCTCATGACGCAGCAACAACCTGAGCAACGCGGGACCTGCTGAACATCGAAAAGCAACGATGCTCCGGGTTGAATTCCCGCAATCGCCGGAGTATTTTCAATTTATCGCGGCCTTGGCGGCCTGATTGGAATCACAAAAGCAGCATCTGAGCGAGCCATGGGGTAACCCGGGACAATCTGCTCAGCACCGCTACCGCAGTGTTCGGTGATCCGGGCACTGCGGCCAGCAAGCCTCGCCGGTCTCACTGGCCGCCATTTCCCTTCACCATGCTACCCGCGCCGTCCGGCGCTTTCGCCCCGGGGCTGTGCCTGCCGTTGGCATGGGCGGCCATGCCTCATTGCCGGGTTCCGCCCGGCCTGACGGCACGAAACCTGGAGCCGGAGGCGAAAGATTTGAACCGGGCCGCGCCGGCGTTCGACTTACTGCACAGTTGGTTCCATCCGGCGAACCGCTCGACTCTCGAGCGGCCCGTTCTGGTGTTATACAAACAGGAGGCAGTCATGACATTTCAACAGAAGTTTCTGGTTCCGTCTCTGGCCGTGGCCGCACTGGCGGCGGCGGGAGCCTTCTACCTCGGCCCCGAGGTGTCGGCGCAGGATAGAGCCCAAAACAGCGTCAATCCTGAACTGAAGCTTGAAGGGACCACGGAGCTGAAGCCGGGCCGGCAGGACCCTGACGGCTCCATACAAAACCAGCTGCCGGATCTTCTCGACAAGCGTCCCTACCGCCTGCTCGGTCAGGAGGGTCTGCTGTTGTACACGCGGCGGGGGCAGAAGCTCGAAGCAAGGTACGCCGGGCCGAACCGGGGCTACGAGATTTTCCTACGCACCTCTCAAGGGAAGCGCCTTGCGCCCTCCGGAAACTATCGCCTGCAGGGGGGCGGGGCGTTGCGCGTTAAGCAGGGTGTCGTCGTGTGGGCCAATGATGTCGCGCGTGCTTGGCAAGCCGAAGCTGCCCCCATTGGGCTTCCATGAAACCGACTATTTGCCATTGCAAATGCGTGACTGATTGACGACTCTTTAACCGAACCGCCAATTATGATCGAGAATGTCATTGAGCGATTTCTCAATACCGTACTAATCGCCTTCGAAGGTCTTGTCGCGCCGCGTACCGGCCTGCACTGGTTCTTCCTTGCCTGTGCGCTGGTCATTGCGCTGCTGGTGTACTGGTTCCGGGATGCCCGGGAGGATGCGCCAACCCTGCGGAGCTTTCTTCGCTACTGCTTCCCCGGCCGCATCTACCGGCATCGGTCGGCAAAGCTCGATTTCCGTTACGTGGCCGTTAACACGCTGTTCACTTCCATTTTCCTGGCCCCGCTACTGCTTTCGTCGGTGGCGGTTTCGCATCACACTTGGATGGGCCTGCAGGTGGTCTTCGGGCAGCCCGGGCCGCAACTGCCCGGCGGCCTGGTCTCGGACGTAATCCTGACCTTCGCCGTGCTGATCCTCGCGGATCTGGGTTTCTACGTGGCGCACTATATTGCCCATCGAGTCCCGTTCTTCTGGGAGTTCCACAAGGTCCACCATTCGGCGGAGGTTCTGCACCCGGTAACCAGCCTGCGGGCGCATCCCATGGACAGCGTCCTGAGCAACACCTTCCAGGGCGTGGGGACCGGCGTGGCCTTCGGAAGCTGCTATTACCTGTTCAACGGCGAGGTGGACGAGCTTCGCTTCGTCGGCCTCAACGCCGTGGTGTTCCTGTTCACGGCGGCCAGCTTCAACCTGCGCCACTCCCACGTCTGGCTCGACTATGGACGGATCCTGAACCGCGTGTTCATCAGCCCGGCGCATCATCAGATTCACCACAGCGTTGAGCGGCGGCACGCGGATAGGAACCTGGGCCTGGTGTTCGCCTGGTGGGACTGGCTCGGGGGCACACTCTACGCTCCGGACCGGCGTGAAGAGCTCTCGTTCGGGCTGTGCGACCGCGAGGAAAGCCGGGAGTACTCGAGCGTCTGGCGGCTGTATGTGCTGCCTATATGCAAGCTGGCTGATCGCATGCGGGGAGCCGTCATTGCGGGCTGCCCGTGGGCCGGGACCGGCAAGACAAGTGTTTTCAGCCATTCAGGAATGCCGCCGGCAATGTGCACCGCCCCGGAAGATTCGACCAACAGGAGGCAACCCTGATCAGAACAGTACTGAGCATCCTGGCGCTTGTTGCCTTGCCCGTGGACGCGCATGCCGGGGCGTGCGCCGACGCCGGGAATCTCGAGTCAGAGTAAAAACTTTGCTAGCAAACGGAGTGAACAGGAGGCCGAACGGTCGTTCGGTTGAGGCGGCATAGCATTAGGGAGAGTTTTTACTCTGACCCCAAATGCTCTGGAGAAGATGTTTCATTGAACCCACCGCGGGGATCTTGCGACTCAACCCGAAAAGGATTTCGACACGACGATTCAGGAAAGCTCGAGCGCCGACAGAGCGACAACCCAGGAGGACATATGCGCACCATCGAGAGGGTACTTATAACGCAAGGTCTGGCTGTTGCGCTGATCCTGGCTACACCCGTGTTGTGGGCCCAGGATCGTCAGCAGGACGAGGGCGGCGGCAGCAAGGCGGGCGACGTGATCAAGGGCTTGCTCGAGGAAGCCTTGGACAAGGCGGTGCCGGGCGGCGCGCCGTCGCAGCCGAGCACCATCTGGCCGGGGGACGGCCGCGAGTTCGCGGCGTATCAGGGCCCGTTGCCGTTGCGCTGGCAGCCAGTGGAGAACGCCGGGGCCTACGAGATCGAGATTGACTGCGAAGCGTGCCAGAGCCGCGTCGGCTGGGCCCGCAACCAAGGGGAGGTCTGGCGCTACGATGCCGGCGTTTCCGGCCCGCCCTACCGGCTGGACCTGTCGGCTGTGCCGCCGGTTGGCGCGTGGCGGTGGCGCGTGCGTGCTACGCGGAGCGGCGACAAAAGTGCCTGGAGCCCTTGGTCGCACTTCGAGTTCCGCTCCGCCACGCCCCAGGATTACCGAGACCAAGATTACGGCGACCCGGACTACTCGGGCCAGGCCGAACAGGGGTATGGAGATCAAGGTTACGGCAGCCCGGACCAGGACGGCTATGGAGAGGGTTATGGCGACCAGGGCTATGGCAGCCAGGACCATGGTGGCGGGGCTCGGGAAACCCCGGAGTATGGAGAACAGGGATCCGGTGGCCAAGGCTACGAGCAGGGCTACGAAAACCAAGGGTATGGAGACCAGGGCTACAGCGACCCGGGAAACCGGGAACAGGAATATGGCGGACAGGATTACGGCAGTCAGGATCCGGGTACTCAAGCGGCCGGCCAAGCCAGCATCCGCTGTTCCTCGACGCCTTCGGATTTTAATCGACGCGGCTGTATTGCGCGTATCAAGAGCTACTTCTTCGATCGTTCAAGCCGATCCTGCCGGGAGTTCACGTGGGGCGGCTGTGCGGAACCGCCGCCGTTTACGACAGTACAAGATTGTCGGCGGCAATGTGCATCCCAGTAGACATCAGACCTGACAGGAGACAACCATGACTAGAAAAGCATTGAGCATCTTGGTGCTTGCCGCGTTCCCGCTGGCCGCGCATGCCGGGGCATGTGCCGAGGCAGTGCAGGGCGAGATTGCGTGGAATTACGAGGGCACCAAGCGCTGGAATTCGGACAACGTGGCGCGCTTGTGCCGCACGGCGGAGCGCTCCAGGGAGCCGGCGCGCTGCTTTGAGCAGGTTATGCACGGCGGCGTGGATTGGGGCGGGGGCAAGCGCTGGAAGTGGAGCAATGCCGTGGCCTTGTGCCGCGGTACCCGGGACGCTGCCGGCACTATCGAATGTTTTCGGAACCGGATATCGAGCGGCTTGCACTGGCGCGAAGCCATCGACGCCTGCCAATGGGACATCAATTCGGCGAGGAGAACAGGCGACGAATCGGGGAGCGCCGCCTCCCTGATGGCCGGGGCGGATATCGGCGGCCGGTACCTCAAGGCAGTCAGTGGCTTGTGTCTCACCTTGAACGTGTTCGATCAGCCCAACAGCAGGAAGCAGAAGCTCAAGAAGGCCTTCAAAAAAGCGTTCGATCCCCGCGAGCACGCCAAGGCGCTGGCAGGGGCCGCCGGCGCGGGGCTCGTTTTCGGGCCGGGCGGTCCCGAAATGGCCGCTACCATCACGTCGCTGCGCAATGCCAAAAAGGTGCGCGATGCCTGGAAGGGCGACCTCATCCACGGTACTGGAGTGACGCTGATGGCCTGCGGCTCGGTAGACCAGAAGTTCCAGCGCTTCGAGCGCAACGGTCGCTTCATACGCGTGGCTGCCAAGCCGGACCGCTGTATCAAAGCCAAGCAGGGGCAGGCAGCGGACAACGGCGGGCGCGTCCAGATGGGGGACTGCAAGCGGCAGAAGCGGGCGGCCTGGTACTACAACGACGCCGCCCTGCGCAACGGCAAGGGAAAATGCCTGGATGTCCACGCGCCCCAGCGTGACGAGGAGGGTGCGCGCGTGCAGATCTGGTCATGCAACCGCGCGCCGCAGCAGAAATGGCGCTTCCTCGAACCATGAGATTGAAGGAGCTGACAGCATGATTGCATTATCTCAAGATATTGACGCGCCCAAAACTCATTCTGTGCTTCTTTTCCTGATTGCGATGGCTATTTGGCTGGTGCTGCCGGACGACGCCCACGCTCAGGCGAAAAGAATCAGGCACTGCAGCGCCGAGGCGCAATACAACATCAATGAAGCGGTGAGGTTCCTGAAGGTAAACCGCCGTGAATTGAAGAATGACTTCGACTTCAAAGCCCGGCGCGGTCAGGAACGGCGGATCCGGCGTAAGATAGACCGCAGGATCGACAAGCTCGTCTTCAACTGCGCAGAGCGTGTGCTGTGCCGCGAGGAATCGCCGCGCATTGCCATGCGCGGCGGGATGAAACGTATCCGGCTGTGTTACAACAAGCTGAATACGGGAAGCTTCTGTTATTTCGCCGGTATCGTGGGGCACGAGTTCGGCCATGTTGTTGGTATACCGAAGAAGAGGCTTGGGCGTCATCACCGGGAAGGGGGCGACACCGTTTATGACTTCCAGACATTCGTAACGGACTTGTGCCAAGAGTCCGGTTGGCAAAGGCAGGTCGAGCCGCCGCGATGGGGCAGCTGGATACGCGCCTCGCACAAGAAACGCAAGTGCGTGCATAAACAGGGAGGCGGTGACGACTGGCGCAACGGTCTGGTAATCCACCTCTGGGACTGCAAGGCGGGGCCCTGGGCGAACAAGGCATGGTTCTACGACAGCGCCACGCGGTATATACGATCGACTGCCAACCCGGATAAGTGTCTGCACAAGCGCAGCCCGGGATGGGAAAACGGCAACCGCATCCATCTGTGGGACTGCAGCGGCGGCTCCAGGGCTAACAAGACCTGGATCCACGACAGCGGTTCCGGCTTGATACGAGCGGCCGAGAATCCATCCAAATGCCTGCACAAGCGCAGCCCCGGTTGGCGCAACGGCAACCGCATTCACTTATGGGACTGTGCGGCGGGTACCGCCGGGGCTAAAAGCTGGCGGCTACACGACCTTCCTTGAAAGCACCGGAGGTAACCATGATGAGAAAAGCATTGAGCATCCTGGTGCTTGTCGCCTTCCCGCTTGGCGTACATGCCGGGATATGTGCCGAGGCAGTGCAGGGTGAGATTGCGTGGAACTACGAGGGCGCCAAGCGCTGGAATCCGGACAACGTGGCGCGCTTGTGCCGCACGGCAGAGAGCACCAGGGAGCCGGCGCGCTGCTTTGAGCAGGTCATGCACGGCGGCGTGAACTGGGGGAAGAGCACGCGCTGGAAGTGGAGCAACGCGGTGGACCTGTGTCGCGGCACCCGGGATGCCGCGGGCACGATCGAATGTTTTCGGAACCGGATATCGAGTGGCTTGCACTGGCGCGAAGCCATCGACGCCTGCCAATGGGACGTCACCTCGGCAGAATCGAACGGAAGCGACGAAAACAAGGAATTCGATAGCACTGTCGTGCTCGACCCCAAGGTCGTTGGTGAACAGATCATCGCGAATCAAGGCGACGAGACGGGTGCCAAAGAAAGCGCCGATCCGATTGCAGCCAAATACCGCCGTCTTGGAGGTCCCTCGGGTCGATTGGGTCCGCCGGACGGAAGCCTGCGGACCAATCCCGGTAATTCTGGTAAGCGGCGCCGCTATGCCAACGGGCATATTTACTGGAGCGCGGACACCGGGGCGCATGTTGTTTACGACGGACCCATCTGGGACAAGTGGGCCGAGTTGAAATGGGAGCAAAGCAAGCTGGGCTATCCCGTCCAGGATCCACGTACCAATCCCGATGAAACCGGTAAAAGACAACGCTTCGAAAACGGGCACATATACTGGCATCCGCGCACCGGCGCCCATGCGATTTACGACGGCCCTATATGGAGGAAGTGGGCCGAGCGGCGCTGGGAGCAGGGGCCGCTTGGCTATCCCGTTTCGGAGCCTCGATCAATACGCGGCTTCCCCGGGGACGTGCAACGTTTCGAGCACGGTACGCTGTCGTCGGTGCCGCACTTCAGGACCACCGACGCTTGGGAGCGGGCCGGCCGGCCCGACTTCGACATCCGACCGCTGGCACTGGCCCGACATTGCGTTGCGGATGTGACAGATGCTTTCGAGGCCATCCAGTTCGGCCGCCAGCGCGGGAAGAACTTTTACACGGATGAAGTGAGTCGCGCCGACACCGGCGACAGCGGTGCTAAGAGCCATATCGGCTTGGGCGGACACATGCAGGGCGTCGCCCGTCTGCCGGACGGCTGGCTGGTCCAGAGTCATTCCAAGGGTGTGTTCCTGACTCATTTCCCCGCCAAGGACGGGGCTGGCCACGCTGTTTGGGCGGGGGGGCGTGATCACGGGCAGGCTGTGTTTCCGGAGATCCCGAGTATCCACCGTAAGCACGTCGGCGGCCTGCACGCCTACGACGACATCGTGGTCGTGCCGTCGGATCAGCGCGTCGAGCTGTTGAGGCATAGAGGTGGGCGATTGATTCCTCTATCGATATTCGACGTTTCCCGTTATCAGGGTGCTGCGCATTTCGCCTCGATTCTGCCGCTTGCCGGGGGAGACTGGCTGCTTGCGGTCGGGCACGACAGCCGCAGTTGGCGCAAGGTGCACCGGGTATACTTCTATGTGATCCCGAGTCTTGACGCAGAGCAAAGGCACCTCCGTTACCTTGGCCGCCGCGGTCGCGGAAAAACTAATGACGATTTCCAAAGTGGGTCCCTTGTCGCAGAATGCGACGGAAGCGTGTTCTTCATAGGAACCGGTGTAAGGCGCGTTCAGTCGAACGCGCATGCGAAGCTTTACTCGGTTAAGGGATTTTCCCGCAGCGGCGGCGGCGACCCCGATAAGGCGGATTTAGACAAGGTTAAGGAGCGGTCCCCCAACTCGGCCCGCAATGACTGCAGCTTGAACGCCGGGGCCACATTCTTTCCCACGTCGAAGCGGGGGTTGGCCATGTATTGCACCGAGAAAGAAATACGCAGGGGCCAGATCACCACTCGGGAATATCGGGACGAAAGTCGTTCGTGAAACGCGACGCTCGCTGTTGCAATCCTGGCAGTGGATACGCAGGAAGCCGTGCTTCGGAATGTCGCACTTGAGGAAATCGTCGAACTCGCGCTGCACGTATTCCGGCAGCGAGCAGTCCTGATCGGCCAACAGCGCGAGGAATCGGGGGTAGTGCTCGGCGACCTTATCCCAGGGTATTCGCCCTGTCGCCGCGCCTGGCAGGTTCGCCGGAATTAAATTGAACCGGTAATCGCCGTGTAACGACCTATAGGAAACGCCGCACCGTGGGTGCATGATTATGAGGAGGTCGTTATGCGGGCAAAGTTGCCTATTTCGCTGCTGGTTGGCGGTTCCTTGTTTGTCGGGTTCGGCCTTGCGCCGGCCTGGTCGCAGTCCCTGAGCCACGACCTGTCCCAGGGTCAACAGCCGTCCGAGCAGCAAATCGAAGCTTTCTGCGCCAACTGGGGCCAGTTGTCAAACTCGCAGGAAAAGCAGTACCGCGCTCAGTAAGCGGGTTCGGTTTCCAGTTTCCACAGGGCGTCGACCAGGTGCGATTCGGCTTCCCGCAAGCGGCGCCGCAGAGTGCGTTCGGAGACATGCAGGGCGGCGGCCGCTGCCTGGTGCTTACCCACCGGGTTGAAATAGACCTTATCCAGGACGTCGTGCAGCGAGCAGGGATGCTGCCTGGCTGCCAGATGTTCGCCGCTGATTTCTTTGATCAGCGCCCGCAACGCATCGGGATCGCGACGGGTGCTGTAGCGCCGGAGCATCGGGGCATTCAGCAGGGAGTTGTGCGCCAGCGCCGCTTCGTTGTTGAAGGCATGCAGCGCCTCCACCACCGCGTCGGCAAAAGCCGACTTGTCCAGAAGCGTCACATCGGCCGGTTGCAGCTCCGGGGCGTCGCCGTCGCGGAGGATGCGCTCGACGCAGTTGCGGGCCCATTCGAGCGGCGGCTCCCGGCGGGCGTCGTGCGCGGTAAATCCATAGCGGCGCCCAGCGACCTGGTATTCGCAGTCCGGCAGCAGCCAGGCATCCGCCGTCTCGCTGAGGTTTTCCCAGTCGTAGCTGAGATCGGAAACCCAGGCGAGGACGCTGATGCCTGGGGTGAACATGAGTCCGTTGAGCTGGGCGGCCAGCTCCGCCCACACCGGCGTGCGGGCCTGGTGAGTGCCGTGTGCCAGCAGGAAGCGGGCCAGCATGGCCTGCTCACCGCCGCGCAGCGGTGCGTGCCGGCTTAAGTACTGGAACAAGGCCCGCACGCAGGGATCCTCGGACCCTGCCGCGACGTCCGCGCTGCCGCAACGGACGGTGACGGCCGTGGCAACCGGCTGCCGCGCGCTGTCGCGCATCACCAATAAATTGGTGTCCTCTCGGCCCAGCCAGTACTCGAACCACGCCGCGGACTCTTCGCCCTCGAGGCGCGCCACCTCGCCTCTCAAGGCGGGGATCTCCTCAGCCCTGGCCGAGTCGGGATAACAGCGGGCGTCGCCGAACGGGAACTGGCGCTTCACGTAGGGCTCGTGCCGCAGGGTGTAGATGGTATCGCCCACAGCCGACAGCGCTGTGCGTACCCCCATGTCTCCGAGACCGCCCAGTCGATGCGCGGCAGCCCGGCGGATCAGGGTGTGGTGCTGCGCCAGGTTGCGCCCGCGCAGGTCGTGCACGACGACTTCCCGCACCAGGTCGTGTATCACCAGTCCCGTGGCGCCCCGCTCCACGAAGTGCTGGTCCGCCAGCCAGTCGAATTCCTCACGCACGTTGTCCTGCTCGAGCATTGCCGCCAGCAGCGGCTCGCTCAGGGAGCGGACCGTGGCACAGGCCGCCAAGGCCTCCAGACGCTGCGGCTTGTCCACGTCGCGTAACAGCCACGATACCAAATCGTGAATCAAGTCCGGGTTGGAGGCAGCGTTAAACGCCTTTTTCGGCTGCCGTAAGACCTGGTCCGCGGCCAGAGCCAGGGCCAGCGGATGGCCCCGCGCGAAATCTCGTACCGCGGCATGTTGTTCCGCCGGGATGCCGCGCAGCCGCAGATAGGCGGAAACGGATTGCGCCTCCAGCGGTCCGAGCTCGTGATCCAGCAGCAGGTCGCTGATGCCCGGGTCTGCCCGCCATTCAGCAGTGGGTCGTTGCCGGCCGGCCAAAACCAGCACCACATCGTCCGGCAGCTGCGGAAGCAGCTCGGTCCGCAGCCAGCCTTCCAGTGCGGCGAGCTGCTCGGCGTGGTCCAGCGCTATGATTCTGGGACGGCGTGCCGCTTGAGTCCGGGACTCGCGCAATGCCTGTTCAACCGCTTGCGCAACCGCCTCGGGCCGCGCCGGTAGCAAGCGCGCATCGAGGTACGCGAACTCCAGATTCAGCTCCCCCGCGGCGTTGCGGAAACTCTCGAGCAGGCTGGATTTGCCGATACCCCCCGGCCCGTGCACGTACATGATCCGGGGTGTGCCGCCTGCGGCCACCAGGTCCAGAAAGCTGGCCAGCTCGCGCTCCCGCCCGACAAAGCAATTGGCCCGAGCGCGCTGCTGAGCCGCCTGAATCGCGCCGTCGAAAGGCTGTTGTGCCGTATCAGCGGCCCGCTTGGATGATCGCGTCATTGTGGACGGACTCCGGGGATGCGGATCTTCGACTCTATCACGGCCTTGGCCGGATTTGGCCGCCGGTTGGCCGGTCGGATTGCTGCATCCGCCGCGCGCGCCTCTTATTCTGGCCCCGCATCGAGATTGCATGGATTTCCGCTAACAGAAGATCCCAACAACCCTGCGAGGCAGCTTGATATCAGATCCGCAGCGTAGTGTTTTGATTGACCAGTCGGCGCGTCGGTTGCTCAGCGCAATCGCCGACGGCGACGAGTGCTCAATGACCGCGTTTTACGGATTGTACGGGAGACGGGTCTACGCTTTCGCGCGTTCGCGGCTGGATGATTCACAGTCGGCGGCGGAAATCGTCAACGAAGTAATGCTGGTTGTCTGGAGTACGGCCGGATCCTTCAAAGGTGACGCCGGCGTCAGTACTTGGCTGCTGGGGATTGCCAACAACAAGGTAGTCGACGTTCTGCGCCGCCGGTACAAGAATCGATGCCCGGATATCGATTGGGAGGACACCGGCGCTTCATCCGATAGCGGTGAACGAGTCGTGGTGGAGGCCGAGTGTCGTCAAACAATCAACAAATGCCTTGCGTCATTGCCCGATAAGCAGCGACAGGTCGTGCATCTGGCCTTTTTCGATGATCTTTCCTATAGGGAGATTGCCGAGATCCTGGGCTGTCCGCCGGGAACGGTGAAAACCCGGATGTATCACGCGAAGTTGACCCTGAAGCGCCGCTTGCAGGAACTGGGCGTGGAAGCGCAGGACATGTGATCAAAGTGCGGCGCCGTAGCGCCAACAAGCGGCTTTAATTGAACCGTTAAGCGCCGCGCAACGACCCAGAGTAAAAGCTGCACCCTGGGTGCGTGACTACGAGGAGGTCGTTATGCGTTCCAAGTTGTCTGTTTCGCTGCTGGTTGGCGGTTCATTGATGGTGGGTCTTGGTGTGTCGCCGGCCTGGTCCCAGACCCAGGGCCTGTCCCAGGGCTTGTCCCAGGGCTTGTCCCAGGGCCAGCAGCCTTCCGAGCAGCAGATCGAAGCGTTCTGCGCCAACTGGGGCCAGTTGTCGAACTCGCAGAAAAAGCAGTACCGCGCTCAGTATGAGCGCTATTGTGACTATGAGCCGGTGTTCGGTCAGCCGGTCGAGCCTCAACAGCAGCAGCAACAGCCCGAGCCAGAGCAGCGGCAGGAGCCGGACAAACCCGATAAGCCCGATAAGCCCGATAAGCCCGAGGCGCCGGAGCCGGCGAAGCCGGAGCCGGTGATTCCCGAGCCCGAGCCGCTGCGGGTGGACCTGGTGGGGGGCCTGGAGCTGGTGGGTGAACCGGCCCGCCGGCCCGGTGAGCGCCAGCGCCTGCGGGTGACGGTGGCGAACCGGGATGCGGGAGGGGGGCCGCATGCCCCGGCGGTGAACCGGTTGTGGGCGCGGGTGTTTTTGAGCGACCGGCTGCCGGCGGTGCAGGGCGGCCGGGTGTCGCTGCCGGCGGTGCAGCGCGGTCGGCCGGTGCGCATTGCCGGGGTGCCGGGTCCGGGGCGGTCCCGGGAGGTCATGGCGGAGGTGGTGCTGCCGGCGGGGACGGCCGAAGGCAATCACTGGTGGTGTGTGCAGGTGGACTCGCGCCAGCAAATCCAGGAGACCGACGAGGGCAACAATGTGGCCTGCGCCCGGGAGGTGGTGGCGCTGGGCGGAGACTCGGAGCTCAGTGACCTGTTCGGCTCGCGAGTTGCGGATCTCGGGAAGCGCGATGAGATCACGGATCCGGAGCTCCAAGGGATCCCGGCAGTCGACGAGCCGCGTGCGCTGCCCGAAGGTGCGCAGCCGCTTGGCGACGACGATGACAGCCTGCCGCCGCCGGTTGTTCGCGATCTGGAATTGCGGCAAATTTCGCCGTTGGTGTTGCACGATGTGGTGCCCTATCCGGACGCATTGTTTGGACAGCCGTTTCAGATCGACGTCAAGGTCCGAAACAACGGAAGTGAGCCGGAGCGGTTTCACCCGTACTACATGTTCGACGGCGAGGAGCAGGCACGCATCGGGGTGATCGCCGGATTTGGAAGCCTGGGTGGCGGCGAGTCCGGTATCGAAATCGATCCGGGCGAGACGAAGCGCACCCGGATGTTCATTGACTTCCGGCGCGAGGCTTTGCCGGACACCTATATAGAACGCCTGGAGCCCGACGGTTCGGGCGACGCGCCGCGTGCCGTGGAGATCCCGGTGACGATTTTCCTGGGTGAGGTGGATGCCCCGGGCGATACTCTGGACGAGCGGGTCTTCAAGGATGCAGATATCGAGAACCATGTGTTTCGTGTTTCTTCGATTACTGTCATCAACCCCGGCTCGGACTCGCCCATTTCCACGCTGAAACCCGAAAAGACGGGCGCTGAGCTGGTCCAAAAGCATTACTCGTTCGAGGGTATAGCCTGTGGTGTGGACCGCAGGGGACTCGCTCCCAGTAGTTACTGGTCGGGACTTGAGCTTCCGGTCGGTCATTTCAAGGTGTACACGGGTAGCCGGCCCCGGTGCCGCAGCGGCGGCAGCGAGTCATACGTGTCCCTCGTCCAGTTCAACACGGAAGCCATGCAGCCCCCGCCCGGGTGGACGGTGCGCACGGCCGTCCTGAGCTTCGAGACCGGTGATCCCGGATTCGATCGACGCAACCGCTGCGACACCACGGCGGCGGACCGCATCACCCTGCGTCAAGCCGAATGGCTCGCCGGTAAGCACCAGGTCGACGCGCACGGAACCATCGCCAGCGCCGGCATAAAAAGCCTGCGGGACGTCTTGGGTGGGCCTGGAAAGGCGGTCTATATCACCGATTGGGTCCGTGAGTGGGTGAGCGGCGACAGGGCCAACTACGGTTTCGCCTTCCTCGGGAAGGGGTACGAAGAAGCGTTGAGCCGCGGCAATGATCGTTGTGTCACCGAGGTCGGCGGGTTGGAGCTCCAGGTCACCTACGAGCCGGAGTGATGCAGCCCCGTGCCCGGGTGCGCCGAGCCGTGGCGAGGGGAAGAGTGGTAAAGGCTCCTTCCCCGGGATCCGCCGGCCGGCGAAGGTGACAGGTTCAATCGCGCGTGGCGAGATTGGCGCAATCGGCCGGGGCTTGTACGAGGCCCCAGCCGAATGTGGCGTCCCGGCCCGGCTCGCCGAGATCCGTTGCCGCGGCCGTCAGTCGCTCGACGAGCTCTGCGGACCCGGCCCCGGGATACCGTGACTTCGTGACCGCCAGTGCGGCTGTCACGAAGGGGGCGGCGAACGAGGTGCCGGTGTAGTACTTGCTCCGGTTTCCCGGCGCGGCCAGGAAAAGATCCACACCGGGGGCGGCGAAATCGATGTAGTCGCCGCGGTTGGCCTGCGCGTAGATCCGCCGGTGGGCGTCCACCGCGGTTACCGCGACAACACCCGGGTAGGCGGCCGGAAACACGGGGTTGCGGTCGCCGTTGCCGGCGGCGGCCACAATTACGACCTCCGAAGATGATGCGGCCTCGATCGCGCGCTCCAGCACGCGGTTGGCGGGACCGGCCAGACTCATGTTGATGATCTCCACCCCCTCTTCGAGCAGCCAGTTGACGGCCCGCGCGAGCAGCTCGGCGGTGGTATCGATGTCGCCGCTCGAACGCCGGCGAAATACGTTTGCCGCCACCAGGTTCGCCGTGTTGACCAGGCCGGGCGACCGGCCTTGCGTCCCCGCGAGCACGGATGCCGTGGCGGTGCCGTGCTCGTGGTCGGCTTCCCGCGTCCCCGGGGGTAGCAGCTTCCGCTCCTTCAACCGCGCGTTGGTGAACGCCTCGTGCCGGACATCGATACCGGTATCCACGAGCCCGATGCGCCGGTCGGTGCCGCAACTGCGAAGCTCGTTACGCCAGCCCATGGCCGCGGCGTAGTACTGCGGCTCCGAAACCAGAGTGTAGCGATGATTGGGCGCAATGGTGAGGGACGGAAACTGCCGGCCAATCCTTCCCAGCGGCTGCTCCATTTCCGCGGCCCCGGGTGCGCAGAACACCGACAATACGATACCGAGCTCGGGCAGGGCGTAACGGCGTCTGATTTCGATGGACAGCGTCGACAAATCCTGCCGGGCTGCCTGTGCGTCGTCCATGGTCTTCGATACGACCAGCACCTCACAGGGCTCGTGATCCGCGTCGGCAGCGACAGCTGGGCGTGGAGTCTGCGGTTCGCTCTCGGCCAACGGTGCAAAGCGGGCGGGCGGCCGGTCCAGCAAGCTGCCGCGCCCGAACCGGGCGTAGTCTGCGGCGCCGGGCTCGGGTCTCGGTTTGGACGTTTGCGTTCCAAAACCGGGTTGGACTTCCCGAGTTGAGCCGCTGGCGCTGTTGCCGCGCGTTTCGGTGCTGGAGTCTTCACCGGGGCTGCCTTCATGTTGTCCCGAATCCACGGGAGCCGTTTTGCTTGCGCCGCCTTCATCGCGGGTAGTGGTGGATTCCGGCTCGTCCGGTTTCAGGGGATCGTCCGGTTGGGACGGGATAGCGTGGGTCATCACCGGCGGACCCTGTTGTGAATCCTCCTCCTCGCCCGGCTCTTGCAGCTGCGAGTCCTGAATCCGGCCCGGGAGCTCCTGAGCGGGCTGCAGCGAGGTTTGTTGGCCGAGCGCCGGCGCCGCCGCGACCACCCACCAGGCCGGAAGCGCAGCCAAGCATGTGAATTTAGTCATCCAGCAACGCGCCATTCATCCCACCTTGCGGCCCCCGCCACCTAAACGTACGCGCTCGATAGCCGTTCCCAGGCTCGGCGCGCGTCAAGAATACCGAAACCTACTTCCATTGATGATACGGGGGCAAATTCTGAGCCCATATAAAAACGTAACTATATAACGTCCGGGAGGCCGTACGGTTGAGCCAAAGACGGCGGGCCCGCATCAAGGCGACGAGCTGACGGCGGGTTGACCTGGCTTCCGCGGTGCTGGAGGCCGGGATCATTGGGCCCTCGGCCGTGCCAGCGGAACGACGCAAAACCACCAGGTACATAGGCCCTAGCGCCCGGTCACCGCGAACATGGATGCGGCAGTCGCTCACCGGAGCTGCGAACAGTTGATCGAGAAAATCTGCGGGCCCAGCGGCGGCGGTCATCCCGGTGATGAAAGCTACGCTGGCATCGGGTGCCCGCAAGACGGGCCGAGAGGATTCCTGAATTTGTTTTGAACCGCTGCGGCGCTGGCTGCGACCCACAACACATAAAGAATTGTGCGGGTCGTGGAATCGCTGCCCAAGCACCTGTCGGTCGAGTCGTAGCATTTCCCGGGACACGACCCGGCTGCACCGGGCTCCGGGCGGACGATTCCAGGACCAAGAGGATTGAAACGACATCCAAAGTAAAAAATAAGCAAAACGAAAGCATAAACCGCGGGAGGAGACGTGATGAGAATGCTGGCTGGTAGCATTATCGCGGCGGGGCTAACACTTGTTACAGCCACCACTCAGGCTCAGTGGCAACCTACTCTCGCGCGGTCCGGAGAGGAGGTGCGCCAGCCGACCTCGGATATCCGCATCCAGCTTCCGTCCGAGGTCACCGTCGAGACGTTGCAATGGCTGGCGCTCGAAATCAATGACATCGATGTCAGTGAAGTGGTCCGACTGCAGGAATCTGCGGATGGCTTCGTGATCGTTGTCACTCCGCCCCAGCCGCTGCAGCCCGGCGCTCATCGCGTGCGGCTGGTCGAGTATTCCCCGGACGGCCAGATCGTCGAGCGCGGAAACTGGACCATCCAGACGGGGAGTCCCAGCGGCTTCGCCGAGAAGTCCCTGGACGTCCAGACGACTGTCGACCTGGGCTACCGGGTGGAGCAGGACACGGGCGCGAGGGCCAAGCTGCCGGAACCGGGCGATACGGATGATGCCGACGTGGATGGCGCCGCGACTGCCAGCCGGTCCCGGGAAGACGATGATGACTTTCAAGGCGACGGCAGTGCCAGGCTAAGAGGACGGTTGGCGAAGAACGACTGGGAGGTGGAAGGCGAGGCTTCGGTGCTTTACAGCAGCCTGGGCGTCGATCTGCGAAACACCATCGACGACCCCCGTACGGGCGACGACGTTGATATCGGCGAGTATCGGATAACCCGCAGGGATTCGGTCTCCGAGCTCAATCTCGGCAATCACGCCATCGAGTACGACAGTCTGATCATGGAGGACTTCTATCGCCGGGGCGTATCAGCAACCCGTTCCCTGGCCGGCGGCCGCGCTACGGGCACTGCCTTCGCCATGCGCACCCAGCCCATGATCGGGCGTCGGGATATCTTCGGCGTCGAGGAGGTCGACTCGCGGGTGATGGGCGGTGTGGCGTCGCTCAGCCCGTTTGACGATGACCGCGCGTTGACGGTCTCGGTGGCCGCCCTGTCCGGGAAAGGCAACGACGACACCGGAACGTCCCTGGCGGGCCGTGATGTGCTTGCCGAAGGGGATGCCGCGAGCGTTTCGGCGGAGTCCCGCCTGCTGGATGACAAGGTTCGAATCCGGGGGGAGTATGCCAAAACGGACTACGACTTTGACGGCATTAACGGGGACATCGACAAAGTAGACGATGATGCCAGGATGCTTGTCGCGGAGATTGCTCCAATGCAGGGGACGATGCTGGGCGACTCCCCGGCCGACCTGACCATCGGTGCCGAGTATCAGCAGACGGGCCTGTTTTTCAGGAGCATCGCCAATAGCTTCCTTCCATCGGACAAGGATCTGCGCCGGCTTTACGGAGACTTCCGGTGGGGTGGTCTCAACCTGACAATGTCCGCCGCCGCCGAGCACGACAACGTTGATAATGTACCGGATCTACCGAGGCTGGAGACGGATCTGTACCAGATCAATGCGTCGTTTTCCCCGCAGCCGGATTACGATGAAGAGGGCAACCTGGTCACGCCCTGGTACGGCCGGCCCTCGCTCAATGGCGGTTTGCAGTACGGGCGCCAGGAACAAACGCGGCTGCCGGAGGATTTTCGCGGCTTCGAGATTGACAGGCGAACACACAGCGCCCGGATCGGTGCGAGCTTTTACCATCCCCGCTGGACCTGGTATGTGGGTCACACCCTGGGGTTCGAGGACGACGTGAGCCGACGCACGCCGGACGTGCGCAACGAGATCAGCAACGTCGGCGTGAACTTCTCCGTGGCGCGGCGCCTCAACGTCGGTCTGCAATACCAGTACAACCGTATCGAGGAAAGTGACGGACAGGTCACCCGGGCTCGTCTATGGGGCTTGAACCTTGACGTGGTGCTGATCCCTGAGAGGCTGACAGGTCGATTGAACTACAGCATGAACCTGGACCGCACCACGGACGACTCATTATCCAGTGATAATGCATTCATCAACTTTGAGCTGAACTGGCAGGTTGTCCAGGCGCGCGAGAACCGGCCGGGCGTTTCCCTGTTTCTGCGCGGGGAGTTCCAGAATTTCGACGACCTTGTGGATTCGGACAACGACAGCACGCCTTCCCGGGTTTTCGTAGGCTTGAGCGTGGATTGGCCGGTATCCATCGCGCAGAATAGATAATAGAGGCATCAAGCAATGAAAGAGAAAATAGTTCAAGCCGCTTTGGCGATGGCGCTTTTCGCGGTGAGCTTTCCCTTGGCCGCGGTTACCAACCTGGACGTATCGCCGGGCTCGGTAAGCAGCGATATCCGGCTGGACGTGCCGAGAGTCAGCGTGGATGCAACCGGTGGATCCGGCAGGCTGAGATTCCGGGAACTGTTCGATGGCCGGCCACTGCGCGTCAGCTTCTCACCCGGCTCCTTTTCGGCGAGCTGGAGTGTCACATGCGGTAATCCAAATGCCACTTCACCGAGGGGCGAGTTCCGCGCCAATGGGTCGGTGCTGGCGACCAGTAACGCGACCCTGACGAGCGCGGCTTGCGGCACTACTGAGTCCGTCACGGAATCGGTAACGTTGCCGGACGCGTTGGGGAGCGCCATTGCTGATCGGGTGCTCGATCAACGAATGCCGTTTCCGCCGGCCGAGCTGACGGAGAGACGGCTGCGTGACGCCCTTGAGGCCGCCGCCCGGGACGTTGCGGCGGATCTGGTCTATGAACGCCGATGGCAGGCCGCCGCGGTCAGGACTGATCGGATAAATGTGTCCCTGGGCGCCCGGGTGGTGGGGGGCATCCAACTGGACTTCTCTCGGCTCGTTGCTTTCGAAGGCTCCACTTCGACGGGCAGCGTGTCATTTCTTGGGGCCGCCCGGCCGGTTCCCGTGACATGGACCGGGGTGGTGGAGCAGGTCGGCCAAGGCTCCAATCTTACCCTGACGTCCGATCGCTTCGTGATTCGTTCCCGCTCAGGTGCCGTTGTGGGACAGGGCACCCGCCGGCTGACCCGCAGCGGCATACGTTCCGGCCGGGCGAATTTCAACGAAACCATCCGCTTGTCGTCGAGCCAGGTGCTGCGTGCCCGGCAGGCCGGCGGGGGGCTGGTGCTTGAGCGGACGCTGAGCGACAACGTCGGCAACAGCATCACGGCGCGCATTCCTTTGAACTTGACCGGCCCCAGCCAGGCGGAGTTCGCCGTGTCGGCGATGCAATGCCGGTTCCACGACGGCGCGCGGGTCAAGATCGTGAACGAGGGCGATCAGGTGCATGTGGTCTGCGACCTGCGCTTCGATGGGCCGGGAGGCTTGCTGCGAGGCACCTGGGAAGAGGCCGAGGGCGGCGGCGGTCAGTTGTTCTTCAGGCCCCTTCAGATTTATTCAAATTTCGTCGTTGGCCAGAACCGTGTCCAGGTGTCGCGCACCTTCACGGCCCGCGGCACCGGCCGGCACGTGGTGCGCTTTCGTGTCCAGGAACCGGACTTGCTGGTCGATCAGACGGCGATCCAATATTACGTCGGCGTCGACCCGGAGCAGGTCAGCACCGCCGCCCTGCCCGCGCCGTTGTCGGTGCTCAACCCCGCACCAAACAGTGTTGCCGCGGAGGGGCTGGAGGTTTCCTGGAGCGATCTCCCGGAGGCGGCCACCCATGTGCTGATCGAGTTCTTCACTCCCGATCAGCTTCTGGAGGAGCCCAGCGCGAACGAGCGGGAGCAGCGCAGCTCGTCGCTGCTGGTGCGTGGAGAGCCTGCGGCCGGAATGGTCGTGCCGGCGGACCGCGACAGGGCCCGGGTCAGCCTCTTGACCCGTGAGCATCTCGAGGGTGCTGGACGGCTTTACATGCGGGTGAGCGCGCTCGAGGAGGGGGTGACGGTGGGGGTTTCTCCGCTGCGGCGCCTGAACGCGCCCTGAGCCGGCGTATTGTGACGGAGAATACAAACGAAGAACGCTCGGCGCGTCGGCTCGTGAAGGCGATCGCCGGTGGAGACCAACGTTCGATGGAAAGATTCTATGAAATTCACGAAAACGTCGTTTATGCGTTTGCCCGGGCGAGGTTGAACGACCCGCATGCCGCCGCCGATGTTGTCAACAAGGTCATGCTGGCGGTATGGCGCGGCGCTTCGCGTTTCAAGGGTGGCTCAAAGGTGCGCACATGGTTGCTCGGTATTGCCAATAATAAAGTTATGGACGTGCTGCGCAGCCGGGCTCGGCATGGCCAGGAAGAGCTTAACGATGATCTCCACGATGGAGCATCAGAGGCGGAGGACATGGTGGCGTCGGCGCACTACAGCGATGTGCTCGCTCGTTGTCTGAAAGAGTTGAGTGATCAGCATCGCCAGGTAGTGCATCTGGCGTTTTATGAAGACCTTTCATATGATGAGATTGCGGCTATCGTCGAATGCCCGTCGGGCACAGTTAAAACACGGATGTATCATGCAAGGCGGTCGCTGCGACGATGTCTTGAGAATTTCGGCTTGAGCGGAGCCCAGATCTGATGAGCGACACGGACACCGATAGCAGCAATGTCGAAGAGCTCCTGCCGTGGTATGTGAACGGAACGTTGACAGCCGAGGAGGAGCGCGAAGTGCGCGATTATATTCTTGGTAACGAACCGGCCGAGCGCGAGGTGGCATTGCTCAAGCAATTACGCCAAGCCGTTCGGTCTCAGGAGTTCCAGCCTCCGGGGTCGTTTGGCCTGCAACGCTTGCGCACGTCTATCGCCCGGGAACCGGCGGCGAAGGCGCGCCCGGGCGGACGGGGCGGTCGCTGGATGCCTCTGGCGGCGGCGGCCGCGATCGCGGTAATCGTCTTGCAGGGCGTTTTGCTGTGGGAGTCGCGTTACCGGCCCGCGGAATACGAGCCGGCCGGATCATCGGAGGACAGGCCTTACATACAGGTGCGATTCGAGCCCGGGGCCACGGAAAGTCAGGTGCGAACCTTATTGCTCGAAGCGGGGCTCGAGATCGTGAAAGGCCCGGGCGCGTCCGGAGTGTATCGCCTGGCGACCGTGGCAACAGATTCGGACGTCGCACAGATCGTCGATTGGCTGCGCCGCCGGGACGAGATCGTTTCTTTCGTCGAAGAGAACTGAGAAAAGCGGGCGGCCTCGGATTGCCGGCTCGCAGGCGGATGCTCGGATGAAAAGCGCTTGAGAGTGGGGTGTGATCGGAAAAACGGGGGTGTTGATGGCCGACAGCGGCGCTGGAGTCCGTGTCGTTCCCCCGGACCAACAACGTCTCGAGCCTTGCACGCTGGTCCACGATACCAATCCGGCCGGCTCCGGCGGGCCGGTGTGAGTCGCGGCACCGCCCGGGGGGCTTCTACTAGCCCAGCTCCTCGGCCATCTTCTCGGATTCCTTTTCGAAATCGCTCTTGTTGTCTCCGGCTGCGTCGGTGTCGTTCTCCTCGTCCACGGTCGGCTTTACGGCGTCGTGGTACTGCATGGTGGGGCGGGTTCGCGGCGCGACCGGACGGCTAATCCTCGAGCCACGGCAGGACGTCCCCGGGAGACACCGGCGTCGGCGCGCCCGGTCCCACGGTGGTGGGGCGGGGTTTCGCGAACATCGTTCTGGCCTGCTCGGCGAGCTCGGCGGGCGGCCCGGCATTGACGCGCGCCTCGATCAGGGTGGCGTTGAATTCCATGGGACCGGGGCCCATCATCGCCTCGAGCTGCGCCATGCGCGAGCCCATCATCTGCTGCACCATGGCCCGGTGCTGCTCGGGTAGCTTGTCGAGCTGCCGCATCCCCGTTGCAATCTTCTCCCGGAGCTCGCTGCGCTCCGAATCCGACAACATCCCCGACCCGTCTTCGGCATCCGGGCCGGTGATGGTGGTGGTCGAGCGGCCGGGAAAGAGCACGCCGTCGGTCTCCGTGTAGTCCGCGCGCACGACCGTAATGTTGATCGGCTGCCACTGTCCTTCGACGTTTGTCTCGCCTTCCACCTCGGCGCGCAGGGGGACGTGGCGCCCGGTATCCAGCCACAGCGTCATACGCCCGGAACGAATCGCCTCGGCGCCGTCTATCCCGCTGAGGTCGTCCACGCGCAGCACCCAGGCCTCGCGGCCGTCGACGTTCTCGGTCCCGTCGAGCAAGGCGCGCGAGCGCACCGCCTGCATGGCACTGTAGAAGTCGACATCGTTCATGTAGCGGGGCGTGAGGATGCGATCCGCGGCGCTCATCGACTTGCGGGCCATGAACTGGCCGCCGAGGCGGGTCACGGCGCCGATGCCCGCCTGGAGGGGATTGCCAGCCATCATCGCGCCGCCGCCCGGGCCGCCGCCCGGCATTCCACCGGCGGCGCCGCCGAGCGCCGTGCGGGCGAGCTCGCCGAGCAGCTCGCCGGGCGACGCCTTGCCGCGCACTGCCTTCAGCAAGGCCAGGCCGGTGTCGCCGGGTAGCCCCAGGACCTGGGAGGCCAGCTGCGTCATGCCGACCCGCAGCGCGCCTTCCACCAAGGCCTGCTTGAAGGCATCTACGTCCACCAGCGAGCCGATAGTCTCGCCGCCTCCGGCGCCGGGCTTCGGCGGCCGAATCAATGCATCAACGAGGCTGGCGACCTCTCCGGGCGCGGCGCCGGCCAGCTGCTGCTCAAGCGCGGCGGCGCCGGCCTGGGTGACAGCGTCGGTCAGCGCGCTGCGCAGGCTGCCCAGCACGTCGCCGCCCGGGGCGAGCCCGGCGAGCGGGGTGTCATCGAAGGCGCCGCTTTCCAGCGCCAGCCGCAGCGGGCTGACCGGCTCGAAGGTCGCCCTGCCGCCGGCTTCCCGGCGCTCGTAATACGCGACGGCCTCGCGGCCGTTGATCCGCCTTACCAGGGTATAGTTGTGGACATCCACGAGGCGCGCCTGCTGGCGCTCGACCGCTTCCCGGAGAATCTCGCTTGCCTCCCCCTGGGCCGCGGCCGCGATCACTGGCACCACGAGGCAGGCGAGCACCAGTGCACGGCGCGCGGCTCTGCCGACCGGCGCCGGCGCTGTCAGAGTGCGGTTGTCTGCATCCATTGTCTTCCCCTTCGGCTGACGGGTACGAATTCTAAAGCAGGTACCTGACGGGATGAAAGGCGCTAGCGGGTGGGGTGTGGTCAAAAAGACACGGTGTTGTTGGCCAGAGAGACGGCTTTCAAAGGTCCTGGGAGCGAGTTGGTGCGCGCCATCGGCAAGACTTTGCCCTCCGTCCCGGGCCGGGGTACGAGTGTGGCCGTGGGGCGCAGTCCGGCGCTGCCTCCGTGGCTGCCTGGGCACGAAGATCCATCTCGCTGAATTGGCCTGCGGAAAGCCTGGGGCGATTCCGGCGGCCGCAATCCGCGTGTCTGAACCCGTTCCGCGACCCGGTTTCTACCAGGTCCGGCCGGCCTCGTGAGGTGGGTTTACAGGACTCCCGGGGGTGGCGCGAATACCCGGGTGCGGGCGTCGACTTCTTCCACTGCGGCGGGATCGGCCATCAGAAGAGAAAGCGAATCCCAGGAGCCGTCGAGAAACTGTTGACGGCGTCCTTCCGGCAGCGTGCACGCAAAGCCGGCTCCTGCCGCCTCAACGCGTTGCCGCCGCAGGTCAATGCACAAGGGCGCATCGGGCACATCAACGCACGCCTTGCTCAGGCTTTGGCGGTCGGCTCGGGCCAGCGTGACGCAAACCAGGCCGATGGCGGTACAGTTCGCGGCGAATATCTCACCGAAAGACTCCGCGATGATGGCCCGGATGCCCCAGCGTGCCAGTCCCTGCGGTGCGTGCTCACGCGACGATCCGCAACCGAAATTGCGCTCAGCGATAAGAATCGACGCGCTGGCGTGAAGCGGATCGTCAAACGGGTGCGGCCCGGCCTGGCGGAGATCTTCGAAAACGTGTTGCTCCAGCCCGGTGAAGCTTGTCGAGCGCAGGAACCGGGAGGGCATGATCTGATCGGTATCTACGTCGTCACCGGCAATGAACAGCGCAGTCCCACGGACAACTCGAATCGGTGGTGAACCGGTCATGCCCCGTGTTCTTCGAACACTTCCCGGGCGTCGGCGACAGCGCCGCTTACTGCCGCCGCCGCCACCATGACCGGGGACATGAGCAGAGTACGACCGGTTGGCGAACCCTGGCGCCCCTTGAAGTTGCGATTTGATGAGGATGCACAGACTTCCCGTCCGACAAGCTGATCGACGTTCATGCCGCAGCACAGCGAGCACCCGGCATCCCGCACCTCGAAGCCGGCGTTTTCAAGGACAGTATCGAGCTGGCGACGGTGCAGTTCCTGGCGCACCGCCCGCGATCCGGGCACGATGAGCGCTTTCACCGCCGGGGCGACCTTCATGCCGCTGCGGTTGAGCAGGCGCGCTACGACTTCCAGGTCGGAGATGCGACCGTTGGTGCACGAGCCGATGAAGGCGACGTCGATCGGGGTGCCGACGATCGGGCGTCCGGGTTCGAGCCCCATGAACGCGAGCGCCTCGACGGCCGCGGCCTGCTGGTCGGGCGGCAGGCTGCGAGGATGAGGGATTGGTTGATCGACCGCCACACTCTGGTCGGGCGACGTGCCCCAGGTCACACAGGGTCGCACGGCGTCGGCGTCGAGGGAGAGGATGTCGTCGTACTCGGCGTCCGGGTCGGAGCGCAAGGTACGCCAATACGCCTGGCAGCGGTTCCACGCGCGCGCCGACGGCGCATGCTCGCGGCCCTTGAGGTAGCTGAAAGTTACGTCGTCGGGCTCGACATAACCACAGCGCGCGCCGCCCTCCACTGCCATATTGCACAGAGTCATGCGCGCTTCCATGTCCATGGCCTCGACCACCGGCCCCGCGAATTCGTGGGCGAAACCGACTCCTCCCTTGGACCCCAACAGGCGGATCAGGTGGAGGGCCAGGTCCTTGGCGTAGACGCCGGGACCGAGCCGGCCTTCAACGGAGATTCTCCGCACACGCAGTTTTTCCATCAGCAGGGACTGGCTCGCCAACACGTCGCGGACTTGAGAGGTTCCGATTCCGAAGGCCAGCGCGCCGAATGCTCCGTGGGTGGAAGAGTGACTGTCCCCGCACGCCAGGGTCATACCCGGCATCACCATGCCGCGCTCCGGCGCGAGGACGTGCAGGATGCCGTGCTCGCCTCGCTCCGGGTCCAGATACGGCAACGCGTGTTTGCGGGCATTGTCTCGCAGCTTCAGGACCTGGCGGATGTTCTCCGGGCTGCCGTCAAGCACGGGGTTGCCTCGGGTGGCGACGGCATGGTCCGCCGTCGCAATCGTCCGATCCGGAAAGCGCACATCCAGGCCCCGCTCCTGCAGGGCCTCGAAGGCCTGGGGACTCGAGACCTCGTTGACCAGATGCAGATCAACGAACAGTTGATAACGCCCCGGCAACACTTCCCGGACGACGCGGCTGTCGAAGATCTTCTCGTAGAGCGCGCGGCCGGCCACTGTGACTCGTCTGGTACTGGGCATCCGGATGGAGGTGCGCTACTGCGCCTGCATCCGGCGCACGAGGTGCGTCAGCGTCATGTTGACCGGCGCCTGGCGTCCAACCTTCGCCGCCTCGCGCGGCACAGCGCCGTTTATGTAGTCGATCTCGCAGGGGCGGCCCGCCTCCACATCCAGCAGCAGCGACGGTTTCGCATCGGGAATGCGGGACGCGAAATCACGGACATGGGCGACCGGATCGCCAACGTCGATGGGTATATCGAGAGCGCGCGCCACTTCCCAGGCCTCGGTCGCCGCGGCGCGGCTTACCGGGCCGATCTCGGGGTCGTCCATCGCCTGGCCCACGGTCATGCCCGTGAGCGCGCAGGGTGCGCTGTAGGCGGCGTTGCAGATGAGCTTTTCCCATTGCATGACCCGAATGTCGCGGGCAGCCTCGGTGGTGAAACCGGCTGTGCTCCATACGTCGACACAGCGTTCGACGTCGCCGAAAGCGAGCCCGGCGTAGGCGCCCATGCGAATGACGTTCATGCCGTTATGGTGCGCATGACCCGGACCCTTCAGCGAGGCCCCGAAACCGCCGGCGATTCCGACAATCAAGCGGTCGCCGCCCAGTTCCGCCGCCACATCGTCGGCGCTGCCCAGGCCGTTCTGGATGGCAATCACCACGGTCCGCGAGTCGATCATGTCGCGCGCCGCCGCAGCTGCCGCGCCGGCGTTTGCTGCCTTGACCGCGATGACCAGCATGTCGACCCGCTCGACGGGCGGGGTGGTGAAAGCGCGCAAGCTCATGCGCCGGTCGCCGCTTGCGCCCTCGACCCGCAGCCCGTCGCGCTCGATCGCTTCGACGTGCTCGCGCCAGCGGTCGACGACGAGCACCTCGTTGCCCGCCTCGGCCAGAAGGCCGGCATAGACCGACCCCATCGCTCCGCATCCGATGATGCCTATCCGCATATTCTCTGTCTCCTGGGTGCAGAAACTCATATTCATCTCAATCGAGCAGCCGCGCGATGTGCGGGGCCAGCTCGACCTTCTGTTCCAGACCGAATCCCGGCGCATCCGTCGGCCATACGACGCCATCGCCGATGTTGCATGCAGCGGGATAACCCCCGAAGGGCTGGAACACGCCCGGGTAGGCCTCGCAGCCCCCGAGTCCCAGGCCTGCGGCGATATGCAGATTGATCAGGTGGCCGCCGTGGGGGAAAGCCTGCTCGCGGTTGAAGCCTTCCGCCTCCATGACATCGATCATGTGCGCATATTCACCAAGGCCGTAGCTGAGCCCCGCATCCATCTGGAACACATCGATCCGGGGGCGCATGCCGCCGAAATTGACAAGATTGCGCACATCGGGCCAGCTGAACAGGTTTTCTCCGGTGGCGACTGGAGTCGGGTATTCGGCCGTCAACTTACTATTGGACGCATAGTCGAGGGGGTCGCCAGGCTCCTCATACCAGCGCAGCCCCAGGGGCTCGATCGCCTTGGCGTAGAGATGGGCCTGGGCGAGGTCGAATCGCCCGTTGGCATCCACGGCCAGTCGGTCGCCGCTGCCGGCCACCTCCAGCGCCGTTTCGATCCGCTCCATATCTTCTTCGAGGCTCGTGCCTCCGATCTTCATCTTGAAGGAATCGAAACCCATGTCGCGGTAATGAAGCAGCTCGTCGCGAAGACGACTCCGGGAGCCATTGGCATAGTAGTAACCGCCCGCCGCGTAGACCGGCACGGGTCTGCGCTCCACCGGCAGGCCGAAATTGCGCGCTATCGTAGCGTAAGCGGGCTCGTCGAGTAGACGGGCATTGACATCCCAGATCGCCAACTCCAGCGCTGCGACCGCTCCGGCGCGGTCGCCGTGACCGCCGGGTTTCTCGTTGCGCATGGCTGCATTGACGACGCGCCCGGGGCAGAAGAGATTCCGATCTTCTGCCAACAGCTCATCGGGCGCTGCAGCCAGAACCCTGGGATTGATCCGGTGGCGCAGGATCCCGGACTGGGCAAAACGGCCGATGGAGTTGAAGGCAAGGCCCGTGACAGGCCGCCCGTTCCGTACCACGTCGGTCACCAAGGCGAGCAGGGTTACATCATGTTCGGAGAAGCTCACCACGGCATTGGAGACATCGCCTTCGAGCCGTACTGAAATATCCCGTATTTCGGTGATTCTCATAAGCTGGTTATCTTTTACCGGGAGCCGTTGCGGCGTACGAAGCCGAGCAGGCGCAGGACGAACGGCACGACGCTGACTGCCAGGATAATCAGCAGCACCGCGCTTACCGGCCGATTCAGAAAAATCTGAAGGTCAACCTCGCCGAAGGTCTGATGGACTCTGAGGAGCTGCTGGTCCAGGATCGGTCCCAGCACCAGGCCCAGCACAACGGCGATGAGCGGATAGTCGTAGCGCCTCAGCAGGATGCCCAGTGCGGCGAATATCAACATTAGGACTACGTCAAACATCAACAGATTGATCGCGTAGGTGCCGATGATCGAGAACACAGCAATCAATGGGATGAGAATGGCGGTGGTGACATTGACGATTCGTGCGGCGTAGAAGCAGACCGCGAGTCCGACCACCAGCAGCAGCGCCGAGGTCAGAAACTGGGCGAGCATTACCCCATAGACGAGTTCGGGTTCGTCCAGGAACAGACGCGGTCCGGGCACCAGCCCCTGCAGCATCAGGGCGCCGATCAGGACGGCGGTGGCCAGCCCGCCGGGAATTCCCAGGGCCAGCATGAGAGCGAGGGCCCCGCCTTCCGATGCGTTGTTGGCCGACTCCGCGCTGACCAGCCCCTCGGACGAGCCTTTACCGAATGTTTCCGGAGTCCTTGAGGCACGGTGCGCCTCGTTGTAGCTGACCACACTGGATATGGTTGCGCCCGCCCCGGGCAGGGCGCCAATCAGCACGCCGATACTGCTGGAGCGGAGCAGGGCCAGCGGATAACTAAAAGTGGTGCGATAGCCCAACATCAACTGCCGCCATGTTCCCCGCCAGTCGCGGCCGGGCATTCGCACCTCCGAGACGTAGGCCTTCTGCAGCATGTAGTAGAGCTCGGAGAAGCCGATCAGCCCCACCAGCGCGGGAATCACGGGGATCCCGTCCATCAGCTCGAAGTAGCCGTGAGTGCCGCGGATGGCCCCCGTCGATGTCATGCCGATGGTGCTGACCATCACGCCGAACATTCCCGCAATCATGGCCTTCAGGAAACTGCGGTGCAGAGCGGCGATCACCACCAGCCCCAGCACGCCCACCAGGAACATCTCCGGGGGGCCGAACATCAGGGCGACCACGACAATCAGCGGCATGACGAGGATCAGGAACAGGGAACCGATCAGATTTCCGGTCGCCGAAGCGGCCACTGAAGTCCCCAGTGCCTCGTGGGCGCGTCCCTGGCGCGTCAGGGGGTAGCCGTCGAGGCCGGTAACGATGGCCTGGGGCGAGCCGGGAATGTTCAACAGTATCGCGGATATCGATGACCCGAAGTTCCCGCCTGCGTACACCGCTGTCAGGAAGACAATGGAAACCAGCGGCGTCATGGTGAATGTGAGCGGCAGCATGACGCTGATCGCAAGAGGCGTGCTGAAGCCGGGAATCGCCCCCGTGATAGTTCCGAACAGAAGCCCGAGCACGAGCATCACGATGACATTCAGCTCCAGCAGCAGGGACAGTCCCTGACCTATGACGGCGAAATCCAGCATCATTCACCTCATGTCCGGGTCAAGGAAAGGGCTCTCATGTGCCGCCGGCCGCTCACAGCAGGATTCCCTTGGGCAATGGAAGGCGCAGCCACCATTCCATGCCCACGTACAACAGGGTCACGGTGATCAGCGGCATTAGCGACAGCGCCGCGACCGAGCGGACTCCCAGAAAGAGGGAGAGCGAGACGATGTAAAAGAGGCTGGTGACGACGAAACCCAGTACCGGCATCAGCACGGCGTATGTGACGGTTATGGCCACGAAAGTCAGGGACTTCCAGGAAAACAGCCGCCCGGCGTCCGGGAATTCGTCTAACGTTGACTGACGGTCGGAGCCGAAGGTTGCTCGCACCCGTCCTGCGGAAAACAGCACGAAGCAGCCGAGGAGAATGAAATAGACGGGCTCGATCAGCAGGAGATTGGTCTCCGGCTGGGGCAGGGCGCGTACTTCGAGGTAGTAGTCGGTAGCGTAGGTGAGCAACAGGGCCGGCACGAGAAGCTCGCCCGCCAACGCTCGAAGTCTGTCCATCAAGCTGTCGCCTGTCATCGCTTCCTGGTCCGGGTATGGTTTCGCGGCCGGGGCCGGCCTTCGCATTGCGGGCGGCGAGTGCCGCCCGCAGTGCATTGGTTTTACTCGGCTCTCAGCACATCGGAGAGACCTTGGACCACCTCGTGCAGCTCGTTGGCGAGCCGGGTGGTGTCGTCGGGCCCGATGTAGCCGGAGATGACGTCGGAGCCGGTTTCCGCCATATAGGCCTGGTATTTCTCACTCTCGAAGGTTTCCCGGTAACTTTCAACCAGGGTGGCGAATGCCTCGGGGTTTTCACGGGCGAAGGAGCTGTGGACTGCCAGGAAACGGCTGTCGCCGAGCGCGGGAACGTCGATGCCGTCATACGCCTCGTTGATCGGTGGCGCATCCGGGTGGCCGGGAAATCGGCTTTCCGAGGCCACCGTAAGCACTCGAACCTGGTCCCCCAGGGCAAGGTCCCCGAACGCTCCCGAGATGGTGACGTCGCTATGTCCGCCAAGCATGTTGGTTCGCAGCTCCCCGCCGCCGTCAAAGGTCACCACCCGGACGTCCAGATCAAGTGCCTGAATCATGGATAAACCGAACAGTGTCGTACCGCCGCCCTGGATCATGGCCACTGACAACTCTCCGGGCTTGGCGCGGGCTTCGTCCACGAAATCGTGAATGGTCTGGTATGGCGATTCGGCCCGCACCACCACGCTCCCGTAGTCGCGCTGCTCCATGTTGACGAAGGCAAAGTCATCAAGCGAGAAGGGCGCGTTCTGGACGACGATGTTCATGCTCAGCGTCGGCTGAATGCCGACGAACATGGTGTGGCCGTCGGCTTCCGAGCCGAGGAAGGTGCGTGCACCGAGAAGACCACTGGCACCGGAGCGGTTCTCCACCACGATGGAAACGCCATCCAGGCGTTCCTCCCAGTGCTGGGCCAGCCCACGGGCGAAACGATCGATCGAGCCGCCGGCGCTGAACGGCACGATCATGCGGATGTTGTTGGTGGGCCAGTCCGCGGCCGAGGACGTTCCCGGAAACGTGATCGAAGCAAACAGCAGCAACGGCAGAACGTAGCGTGAGATTGACATGAATTAGGCTCCCCATCTGTGATGTCGTATTGCTCAAAGCTTGAGCAAATTTGTGTATTGGGTGGAGCTATCAGCCCCAAATGCGTAATGCACACGTGTACATTACAGATTACACTATCCTCCTGTCAAGACCACCACCAGAATATGCGTACTGATCCGGAGGAATGCCCCTGTCTTTCAGCAACCCTGCCCGCACCGTAACGAGCAGCTCATGGCCGGCTTAAAGAGAACCCGCAACGGACCGACGATCAAGGACATTGCAGCAGAGCTCGGCGTTTCCCACGCCACGGTATCCAGAGCCCTGAACGACTCGCCGCTGATCGGTACTGGAACCAAGGAACGGGTGCGCGCCGCCGCGGCCAGTATGGGCTACATCCCCGATGCCGCGGCCAAGGTGATGCGGGGTGCGCAGTCGAATATCGTTGGGTTCATCCTTCCCGATGTCGAGAATCACTTCTACAGCGCCATTGCCCGGTCTATTGCCGAGACCGTGGCCGCGTCGGGCATGCAGCTCGTGCTGGCGATATCCGAGGACGATCCGGATCTCGAGCTGCGCCACGTGCGGGCACTGTGCGAGGCACGCACCCGCGGCATCATCATAACGCCGGTGGCCGATTTGCGCCCTGAAACCGCTGACCTGCTGCGGAACGTGCCCTGCAAACAGCTCGTACGAAGGCATCCCCTGGTTGAAGCTGACGTGGTGGTTGCCGACGATACTACTGCCACCTTCCAAGCCGGCCGACGCCTGCTCGAGCTGGGTCACAAGCGAATCGCCTATATCGGCGGGGGCAGTGAAACACTCAGCACCGGCACGGCCCGAGTCGAAGGATTTCGCCGCGCCGTTGCCGGGTTTCCCGACGCCACCGCCGCCGTCGCCCTGGGCCCTCCCAAGCCTGAGTTTGGATACAAGACAGCCATTTCGTGGCTAGGTACGTCCGACCGACCATCGGGAATCGTGCTGGGCAGCTCGCGATTCACGCTCGGCACGCTCAATGCGATTCGGGAAACGGGGTTCGAAGTGCCCCGGGATATTTCCCTGATCGGCTACGATGATCCCGACTGGTTCGAGTTCTGGGGGTCCGGAATCACCACAATCGCACTGCCGATACGGGAAATGGCAGTGACTGCCGCATCCATGGTTTGTGAATTGCCGCTGGAAGCGACGCGTGGTCCCAGTATCTCGAAGATACCGGGAACAGAAGCCCACGAACTGACGTTCCCGGTACGTCTGGTCGAGCGGGGCAGTGACACGCCACCCGGATGCGCGAATCCGGCACAATAAGGCTGACCACAACTCGGTTCGAAAGGAGGGGGAATGGACGGGGTGCTTGCTCCTTTTGCCGCAGTATTGGCCGCCTCGCCGGCGGTGCTGGCCGGCATGATCCACATCGCCGGGCAGGACGTATGCCATGACACGGCATTCATGGAACGTCCATTCCTGCCTCAATGGGCCGCACCGCCACACCGGCCGAAGAGCGAGCCACTGGGAAAATCCCCAGCCCGGCGACAATGGCGAAAAGCGTGTCGCGGGCGATGATGGCGGCCGCAGCTCGATGTCCAGCTTTCCCGATGTTCCGTCATTGAGGCCGGAGAATAACCATGCTGCCGGCGGGTGATGCGCAGAATATCCGTACCGACGGGTTCTGCATGTAGGGAAACTTGAACCCCGGGGTATAGTGCCTTTTCGCGCCGCCCGTCATTCGGCAGCGCGGTTCGACCCCACTGTCGGGCGACGGGCGGGCCTGAGACAAGGCGTCGTTTTGCCGGTTCGTTGATGCAGGTCAACCCTCGGCCGGCGTCCATGTTCTTAAATCAAAGAGGACCAACCGCCACATGATGGAGGATCGCCAAGCATGGCTTTTGACCGCATACTCGTCCCCCTCGACGGCTCCCAGGTCAGTGAAGAGTCCTTGACTCACGCGCTGCGGTTCGCGCGCGCCTACAAGAGTCGGTTGTACCTGTTGCAGATCCTCAACGTGCAGGGCGTGCCGGGCGCCCGTCACCCGGAGGAGTCGGACTGGCGGTTGCTCAAGATCCAGGCCCAGGCGTACCTGAGCTCGCTGGCCGAACGGCTGGCCGGGGAGGACATGGAGATCGAGTGCCGGGTGCAGGAAGGTCGACCGTCGGACCAGATCGTGGAATTCGCGCGCGAGCGGCGCATCGATCTGATCGTGATGTGCGCCTATGGCTGGGGCGGTGCTTCGGCATTTGCGCTCGGGGGGTCGGTGCAGAAGATCATCGCGGCGCCGGAAACCTCGGTGATGGTGATACGGCCCCGGCGGGGGGAGCCGGAGGCGAAGGACCATTATGGCCGGGTTCTCGTTCCGCTGGACGGATCGCAGCGGGCGGCCTGGGCTGTGAGCCTGCTGTCCGGGATGGTGCACAACAGGGCGCCGGAGATCGTGCTGCTGCAGGTAGTCGGGCTGCCGGAAATGCCCAGAATGCGTCCGCTTACCGGCGAGGAAGAGAAGCTGCGCCACAAGTTCGTTGAATGCAACCGACGGGTGGCGGTCGCCTATCTCGAGGCGATCAAGAAGCGCTTCGCCGACACCATACCCGTTCGTACCCGTCTCGAGGTCTCCCCCCACATCGTGGACACGATCGATCGCGTCGTCGAGGAGGAGAACGTAGACTTGATTGCGCTCACCGCGCACGGCGCCTCCGGGACGATCGAGCGAAGCAGTGGCTCGGTCTGTCAATCCGTCGTCTTCTCCACCTCTCGACCGGTGCTGGTCCTCCAGGACAATCCCGCACGGTATCGCCAGGAGTCGAAAGCGCCTTCGTCCGGTTGGGCGGAGCGCAAGATCCACGCGATATGACGCGCAGTTTCGCAACCGGCTGATGGCAAAGGCGGGGCAGGGCAAAACGGGCCACAAGCGGCCGGGGACGCAATCTGCCGATGACCGCGCCAACCCGTATGCGTCTATTGCCGGGCGCCATGCCCGGATCCTGCCAACCCGGACAACGCTGCTGCCGAGTGTCGATCTCAAGGCGCTCATGCAGCGTTTCGACCGTCTCTATGACCGGATTTCCGCCGACGCGCGGTCAGGCCAGGCCGGTACCCGTCCCGAGGAATGGCTGCTGGATAACCGGCACGTCATTGCGCAGTCCCTCGAGGATATCCGCAAGGATCTGCCCACCGCTTACCTGAATCAGCTTCCACGGGTCTCCGCGGATGACGAACAAGGCCATGAAACGATCCGGGTGAAGGATCTCGCCCGGCTGCTGCTGCGGAAGGAAACCCAGCCCATCGAGGTGGCGTCATTGGAGCGCGCCGTTGAGCGATACCAGGCCGTCACCGTGTTGACCATCGGCGAGCTGTGGGCTCTTCCGGCGATGCTGCGTCTGTCGACCCTGGATCATCTCGCGGACAGTGCCGAGGCGTGTCTGGAAATGGCGGAAACCCTGCGCGGTTCGACCGCCCCCGCCGAAGCGATCATCGACGAGGTGCGGGCGGATGAGGTGGCAGGATATATCATCAGTCTCCGTCACCTGGATACCCACGACTGGCGCGAGACCTTCGAGCGCCTGTGCCGGGTGGAGCGGATCCTGCGCCGCGATCCTTCGGCCGCCTATGCCAGGATGGACTTTGACACCCGGGACCGCTACCGGGGGGCCGTGGAGGAGGTATCCCGCGCTACCCATCGCAGCGAAGTCGAAGTGGCCGAATGCGCAGTCGGCCTCTGCCGCCGGCACGATCCGGACGATCACCGTACCTGGCATATTGGATATTACCTGGTAGCCGACGGCCGCCCGGCTCTGGAAAGCGCCCTGGGTTTTGAACTGAGCCCGTCCAGAAGGGTGTTCCGGCGTTTGATGCGGCATCCGACGTTGATCTACTTCAGCCTGCTCCTGTCGATGTCCCTGTCGCCGCTGGCCGTGCTGGGCGCCTACCTGCTGTGGCAGGGCGCGCCGCCGTTCGAAGCGGCCGGAGTAGTAATGTTGGCGGCGATCCCGTCGACGGGCCTGGCCGTTGCGATGCTGAACGGACTGCTCACCTGGTGGTTGGCGCCGCGTCGGTTGCCCAAGTTGAACTTCGAGAAGGGTATTCCCGCAGAGCACCGTACAGCGGTGGTGATGCCGGTGATCTTCGGCGGCCCGGAGGACGTGGACCACGCGATGGTCAACATCGAAATCAACTATCTCAACAACCAGGATGGACAACTTGCCTACGCGATCCTGAGCGACTGGTCCGACGCACCGCAGGAATCAATGCCGGATGACGCGGCCCTGCTGGACCGGGCGGCTTCCGCGGTGCGAACGCTCAATGAGCGCTACGGCCGGGAACCCGAGCGGGGCCCTTTCCTGCTGTTGCACCGCAAGCGCCTGTGGAACGAGGCCGCGGGCTGCTGGATGGGCTGGGAGCGCAAGCGCGGCAAGCTGGCCGAGCTCAACCGGTTGCTGGGCGGCGACAACCAGACGAGCTATTCGACGCGCATCGGTGATCCCGACGCCCTGGCGGGGGTCGAGTTCGTCGTCACGCTGGACGCCGATACGCGTATGCCGCCCGGCGCTGCGCGCCGGCTCGTGGGCACGATGGCGCACCCATTGAACCGAGCAGTCATCGACCGGCGTCTCGGTGCGGTCAAGGCGGGTTACAGCATCCTGCAGCCGCGCCTGGAGATCGACCCGGAAAGCACGCAGGATACGCGGTTCACGGAGGTTTTCGCCGGCGACACGACCCTGGATCTGTACACCCACGCCACCTCCGATGTGTATCACGACCTGTTTGGAGAAGGCATCTACGCCGGCAAGGGCATCTACGACTGGCGGGCATTCCAGCACACGCTGGTCCACCGCATCCCGGATAATGCTCTGCTCAGCCACGATCTGCTGGAGGGAATACACGGCCGGGTGGGTCTGGTGTCGGACATCGTGCTGCTGGAACAGTATCCAGCCAATGCGCTGGCGTACATGCGGCGCCTGCACCGGTGGGTGCGGGGTGACTGGCAGCTGCTGCCGTGGCTGGCGCCGTTCGTTCCATCCACCACCGGTCGCTGGATACGCAATCCGCTTTCTGCCGTTCACCAGTGGAAAATTCTCGACAACCTGCGCCGCAGCGTCCAGCCGGCGGCGGTGCTGGCCTTGCTGTTCATGGCCTGGTTCGGCCTGATTCCCGGGCCGGTCTGGCTGTGGACTGTGGTTTTCGCCGCCCTCATGGCGGCGCCGCTGGTGGCCGAAGTGTTCAATATCGCCGGGCGGGGGCTGGTCCGGCCGTCGACTCTCATGCAGTGGCTCCGGTACGCGCCGCGGATTCTGCGGGACCGTTTCGAGCATTGGGCCCTGTCCGTGGTGCTGCTGCCGTTCGAGAGCTTCGTCGTGCTCGACGCCGTCGGGCGAACCCTGTTCCGCCTGTTCGTGACCAAGCGCCGGCTGCTCGAGTGGACCTCCGCCGCCCACACCCAGCGCCGGCTCGGAGCGGCCAACCGGCCGGCGGCGATCTGGCGGGAAATGTGGGTATCCCCGGCGCTGGCCGTTGCCGGGGCCGGAGGCCTGTATGTGTTGAACCCCGCGTCCCTGTATCCGGCGTCGATCCTGCTGCTTGCCTGGCTGGCGGCCCCGCAGATCATCTGGTGGGTGAATCGCCCGCTGGATGAGCCGCCGCCGCCGCTGACGGCCGCCGAGCGGCGTTACCTTCGCCGTGTCGCCCGGCGCACCTGGCAGTTTTTCGAGCAGTTCATGGGCCCCGATAATCACTGGCTGCCGCCCGACAACTACCAGGAGGAACCGCGCCCTGCCGTGGCGCGGCGCACATCCCCGACCAACATCGGTATGGCCTTGCTTGCTTCGTTGTGCGCCTATGATCTCGGCTACATCGACGTCGCGTCCCTGACGGACAGGATCCGCAATACCTTCGATGGCATGGCCGGCCTGGCGCGTTTCCGGGGACACTGGCTGAACTGGTATGAGACGCGCGAGCTGCACGCCCTGCAGCCACAGTACGTCTCCACGGTCGACAGCGGCAATCTCGCGGCCTGTCTGATCGTGCTGGCGCGTGCGCTGGACGAAATGGCCGGGACGCCGGTTCACAGGCTCCGCATCACCAGGGGTATGGCGGATACCGTGGCGGTGTTGAGCGACACCCTTGATCAGTCGCAGCCCGAGAGCAGAGCGAGGCCCGCCGCGCTGCTTGCGCGGCTGAGCATCATTCGCCGCCGCCTGCTCGGGGCCCGCAACGCGGAAACGCAATGGCAGTGCCTCGCTGGACTGGAGTTGGAGCTGTCCGAATTCACCGATGAGCTGGCCGGCAGGGCGGAAAGCGGCGATCTGGTACTGGCCCGCGAGCAGCTCTCACAGATTCGCACCTGGCTGGACGAGCTGCGCCGCGAGTACAGGCAGGGTCTCAGGTTTCTGCAGACCTACCAACCCTGGCTGGCCGCCTTCGCGGAGCCGCCCGCAGCGTATGCCAAGGCCGCGGCGGATTCGCTGCCGGGGCGGCGCTATAAAGCGTTGAAAAACGCGCTGGCCGGTGATATTCCGCTCGACGAGCTGCCCGAACGATGCCGGAAGGCAGTGCCCCTGTTATACGAGCTCGAGGAGGGGACACTGGTTGACGTGCCCGGGGACCAGGGTGAGCAGGCGAGAGAATGGGCCGGCGAATTACGCGCCGCGCTGGAAGAAGCGGCCGCGTCCGCGGAGCGTCTGACGGCGGAGATGGGTGAGCTCGGGCGCCTCGCCGATCGTTGGGTGGAGGAAATGGATTTCGGATTCCTCTATGACGAGCATCGCGCTCTGTTCCGCATCGGCTACAACGCCACGGCCGGGCATCTGGATCCCAACTACTACGACCTGATGGCCTCCGAAGCGCGGCTATCCAGCTTCGTCGCCATCGCCAAGGGCGATATACCCAGCAAGCATTGGCTGCACCTCGGCAGGCCGTTCCGGCGCTCGGGTGGAACGACCGTGCTGATGTCATGGGGGGCCACGTTGTTCGAGTATCTCATGCCTCATCTTTTCATGACCGCCCCTTTCGACAGCATGATGAACAAGGCCTGCCGCTCGGCGATCGTCCTGCATCAGGACTTCGCCCGCCGTCACGGGCTGCCCTGGGGCATCTCCGAGTCGGGCTACTACCGGCTCGACGAAGAGCAGCATTACCAGTATCGGGCCTTCGGTGTACCCGGTTTGGGCCTGCGCCGTGACCTGGGTGACAGGCTGGTGGTTTCGCCGTACTCCTCGCTTATGGCGCTGCCCTTCGAGCCGGCGATGGTCATGCGCAATCTCCGGGAGCTCGAAGCCTGTCGCGGGCTCGGGTTCTACGGTTTCCACGAAGCGGTGGATTTCGGCAGGGCGGAAAAGACCGTGCCCCGGCGCGCCCGCGTGGTGCGGTCCTACATGAGCCATCATCAGGGCATGGCCATCGCGGCCATCGACAACTTGCTCAACAGTGACGTGATGGTGCGCCGCTTCCACGCCGATCACCGGGTTGCGCGGGTCTCCATGCTGTTGCACGAAGAGATGCCGCGGGACCCCCCGACCTTGAAGGTGCTGGGACCGTCCGGGACGACCCGGTACTTTGCACCGCGTCCAAGGGTGGGGACCTGGCCGCTTCCCGCGGACGCCGACGCGCGGCGCCGGCGCCATGTGCTGTCCAATGGCCACTACACGCTGGTGCTGGACAGCGCGGGCGGTGGATGCAGCTCCTGGGACGGCATCGCGTTGACCCGTTCCGGATTCGGTGCCGCCGGCGATGTGCCGGGGCAGTGGGTCTATGTCAAGGACCTGGATGACGAATCGCTGCTTTCCATCGGGCGCGACCCGGTCGGACCACAGGCCGGGCCTTGCACGGTCCAGGTTGGTCCGCATGTCGCCAGCTACCAGCGCCGCGGCCGGGAGCTGTTGTGCCAGATGGACATCGCCCTGTCCTCCCAGCACGACATCGAGGCGCGCAGGATCGTGATCCGCAATGAAAGCGACCGGTCCCGGCGGATTCTCGTCGCCGCCTACGCCGAGTTGGCCATGTCGCCGCCGGGGGATTTTCTCCGTCATCCGGCATTCGCCAGGTTGTTTGTGGAAAGCGAATGCCTGGAAAGCGAAAGCATGTTGTTGTATCGCAGGCGGCCCCGGAGCAGTCTCGAGAAGCCCTTGTACCTGGCCCATACCGTGCTCGCACAGCCGGGTACCGGGTACCGGTTCGCCTGGGAAACCGACCGGATGCGTTTTATCGGCCGGGGCGGCCATGCAGGTGACCCGGCAATACTGAAAGGGGGGTTGGAGGCGTTCTCCGGTACCGCCGGGCCGGTGCTCGACCCGGTCATCGGCAGCGCCGTGGAAGCGGAAATCGAGCCCTTCGGTACGTTCGAGATGGCGTACCTGACGGCGGTGGGCAAGTCCCGCTCCGAGTTGCTGACCACGCTCCGGTCCTACCGTTCCATGCCGAGGGTGGAATGGATCTTCGAGCAATCCCGAATGCAGTCGGAGCAGGAACTGTCCAATCTGCGGATCGACCCCGGCGATGTGCCCGTCATGATGGATGTCGCGTCCGCGGCGCTGTCGCCGCGGCGGGCGCTTCGTGTCCCTGACCGCACCGTCGGTCAGCCGCTGCAATCCGTGCTGTGGTCGCGCGGCATCTCCGGTGACCGGCCTGTGATGCTGGTGCGGGTCCGCGACAAAAGCGACTCCGCGCTGGTGGAAGAGATCGTCAAGACACATACGTTCCTGTGCGCCCGGTCGATTGCGGTGGACCTCGTGCTCGTCGACGAGGAGTCCACCGGCTACGCCCAGCCCGCGCGGGACCGTCTGGAGCAGGTGATCAGCACCGTCCGAGCGCGGACCCATCGCCGGCTGACCGGGTCCGTATTCGTCGTCGCGGGAAGGGAGCTTGCCCCGGAGATCCTGAACGGCCTGGCCCAGGTGGCGCACCTGGTCCTGGACACCGCCGGTGGCCCGGTATCCGGACAGCTGGCACGGCGCTCCGAGGTGCCGGGGGTCCTGCCACCATTCGTTCCCGTGAAGTCCGGACAGTGGCGGGCGCTGCCCGTGCCGTCGCTGCCCCGGCCCGGGAACCTGCTGTACGACAACGGCATCGGGGGCTTCGAGACTTCATCCGGTGACTACATCGTTCACCTGGAGCCGGGCAGCACAACACCGGCGCCCTGGTGCAACGTTATCGCCAATCCCCGCTTCGGATGCCTGCTGACCGAGTCCGGCTCCGCCTGCACCTGGGCCGGCAACAGCAGCGAATGGCGATTGACGCCATGGCCGAACGACCCGGTAGGCGACCGCAGCGGCGAGGTGGTTTATCTCCGGGACGAGGAGACGGGCCGGGTATGGACGCCGACGGTCCGACCGATGCCGGACGGCAACGCCTACCAGATCCGGTACGGCGCCGGGTACACCGAGTACAGGCACCACAGCAGTGGCCTGGCGGAGCTTTGCACCGTGCACGTGGACCGGGACGCGCCCGTGAAGTTGTGCCGGTTGGCATTGACCAATACCGGGACTTGGACCCGGCGCATCACGGTGACCTACTACGCCGAGTGGGTGCTCGGCACGTCCCGGGCGGATACCATCGCTCATATCCGGACCGGCTTCGATCCGGATACCGGGGCGCTGACGGCCTGGAACGCGTTCGATCGCCTGGCGGGTAAGGCGGTGGCGTTTCTCGTCGCCAGCGGCGAGCCGCACGGTGTGACTGCGGACCGGGCCGAGTTCCTCGGGCTGGACAGCGATACCCACGCGCCGGCGGCTTTGTACCGCATGGGCCTGAGCGGAGAGGTGGAGCACTGCGACGAGCCCTGCGCCGCCACCCAGCTGCACGTGGACCTGCCGCCGGGGGAGACCCGGACGGTGCACTTCGTGCTCGGCCAGGGCGTGGACGAGGCGGAAGCGCTCGCCCTGGCGCGGCACTTCCAGGATGGGGAGCACGCGGCGGCCAGTTTCGAGCGTGTCCGCGCTCAGTGGCAGGGTGTGCTCGGCGCCGTGCAGGTGCACACCCCGGATCCCGCCATGGACCTGCTGCTCAACCGCTGGCTTTTGTACCAGGTGCTGGCTTCCCGGCTCTGGGGCCGGACGGGCTACTATCAGGCCAGCGGCGCCTACGGCTTCCGCGACCAGTTGCAGGACGTGATGGCGCTGACCTGGACATCGCCAATGCTGGCCCGCGAGCACCTGCTTCGCGCCGCCGGCCGCCAGTTCCAGGACGGCGATGTCCTGCACTGGTGGCACGAGTCGCCGGTCCGGGGCATCCGGACGCGTTGCTCGGACGATCTTTTGTGGTTGCCTTTCGTCACCGCCCATTACATGAGCTGCACGGGCGACAACTCGATCCTGCATGAGTCGGTCGCCTACCTGGACGGTTCGCCGCTGCAGCGGGAGGAGACCGAGCGCTATGCGGAGTACGGCCAGAGCAGTGAGAGCGGGTCGCTTTTTGAGCACTGCTGCCGCGCCATCGACCGCGCCGCGACTGTAGGCCCGCACGGTCTGCCGACCATCGGCAGCGGCGACTGGAACGATGGCTTCAACCGGGTCAGCACCACCGGGAGCGGGGAGAGCGTCTGGCTGGCCTGGTTCATGGTGCGGGTGTGCCTCGATTTCGCGCCGCTTTGTGAGGATCACGGCGACCCGTCGCTGGCGCGTCACTACCGGGCCCTGGCCGGGGATCTGCGGCAGAAGGTGGACCGCGAAGCCTGGGACGGCGAATGGTATCGGCGCGCGTACTACGATGATGGTACGCCCCTGGGTTCGGCCGCCAATGACGAATGTCGAATCGACCTGATCGCGCAGACCTGGTCCGTGATGAGCGGCGACGAGCCTACCGACCGGGCGCGGCGGGCGATGGAGTCGGCCTGGGACAAGCTCGTCGACGTCGACGAGCGCCTGGTCCTGTTGCTGGCGCCGCCCTTCGACCGCGGCGCCAAGGATCCGGGCTATATCAAGGGCTACCCGCCGGGTATTCGCGAGAACGGCGGTCAGTACACTCATGCCGCGACCTGGGCCGTGTGGGCGGCCGCCGGGCTCGGCGACGGCGAGCGTGCCATGGCTTTGTTCCGCCTGCTCAACCCGGTCCTGCGGTCCGCCGATCCGGACGACGCGGTGCATTACCGGGTGGAGCCCTACGTGCTGTCTGGGGACGTCTACGGTGTGTCCCCGCACGCTGGCCGCGGCGGTTGGACCTGGTACAGCGGTGCGGCGGCCTGGTTGTACCGCGCCGGCGTCGAGGCCTTGCTCGGCTTGAGGCGGCGGGGCGATCAGGTGGAAATGGCGCCATGCCTGCCGCCGGAATGGAAGGGCTACGAGGCGAGCCTGACGCGCGGTCGTTCGCGGTATAAAGTGAACGTGCGCCAGGCCCGGGGTACGGTACAGGGCGAAGTCAGCCTGGTGTTCGACGGCGAGAAACTAAGCGGTCGACGCTTTCCTTTCGTGGACGACGGACATGAGCACCGCGTGGACGTCGAGGTCATCGCCGCCGGCCCGGGGGAAGGTCACGATACCGGATAGACGGTTATAGATGTTCCTGATTGCTTTACTCAAATACTCGTTGCAAAAAGTGCTGGCAGCGTAGAGATCCACCTCAAGGCCCGGATCTGACTGGAAGAGATCAATTGCGGCGTCCTCGGTCAGCAGCCGCCAGCGGCTCATCTCGAGCGGTGCGTCGCTGTAGTTGAACTGCAGGACTGTGCGGCCCGGCGGCAGAACCGCGGTATCCACACGGTGGTGCATGTCCCACATGAGCACGCCTGCGTCACAGTCCAGTCGGGACTATCTGCGCGTTTACCGTCACACGACGGGGGAAGGTAATCGGCTAAGGCGGTTAACGCTCTATGTCTCCCAGTGCACCGGCGCGCGGGGATCGGGCTCGTAGGCGAAGTAGGTGCCGGTGCGTATCGTCCGCTCCAAATGCTCCCCGAGTCCCGCATGGTGCTGGATGATCCGGTCGAGAGCGTAGCGCAGTGAGCGGGTTGCGCTGGTGCGCGCACGCTCCACGCCGTCGCCGACAGCCCGCGCCCGGCCGTTCAAGCCAATGCCCCGGCGGAGCTCGTCGACGAGGAACTGGCGATCGGCACGCGCGAGCTCGGCGCGGCGCAAGTCATTGTTCGCCTCGGCCTCGGCGATATCCTCTTCCACCTCAGCGAGCCGCTGCCGGTATGCCTCCCGGGCCTGCGAGTCGAACACCTCCAACCCGCACTGCGCATCGATTCGGGGGGCATCCGAAGAGGCGTTGCCGGGCAGCGCCCCGCGTTCCACCGATACCAGATCGAGGACATGAAATTCCCGCCCGGGCTCCGCCAGCAGGCGCTCCAGGTATCGCATGCCCTTGAGGTCTTTCAAGCGGACAGTGGCGCCGCCGAAGGTGACCGTTCGCATATCCCCCTCGCAGTAGAAGACGCAGCGCTCGGATTGGCCGTCCTGGCGGATGGGCTTCACCGGTACGCGTTCTCGCGCGCGTTCCGCCCAGATTGGGGCGTTGAGGTCTTCGAACGCGCGACAAGCAGCCTCGAGCTCCAGCTCGGCCGTCCTGTCGTCGCCCGCCGCACGGTGCGCCGCGGCGAGTGCAATGCGCAGTTCCGCCGCATCGAACGGCATTCGCAGCGAGGCCCACTCCATGACAGCTTGGCTCAGCAGCCGGATCGCATCACTTGCCCGTCCGTCGTGAAGCGCCAGGCGTCCCTCCGCGGCCAGCGCCGAGTTTCGCATCGTGCGGCTCTGGTATCTCTCGGCAATCTCCGCCATTTCCGCCGCGGCCGCGCGGGCCGCGTCGTCCTGTCCGGCCGCCAGCGCGATAACCACCCGGGCATCGAGCAAGGGAGCCCGCCGCAGGCTTCCCGAGGGGGGTCGCTCCTTCGACGGGATATCGAACGGGTGCTCGAGCGCGTTCTCGATCATGGAAACGGCTTCATCGACTTGTCCCTGCGCCAGCCGCAGCAACGCCAGCCCCGGTTGCGGCAGCCAGGCATTCTGGTGCGCCGCCAGGAATGCTTCTTCCGCGCCGGCGAAATCGCCCTTGCGCAAGCGCGCGTTGCCGAGCTCGGTCAGCGGCCAGCCGAACTCCCGGCGCATCCACGGGCGCAGCTCCTCACACGCCTGCAACGCCTCCTGCTCGGCGGCGTCACAAGGCCCCCGCAGGCGCATGATCTCCGCCCGGTGCACCCGGCAACGGCCGTTGAGCCCCCCGAATGCCGCCCCCTGGCGCCAGCGCTCCATGGCCTCGGTCCATTCTTCGGCACGGTCGTGCTGACCGATCCACTGCATCGCGCAGATGACCTCGCACCACATCTGCCCCGTGGTGAGGGGATCGAGATTGCCGGCGCTCAGCTCCACGGCCACGTCGTCCAGCTCGCTCAACCCTCTATCGAGGTCGCCGTCATGGATGCGGACCCTGGCCAGGGCCACCTGTCCAATGATCGACGGCGGAGCCAGCCCGTGCCTCTGCCCCCCGTCGATGGCCCGTTGGGCCCACTGCCCCGTCCCCGGCATGTCGCCGCACATCAAGCGCTCGTAGGTCCGCACCGCGGCGAGCCACGCCCAGACCGGGCTGTCAGGCGTGTCCTCCACCAGGCGTTCCGCTCGCGACAACCAGGCGCGCACAGTAGCCATCAGGCCCGTGTCCATCATCAGGTACATGCCCACCATGACCGCGGCGAGCGCTGCCTCGTGGCTGCGGCCGTCATCCAGGTGCAGGCGGTAGAGCTCGCTGTATGCCGTCAGCGTTCCTTCCAGATCACCGGTTCCGTACGCCGCCTGGGCCCGCAGCTCCAACAGCTCGGCCGAGGGTGGAGCGGACAGCTCGGCGAGCAATTCGTGGGCCCGAGCGAAGTCGCCGGCGGCGAGGGCACCGCGAATCGGCGAAAACTGGCCGTCCGTCATTACTCGGCCTCCTTTGTTCCGGCTGTAACAAGGATTGTCACGTCCTGTGGGTAGGTGCCCGGTACACCTGCCGAAAAACCATCCAACAGAGGAGCATTAGACATGAGCGAAACTCTTTATGACAGACTTGGCGGCCGCACAGGCATCGACAAGCTCGTAAACCGCATCGTCGACCTCCACTTCCAAAATGAAGTCATCAGCCCGCGATACAAAGCTCTCGACGAAGAAGCGACGGATCGAGCCCGCGAAAAGACCAAGGAGTTCCTGGCGGCCGGCTCCGGCGGACCCGTGGAGTACACCGGTCGGTCGATGCTCGACACGCACACCGGGATGAACGTCAATGAAGCCGAATTCGTGGCCGTTGTGGACGATATCATGCAAGCCATGAATGAGATGGATTATCCGCGCCCGGTCTGCGACGAAGTTCTGGGCATTGCTTATTCGCTCAAGGAGGAGATTATTCACCAGTAGCCCGACGGACGGGCCGCTGACACCGGCTTCCACAAAGGCGGGAATCGGGGTAGGGTCTCCTGTCCCGCCCGAATCCCCGTTCCCGCCTCTGACGGTTGATGATGATAACCAAAATCCCGGGCGGATAGGGGGCGCTATACGGCCGGCGTCCGGTGGGAGGCGTATTCGAACACCCGTACTCCTGCAGTTGCGCAGTCCCGGATTCGGGTCGGCTTTGATGTTGAGCCCGTTGAAGGTGGAATGCTTCACCCGGTACCAGCAATGCGGCGCCTTCCACCATTCGCCGGACGCCGCGGCGGGAAAAGTCAGGGGCGGGGCAGGTCGAAGATCGTGACGGGGTATCCGAGGTTATTTCTCAGCGTCGAGAACGCAGAAATACTGAAGGCGCGGCGGGAACACCCAATGCACGGCTCGAGCGTAGAGGGTAACCCGATCCTGCTCGTATGCGATACTCATTCCCGTTTCGAGAACCATCTCTCGCCACTTTGCAAGGCTCGGATAGTCGTATAAACACTTGACGTCGTGGGGATGGTTTGCCCCCCAGTCCATCGCGCACACCAGCCAGTAATCAATCCGTGATTCACATTTGTGGTCTTTTACAATGACGTGCCGACGAGCGACTCTGCAAGCTTCGGCCAGCAGACCCCTTGGGTCGTCGGCGTGATGTAAGACATCCGCCAGGATCGCAACGTCGAATTCCTTGCCGGGGAACGGCAATACCTGTCCATCGTACTCAACTACCTCGATGGGCTCATCGAACCTTCTGCTGCGTTCCGCGCCGACATATTTCAGTCCTGCGTCGCTGCCTGCACCAGCTAAAATCGATTGCCCCAGCACGCCGTTACCGCATCCAATATCAAGAATCGAATCACCTGGCCTGAGAAAGGGGATTACCAACTTTGTCAAAGCATCAATCCTGCTTTGATAGATCGGAGCGTGCAGCGCCTTCAACACCTTGGCTAACATTCTGATCTTGCCCGTTATGGTTTACTGCCAATCCCCTTTATTGGGAGCGGGTAAGGCTGCAGTTTAGCGAAGCAGTGGCTATACAACAAGGTTGCAAGCAGCGACCCGGCAACTCACTCACACTGTCAGAGGTTCGGCTTGATCGGCGGCGGGTCACTGATGCGAAGGGCGCACCTTCTCCTCGATCCGGCCCGCGACGTCCTCGCGAACCGACCTGTCGGGAATCACGGTCGCCTGAGCAACCCGATGACGGTGCGAACGATGACGGACCTCGAGCCTTGATTAACGATTCGGGGGATTCACTGACGCCGAACCCGTTTCCAGCCGTGGATCATCGGCATGATGAGATTCTCCCGCTTCCATACCAGATAAAACATGATCACCGCGACGTGCAGGACAACCAGTATCAGGATCACGTCGGGCAGCGTGTGATGCACAGTGTTCATGAAATCCGAGATATCTTCTGAAACAGAGCCGAAAAGCGGCGCTTCCTCGAAATAGTCGTCCGCCTCGATGAACAGGCCGGTAATCGCCTGCCCGGCTACTACCAGCAGCATGGCGTAAACCGATAGTGCACCCAGGGCGCTGTGCCCGGGAACGCCGCCGGGCTCGCGTTTGAAAAAACTACCGAGGTCGCGTGCGATTGTCGGAGGCGACGGAAGGAATGAGCTGAACCGCGCCGGCGCCGGACCCACGAAGCCCCAGAGCAGGCGGAACCCCAGTAGGGCAAGGACAAGGTACCCGACGTAGAAATGCCACTGGACCGTATAGAAGGACATGTACGTCCCCAGGATCCAGTTGGCGGTCACCCCGGCAGCAAAGACCCAGTGCCACAGACGTGACACCGGGTCCCAAACTTTTTTCTTCTGCAGGTCCGTCAAGTTGATGCTGCGACAGCGGGTGGACTATCAGTCCTCCCTGTAATCGTCGTGGCAGGCTTTGCAGGCATCGCCGAGATTGACCACCGCGGGTCGCATCGTGTCGAGTCCCTGTCCGGCGACATCGGCGAGCTCATTCACCGCTTGGGCGTAGGCTTCGCCGCGATCGCCAATCTCGGAACCGGATTCCCACACCGCCGGCAGCGCCTCGGTCTTGCCCGGATAGTCCTCGTTGGAGCTGCCTTTCATCCAGGCGCGGCCGTTGTCCAGGCTCAGCAGCACCTTCAGGTTGTTGGCCAGCGTGGCCGCCATCTCGGCGTCGTAGGGGATATCGCCCTTGGCCATCGCGACCAACGGGCCGGTATTGAATGCCCGTAGTTGCATCTCGCCCTGACGGGCGTCGATCGCGCTTTCCTCCGGATCCTTGGCGGCCGAAACCGGTGCTGTGAACGAGAGGCTGACGAGGAGGAGGGTTGGTATGGATAAAATTCGCATGGCGTTCTCCCTGGTAGGTGGTTGATTGTTTGGAAGTGTTATACCGGCGGGATTACCGTGAGTCACGGGCCCCGGCTTTGCATTCTGACAACCATTATGCCATACGGTTCCACTTCCGGTGTATACGGCCATCGACTGATCCGGGTCTCATCACTGCCTTCGCGGCTTGCGGGGCTTCCGATGGCGGTACAATAGCATGTTCCCGGGGCTCGCTTGTTGGAGGCGGAATCGTATGCGCTTGCCGGTCAGAACGGTTTTCGTCGTTGTCGGGGCTTTTGTGCTCATTGTATGGTTCTTTCGCTACGAGTATGTAACCAGGACCCTTAATGATGTCTCCTGCGTGGAGCGCGTGAACAGGTATACGAAGGAACGGTGCCTGATCTCCGCCGACGTGCCCAGGTGCGTAACGATCCTCACCACCCCGCCGTGTGAAAGATGAGCGACGGCGGGCCTGCGGTGCCTGGTGTCATTCTTCTCGGAAGTATTTCTCCAGGTACGCCTCGAATGGAAGCTGGTCGGATTCCTCGAGTCGCTTCTGCTCCTCGAGGGATTGGCGGGCAGCCTCGGCAAAGCGCCGGCGGGTGTCATCCGGCAGCGGGGTGGACATGAAATGCTGCTGGTGCTGCACCGAGACGCGCATGGCGAACTGCACGAACTCTTCTTCGTGCTCCTGCATCTCGGCCAGTACTCTCGCGGACGGCGTGTGCCGGGGCGATTCGATGCGCACGCGCAGCGCCGCGAGGTTGTCGCGGTAGCACCTGGAATCGTGCGCTTCATCGAGCAGCGAGGCCGGCCCTTGGAGGGCGTCGAACAGCTCCTCCGCCCAGTGCGTGAGCCGGACCCGACGGCCGTCGCCGCGGGTCAGGTGCAGGGACGGATCCCGGCCACAACGGGCCACCAGCCCCTGGTTCCGGTTGATCCTGCCCCGCTCATGAGGATCGACACGGGGGCTGTCTTCGAGGAGGCAGTAAAGCATCAGCGTCTCCAGGAACAGCAGCTGTTCGCCGTCCAGCCCCAGCGGCTGGAACGGGTTGAGATCCAGGGCTCGGATTTCCACGTATTCGACGCCTGCCCGGCGCAGGGCGGTGGTGGGCTTCTCGCCGGAGTGGGCCACCGCCTTCGGCCGTACGAAGCTGTAGTACTCGTTCTCGATCTGCAGGACGTGAGTGTTGAGCTGCCGCCACTCTCCGTCCACGCGGGTACCGATGCGCTCGTAATCCGGGTCGGGGGTGGTGATCGCCCGCCGCAGGCTTTTCACATAGTCGTCCAGGTCGTTGTACGAGATGTCCAGAGCGGCCTGGGCCTTGTTCTTGTAGCCGATATCGCTCATGCGCAGCGAAGTGGCCCATGGCTCGTAGAACGTGTTCTCCCGGAATTCCTGGAAGTGCAGGTTTTCGCCGTGGGTGAACGACTTGCAGATGGCGGGGGAGGCGCCGAACAGGTAGGGCACGAGCCAGCCGTATCGCTGGAAATTGCGAATCAGCCCGAAGTACGACTTCGATCGGAACGCTTTCTCGTCTCCGGGTTCGCCGTCCCCGGCCTGCAGCGCGGCCAGGAGCTCATCGGAAAACGAATAGTTGAAGTGTATGCCGGATATCGCCTGCATCGCCCTGCCGTAGCGCCAGTCCAGGCCCCGCCGGTACACGTGCTTCATCCAGCCGACGTTGGAGCTGCCGTATTCGGCGATTGGTATACCGGCATCCCCGTCCACGATGCACGGCATGCTGGTGGCCCAGAGCAGCTCGCCGTCCAGGTTCTGACAGGTAAAGACGTGTATATCGTGCAGGAAGTCCAGCACAGAGTTGTTGTCGGAGCGCGGCGGGGTGATGAACTCGAGCAGCGCTTCGGAGTAGTCGGTGGTGATCCACGGGTGGCACAGCGCCGATCCCAGGACGGCGGGGTGGGGCGTGGCGGCAATGTGGCCGTCCGGGGTAACCCGCAGGCTCTCCTTCTCCAGCCCCCGATGACCGGCCGCCAACAGGTGCAGATATGCGTGTTGCGAGGACAGCTTTTCGATTCGGCGTTCGACGCGTGCGTTCATTGCAGGCCGTTTCCAACGATGGGTCCGGAGCCGCGATTGTGCCCGCTCGCGCGGGAATCTCATAGCCCCGGGATCCGCCGCGCGCCGGCGGTACGCACTTTTTGCAAACCGTCCGCAAACACCCTATCCTTCGCGCGAATGATTCCTCCCCGTAGTCCTCGATGACCTTTATTCTATTCGTATCGTGAACCCATGGTGACCCCGGTTCTTCTGGTGGGTACGGGGCCGGCCGCGACCGCCGCCGCCATGGCGCTGCGGCGGCTCGGCATCGAGTTCGAGGTACTCGATGTCGGATACGACCTCGAGGCGGAGCGGCAGAGCCGGGTAGCGGCGCTGGCCGCCAGACCGCCGGAGGGTTGGGAGCCGGGGGAGGCCGAACCGTTGTTCCCCGCGCCGGCCGCGTCGTCGCGCGGCGTGCAGAAGCGCTTCGTCTTCGGTTCCGAATTCTCGTACCGTGGCCACGATCATCTCGCCATTGAGGCGACCGACTGCGTGGTGGACGTTTCCCATGCCCTGGGCGGCTTCGGCAATGTATGGGGTGCCGCGATGCTGCCGTGGATGGATGATGACCTGGCGGGCTGGCCGCTGACCCACGACTCGCTGGTGAGCTCTTACCGGCGAGTATCGCAATTCGTGCCGACGAGCGCGGAGAATGACGAGCTGGCACGGGTTTTTCCGCAGTACGCGGCTGCCGCCACGGCGCTGAAGCGAACCGGTCAGGCGGACCAGCTACTCCGCGCCCTGGAGGCGAGACGGACGCGACTGTGGAACCGGGGGATCCGTTTCGGGCGCGCGCGGGTGGCGGTGGATTCCGCGGACGGTCCGCGCGGTTGCCGGTATTGTGGCCATTGTCTCGAAGGATGCGTGTACGGATCCGCCTATTCTCCGAGGCATACGTGGAAAGAATTGATTGCCCAGGGTGTGCGCGTCCACCGCGGCTACTATGCCCTCGAGGCCCGGGAGTCCGCATCCGGGGTCGAGCTGACGGCGGTCAGGATCGATGACGGCACCACCGAAACCTGGCAAGCGGATCGTTTGCTGTGCGCGGCGGGCACCATGGGGAGTACCAGATTGATGGCCCGTTCCCTCGGTCTCGCGCATCGCCCGGTGCGCATCCTCGACAGCCAGTATTTCTTCTTCCCGCTGATGACCTACAAGCGCGCCCGGGAAGTGTCCGGCGACTTTACCCTCGCGGAGGCGTTTATCGAGCTGCACAACGGACGCGTATGTGATCGAAACGTGCACTGTCAGGTCTATGGCATGAACGAGATATTCCGATCGACCCTCGGGAGCATGGTTCCCGGACCGCTGCGAAAACCCTTTCTGATGTCACAGATCGAAGGCAGGTTCCTGCTGTTCCAGGGGTTCCTGCATTCGGACTATTCCGGGCACATGAACATGACGATCACACGCTCCACGGCAAACCGCGACGAGGTCCAGCTGCAGGGCTATCTGAACTCCGAAGCGGCGGAGGTGGCCGGCCGGGCCCAGCGCATGCTCAGGTCCGGTCTGTCCGGTATCGGCATCGTCCCGCCCAGGGCTCCACAGATACTCCCGCCGGGGAGGAGCTTTCATGCCGGAGGCAGCTTCCCCATGGGGGGAAGCCATTCGATATTCGCCTCGGATACGATCGGACGGCCGGCGGGACTGTCGCGCACCCATGTCCTGGACGCTTCGGTGTTCCCGAGCATTCCCGCGGCGACCATTACGCTGACGGCCATGGCCAATGCCGACCGGATGGTCCATGCCATGGCGGATGCGGGATTGCTGTCGTGACGGATGATCGGCGGGTGCTGGTCACCGGCGCCACGGCGGGCATCGGTCTTGAGCTTTCGCGGCAGCTGGCGGCCAAAGGCTGGTCGGTCACCCTGGTGGCCCGGTCGCAGGCGGATCTCGATGAGACGATGCGGGGGCTGGCCGGCTCGAATCACGAAGCGGTGGCCGTGGACCTGTCTGATCGCGAGGCGGTGGCGGCACTGGTGAATCAGATTGAAACCGGGCGCTTCGCGATGCTGATCAATAATGCCGGCGGCACCCGGTTCGGTGCCTTCGCATCCCTGACCGATGCTGAGGTGGCCCGGTTTTTCGACGTGAATCTGGTGGCCCCCGCACGCCTGAGCCGGGCATTCATGGCGAACCCGCCATCCGGCGCGGTGCTGGTGAACATCACATCCGTGGCGGGAACCGTTCCCATGCCCGGGAACGCGGTCTATTCCGCGGCGAAGGCGGGCGCCCAGATGCTGGCGGAATGTATCTGGTGGGAGCGCAAGGACGGTGCTCTGCGCGTTATGGAGTACCGGCCGGTCAGCGTCAGTACCGGCTTCCACGAGGCGGCCGGCGGCAAACCCCTGTCCCGGTCCGGCGCCGGCGTGACTGCGGAAGCTGCGGCCCGGGACATTCTCGATCGCGTCGAAGGGGGTGCGCAATTCGTGCAGGCACCGATGCCGGCCGGGCTGGTGTTCGAAGCGCTGCGGCGCATGCTTCCCAGGCGAGCGCTGCTGGCGCTCCTGGGTCGGCGGGCGGCCAGGGCCGGTTACCTGAAATAGGTTCCCGGTGGCCGACGGGCTCCGGCAGTCCTGTTCAGTCGGTCGATCCGCAGTGCCTGACAATGGACAGCGGCGTCTCGTCCCTCGTGACCGCGAATACCGTCGCGCATCCGCCGTATTCCTCGTGCAGTTGCCACCTGGGGCGGGCGATGTAATAGAAGGGTTCGTCCGGCTGCTGCGCCTCTCCGCTTTTAATTTCCTGCAGCGGTATCAATCGCATCCCCCGGTCCACGAATGGCTCCACCGAGTGCAGGGGCCCTCCCACCACCACGGTGGCATCGGCGGGGACGTTTCGTTGAAGCCACTCCGCGCCTTCACGCAGGCTCAGCCCCCAGTAGTCCGTCTCGAATCGATCGTCCGCCGCCGCCAGTCCCCCGAATGCCCGGTTGAAGTAGGTGTGCTCGTAGGGGTGCAGCTTTGCCATGTCCAGGGCCACCGGCGTGTAACCGAGCCCCAGCAGGATGAGGAACGCGACACGGACAATCCGGTGGGGGATGGCCTGATACAGTCGGATCAACGCGGCGCCCGCGGCCACTGCCAGTGCCGGCAGTATGAACATGAAATGCCGCAGGCCGTCGTAGTACGTGGCCCCGGTGACCACCGTCGTCACCGGAAGCAGAAAGGCCTGCATGAAGATGAAGATCACCAGCACCCGGGGCAGCGGGTCCATGGCGTGCCACCGGCACAGCAGCCACCCGAAGCCGCCGGCGGCCGCCGCCAGGGTCAATACGGGGGTGGTGATAGCCAGCCATACCGGCAGATAGGACGCGGGCAGACTGTAACTGCGGATGAATTCACCGTCGAATAGCACCGTGCCCGGCCAGGGGTAGTCCGACATGGTTTTCACCATGCCGACGATGCCTCCCAGCGGATCGTTCCAGAGCAACGGATACATCAAAACGGTGCCGGCAAACCAGCAGCCAAACGCCAGAAGGCAGGCGCCCGCGAGCCGGTGCACGGGTAATGCCCCGGGCGGCCGGGTCAGCACTTTCATTACGACCCATGCCGCGGCCGGGTAGAAAAGCAGCACGAAACCGCCGAATCGGATCGCCGTAAGCACCGACACCAGCAGCCCGTAGATGGCGAATCCGCCCATGACGTTCCGGTTCCCGACACCGTTCAGGCCGATGGAGAGCGCGCGATTGACAATATAAGCGCCGTGCAGCGAGCAGAGCGTGAAAAACGCCGCGAAGGGTACGTCCTTGAAGTTGAAGAAGCTGTGGCCGAAAAACCTCGGCATCAGGAACAGCAGCACCGGTCCGGCCCATGCATAGCGCCAGCCGCAGAGTAGACCCACCATGAAGGCGACACCGGCGTAGGCCAGCAGGGATGCCAGGAAGGTAACGACGTGCTTCACCACAATCCGCGTGCGGAACGCGGTGGTCATGTCCCGATCCAGCTCGCGCGTCAGTTCCGGCCCGGCCACCAGGTGCTTGTAGAACTGGTAGGCCCCTTCGGCGGCGAAATTGAAGATCGTCCCGTCGTACTTGTATACGCCCTCGATGGGGATATCATTGACGACGAGTTCGTAATTGCGGGAAAGCAGATCGATGCCGTGGATCTCGTCGGAGGCGATGCCGTAATCCTCCACCACGGAAAGTCCGACCGCCAGGATGGCCAGAATTACCGCGATCGCCAGCCATGCCCGGAGCAGACCGCGCTTCCCGGCCTCCGTGGGCGTGTTGGCGGCGTCGTCGGTGGGCACGGCGTCGGCGAGGGTCAGGAGGCCGCCGTCATGACTGCCAGCACGACGGCCAGGACGACGTAGCTCGCGCGGTCCCGGACCGCGAACAGCAGGGGGTCGTCCATGAGCTCGCCCCGGCCGGCCAGCAGCCAGGTCCGGGAGATCCAGTACAACAGAACCGGGCAGAGCAGCCACAGGACCTCCGGGGTCTCATATATGGCTCTCACCTCGTCGCTGTGTATATACAGTGCCAGAACCAGGACGGCCATCAGACCGCTGCACAAGCCCAGGCCGAGCAGTGTCCAGCGGTCGTCACCCCGGTAGCCCCGGCCTGAAATACGCGTACCGTTTCCGGCGGTGTCGAACGTGAGCACCTCCGCGTACCGCTTCACCAGGGCCAGGCTGAAGAACAGGAACACCGAGAATGCCAGAAGCCAGAAGGATATGGCGATGCCCGTGGCGGCGCCGCCCGCCAGTACCCGCACGGTATACAGTCCCGCCAGTACCAGCACGTCCAGCAGCACCATGCGCTTGATCACGACCGTGTAAGCGGTGGTCAGGCAGAGATAACCGATCAAGACCCAGAAGAACAGCACGTTTACCAGCAGAGCCAGCAGAAGTCCGCCGGCAAGCAGCGCCGGCGCCATGATGACGGCGTGGTTGAGCGGAATCGCGCCCGCGGCCAGGGGACGCAGGCGCTTGCGGGGATGACGCCGATCGTCCTCCAGGTCGAACAGATCGTTCAATACATAGACGCCCGAGGCGGAAACGCTGAACGCGAGGAAAGCGAGCGTCGACGCCGCGAGGATCTCGGGATTCGCGACCTGGTGAGACGTCAACGCGGGGATGTATATCAACAGATTCTTGAGCCATTGATACAGCCGAAGGGTACGAAGATATTCACCGACACCCGTCCGGGAATCCGTGAATCTTTCCGAGATCCCACCGGTGCCGGCGAGCTTGCGCTCCAGCGACGGAGTGGGGTTCACGACCAGCGTGCAACGTGATTCACGCCATACCGCCAGGTCCGACACGGAGTCACCCAGATAGTCGAACCCCTCCCGGCCGAATCGTTGCACCAGCACGGAAGCCTTCACCGCGCCTTTTAGGTTCCGCGTCCCGTCACTGGCAAACACTTCGTCGAACACCCCCAGGTGCTCCGCTGCCTGATCGGCGTAGCGCCGGTTCGCCGCCGTTGCCAGAACCAGGCGCCGGCCTGCGGTTCGGCACCGATTGAGATGGTCCAGCACGGCCCGGCGGAACGGCATGGCGCTGATATCCAGCGTCACCCGCCGGGATACTTCCTGCTTGATGAAGGCGCGCCCCTGGACCAGCCAGACAGGCAGCAGGAAGAGGTAGAGCGGCTGTTCTTTCAGGAGTCTCAGCACCGACTCGATGAACAGGTCCGTACACAGCAGCGAGTTGTCGAGGTCAACCACCAGGGGCGGGTCGCCGGAAGCGGCATCCGGCGTCGTGTGTTGCGCGGTATTGGTCATAATGGTGCTGGCAGAGCCGGACGCCGGAGCCGGTTTCATTCCAGGTGGTTAGTGGTCTTGAACCTTGATGCAGAAGCGGTTCAATCGGTGCGAGCTGCGGTACGGGGCCGCAAGCCGGCGGACATGACTGCGCACTTCCGGGAGTGATCGTGCGCGGCGGACCGGCCGTGTCTGAACCGGCCGCTCGCAAAAACCGGCGTACCCCTGGCCGTCACCGCCGGCAAGCTGCCGAATTCTATACAGAATGAATCAGCGAGGACAACCCGTTTTCCGCGCCGCAATGGCACCCGCCTGAATCCCGAACGCCGACCTGATAAACTGCGGTGTGAGCATGACACGCTCCAGCCGCACCGGGCGGTTTGCCCATCACCGCAATAAATCCGTCAAGTTTCTTGGAGACGCTCGTGACCCGCTTTGCCCCGTATCGGCCACAACTGGTTCTTTTCCTTTGGATCCTGTGCAGCCTGTCTGCCCCCGCGGTGGGCCAGTCGGGCGAGGACAGCGGGTCGCAGAATCCCTCGGCCCAACTCGCCGATATCCTGGAGGACGAGGGGGCCCGTGAAAAGCTCATAACCGAGTTGCGGCGCAGCGCTGAAGCCGCCGGGGAAACGGCGTCAGCACAAGGCTCTGCCGCAAGCGGGGATGCATCGCCGGCCCGGCGCATCGCCCGGTTCACCCAGGATTTTGCCGAGGGGGTGGTGGATCAGACCAGCCGGGCGGTCGCCGCGGTCCGCTCGATCGGCGCCGGTGACGGTCCCATGGACTGGCCGGCGCTGTCGCAGGCGGTATTCGAGCTGGCCGCCGTGATCGCGGCCACTGTGGTGTTGTTCCTGGTCCTGCGTGGACTGGCCCGTCCGCTGTTCTCCCGGGCGAACGGCTGGGCGCTGCGCGGGGATTCGGGGTACCTGCTCCTTCGGCGCGCCGCCGCTGTATTCGTCGCTGCGCTCATCGATCTGGGCGTTATTGCCCTGGCCTGGGTGGGCGGCTACGCCACGGCTTTGTTCCTGGTGGGCGACCCGGGGGCGATGAACACCCACCACTCGCTGTTTCTCAATGCGTTTCTGCTCATCGAGATCTTCAAGGCGTTGCTCAGGATGGTGTTCGCCTCTCGTGATTCCGGCCTGCGGCTGCTGCCCCTGTCGGGCGAGGATGCCGAGTACTGGAACTCCTGGCTGGCCCGGTTGAGCGGGTTTATCGGCTACTCGCTGCTGCTCGTGGTTCCGGTGATCAACGAAAATCTCTCCGAGGCGCTCGGCCGTGTGGTGTCCGTGGTGGTGATGATTCTTGGTTTTGCCTACGCCCTGACCATCATCCTGCAGAACCGGGCATCGGTCCGGTCCCGGCTGGAAGCGAGAGCCGCCGAAGCCAGTTTCCGCTTCACCGGGGCGCTGGTCACGGCACTTGCGCGGATCTGGCACCTGTTGGCAATCGCCTATTTTGCGGCACTGACGGTCATAACCGTGACCCGACCGGAGGACGCTCTGCCGTACATGGTGAAGGCCACGGGACAGACGCTGGCGGCAATCGGGATCGGGGTGTTCATTTCCGTGGTGCTCACCCAGATCATGCGGAGGCGGATCCGCGTGCCGGAGGATACCCGCCTGAAGTATCCCATGCTCGAAAATCGATTGAATTCATTCGTACCGACGGCGCTGGCGGTAGTCCGGGCCGCGATCATGGTCGTGGTGGCGGCGGTGACCTTCGATGCGTGGGGGCTGTTCGATGCCTGGCTCTGGATCACCTCCGACGGCGGGAGCCTGCTGCTCGGCCGCGTGCTCACCGTCGGCATCATTGTCGTTCTCGCCACGGCATTGTGGATCGTGGTGGCCAGCTGGATCGAAAGTCGCCTCAATCCGGGAACCGGGGACGGCGGGCCGGGTGCGCGGCAAAGGACGCTGCTGGCCCTGTTCCGCAATGCCGTCGCCATCGTGCTCATAACGATGACGCTGATGATTTCGTTGTCCGAATTCGGCATCAACATCGGACCACTGATCGCCGGCGCGGGCGTGCTCGGTCTCGCCATCGGCTTCGGCGCCCAGAAGCTGGTGCAGGACATCATCACCGGGGTGTTCATTCAGCTCGAGAACGCCATCAACACGGGCGACGTGATCACCGCCGGCGGGGTTACCGGGGTGGCGGAGCAGCTGAGTATCCGGTCGGTCAGGATACGGGATCTCAGCGGCACGCTGCACATCATGCCTTTCTCGTCGGTGAACGAGGTCTCGAACTACATGCGCGACTTCGCCTATCACATCGGCGAGTACGGCATCGCCTACCGGGAGGATATCGACGAGGTGATCACCCACCTGCGGGCCGCTTTCGAAGAGCTGCGCTCGGACCCGGAGCAGGGCGGCCAAATCCTCGATGATCTCGAGGTGCACGGCGTTACGGCACTGGCGGACAGCTCGGTGAATGTCCGGGTGCGCATCAAGACCCTGCCGGGATCCCAGTGGTCCGTGGGGCGTGCCTACAACCGCCTGGTGAAGCGCCACCTCGACGCCGCCGGCATCGAGATACCGTTCCCGCACATGACCTTGTATTTCGGCGAGGACAAAAGCGGCGAGGCGCCGCCGGCGAATGTGCGCATGATGCCGGCACAGCATGAGGCATCGCCGGAAACCACTGACGACACCGAGGTGGACACCCGCGAGGCGCGCGTGAATCCCAGGTTCAAGGGCGACTTCGACGATGATGGATGAGCCCGGCGGGTGGGGCGCCGCGGCTGTGCAACGGCTCCGTGGGGTCAGGCCGGCGCCGGGCCCCAGGGAGATTCGGCAAGCCATCCGGCCAACTGGTCAACAGTGAGCGGCCTGCTGAAGAAGTATCCCTGGGCGACGTCGCAGCCGAGGTCCCGCAGCATCCGCCAGGTCTCTTCGTCTTCAACCCCTTCCGCAGTTACCGTCATCCCCAGGTTGTGACCGAGGTCGATCGCCGTGCTCACGATTGCCGCATTGCGGGATTGCTTGAAGTCAATGACGAAGGATTTGTCGATTTTAATGGTGCTGACCGGCAGGTCCCTTACGTAGGCCAGCGAGGATTGGCCGGTACCGAAGTCGTCCACGGACAGCCGGATGCCCGATTCATATAGCTCGCGCAGCACGGATCTGGCGCGTTCGGGATCCGCCATGATGGCGCTTTCCGTGATCTCCAGGCTGAGCTGTTCAAGCGGAAACCCGGAGCTGCGCGCGAGATCCAGAATTTCATTGCAGAAACCGGGTGCCTGCAGGTTGCGAACCGATATGTTCACCGCGACGTCCAGGGACACGCCGCTGCTGTGCCAGTCGTGCCCCTGCCTCAGGGCGCTCGCCACCACCCAGCCGGTAAGCGCATCGATCAAACCGGTTCGTTCAGCCAGCGGAATGAATTCATCCGGATAGATCAATCCCCGGTCCGGATGCCGCCAGCGCAACAACGCCTCGACACCCCGGATTCGCCCTGTTCCCAGATCAATACTCGGCTGAAAATGTAGGACGAGCTCATTTTGCTCCAGTGCCGTACGCAATCCGCCGATCAGCGCCAGCCGGCCCGGGTCGTAGTGGTCAATATCCGGTTCGTAAACGACCCAGGATCTGTGCAGCTCTTTTGCCGCGCAAAGGGCGATATCGGCGCGCTGCCACAGCAGATCGGCGCTGCTCCCTGTGGTCGGGTACAGGGCGATGCCAAGCCGCGCCTCCACGTTCACGGGCAGGTCATGGACGGTGAATGGTTCGTGCAACGCGGTTCTGATTTTTCCGATGACCCGGTCGATATCGTGTTTGTCCGCGAGCGAAGGCAGGAGAATCGCGAATTCGTCGCCGCCCAGGGATGCGGTGATATCCCGACTCCCGGAGTGCATCCACCACACGCCGCGCCGTTTCCTCTGAGCAGGAGGTCGCCGTTGTTGTGGCCGAGAGAATCGTTGATGTCGCGAAAGTTGTTGATATTCATGAGCAGCAGAGCGGAGGGTTGCCGCTGTGCGCCGCATTGTCGATGGCCTCCGTCAAGCGCTGGTGGAGCGTGGTGCGGTTCGCGAGTCCCGTGAGCGTATCGTGGAACGCCAGGTATTCGATTCGTTCCTCGTTGTTGATGTAGTCGAGGGCGAATGAAATGTCCCCGGCCAGTTCCACCAGCAATGCCGTTTCCTCGTCGTCGAATTCCCGTGCTTCCTTCGAATACAGGACAATGACGCCGGGCATGGTCGCCGCTCACGAGAGGCAGCGATATGACCTTGCGGTGGCCGCGCCGGGCGATCTCCGGAGCGCGGGCTGAAGCTTACCCTCGGTGTGGAAATCGTCAGTGGCAACAGGCATTCGACTGCGAATCGCCCTGCCGACGGTCGTCCGCCCCCCGGGTTCGCTTTCATCTGCCGAGGATTCGATGCCGGAAACCATTTCGTAGTCGGGCGCCGAGCCCCGCCATGCGACCGGGTCCACGACCGGGCTTCCTTCGTGTACCATCCCGATCCAGGCCATTTCGAAACGCCCCAGGTCGGTCATGATTCGGCACGCTTCCTCGAACAGTGCCTGCCGGTCCCTGATTCTGACGATCGCCGCATTGATGCCGCTCAGAACGGCGTAAACCCGGTTCAGTCGATTGACTTTGTCCTCGGCCTGCCGGCGTTCGGTAATGTCTTCGGCTATACCTGCGATACGGTTGAGACTCCCTGCTCATCGCGGATGGGAAATCCCCGGGAATGGACCGCACCGGGTATCGCCCCCCGGTTGCAGTATCCGGTACTCGTCGTCGAACCGGCCGGTGGAGCGTGCGTCGGCGAAAACCGCCGAGACAATTTCGCGATCGTCCGCATGCACCGCTTCCAGCCATCCCCTGGGGTTGGTGTACAGGTCGTCGACGCTGCGGCGCCAGATCTCCTCGTAGGCGGGGCTGACATACTCGGTATGGGTCAGCTCGGGATCGACCAGGAAAAAGACTTCGTGAATGTGGTCCGTGAGCTGGCGGAATTTTTGCTCGCTTTTCTGTACCTCGAGATACAGGTCTCCGTTCTCGTAGATGCGGCCCACCTGGGCGGCCAGAATCGTCAACAGCTTCTGATCCTCTTCACTGAACCCGGCGGAGCCGATGCGTTCCATCAGGCATATCCAGCCGTAAACGTGCTTGAGTGATACCACCGGTGCCACCAGCGCGGAGTGCACGGGCGGATGTTCAGCGGGCAGCCCCAGTTCCGCGGGATCGCCGCTCGGGTTCGACAATCTGATCGATTCTCGATCCCGGTACGCCTTTCCTACCTGACCCCGATCGAGCGCCCGGATCGAAACCTTGTCGGCAATCGCCGGGTCCATGCCCGCAGCAATACAATGCTTGACAGCGGTATCGCCACGGCCGCCGATGGCAAGCAGGGCGTATCGGCACCCGATCGAGACCACGGGCCGCCGGACATAAAGCCTCCAGAAGCCGCACGGGGTCCTTCTCCGATGCCGAGATTCAGATTGATATCGATGAGGGCGCCGAATCGTTCATTGGCGAATCCGAGGTCCTCGATGGTCTGGGTCAGCTTGTCGGCCACCACGCGCAGGTGTTCCCGGCGGAAAGTGTCCTCTTCCGGCGCGGCGGGTGGCGGGGCCGGATCCCGGAGGGCATCGTGGACAGTCCGCAGCACCACCTCCGGTTCACAGGGCTTGATCAGGACGTGGGAGACCCCGCAGGCCTCCGCCAGTTGCCGGGTCTCGTGCTCGTGGTAAACGGCCGTGTAGAACACCACGGGTATGTGCGCGATTCCGGCATCGCTGCGCAGCCGGCGCACGAACTCGTAGCCGTCCATGATCGGCATCAGAATGTCGGCTATGATCAGGTCCGGGCGCTCGCGCCGGACGATCGTCAGGGCGTCGGCTCCGTCAGACGCCTCCAGGACGCTGTATCCGCTGTAGCCGAGCAGGGAGGTCAGATAGGCGCGGTTCGCCGCGAGGTCGTCAACGACGAGGATGCGGATCATAGAGCGTCGGACTCCGCGGGCGGGTTAGGGTTCGCCGGTCGAAGCCGGAGAAAATCCCGGATCTGTTCCAGGAATTGCGCCGGCTCGATGGGCTTGGAGACGAAGTCGTCGAACCCCGCCGCCAGGGCCTTGTCCCGATCCGCACCGGAAAACCGATGCGGAAACGGCAACCAGCGGCACCTCGCGCAGGGATGCATCGCTCCGCAGCCGCTTGGCCACCTCGTAGCCGTCCAGACCCGGCATGCGCACGTCGCAGAGCACGAGGTCGGGCGCCTCCCGGTCCGCCGCTTCGAGGCCGGCCGCGCCGTCGACGGCCTGGAACACGGTGTGCCCGGCTGACCGAAGCAGATAGACCAGAAGCGCCATGTTTTCCGGATTGTCTTCGATGACCAGCACTTTAGCCTGTAACATGCTATGCCTCCGGCAGGAGCAGACTGAAAGTGCTCCCCTCGCCATAAGTGGAAGTAAACTCGATCCTGCCTCCCTGGAATTCGGCGAGCTTGCGGCTCAGGTGCAGCCCGAGGCCTGTGCCGCCCCGGTGCGACCGGCTATCGAGCTGCACGAAAGCATCGAAGAGCCGACCCTGTGTATGGGTGGGAATGCCGATGCCGGAGTCCTCGACCCGAACCTCGATCATCCGCAGGCCGGTGACAGGGGGGCGCCGGATCTCCACGTGAACACGTCCCTCGTCCGTGAACTTCACGGCGTTGCTTACCAGGTTCAGAACGATTTGCGTGAAGGCCCTCCGGTCCGCCCGGACTTGCAGGTCATCTGTCGCGGAAACGGTCAGTGCGAGCCCCTTGTTGGCCGCAGCCGGCCGCAGGGAGTTGAGCGTCTCCTCGACGATTGCCCGGGGCAGGAGGGTCTCCAGCTTGAGTTCCATCTTCCCGGCATCAATCTTGTTGCTGTCGAGAAGGTCGTTGATGAGGTCCAGAAGATGCCGGGCGCTTGATTGAACCGTGTTCAATTGCGATTCCTGGTCGGCCGTCAAGGGGCCGGGAAGCTTCATGAGCAGCGTTCCCGTAAAGCCGATTATGGCGTTCAAGGGTGTGCGAAGCTCGTGGCTGATGCCGGCAAGAAACTGGTCCTTGGCGCGGCTGGCGGCAACCAGTTCCAGGTTCTTGGCCTGCAGCGCCTCTTCGACGCGCTTGCGATCGGTGATGTCCCGGATGGCGCTCGACACCAGCATGCCGTCCTCGGTTTCGAGGGGGCTGAGGCTGATTTCCACGGGAAACTCCGACCCGTCGCGGCGCAGGCCGTACAACTCGAGCCCCACCCCCATCGGCCGGAAGTGCGCGTCTGTAAAGAAGCGGTCTCGATGGCCGGGATGCTTGTTCCGGTACCGCTCGGGAATCAGCATCTCGATCTCACGGCCGAGGAAATCGGCTCGCGTGTAGCCGAACAGATTTTCCGCCTGGGAATTCACCAGGACGATCCTGCCGTCCCGTCCCACGATGACCATGGCGTCCGGCGCCGACTCGAGAAGCTCCCGGAACTTCTGTTCCGCCCTGCGACGATCACTGATATCGCGAATGGCGCTCATGACCAGGTTCCCTTGCTGGGTGCGAAGCGGACTCAGGCTGATTTCAACCGGGAATTCCACGCCGTTCTTGCGCAGACCGTAGAGCTCCAGGCCCGCTCCCATCTCCCGCGTCCGGGGGTTGTCGAAGTATCGCGTTCGGTGCACGACATGGCCTTCCCGATACCGCTCCGGCAGCAGGATTTCCACCGACCGGCCAATCAGTTCTCCGGCGCCGTAGCCAAACAGGCTTTCCGGTCCGGCTGTTCGCCAGTATGATGCGGCCCGTGATATTGACGATGACGATGGCATCCGGCGTGGAGTTCAGCAGATCCCGAAAATTCGCCTCGGCGAGCTTGGCGTCGCGGATGGCCTTGAGGTGGGTGACGTCTTTCTCGGTGAAGAGGATGAATTCGATCCGGCCTTGTTCGTCACGGATCGTCTTGCTGGAGATGTCGACGTAAATCAATGCCCCGTCCTTGCGGCGGCGGATCGATTCGTATACCGAAGCGCCGTGGGCCATGGCTTCTTTCCGCAGCGCCTGCTCCTCCCGGAGCCGGTCCGTCGGCACAATCAGGGCTGCGGCATCGCGGCCCATGGCTTCTTCGGCGGTGTACCCGAAGATCCCTTCCGCGCCCCGGTTCCAGAAGGTCACCTCGCCGGAGATCGTCGTGGCAATGACCGCGTCGGAACACTCGTTCAGCACTCTGGCGGGAAACGCAGTATTCATGTCGCCGGCTCCGCAAGTGCCGGCCCCGGCCCTGCGCACCGTACAGGCGGTGTCGGACGGTCGGTTCGTTCTGCACTTGATCTTTCTGTGCGCAACATGCTCCTCCTGCCGCTGAGCTCGATCCCCTGCCACTGCGTCCCGGGGCGATCCGGCCACAGGCCCCGTGGAGCCCCAGTGTAGTACAAAAGCGGCGCCGGGGGGCGGTTCCACGGCCCGGCGGTTCAGGTTTTCGTTCCGTCGTTTCGTCCGGCTCCTAATGTACCCCGCCACAAATATTGACCCATTCAGCCGGCACTGTGCGGCGGACAAACGAAGCCTGTAGGAGGCCAGCCCCCTGGCCGATTTTCCTTCGATCGAGGCCGCAATCGGCGAGGGGGCTCGCCTCCTACTGTCGGTACCCCACCCAATTCATCAATTAAAGTTCCAGAGCGTTTGGCGGGGCATACTGAGTCTGTCCGTTCCTCCTGCATCCTGTCCGACGGGAACTTGTAAGAGCCGAACCGGATCACTAGGTTCGCCAGCGCGAGCAGCAGTATGGAGCCGGAGATGTAAACGATGTCCAGATCCGGCTTGTGATCGAGCTGGATATCGTCCAGGAGCATCCTCGTCAGGGCGGTGATTCCCACATAGATCAGGAAACGGGTCGGCATGTGGTTGGTCTTGAAGTAGATACCGACCATCGCCCCGAGCTCGAGGTAAATGAAAAGGAGCAGGATGTCGTGGACGGATGCACCGCCCTGGACACTCATCTGTACAAAAGCCACGATCGCGGACCATACGATCGCGGCGCCGATGGCAAACAATGCCAGATAATGAAACCCGTCTACCAGAAGGTTGCCGAAGGTGTCCGAGGCTTTATGGAGTTTGTCGTTCAGCGCGTTGGTTTTCTCGATCTCTTTTGTCATACACGAGTCCTCGTCGGGTTTCGCGGTGGTTCGTGAAAGCAACAGGATACCGCCGTTACTCCCCGCAAGGCGATCCCCGGACGGCCGGTCACTCTATCGGCCAGTCCGGGCGGTCCATTGAAAAGACCTCCGAAACCCGGCCGTAGTCCTTGTAGCCGAGGCGGGAAATGGGCTGGAGCCTGTGGATGTCCACCTGCCCGTCCCGGATCACGTCGTCCGCGATGTGTATGGCCACAACGTGCCCGAAGACCACCAGATTGGGGCTGTCCGGGTCGTCGGCGAGCAGCTCCTCGACTTTCACCAGCCGGCATTCCATGTTGACCGGGCTTTCCGCCACCCGCGGGGGCGCCACCAGGCTGGAAGAAGCCTTGGTCAGCCCTGCAACTTCGAATTCGTCGATCCCGTGCGGTGCCGGTGTCGAAGACAGATTGACCTTCTCCCTGAGCGGCCAGGTCGCCAGGTTCATCACGAACTCTTCAGTCGCCCTGATGTTCGCCACGGAATCCTTGAGCCCGCCCTGCACATGATTGCCGGTGGATGCGTACATCACCTGGGTGGGTGGTAGGCCACGGCGTTGAAGAAGGAGTAGGGCGCCAGGTTGACCGAACCGTCCTTGTCCATGGTGGACACCCAGCCGATCGGCCGGGGTACGACGATGGCATTGAACGGGTTGTGAGGCAGCCCGTGGGGCTCGTCGGTGCGATAAAACATCGATGCATTCTCCAGTGCGATGGTCCGCCGGGCAGCGGGCGGTCCGATCGAGTTCTGCCGGGCGCCGTTCGTCGGGGGCCGTGTTACCGGAGCAGTGGTCGGACCAACGCACCGGCGGGGTTGTTGGTGGAAGATTGCCCGGGTCCGTGATTCCGGCAAAGCGCTGTCGGTACGTTGACCACCAGGGGACCGAATTGACTTTTGCTGTAGCTCGATTTCCGGACGTTGCCGCCAGCAACTACGTTGACCATGAACCTGTGGGTGCCGGCCATGGCATTGGCGGAGGACTATGACGTCGCCGGGCCGGGCCCGGACAACTCCCGGAAACATATACACCCCCACGGTTTGCATTTGCTCTCGGCGGTGGCCGCGGTTCATACCCGCGTGCCCGGCGCTTACCGGTAGTGTAGTAGATATCTGGGACACTGCACGGTGTACTGTCACTGGCGGGGTGCATCGCGTACTGGTATCGTCGGTTGCCCGGGCAGGCAAACAAAGCGGCTCCCAGTGCCGGAGGTGGAGTGGAAGAAGTCGTTCCCGATAATCTGGAGGCGGTGCTCAACCGCATTGACGAGGCGGCGGGCAGCGGACGCATCTCATTCGGGGAGATACTGGATGCCGTCGGGCGGCGCTCGTTCGGGCCGATACTGCTGATAGCCGGCCTGGTGACGCTGGCGCCGATTATCGGTGATATCCCGGGGATTCCCACCATCATGGGTGTCCTCGTTCTGTTGACTGCCGGTCAGATGCTTTACGGAAGGCAATCTTTCTGGCTGCCGGAAACCCTTCTCAAGCGGAATGCCGCCGGTGATACCGTTCGCCGGGCGGTTACATGGCTGCGCCGGCCCGCGCATTGGCTCGATCGCATCATCAGGCCGCGGCTGCCTCTGTTCGTTCGCGGTCCGGCGGTCCATGGCGTCGCCCTTGTGTGTATTGCCATCGCCCTGGCGATGCCGCCCATGGAACTGGTGCCGTTCAGTGCCAATGGCGCCGGTCTTGCGCTGACGGTGTTCGGCATGGCGCTCATCGGCGGCGACGGGCTGCTGGTGCTGGTGGCGGGGATGGTCACCATTGCCACGTTCTGGGTGGTGATTTCGAGTATTGTTTGAGCCGGAGAGCAGTATCCATGTCTGTCGCCCGTATCGATACGTCACAAAGTGCCGATGGCGCGCCCTTAGCCGGCATTGCCTTCATGTGTGCGGGCGTACTCTGCCTGACGATCAACGACGTGTTCGCGAAATGGCTCGGGGCGATCTACCCGGTCCCGGAAGTGGCATTCCTCCGTATGCTGTTTGCGTTGCCGCTGATTGTCGGCGCGGCATTGCTGTTCAGTGGGCCCGGATCGCTGGTGACGCGGCGGCCGCTGGCCCAGGTGGGTCGGGGGCTGCTCGCGACCATCGCAACGTTCACTTTCTACCTCGCCTTGACCCTGCTGCCGCTGGCGGAGGCGACCGCCATCGCATTCACGGCGCCGTTGTTCGTTACCGTCCTCGCCATACCCCTGCTGGGCGAGCGCCCCGGACCGACACAATGGGCGGTAACCTGCATCGGGTTCATCGGGGTTCTGCTGATCGTGCGGCCCGGAGGCGCGGCGTTCACCCCGGCAGCGCTGGTGCCCCTCGGGACGGCGCTGGCCTACGCGCTTTTGATGCTGACGGCCCGGATGCTCGGGCGAACGGAGACCATCTGGGCCACCATGCTCTACGCGACACTCATACCGCTCGTCATTTCCGGCATGATGCTGCCCTGGTTCTGGCAGCCACCCGCCCTGGAGCATCTACCGCATTTCTTCGCCCTGGGCCTGTCCGGCGGCCTGGCGCTGACACTGATTACCCAGGGATTCCGCGTCGGCGTTGCCTCCGTCGTGGCGCCGTTCGACTACACGGGCCTGGTATGGGCGACCGTGTTCGGCTGGATTATCTGGGGTGAGATGCCAACCCCGCTGTCTGTGCTGGGTGGCATCGTCATCGGGGCCTGCGGCATATATCTGGCCTACCGGCAGACCCGGGACAACCGGCGGCGCCGTGCGGCGGCCCTCCTGCACCCGCCGCGTGGTGATTGAATACGCCCCGCCGGCGTACGGGGGCGGTAGCCCGGGCGAGGCGCAGGAAAAGTCCCATCCGGGTTATGCAGACGGGCGAAGAACGGCAGATCCGCCGCGACATTTCCCAACTGTCATGCTGACGCGGTTGTGGATCATGACATTTCCGGTTTCAACGGTATGACGATCCGGTGGGGTGACCACTTCCGGCGGAACGCACAGGGGTTGATTGCCTGTGCGATTGTCAGCCTTGCCGCTCTTTTCCTTGCGGACAACTACGGCGCCCCGGTCATGGTGTTCGCCCTGCTTCTGGGAATGTCCGTGAGTTTTCTTCATGAGCATGAACAATGTACGGCGGGCATAGATTTTTCGGCATCCACAGTGCTGCGGACGGGGGTCGTGCTGCTGGGCGCCAACATTGTCCTGGAGGATGTGATGGACCTCGGCTGGGCCACGGCGCTGCTCGTCATCGGGGGGGTCGCCGCCACCATCGCGGTGGGTGCGGGCGCCGCCCGGGTATTGAAGCTTGATCACCGCTTCGGATTGTTGTCCGGCGGTGCAGTGGCCATCTGCGGGATTGCCGCAGCCATGACGCTGTCATCGGTGATGCCCAGGAACAGGATGACCGAGCACTACACGCTCATGACCATACTGATGGTGGCTGCGTTCGGCGCGGTGGCCATGGTCGTGTATCCGGTGATCGCTGGTGGCCTGGGCCTGAGTGCCGCGGATGCAGGGTTGTTCATAGGAGGTTCCATCCATGATGTATCCCACGTGGTCGGCGCCAGCTACAGCATTGCCCCGGAAGTGGGCCATTCGGCCATGGTGGTCAAAATGCTAAGGGTGGCGCTGCTCATTCCCGTAGCCTGGTTCTTCTACAGCGTGTTCCGCCGGGAACGGGTTGCCAGCGGCGGCTCGGCTCCGGTTCCCCTGCCTTTCTTCCTGGTGGCATTCGTGGCCGTGGTCCTGGTCAACAATCTGGGCTGGATTCCGGGTTCGGTGTCCGCGGTCATGTCCATGGTGTCCAAGGCATGCTTTGTCGTGGCCATTGTGGCGCTGGGCATGAAAACCTCGTTCAAGGGCCTGCTCCAGATCGGCTGGCGCCCCCTGGCGCTTGTTCTGGTGGAGAGCGCGTTTCTGGGCCTGGCTATCGTTGCCTGGGTGCTGTGGCGATAGGCCTTCGCCCTTCACGGGCCGGCACCGGGCTATGTGCGGCCTCAGCCCTGGATGTATTGCTTCAGGTACCGGTTCTCGTTGCTGAGCTCGTCGTGCTGCGACTTGACGACGTCGCCAATGGAAATGATGCCCACGAGTTTGCCGGCTTCCATGATCGGTAGATGGCGTATACGGTGGTTGGTCATCAATCCCATTACGTGTTCGACATGGTCATCCGGCGTGGCGGTAATCAGTTCGGTGGTCATGTGATCCCTTACCGACGCCGCAAGAGGCTGCGGCAATTCTGCACAGGCGCGCAGCACGTCCCGTTCGGTGATGATGCCGACTGCGCGATCGTCCTCCATCACCATCAAGGCACCGCAGTTGTTCTTGACCAGGCTGAGGACGGCATCTCCCAGCGTGTCGGAGGGCGAGGCGCTGAGTACGTCGCTCCCCTTGTGGTGGAGAATTTCGCGTAGTTTCATGGACGACTCCTCTCGTGGTTCACCCATTCGGCGGAAACCGGGCAGCCGGTCCGGCGGTGTACCTGGCCCCGTTGGCGGCGCCCGGTGTCGAACAGTTGTAGTAGACCGCAGCCTGCATTCACCGTCAAACGTTTTACGACGAGGCACGGGATACGGCGGGGAGGGCTGTACCGTTGCGGTCTGGCGGCCCGGACCCCGCGGCGCTGACGGGTTCCCGGGTCATGCCTGAAAGGGATGCAGCCGGGTGGATTTGAAGGTAAGGTATCGTCCGGTTTCAACACAACAACAAGAACCGCTCCGACTTCAGCCTTCCTCGTATTCGATCATGTCATGCAACCCGCGAATCCGGTTCCAATCCGCTCCATGGTCGAGCACCCGGGCCGGGGGCTGAGTTCGTGGATCACGCCCGGGCCCAGAACACTGTATTCCGTCTGCTGCCGCTGTGGGTGCTGGTGCAGATCGGCATCCTTTCAGTGCTCGGAGTACATTACGCGTCGGACACGGGGCGCTATCTCGCCGGTGCGGATGCACTTTTAAACGGTACGGCACTTCCCGGAAAGTCGGGTTCATACCTCGGGTACAACATGTTCGTGGCGGTATTCCGGTTTTCGGGACTGGGCCCGGCGGCGATAGTGGCGGGACAGATACTGCTTGCTGCTGTGGCCTGTGTATGCATGTTCCATCTCGGCAGCAAGCTGGGTGGCGCGCGTGCGGGCTTGTTGGCGGCGGGGTTGTATGCCGTGTATCCGGACGTGCAGATGTGGAATTTCTACGTTCTGACGGAGTCCATCTTCATCAGCATGCTGATCATCTCCGTTTTTCTGCTGGTGAATGTACGCGGTCCGGTCGGCTATGCTCTTGTAGTGCCGGTAGTTGTCTTCACGATACTGGTTCGTCCCAACGGGATCATTCTGGCCGCTGCTGTGTTCGCATTTGCCGTGTTCCGGATGTTTCAGAGGCGCCGATACGCCATGCTGCTGGTGCTGGGCCTCGGGGCTGCCGTTCTGGCGTTGATTGCCGTGAGCGCCGTGAGCGACCGGTTGGCCCATGAGAATATCGGTAACCATCTGCGAACCGGGACCGTAATCTGGGGCTACGAGGGCCTGCGGTTCCCGATGGCGCTGGCGGATGTGCCGGAGGTGAGGTCCGTCGGACTCGGCGAGTTTGTCGGACTGATTGCGGCGGACCCGGTTGGATTCGTCAAGCTGGCCGCTGCCCGGCTCGCGGCTTTTTTTGTGCATGCCCGGCCGTATTGGAGCCCGTTGCACAACGCTTTCACGCTCGTCACGCTCGCCGTGATCTATGCCCTGGCCTGGCGCGGGGCTCGGCAATCCGGTTTGCAGGACCTGGTGGTGGTCGCACTGTCTCTGGTGGCGGCACAGGCCGCAATAGTGGGTGCGACTTTCGCTGACTGGGATGGTCGTCATCTTGACGCCGTACTGCCGATGCTGTTTGTCTTGGCGGCTGCCGCGCTGGCAAGGGTGACCCGCCGATTTCATGAAGCTGGCGACTCTGAGTCCCGGATGCCGAAAGCGGGCTGCGGTCGACGGTAGCGAATCATCACGGCACTGTTCCGGTCGCCGCGGGACAGGTGGCGGGCTTCCGTGCCCGCTTTCCCGTTGAGGTATACCCGTCAATGCCGTTTCAGGGCCGGGGAGTCCTCAGGACTCGCCTTCCTTCGTATCCCCGCGCGTATTGATCCGACCCGGATCGTTGAGGGGGTTATCGGAGGCATCGGTTTTCTCGGCGCCGGCAGCATCATCAGAAGCGGCGGGTCGGTGCACGGGGTGACGACCGGTGCGGCAATCTGGATTGCCGGATCCATCGGAGTCGCTTGCGCGACCGGAAACCTGGTCCTGGCCGTCATGGTGACCGCGCTGACGATGGTTATCGTGCTGGTGCTCGGTGCCCTGGAGAACCGGTTCCAGAATGGCAGTGGCGGCGAGCGGACCGGCGAGCGCTGATGCCGTCCGCCGCGCTAGGGAAACCCTGAATTGATCAGAGTTTCCCTAGAAACCGTGGCCCATCAATCCGAGTACACCGAGAACGATCAGATAGCCCGCGACGATGTAGTTGAGAAGTTTCGGGAAGACCAGAATGCCGATACCGGCGGCCAGTGTAATCAAGGGTGCAATCTCTATTTGTAGGGTCATCACAACGCTCCTTGGCGGGAAATGAAATTTCAGAATGGTGGCAGATGCACAGATTACCGATGCCGGAATCGGCGGGTCAAGCAGTGCAGTGGTTGGCGACGCGTGGCGTCGACCAGCCGAAATTCGTCTCTAAGTTTGCAGGAGGACGCCAATAGGGCTACCAACGTTGAAAAAGATGTCGAGGAACTGAGAAGTGAATTCACCGAGCTGAAGTCCGACGTATCGAAGCTTACCGACACGCTCAAGAAGCTGTACGGGGACGCGGCCTCCGAAGGACGTGGACGCGCCAGGCATGAGCCGGCGGACGAGCTGGAGGCGTATCTGGCGGAGCGCGTCGATCCGGGATTGAGCGGATTGCTGCGACGGTACCCGGGGCGTGCACTGGGGGCAGCCCTGCTGCTGGGTGTCGCCGCCGGGTAAAGCTCTTCCGTGCGCCGTGTGCTGCGCGATCTGTACGACATTCAAGATCGGGACCACGGTTGACGAGTATGCCCCGGCCCCGGCCCGGACTTCGGCACCGGTTGTTGAATCGGGCTATCGCCTGCGGGAGTTCCTCCGTCCCTGATGGTTCAGGAACGCCCGGAAAGTCGTAATCGAAGTGGCGGGGTAAAGTAGCGTCGGGCGGCTCTCGTCGGCGGGATTGGCGCGTGCCTGTATTTTCCGATAGGCTGTTATTCAGGGACCGTTGCCGGGCGGTCTGTCTGCGGAACGCGGCGACCCCGACGCTTTCCGGATAAAACACCAATAAATTCAAGGCTTTGTACCGGAGGATTCAAGTAATGTCCGGGTATACGATAGAAGCCGTTCGGAATATCGCGCTGCTGGGCCACGCGGGCTCCGGCAAAACCACCCTGGTGGAGTCCTTGTTGCATGCGGCCGGAAAGGTCCAGAACCCCGGCACGGTGGAGAAGGGCGGGACGATCTCGGACGATGACGTCCTTGAGCGCAGGCACCACCATTCCCTGCGGTCCTCCCTGGTCAGCCTGGAGCACGACGGCTGTCATATCAACCTGATCGATACACCCGGGTATCCAGATTTCGTCGGCCACGCCCTGGGGGTCCTGCCGGCCGTGGAAACGGCAGCGATCGTGGTCAACGCCCAGGCGGGGATCCAGACCATGACCCGGCGTTTCGAGCAGTGGACCTCCGAGCGCAAGCAATGCCGGATGGTCATCGTGAATCACATCGATTCGGAGGATGTGGACCTCGAGGGTGTGCTGGCGGCAATCAGGGAGACCTTCGGCAGCGAGTGCATGGCCATCAATCTGCCGGCGGGCAGCGCGACGAAGGTCGTGGACTGCTTCTTTACGCCGTCCGGCGATGCCGACTTCTGGTCGGTGGACGAAGCTCACACCGCCGTGATCGATCAGACCGTGGAAGTCGACGAGAAGCTCATGGAGCAATACCTCGAGCAGGGAAAGCTCGAGCCAGGGTCGCTCCACGACGCGTTCGAGACAGCCCTGCGCGACGGCCACCTGGTTCCGGTGTGTTTCGTGTCGGCGAAGACCGGAACAGGCGTTCCGGAGCTGCTGGAAGTCATCGAGAAGCTGCTCCCGAACCCGGCTGAGGGGAACCGACCATTGTTCGTGCGCGAGACCGGTGACGGTGTTGAGCCGTTGCCCGTGAAGCCGGAAGCCGACGGCAACATCCTCGCGCACGTCTTCAAGATCACCCATGATCCCTACGTCGGCAAGTTGGGTGTTTTCCGGGTCCATCACGGTACGGTGACCAAGGACAGCGAGCTGTATGTCGACGATCACTCCAAGGCGTTTAAGGTCGGCCACCTGTTCAGGATGCAGGGCGGCAGGCATCAGGAGATCGAGCGGGGCGTCCCCGGAGACCTTTGCGCCGTGGCCAAGATCGCGGAACTGCGTCTGGGGAGCGTTCTGCACAACAGCCCGGAAGACAAGGGACTGCGGATGGAGCCGCCGGTCCTTCCGGCGCCGTTGGCAGGCCTTGCGCTCAAGCCCAGGAAGCGGGGTGACGAGCAGAAGCTTGCCGAGGCGCTGGACAGGCTCGTCGAGGAGGACCCGGGACTGGCGGTGGAGCGCGACGCCCAGGTCAACGAGCTGATACTGCGGGGGCAGGGGGATCTGCACCTGAGGACCGCGCTTGAGCGCATGGAAGAGGTGTACAACGTTGCCGTGGAGAGCGCGCCGCCCACGGTGCCATACCGGGAGACCGTCACCAGGAAGGCGGAAGGGCATTACCGCCACAAGAAGCAATCGGGCGGCGCCGGCCAGTTCGGGGAGGTATACCTCAGGTTGGAGCCGCTGAAGCGGGGCGCCGGGTTCGAATTCGTAAACAAGGTCGTCGGCGGCGTGATTCCCAGCCAGTTCATACCATCCGTCGAAAAGGGGGTGCGCGAAGTCTTCAACCGGGGTGCCGTTGCCGGGTATCCCATGCAGGACGTGCGCGTGACAGTCTATGACGGCAAGCACCACTCGGTGGATTCAAACGAAGTGTCGTTCATCACGGCGGGTCGCAAGGCCTTCCAGAGCGCCGTGGAGCAGGCCAAACCGATCGTCCTGGAGCCCATTGTCAATATAGAGATCACGGTGCCCCACGACAGCATGGGGGACATAACCGGCGACCTGTCGCAGCGGCGGGGCCGCGTCTCCAATACCAGCGTTGTACCGGGCGGGTTCGTCACCATCGAAGGCCTTGCGCCGCTGGCCGAGCTGGAGGATTATCAGTCCCGGCTCAATTCCATCACCGGGGGCGAGGGTTCCTACAGCATGCAGCTCAGCCACTACGATCCGCTGCCCGTGAATCTCCAGAAGGACCTGATCGCGAAGTTCGACACGGAAGACTGAAGGGGTGTTGGCCCGCGCTTTGTCCGTTTCACCCGCCGGCGGGGTTGGGATCGGGCCCGTATAGGCGTCCGAGTCAGCCACATCCGGCCGGGGATCGCGCCGCCCTGAGCCGCCGACGAGATTCCATCGCCCCCCACAGGCGTGGTATAAACCGCCACCGGTCCGCGGCCGGGGGAGCACGGACCGTAGTGCGGGCGCGCTGCGAAAGTGGCGGAACTGGTAGACGCGCTGGTTTTAGGTACCAGTGGGGCAACCCGTGGGAGTTCGAGTCTCCCCTTTCGCACCAGTTCCCGGGCGGTTGAATTGCAGCTTGAATTCCCGGGGCGGCGGACTGGACAATACCGGACGCTCCGTTCGTGGACACGACCGCCGTGCGGCCCGGCCGTTCTGCGATTTCTTCATGGGTCCGGGGCCGCAGAGCGGGCGGCTATTGACGCCGAGCGAGGTGGCCGGTCCGTCCGGAGCTGACAATCCGAACCCTTGATTTTCCCGGATCACCGACAATCCCTGACAACATCGAGCCCGATAGCAGGCAAGAGGAGCCGAATGCAAGTATCCGTCGAACACACCGGCAGCCTGGGACGGTCCATGACCGTTTCCATCCCCGCGGACGAGGTGGAGGAGAAGATCCAGGCGCGGTTGAAGAATCTGGCGAAGAACGCCAAGTTGGCGGGATTCCGTCCGGGCAAGGCGCCGTTGAAGATCATCGACGCCCACTACGGCGAGCAGGTTCTGCAGGAGGTAGCCGGCAGCCTCATCGAGAACTCGCTCTACGAGGCTTTCAGCCAGGAGAATCTGGTTCCCGCCGGGACGCCGGAGATCGAGCCCAGAGCCATGGAACGGGGCAAGGACATCGAATTCACTGCCAGTTTCGATGTCTATCCTGAAATCACGAAGCTCGATCTTAAGGGGGTCGAGGTCGAGCGCCCGGTCTGCGAGATCAGTGAAGAGGATATAGACCGGACCGTCGAAACCATGCGCAGGCAGAAAATGTCCTATTCCTCCGTGGACCGGGACGCGCGGGAGGGTGATCAGGTGACCGTCGATTTCAAGGGTAGCATTGACGGCGAGCCGTTTGCGGGCGGCGAGGCGGAGGATTATCAGCTGGTGCTGGGCCAGGGCCAGTTCCTGGAGGAGTTCGAAAACGGCATTCTGGGTGCCACCCCCGGGGACCAGCGAACGGTGAACGTCGCTTTTCCCGACGATTACCACGGCCGGGACGTGGCCGGGAAGGCCGTGGTCTTCGAGATCCGGGTCAAGGATGTCGCCGAGCCGGAGCTTCCGGAGGTCAACGAAGAGTTCGTGAAATCGTTTGGAGTCGAGGACGGTAATATCGAGGCGTTTCGCCGGGAAATTGCGGACAATCTCGCCCGTGAGCGCGATGAGCGCGTCAGCCGGCTGGTCCGTGCCCGGGTCATGGACGCCTTGATCCGGGAGAACGAGATCGAGGTGCCGGAGAAGCTCGTGGACCGCGAGATCGAAGCGATGATCTCGATGAACAAGTCCATGCTGGAACAGCAGGGCATGCCGACGGAGCAATTCGACCCGGACCGGGAGCAGTACCGGGCGGATGCCGAGAAGCGCGTCAAGATGGGCCTGATTCTGTCGGAGATCGTCCAGAAGAACGAGCTGAAGGCGGACCAGAACAGGGTGAAGGAGCGCGTCGAGAGAATGGCCGCGAGTTATGAGCAGCCCGACGCCTTCGTGCAGTGGTACTATAGCAGCCGAGAACGAATGCAGCAGATCGAAGCCACCGTTCTGGAGGAGCAGGTGGTGGACATGCTGCTCGAAGGCGCGGATTCGAAGGAAACCCGGGTGACCCTGCAGGAGCTCACGGAGCAGCCCGCCGGATGAGCCCGGATCCCCCTGTCCGCCCAGAGAACAACAGATTGGTGAGTGTGATGTCGACAAGCTACAGCAGCAATAACCCGCACGCGGTCGAGCCCCAGAATGTCGGCCTCGTGCCCATGGTCATCGAAAGCACGGGCCGGGGCGAGCGCGCATACGACATCTACTCGCGGATGCTCAAGGAGCGGGTCGTGTTCCTGGTGGGGCAGGTGGAGGACTACATGGCCAACCTGATCGTGGCCCAGCTGCTGTTCCTGGAGTCGGAGAACCCCGACAAGGACATCCACCTGTATATAAACAGCCCGGGTGGGGCGGTTAACGCCGGTCTGGCGATTTACGATACCATGCAGTTCATCAGGCCGGATGTGAGCACCGTCGTGATCGGCCAGGCCGCCAGTATGGGCGCACTTTTGCTGACCGGCGGCGCGGCGGGAAAGCGGCACGCCCTGCCGCACTCCAGGATGATGATCCACCAGCCCTGGGGCGGTTTCCAGGGCCAGGCGTCGGATATCGACATTCATGCCCAGGAAATCCTGGATTTGAAAAAACGTTTGAACAAGGTGCTTGCTGAGCATACGGGACAGGACGATGAAACCATCGCCCGGGACACCGACCGGGACCATTTCATGGGCGGTGAGCAGGCGGTGGCGTACGGGCTCATCGATTCCGTGATCGACAAACGGGCGTAACCGGCACTTGCAAAAAAACGCCCGAGACTGCATCGTTAAGCGTATGGCAGGTTGAGAATTTATGGCCGACGACAAAAACGAAGGTAAGAGTGAAAAGCTCCTGTACTGCTCTTTCTGCGGGAAGAGCCAGCACGAGGTTCGCAAGCTCATCGCGGGGCCCTCGGTATTCATCTGTGATGAATGCGTCGAGTTGTGCAATGACATTATCCGGGAAGAGGTGCAGGAAGGCGCCGAAGTCAGCGGGACCCGCAGCAAGTTCCCGCGCCCCGACGAGATCCGCCAGAGTCTGAATGAATACGTGATCGGGCAGTCCATCGCCAAGAAAGTGCTTTCGGTGGCGGTGTACAATCACTACAAGCGGGTCGAGAACGAGGACCAGGTCGGCGAAGTCGACATCTCCAAGAGCAACATACTTCTGATTGGGCCTACCGGATCGGGAAAGACGCTGCTGGCGGAAACCCTCGCCCGGCAGCTCAACGTGCCCTTTACCATTGCTGACGCCACGACCCTCACCGAAGCCGGGTACGTCGGAGAGGACGTCGAGAATATCATTCAGAAGCTGCTCCAGAAATGCGACTATGACGTCGACAAGGCGCAGGTCGGTATCGTCTATATCGATGAAATCGACAAAATCTCGCGCAAGTCCGACAACCCGTCAATCACCCGGGATGTTTCCGGCGAAGGCGTGCAGCAGGCTCTGTTGAAGCTCATTGAAGGCACCATTGCATCCGTGCCGCCCCAGGGCGGGCGCAAGCATCCCCAGCAGGAATTCCTGCAGGTTGATACCCGCAATATCCTGTTTATCTGCGGCGGTGCTTTCGCAGGCCTGGAGACGATCATCCAGGAGCGCTCGGAAAAGAGCAGCATGGGCTTCGGCGCGGAGATCCGCAGCAAGACCGATGACAAGAACGTCGGCGAGATACTGCGCGACCTCGAGCCGGAGGACCTCATCCAGTACGGACTTATTCCCGAATTCGTGGGCCGCCTGCCTATCTGCGCGACCCTCGAAGAGTTGAACGAAGATGCCCTGGTGTCGATACTCACCGAACCGAAGAATGCACTGGTAAAACAGTACCAGCGGCTGTTCAAGCTCGAGGACGTCGAGCTCGAGATCCGCGAGGATGCCCTGCGCGCCGTCTCGAAAAAGGCCATGGACCGCAAGACCGGCGCCCGTGGCCTGCGGTCGATCCTGGAAAATGCCCTCCTCGACACGATGTACGACCTTCCCGGCATGGAGGGGGTCAAGAAAGTGATCGTCGATGCCGGGGTGATCTCCGAAGGTACCACCCCCCTGTATATCTACGAAGAATCCGACCAGAAGCAGGCTTCCACAAGCCATTAGGAGCCTGGCCGAGCAAACCGCGCGTCGCGAGGCGAGTGGGATATCGAGGCCGGATTTTCTACCACCGGTACTTGAACGGGCGGGAATTTGTCCGCATATTGGACCATATTCGCCTGGAGCCGGCGCGTGGTCCAGACCGGCAACCGGACGGTGAACGAACCAAACAAATTTCATGGGTGTACTGAATGAGTGAAGAACTCACACTTACCGAGTCCTCGATTCCGGTTCTGCCGCTGAGGGATGTGGTGGTTTTCCCCCACATGGTCATACCGTTGTTCGTCGGCCGCCAGAAATCGATCAAGGCGCTGGAACGCTCCATGGAGATCGGGAAGCACATTCTCCTGGTGGCCCAGAAGGAGGCGGCGGATGACGACCCGGGCCCGGACGACATCTACCAGGTCGGCACCGTTGCGAGCATCCTGCAGCTTCTCAAGCTCCCGGACGGCACCGTCAAGGTGCTGGTGGAAGGCGAGAAGCGCTGCAGGGTGTCATCATACGATGTCACCGAGGACTACTTCAGTGCCGCCGTCGACTTCGTGGAAGACGACGAGATGGACGAACGGGAAGCTGAAGTCCTGATCCGCACGGTAATGAACGAGTTCGACCAATACGTCAAGCTCAACAACAAGATACCTCCCGAGATATTGACCTCCCTGGCCGGCATCGACGACGGCGGCCGCTTGGCGGATACCATTGCGGCGCACCTCAGCCTCAAGATCGAAGATAAACAGCATATCCTGGAGATGGCCGGCACGCGGGATCGGCTGGAGCACATCCTGGGCGTGATGGAGTCGGAGATTGATCTGCTTCAGGTCGAAAAGCGTATCCGCGGCCGCGTCAAGAAACAGATGGAGAAGAGCCAGCGGGAGTACTACCTGAATGAACAGATGAAGGCCATCCAGAAGGAGCTGGGTGACATGGAGGATGCACCCAACGAGCTCGACGATCTGGTCAAGAAGGTCGAGGAGTCGGGAATGCCCAAGGAAGCCAGGGAAAAGGCCGAAGCCGAAATCAAGAAGCTCAAGATGATGTCGCCCATGTCCGCAGAGGCGACCGTGGTCCGCAATTTCGTGGACTGGCTGGTGCAGGTGCCATGGAAGAAGCGAAGCAAGGTGCGCAAGGATATTGCTGCGGCCGAAAGAATCCTCGACGAGGATCACTATGGCCTCGAAAAGGTTAAGGAGCGCATACTCGAGTATCTGGCAGTCCAGCAACGGCAAAAGAAGATCAAGGGGCCGATTCTGTGTCTGGTGGGCCCTCCCGGGGTCGGCAAGACGTCCCTGGGGAAGTCGATCGCCCGTGCCACGAATCGGAAGTTCATTCGGATGTCGCTGGGCGGCGTTCGTGATGAGGCCGAAATTCGCGGCCACCGGCGTACATATATCGGCTCGATGCCCGGCAAAATCATCCAGAACATGGCCAAGGTAAAGACCCGGAACCCGTTGTTCATGCTGGACGAGGTGGACAAGATGTCCATGGACTTCCGCGGGGATCCTTCTTCGGCGCTATTGGAAGTCCTTGATCCGGAACAGAATCATACCTTCGTGGATCACTACCTGGAGGTCGAATACGACCTGTCGGACGTGATGTTTATCGCCACGGCGAATACGCTGAACATCCCTGCGCCGCTCCTCGACCGCATGGAGGTGATCCGTATATCGGGATATACGGAGGAGGAAAAGGCGGCGATCGCCGAAAAGTATCTGATTGCCAAACAGGTCCAGAGCAACGGCCTGAAGCCCGAAGAGCTGAAGATCTCGAAGCCCGCGGTCGTCGATACCATTCGCTACTACACGAGGGAAGCCGGCGTACGCGGATTGGAGCGCACCATCGCGAAGATCTGCAGGAAAGTGGCCAAGGAGCTGCTGCTGGAAACGAAACGAAAGTCTGTGCAGGTGCGTCCCCGCAATCTCGAGAAGTACCTCGGTGTCAAGCAGTATCGCCGTGGCAAGGCCGAGGAGAAGAACCAGATCGGTCAGGTTACCGGTCTTGCCTGGACGGAAGTCGGCGGAGAGCTGCTGACTATCGAGGCCGCGATCCTGGACGGCAAGGGCAAGCACATCTATACCGGCAAGCTTGGTGACGTGATGCAGGAGTCTATCCAGGCGGCGATGAGCGTGGTGCGAGCGAGGGCGAAGAGCTTCGGAGTAGATGCCGAGTTCTTTCAGAAGCACGACTTCCACGTTCATGTTCCGGAAGGCGCCACGCCGAAGGATGGACCGAGCGCCGGAATCGGAATGTGCGTGGCCCTGATATCGGCGCTGGCGCGCATTCCGGTTCGTTCCGAAGTCGCGATGACCGGGGAAATAACGCTGCGCGGCGAAGTGCTGCCCATCGGTGGGTTGAAGGAGAAACTGCTCGCGGCGCACCGGGCCGGAATCAAGACGGTCATCATTCCCGAGGAGAATGAAAAAGACCTGGTTGAGATGCCGAAGAACATCAAGGACAATCTCGACATCAGGCCCGCGAAGTGGATCGATCAGGTCATAGAGGTCGCCCTCGAAAGAGTGCCGGACCCGCGCAAGGAACCCGAAAGCGAAGCCGCCAAGAAACCCGTGGCGGACAAATCCGGGGATAGCGTTATCACTCACTAGTGCACCCCGCGATAAATATTGCACCACTCAGAAAACCCGTGGGCATCGGTAGGGAAGTATTTGCAGCGGCCCCGGGGGACAGTCCCCGGCATTGGCGCCGGTTCAATGATCGGGACAGGTCTGTGGGAGTGTTCCTGCCCCTGACGTCTCAGAGACACTTTGACAGTTGCAATATCAGTGGGGGGGTACACCGGGAGCCCGTTCGGGTAATTCTCACGTAGTGAGAACGTGGGAGAGCGGTCCCGACTGGCCTCCGTGCAGGGTTTAAACCTGTTCGATCCGAGATCGTTGGGAATGCTGAACATCTATTGCCCGGTCCCGGATGTGACGAACGGTGGTGAAAAAGGTCATGGAAGGATTGTCAAGACATTTCTTGTCCGTGGCCTTCCTTGACACGCCGATTTTGAGGTTGTTATATACGTGCCCGTGGAGGGTGCGCCGGTGCGCCGCGCACAAAGTCGTTCGCAAGTTGTAATATCAAGAATGCTTGTCCAGTTCGTTCGTAGTTCGTACTAGTCCGTTAGTCACGATGCATATCGTGAGTAACATTGCTCTAAACCAAAACATGTAAAGGGGAATGTAACCGTGAATAAAGCGGAATTGATCGAGTTAGTCGGCAACAAGACGAATCTTTCCAAGTCCGACGCCACCGAAGCCGTGGAGGCCGTGTTTAAGGGTATCCAGCAGACCTTGAAGGATGGTGACTCAGTCACCCTGGTCGGCTTCGGTACGTTTTCGGTGAGTGAGCGGGCCTCCCGGACCGGCCGGAATCCCCGGACCGGTGAAGTGATCACCATCCCGGCGTCCAAGAGCCCGAAATTTAAGGCTGGCAAAGCGCTGAAAGATGCCCTAAACTAGCGCGCCTTTTCGGGGGGTGCTTAGCTCAGTTGGGAGAGCGTCGCCCTTACAAGGCGAATGTCGGCGGTTCGAGCCCGTCAGCACCCACCAGCCTAACCCCGGAGCGGTAGTTCAGTTGGTTAGAATACCGGCCTGTCACGCCGGGGGTCGCGGGTTCGAGTCCCGTCCGCTCCGCCACTAACACGAACAAGGGCGAGTTCCACTCGCCCTTGTACTTAGGGCACTTCTAAAAATGCACTATTTCCGCGATAGCTGCGTCAGCGCCGTGCTCGAATCCTCATTTACCTCATGTAAACTGCGGTTCTGTGCGCGGTGCTTCCTCGCTCTCACGAAAAGATAATTACTTTTAGAAGCACCCTTTAGTATGTCACATAAGTAGAACTTCCAACCATGCTCTCCGAGATCCGCGATCGCGCGACCGGCTGGATCGCATATGTCATCGTCGGGATAATCATCATTCCCTTCGCGTTCTGGGGTGTGAACGAATACTTCGCCGGGGGTGAGGATGTCGTCGTGGCCACCGTCGGCGACGCCGAAATCCAGCAAGTGGATTACCGCCGCGAGCTCGACAACCGCCGCGCGCAGATGCGCCGGATGCTGGGAGAGGACTTTCAGCCGGAGCTCGCCAACAGCCCCGAGTTCAAGCGCGGCGTCCTGGAGGATCTCATTACCCGCAGGCTGCTCGACCAGCACGCAGACGACCAGGGCTACCGGGTGGGCGACGAGTTGCTGGCCGAGCGCATACGCTCCAATCCCCGTTTCCAGATGAACGAGCAGTTTTCGTCGGACGCATATCGTAGCTCGGTTGCCCAGATGGGTCTGAGCGAGGCCGGCTTCGAGGCGGCATTTCGCCGGCAGATCATGCTGGAGCAGATTACGGCGGGCATTCAGGAATCCGCTTTTGTGAGTCCCCAGCAGCGCGACCGGCTCCTGGAACTGCTGCTGCAGGAACGTCGGTTCGACTACGCGGTTCTCGAGTCCGCGGACTTCATCCCCGGGATAGAAGTGTCGGATGCGGAAATTCGGACAGAGTATGAAGAGAACACCGACCGATACCGGACACCGGAGCGGGTGAAGCTCCAATATGTCGAGTTGTCCGTAGATCAGCTTGCCTCGTCGATAAGCATCGATGAAGCCGATATCCAGCAGGCCTACGAGCGGGAGCAGGACCGTTTCACGACGGACCCCGTGCGTCACGCCAGCCATATCCTCATTGAAACCAGATCCGATGCGGGCGAAGAGGAGCGCCGGGAAGCATTGGAAGAAGCGCGCGATCTGCTGGCTCAAATACGCGATGGCGCGGACTTCGCTGCACTGGCCAGGGAGCATTCCGACGACCCCGGTTCCGCTTCCAAGGGCGGCGACCTGGGTCGGATTCAGCCCGGTTCCATGGTCGAACCGTTCGAAGAGGCTTTGTTCGAGCTGGACAGCGAAGGTGCCGTCACTGATCCGGTCAGAACCCGTTTCGGTTATCACCTCATCAAGCTGACCGAGTACGAGCCTGCGGAGATCAAACCCCTGGAAGAAGTTCGCGAGCAATTGGTTCGGGAGGAACGGACCAGACAGGCGGAAGCGCAGTTCCTCGACCAGGCCGAAACGTTCCGAAATATCAGCTACGAACAGCCGCAGTCACTGGAGCCCGTTGCCGGGCAGCTGGATCTCGATATCGAGAGCACGGACTGGTTTACTCGAAACCAGGGATCGGGAATCGCGGCGGACCCGAAAGTCCGGGAAGCCGCGTTCAGCGAAGACGTCTATTCCGAAGGACTCAACAGCGAGGCCATAGAGCTGGATATCAACTCCCTGGTCGTGGTTCGCGTCCTCGACAAGGAACCTGCGAGCGTGCGGCCTCTGGACGATGTTCGGGCTGATATCGAAGCGCGCCTTGAGCGCCGTAAAGCGCAGCAGCACGTCACTTCGCTGGGTCCGGAGATCGCGGGGGAACTGCGGTCCGGCTCGACCTGGCGATCGATCGTGGAGGAGTACGGACTGTCCGTCGAGACCACAACCTGGTCCCGTAGCAGGACATCGGAAACGGACGGCCCCCACCCCGCGCTGGTGGATGCCGTGTTCGGTGCACCCAAGCCGTCCGGCGACGAGCCCGTACCCGGCGGCGTCGCACTGGGAGATGGGAACTATGCGTTGTTCAGACTGATTGAAGTAACAGAAGGCGACGTGAACGAGGCCTCGGAGGAACTGCAGCAGCGCGTTGACGAAACACTGTTTCGCCGCCGCAGCCAGGATATGCTGGAGCAGCTCATCACCGACCTGCGCGAGCAGGCGGACGTGAACATTAAAGAGCAGGCATTGTAAGCGTATTCAGTCGTCTTCGAGGAAGCGTTCGCTCATCCCCACCATGTTGAATCCGGCATCCACGTAGAGCACTTCGCCGGTGATTCCGGAGGCCAGGTCGGAGCACAGGAAAGCGCCGGCGTTGCCGACCTCTTCAGTGGTGACTCCCCGGCCGAGCGGTACGGCTTTTTCGTAGTAGTTCATCATTTTCCTGAATCCGCCGATTCCCGAGGCCGCCAGTGTTCTGATCGGTCCCGCCGAAATCGCGTTGACCCGTATCCCTTCGGGCCCCAGGGATTGGGCCATATAGCGCATATTCGCCTCGAGACTGGCCTTGGCGACGCCCATTACATTGTAGTTGGGCATGGAGCGTACCGCCCCGATATACGACAGCGTCAGAAGGGAGCCGGAACGTCCGGCCATCATGGGCCGGCCGGCCTTGGCCAGTGCCGCGAAGCTGTAGGAGCTGATGTCGTGGGACGACTGGAATCCTTCCCTTGTTACCGCGTCCAGGTAGCTGCCCTCCAGCTGCTCTCGGGGAGCGTAGGCCACGCAGTGAACGATAATATCCAGGCTGTCCCAGCTTTTCCCGAGCGATGCGAATGCCGCCTCGATCTGATCGTCGTAGGCGACATCCATGGGAATTACAATGTCCGAATCGACGCTGGCGGCGTATTTCTCCACCCGCGCCTTGAGCTTGTCCGTCTGGTGGGTGAATGCCAGTTCGGCCCCTTCGCGATGCATGGCCTGTGCGATCCCCCAGGCGATCGAACGCTCGCTGGCCACCCCCACGATCAGCGCACGTTTTCCGGAAAGAAATCCCATGCCTTGCCCCCTTGATGCGAAACCGTACAATCGGTTAAAAGATAGTTGACTGTCCCGTCAGGATACCTTGAACAAACGGAACATTCCATACGTGGGGCGGTCCAAGCACTGTTCGCGCACCACGCAGGCAGGATCGACGCGGATGGCTCCATGGCCCCGGGCTTTTTCTTGGCACTGAAAATTTGAAGCGTCTCGAAACACATGCAGCATCTTCCCGGGAGCGCCGCTCCCCGGTAGCGGCGGTTTCCAATCCGGCCGTGCCCCGCACCGTTCCGGACGCCGGACTCGGATTGGCGCAATCGGGCACGGCATGAGTTTCAGGCTCTTGCTTCCCGGGTGCGTGGCGGGCACGCTGCTGGCGGCCGCTGCGGCAGCGTCGGCGGCATGGAACAATCCCTATCCTGAATCCGAGGCCGGTTCCAACATCATTTACTCCTCATTCTCGGAGCGGCCGAAACACCTCGATCCGGCGAGATCCTACAGCTCTGACGAATACACATTCATTGCGCAGATTTATGAGCCGCCGCTGCAGTACCATTTCCTGAAACGACCCTACGAGCTGATTCCCCTCACGGTGCGTGAAATGCCCGTGGCCGCCTATTACGATGACGCGGGCAATTCACTGCCGGCGGATGCTGACATGGAAGACATTGCGTTCAGCGAGTACGAGTTCAGCATCGAGCCCGGTATACGGTACCAGCCGCATCCGGCACTGGCCACTGACGACCAGGGGAGGCATGTCTATCATGACCTGGAGCGCAGCGATATTACCGATATCCACGCTTTGGCGGAGTTCAGTCGCATGGGTACGAGGGAGCTCACGGCAGCCGATTATGTCTACCAGATCAAGCGCATGGCGGATCCCCGTCGCCATTCTCCGATCGCAGGGGTGATGGCGGAGTATATCGTCGGGTTCGAGGATGCCATGCAGAGCCTGAACGTCCTGCGACAGCAGGTGGGCGATTCGTTCATCGATCTGCGGGAAATCGAAATGAAAGGTCTGGAGGTCGTGGACCGCTACACCTGGCGGATCCGCATCCACGGGAAGTACCCGCAGTTCCTCTACTGGCAGGCGATGCCGTTTTTCGCCCCGATGCCCTGGGAAGCCGAATTGTTCCATTCCCAGCCTGGAATGGAAGAGAATAATATGACTCTCGACTGGTATCCCATCGGCACCGGGCCCTACATGCTTTCGGAAAACAACCCGAACCTGCGCATGGTTCTGGAGCGCAACCCGAATTTCCACGGCGAAGAGTATCCCCGCGAGGGAGAGCCCGGCGACCGCGAGGCCGGACTGCTGGAGGATGCCGGCAAGCCGCTGCCGTTTGCCGACAGTATCGTGTTCAGCCGGGAGCAGGAAGCGATTCCGGCATGGAACAAGTTCCTACAGGGCTATTACGACAGCTCCGGCATTTCCTCGGACAGCTTTGACCAGGCCGTTCGGTTCAACGTCCAGGGCGAAGCGGCACTAACGCAGGAAATGCGGGAGCGAGGGATCAGGCTGTCGACTGCGGTGCAGACGAGCACAATCTACATCGGGTTCAACATGCTGGACGACACTCTGGGCGCGGACACGGAACGGGGCAGGATGCTGCGCAGGGCGATCTCCATCGCGGTGGATATGGAGGAATACATCTCCATTTTTGCCAACGGCCGCGCCCTGGCCGCCCAGGGGCCGATACCACCGGGTATTTTCGGGGACCGCGAGGGCCGGGAGGGCCTGAATCCCTACGTATACGACTGGGCTGACAACGAACCGCGACGCAAGCCCGTCAGCGAGGCGCGGGAGCTCATGCGCGAGGCGGGGTATGCCGACGGCATCGATCAGGAGACGGGCCAGGCGCTGGCGCTCAATTTCGAAGCCGTGTCGAGGGGGCCCGACGACAAAGCCCGTTTCAACTGGCTGAGGAAGCAGTTCGACAAATTGGGGATACAGTTGATCATCCGCGCCACGGACTACAACCGTTTCCGGGAGAAAATGGTGAAGGGGACCGGGCAGATCTACATGTGGGGCTGGAACGCCGACTACCCGGATCCCGAGAACTTCCTGTTTCTTCTCTACGGACCGAATTCCAAGGCCGAGAGCAACGGCGAGAACACGTCGAACTACAATAATTCCGAGTTCGACCGGCTGTTCGAAGCGATGAAGACCATGGAAAACACGCCCGAGCGGCAGCGCATTATAGACGAGATGATGGATATCGCCCGCCGGGACGCCCCATGGATATGGGGATTTCACCCCAAGAGCTTCGCGCTCTACCACAGCTGGTACCGGAACGTTAAACCCAACCTCATGGCCAACAACACCCTCAAATACAGGCGTGTGGACCCGGACCGGCGTGCGCGCCTCCGCCAGGAATGGAATCAACCCGTCATGTGGCCGATCTACGCGGTGCTGCTGCTGGTTGCCGCGACGCTCGCGCTGGCCGTGATGTTCTACCGGCGGCATGAACGGAGCACGGCGAAATGATCGCCTATATCGTCCGCCGCATGTTGTACGCCGTGCCGATACTCATCGGCGTCAACCTGGTGACGTTCATCCTTTTTTTCGTCGTCAACACGCCCGATGATATCGCCCGGTCCCAGCTCGGCGACCGCCGCGTCACGGACCAGGCGGTCGAGAACTGGAAGGCCGAACGGGGCTACGACAAGCCCGTGGTCCTCAATGCCGGGGAGGCGGGCCTGGACAGGTTTACCGAAACGATTTTCTTCGAAAAGTCTCTCAAGCTTTTCGTGTTCGACTTCGGGCGGTCTGACAGCGGCCGGGATATCGGCCACGACATCAGCCAGCGGATGTGGCCCAGCCTGGCGATCGCCGTACCGACGCTGCTGGTGGGCATCCTGGTGAATATCACCTTCGCGATGCTGATTGCATTCTTTCGCGGCAGCCTGCTGGATTTCTGGGGCGTCGTCCTGTGCGTGATTCTGCTGTCGGTATCGCCGTTGTTCTACATCATCGCGGGCCAGTACGTCCTGAGCAAGATGTTCCACCTGGTGCCCATATCCGGCTACGATACAGGCCTCGAGGCTGTGAAATTCCTCATACTGCCGGTGATCATCGGTATCATCGCCGGGGTGGGGCAGGGTACGCGCTGGTACCGGACTATTTTCCTGGAGGAGGTGAACAAGGAATACGTCCGCACTGCCCGCGCCAAGGGCCTGTCCGAGCTCCGGGTACTGTTCAAGCATGCCCTGAAGAACGCGTTGATACCCATATTGACCGGCGTGGTGGTAATCCTGCCGCAGTTGTTCATGGGCAGCCTCATCATGGAGTCGTTCTTCGGCATCCCGGGCCTCGGAAGCTATACCATCGAGGCGATTCAGAGGCAGGACTTCGCCATTGTCAGGGCGATGGTATTTCTTGGTTCCGTGCTGTATATCCTGGGCCTGCTGTTGACGGATATCTCCTACACCGTCGTCGATCCCCGGGTCAGGCTGGGCTGAGTCATGCTCACCGTATTCTGGACGGACGCACTGATTTTCCTGCTGTTGGTGATGACGGTGGCATTCGCCTGGTATGCCCGGCGCAGGGAGCATCTGCGCGGCCCCTGGCGCCGTGTGGGGCGCAGCCGCATTGCCATGTCCGCAATGGTAGTGCTGCTGGCCTACGTATCTGTCGGGCTGCTGGATTCCATCCACTACCGAGCAGCCCAGGAGCAGGTGGACGCCTCGGGCGATACGGTCTATTCCAACGAAGTCGTCAGCGTCTTCGACCGTCTGGTGGCCGGGCTCCGGGAACGTTCCGAGAAAACCTACTCGGCGCCCTTCGCTACCCATTTGTACACCAGGGAGACGGTGCAGATGCCGGATGGAACCCAGCAGCGGATCTACCCACGGCTGGAGCACGGCGGCGTCCATCTTTCGGACCCCGGACAGAGTACCGGCGACATACTGGGACTTGCCGCGCTCGGTGCGGTCAAGGGAATCGTCCTCTGGGGCGCGGTGCTCCTGCTGTTCTGCCTGCTCTGGGGCCGGCGCCACGGCCACACGGTCGGGGCGGCGTTCCACATGGTGAGAGCCGACCGGACCGAGTTCCGGTGGCGCGCGGCCCTGTTGACCGTCGGAGTGATGTGCCTGCTCGCCCTGGTGAGCGCCGAGCTGGCGTCGAAGTACCACGTTTTCGGGACCGACAAGGTCGGCGAGGATGTTTTCTACCAGACCCTGAAAAGCATTCGTACCGGCCTGATGATCGGCACACTGACGACCCTTGTAATGCTGCCCTTCGCGCTCATTCTGGGCATTATGGCCGGCTATCTCGGGGGCTGGGTGGACGATCTAATCCAGTACCTCTACACCACCCTGAACTCCATCCCGGGTGTGCTCCTGATTGCTGCGGCAATACTGATGCTGCAGGTATATCTCGACAACAACGCGGAGGAGTTCGCCAGTATTGCCGAGCGGGCCGACCTCCGCCTGCTCTTTCTCTGCCTGATCCTGGGAATAACCAGCTGGACAGGGCTGTGCCGCTACCTGCGCGCAGAGTCGCTGAAGCTGCGCGAGATCGACTACGTGGAGGCGGCGAGGGCTCTCGGAGTACGGCAGTCCACCATCATGTTCCGGCATCTCCTGCCCAATGTCATGCATATCGTTTTCATCACCGTGGTGCTGGATTTCAGCGGCCTGGTGCTGGCGGAAGCGGTTTTGTCCTATGTCCAGATCGGCGTGGATCCCACCATGAACAGCTGGGGCAACATGATCAACAGCGCCCGGCTCGAGATGGCCCGCGAGCCCATCGTCTGGTGGTCGCTGCTGGCGGCTTTCATATTCATGTTCGTGCTCGTCCTGTCGGCCAACCTGTTTTCGGACACCGTGCGGGATGCGTTCGACCCCAGATTGAGGGGCGTAGAATGACGGAAAGCGTGCTGAAGGTCGAAGGGCTCCGGATGTACCTGGGCGGCCGTGATGAGCCGGTGCGCGCGGTGGACGGCATCGATTTCAGCATCAACCGGGGCGATGCCCTGGCCCTGCTGGGAGAATCCGGCTGCGGCAAGTCCATGACCGCGCTGTCCTTGATGCGGCTGCTGCCCGCTTCGGGGCGCGTGCGGGAAGGCCGCATCGTATACATGGGCCGGGACCTGTTGACCCTGCCGGAGCGGGACATGCGGCGTATCCGGGGCAGCGGCATTTCCATGATCTTCCAGGAGCCCATGACCTCCCTGAATCCGGTGTTTACGGTGGGGGACCAGATCCGCGAGTGCCTGCGGGTGCACCAGGGATTGAAGGGCCGGGATGTCCGGGACAAGGCCGTGGAGCTGCTGCGTTCCGTGGGCATCCCGAGTCCCGAGAGCCGTGTCAACGAATATCCTCACCAGCTGTCCGGCGGCATGAAGCAGCGGGTAATGATCGCCATCGCGCTGGCCAACGAGCCGGAGCTTCTGATTGCCGACGAGCCCACTACTGCGCTGGACGTGACGATCCAGGCGCAGGTGCTGGATGTCATGCGCCGGCTGCAGAAGGAGAGGGGCATGGCGCTGCTGCTGATTACGCATGATCTCGGCGTGGTATCGGAAATGGCCGATCGCGTTGCCGTGATGTACGCCGGACAGATCATCGAGTATGCCGAGCGCGGAGCATTCTTTTCGAACCCCAGGCATCCCTACAGCCGGAAGCTGTTCGATTCCCTGCCCGCCATGAATAAGCGGGACCAGTCACTGTATGTGATACGCGGTTTTGTGCCTTCGCTCAGTTCCGATTTCCATGGCTGTCGTTTTGCCTCGCGCTGCGACCATGTTATGGCCGTGTGCAGGGAAAAGGATCCGGCGATGATCAGCGTCGAAGGCGGGCAGGTGGCTTGCCATCTCTATGCCTCGGATCACGTTCCGGGAAAGGTCGAGCCCGCGGAATCCGTTCAACCAATCACCGGGGGGCGGGGTGGTGCGGCGGAGGAGTTGCTGGACGTTTCGGACCTGAAAATTCATTTCCCGATCAGGGCGGGCGTGTTCAAGCGTACCGTGGGACACGTCTACGCCGTGGACGGCGTCGATATCAATATACCCACCGGGCGTACCGTGGCGCTAGTGGGGGAATCTGGCTGCGGCAAGACCACGGTCGGCAAGGGAATACTGCAGTTGATCAGGCCGACCGGGGGCAGCGTACGCTTCGAGGGCGAGGATCTGGCGGCGATGTCGCCGTCGCGGCTGCGCCGGCGCCGAACGGAATTCCAGGTAATTTTCCAGGATCCCTACGCCTCGATGAATCCGCGCATGATGGTGGGAGACATCATCGCCGAGGGGCTGCGGGCGCAGCGTATCGGCGGCGCGAACCCCCGGCGCGAGCGAATCACCGAGCTGCTGGGCCTGGTGGGGCTGGAAGAGGACAGCGCGGCCCGGTATCCCCATGAGTTCTCCGGAGGACAGCGGCAGCGCATCTGCATCGCGCGGGCCTTGGCCGTGGAACCTCGCCTGATCATCTGTGACGAGCCGACCAGCGCGCTGGACGTCTCGGTTCAGGCACAGATTCTCAACCTGCTCCGTGATCTGCAGGACAAGCTCGGTCTGTCGTACCTTTTCATCACGCATAACATGTCGGTGGTGTCGTATCTGGCCCACGAGGTAGCAGTGATGTACCTCGGCCGGATCGTGGAGCATGGTCCGGTGGAGACTGTCCTTACCCGCCCCAGTCATCCCTATACCAAGGCACTGCTTTCCGCGGTACCCACCATCGAAGGCGAGGAGAAGCGCAGTGTCATTCATCTGCAGGGGGATATGCCCTCGCCTACCAACCCCCCCAGGGGCTGTCATTTTCATCCCCGCTGCCCCGAGGCCATGGACGTTTGCCGGGAACGCTATCCGGGACGCACCCGGGTCGGTGCGTCGCACTACGCCTCGTGTCATCTCCTGTCCGGGGAAGAAGACTGACAGACCGCGCTCCTTCGGTTGGAGTCGCCTGGGCGACGCCGACGGATGCGCCGGCGGCCCGGCTCCTGGCCGCCGACCTCGGCATGCCCTGCGGCGGTCCCGGGAAAGTGTCCGGCGTGGACATCTCCCTGGTACTGGAGAACGGGGTTCTGTCTCTGGTGGACCACCGGCAGCACGGCCTGAAACCCCTGTCCATCGGCTTCGATTTACCCGGGACCGCATCCAAGAAACAGCCCCTGGGCCGGGCGATTGGACGCCGTACCCGGACCGTGGTGGACGCGACGGCGGGTTGGGGAGAGGACGCGAGGAGATTTTGCGCCATGGGATACGCTGTGACCGTCGTGGAGCGCAGCCCAGTCATGGCCGCGCTGCTCCGCAACGCCGCTGACCGCGCAGTGGGATCCCCGCGGGCGGGTTTTCCGCCGGGTGTTGTCGGGCGGGATGCCATCGACTACCTCGCGGAGAATCCGGGGGCTTGGGACTGTGTATACCTCGACCCCATGTTCCCGCCGAAACGCCGGTCCTCGACCCTGCCGAGGCGGCCGCTGCGCCTGCTGCGGGAGCTGGTAGGAGATGACCCGGACACCGGGCGCCTGTACGACAGCGCCATGCGGGCCGCGCTCAAGCGCGTGGTGGTCAAACGGCCGGACCACGGCGCGCCGGTTTTCGGCCCGCCCTCTGAGACCGTCAAGGGGAAACTGGTTTGCTACGATGTGTATCTGAAGATGTGAAATCCGATCTTGGGGCGGACGTGCGGAGTCACATTCGCTGGGACGGGGAGTGAGGGGCCGGGAGGGTCTGGCAGGGCTGTCGAAAACAGGGATGTTTGAGCCAGAGCGTACATGGAAGTATTCACAGCGGCCCTGACAGACCCTCCCGGCCCCTCACGTCAGACTCAATGCCGACGACTGCGTGTCCTTGCCGGTCGAGGAAAGACAGTTCCTTCCAGGACTCGCTTGACCGTCGTGTGAAGGCGATAATAAAACGATGCAACGAATGAAACTGATTGCCTGGCGTCGGCACCCCGCGAAACCGTGACCACGGATCCCTGTTTCTATTGCCCTGACCTGCCCGCGGTGGGCGGGTCCCATCAATTGTCGGAAGAGGAGTCGCGCCACGCCGGGGCATCCCGGCGCATACGGGCGGGAGACACGATCAGTCTTCTCGACGGCGGCGGTACCCTGGCGGCCGCCGTGGTGGACGCCGTGTCCCGCCGGGCTCTGGCTTTCACCGTCAGGGAGCGCCGGACCGTGCCGCCGCCCGGCACGGCGCTCACCGTGGCATGCGCCGTGCCCAAAGGCGAACGTTTTCGCACCATGGTGGACATGCTGACCCAGATTGGCGTGGCGGGTATTGTGCCGCTGCGTTGTGAACGCAGCACGGTGAAGCCCGGGCCTTCGACCGTGGACCGCGGGCGACGCATAGCGATCGAGGCCTGCAAGCAGAGCCGCAACCCCTTCGTACCGGCAATCGCCCAACCCGTGAGCGTTCACGAGTCCCTGGCCCGCATCCCCGGCACGGCAGTGTTGGCGTATGCCGAAGCGGGTGGCGGCGCCCTGGCGGAGCGGCTCGAGGAATCGGACAGCCTGTGCCTGTATATCGGCCCCGAAGGCGGTTTCACGGAAGCCGAGGTCTCTGCGCTCGCCGGGCGCGGCGCGCGGCCGGTGGGTCTCGGTGGCAACATACTGCGGGTGGAGATGGCCGCGGTGGCGGGCGCCGTGCTGGCGATGATTCCGGCGGAAAGACCGGCATGACCGACATCCCCGACCTGGAAGCCATACGACAGGCGCACCGGCGTATTGCGCCCTATATCCATCGCACGCCGGTGATGACCAGCCGGTTGGTCGACGAGTGGGCGGCCGCATCGGTGTTCTGCAAGTGTGAGAATCTGCAGCGGGCCGGGGCCTTCAAGATACGCGGCGCAACGAATGCCGTCATGTGCCTCGACGATGATGCACTGTCCCGCGGCGTGGCCACCCATTCCTCCGGAAACCACGGCGCCGCGCTGTCCCTGGCGGCGGGCTTTCGGGGAGCGCCGGCGTACATCGTCATGCCGGAGACCGCATCAAAAGCAAAGTTGACGGCCGTGGAAGGCTACGGTGGCCGGATTATCCATTGCGGAAGCGAGCCCACAGACCGCCAGCGTGTGCTGGAGCGGGTACTGGCGGACACCGGCGCCCGCCTGGTCCATCCCTTTGATGATTACCGGGTGATTGCGGGCCAGGGAACCACCGCTCTGGAGCTGCTGGACCAGGTACCGGACCTGGATATGATTCTGGTTCCGGTGGGCGGCGGGGGGTTGATCAGCGGCATCGCGCTGGCGCTGGGTCATGTCCGCCCTGCGGTCCGGGTCATCGGCGTTGAGCCCCGGGGCGTGGATGACGCGTACCGCTCGTTCCGCGCGGGCCGGATCATCCCGGTGCCGGACGGTGGATCCATCGCCGACGGCTTGCTGACCACGGTGGGGGCCAGGACTTTCGACATCATCTCCCGTCGTGTCGATGACATTGTCACCGTGGAGGAATCGGAGATTGTCGAGGCCATGCGTTTCATCTGGACACGCATGAAACTCGTCGTGGAACCCTCCGCCGCGGTGCCCATGGCGGGGTTGCTGGCCGGTAAAGTCGACGCATCCGGCGGGCGGGTCGGCGTCGTTTTCTCGGGCGGCAATGTCGATCTGGATCAGTTGCCGTGGCGATGAGCGTCACGATCCCGGCCGGGATCATTTTCCAGCCGGCTCAGGACGTGCCGCGCCATGCTTAGGGCGAGCTCGTGCTCCCCCATGAAGGTGTGCGCGGTGTTCCCGCCCCGGAGCAGATCGGCCTCCTCGTCGTTGTAGGTCCGAACCAGGATCTCTGCGCCGGGATTCAGAGCGCGCGAGGTTTCCATCATCCGGCGGGCCCGAAACGGGTCCGGTGCGGTAATGACCAGCATTTGCGCCCGGGCGATATGCGCCTGGATCAGTACGCCGGGTTCCGACGCGTCGCCGCATACCGCGGGAATATCACGGTCCCGCAAATGCTCCACGAGCTCCCGGTTCTGGTCCGCCACCACGATGGGTATGCCCCGGGCGGCAAGAGCCTCGCCGATCCGGCGGCCCACCTCCCCGTAGCCCACCAGGACGATATGGCCGGCGAGCCGGTTCAGATCTATGGTCATGGGGAGCTCCGCCAGCGGGTCGTCGGTCCGCTCGAGGGCGCGCGCCAGTCTGGAGCGTGAACGAATCCACTTTTGCAGCGGCTCCACGGCATCGAAAATGACCGGGTTCAGGGCTATGGAGATGAGCGCACCGGCCAGTATCAGGCTCTGGCCGTCCAACGGGAGGAGCTGGAGGGATACGCCCAGCCCCGCGAGGATGAAGGAGAATTCCCCGATCTGAGCCAGGCTGGCGGAAACGGTCAGCGCGGTATTGAGCGGGTAGCGGAATGCGAGGACCAGCAGGAAAGCCGCCAGGGATTTACCCAGTATGATGATGGCCACCACCAGCAGCACCCTAAGGGGCTCCTCCAACAGCATAGACGGCGCGAACAGCATGCCGACGGAGACGAAAAACAGCACCGAGAAGGCTTCCCGCAGGGGCAGGGACTCGTCGGCGGCGCGATGGCTCAAGGGCGACTCCCGCATCACCACGCCGGCGAAGAACGCGCCCAGTGCGAACGACGCATCGAACAGGGCCGCGGCGCCATAGGCGAAGACGACGGCGACGGCGATCACGCACAGCGTGAACAGCTCCCGGGAACCGGTTCGCGCGACCTGCCAGAGCACCCAGGGCAGTACACGTTTGCCCACCACGATCATCAAGGCGATGAACAACGCGACCTTTCCGAGCGTGAGCGCCAGCGTTTCCAGCAGCCCCGTCCCGTCCACATTCTCACCGGAGCCGCCGCCCAGCCAGGCCGAAACCGCCGGCAACAGAACGAGAACCAGAACCATCACCAGGTCCTCGACCACCAGCCAGCCCACGGCGATACGTCCGTTGATGGAGTCGATCGCACCGCGGTGCTCGAGGGCCCGGAGCAGCACCACGGTGCTTGCCACGGACAGCGACAGGCCGAAAACAATGCCGGCCCCCGGGTCCCAGCCCCACAACGCGGCCGCCGAAGCACCGAGCGCGGTGGCTACAAGGATCTGGACCGTGGCCCCCGGCAGGGCGATCCGGCGGACTTTCCACAGGTCGTCCAGCGAAAAATGCAGACCGACCCCGAACATCAGCAGCATCACGCCGATCTCCGCCAGTTGGTGGGACAGTTCGAGGTCCGCGACGAAGCCGGGCGTATACGGTCCGATCACGATGCCGGCGATCAGGTAGCCCACCAGTGCCGGCAGTTTCAGGCGTACCGCGGCGAAGCCGAAAACCAGGGCCAGTCCGAACGCTGCAACGATGGTGGTGATCAGTGTGACGCTGTGTGGCACCTGCGGCCTCTCCGGAGCTCAGGGGGCTGTATGGAACATTACACGATGCATGTCAGTGTACCCCGCTGCCGATACGGCGACTCTACAGAGTGCTTCCGAGCCGTCAGGGGCCGGCGTATTGGCGCACGCTGAGGCCCGGTGTGAGAACCAGTGTCGAGCCATAGGCCGGTGCCGGGGGCCGTCCCCCAGGGTCGCTGTAAATACTTCCCTGTACGCTCTGGCTCAAACATCCCTGTTTTCGACAGCCCTGGGGGACGGCCCCCGGCACCGGCCTCCCGATCATACGGACCTTCGAATCGGAGCATTGTCTGCAGGTTGCTGAATCGTCCAATCTTTGTGGCGGAGTACACCAGACGGGGAGGTCCGTGTCACATCGCCATTTCGACTGCGCCGCCCCGGACTCGCCGTATCGAACGGTACCGCCCGACCCGCGTATAATCCACCGGCCACGCGGCCGGGCGCCGGCAGACCTCTCGCCGACGGACCGGCCGTGTTTGTTCAACATACATCGACGAGCGAGCAATGACACAAGAGACCATCGGCTGGGACGACTTTGAGAAAGTCAGGATATGTGCAGGGACGGTTGTCAGGGTGGAGGATTTTCCCGAGGCCCACAAGCCCGCCTACAAGATCACTGTGGATTTCGGGCCCGAGATCGGCGAACTGAAAACCAGCGCCCGGGTGGCCGACCTGTATTCGAAGGATGAGCTCCAGGGCAGACAAGTCGTCGGGGTGGTGAATTTCCCCGCCAAGCAGATCGGACCCGTGCGCTCGGAGTTCCTGCTCACCGGCTTCCATGGGGAGGACGGCCACGTGGTGGTCGCCGTGCCGGAACGGGAAGTCCCGAACGGGGCCAGGCTGGCGTGAAACCGCCGCGCACCGGGCGCGGCTCCCGCGGCGTCAGTCTGGAAGGGCCGCGATCTTCTCCATGCGGCTTTCTAGCTTCTCCATGGAACGGGTGAGCTCTTCCAGGCGGACGCGTTCCTTGTCGACGACTTCCTGCGGGGCTTTGCGGACGAAGTCGTCGTTGTCGAGCTTGCCTCGGGTGCGCTGAAAGTCCCGGCCCATCTGGTCGTATTCCTTACGAAGCCGTCCGAGCTCCACCTGCTTGTCGATCACTTCCCCGAGCGGGACGAGCACCGTGACATCTCCCACCAGGGCGGTGGCGGAGCTCCCGATGCGGCGCTCGTCGGATACGACATCCAGGGATTTGAACCGCCCGAATCGCATCAGAAACTCCCGATTGTTCCCCAGGTAGGTCTTTTCGAGGCGGGTGGCGTCCTTCAACAGAACCGGGACGGCCTGGGAGGGATCGATATTCATCTCGCCCCGGATGTTCCGTACGGCGCTGATAACGGCCTGGACCCAGGCCATTTCCGTCAGCGCCGCGTCGTCGATCAGTGATTCCCGGACTTCGGGAAACGGCCGGATCATGATGCTCGGTGCGTCGATACCCGCCACCGGCGCGAGCTTCCGCCAGAGCGCCTCGGTGATGAACGGCATTGCCGGGTGCAGGAGCCGGAGGCTAGCTTCCAGAACGTGGACCATGGTCTGGCGCGTGGCGAGCTTCTCGGCGTCCGGTGTGTCCGGATCGTTCAGCACCACCTTGTTGAGCTCGAGATACCAGCTGCAGTATTCGTCCCACAGGAATCCGTGCAGCGCCCGGGCCATGTTGTCGAACCGGTAGCTGTCGATGGCTTCCCGCACCTCCCCGGTAACCTGCTGTAGCCGGGCGATGATCCACCGGTCCGCCGCACACAGGTCCGCGCCATTGATCCAGTCGCCGCCGCAGTCCGTTTCCCGGGTGTTGATCAGCACGTACCGTGCCGCATTCCACAGCTTGTTGCAGAAGTTGCGGTAGCCGCCGATCCGGCCCAGGTCGAAATTGATGTTGCGGCCGGTGGTGGCCAGGGACGCGAAGGTGAATCTCAGGGCGTCGGTGCCGTGGGCCGAGATCCCGTCGGGGAACTCCTGGCGCGTCGCTTCGGCAATGGCCTGCGCCATCTTTGGCTGCATGAGGCCGGTGGTGCGCTTCCCGACCAGGGTCTCGGTATCAATGCCGTCGATTAGATCCAGCGGGTCGAGAATATTGCCCTTGGACTTCGACATCTTCTGGCCGTGTCCGTCGCGTACCAGGCCATGCACGTACACCTCGTGGAAAGGCACTTCATCCATGAACTTCAGGCCGAACATGATCATCCGGGCGACCCAGAAGAATATGATGTCGAAGCCGGTTACCAGGACGCTGGTGGGGTAGAACGTCTTCAGGGCGTCGGTTCGATCGGGCCAGCCCAGGGTGGAAAACGGCCAGAGGGCCGAGGAGAACCAGGTGTCCAGCACGTCTTCGTCGCGGCGCAGCTCGGCGTCCCTGCCATGGTGCTGTCTGGCCTGCTCGCGGGCCTGCCGGGCGTCGCGGGCCACGAAAATGTTGCCGTCCGCGTCGTACCAGGCGGGGACCCGATGGCCCCACCAGATCTGACGGGAAATGCACCAGTCCTGGATGTTGTACATCCATTCGTAGAAGGTGTGGCGCCAGTTGTCCGGCACGAAGCGGATACGACCGTCCTCCACCGCCCGGATGGACGCCTCGGCGAGCGGCCCGGCCCTTACGAACCACTGGTTGGTCAGGTAGGGCTCGATCACCACGCCGGAACGGTCCCCGCGGGGAACGGTGTGGCGGTGCTCCTCGGTATCTGTTACCAGGCCGCGCGCCTCCAGGTCCCGGACGACACGCCGCCGTGCCTCGAAGCGGTCGAGGCCGTGGTAGGGCGTATCCGGCAGCTCGATGGCGGCGTCCACGGTCAGTACGTTGATCATTGGCAGATTGTGCCGGCGGCCGACCTCGTAGTCGTTGAAATCGTGGGCCGGCGTGATCTTGACGCAGCCGGAGCCGAATTCCGGGTCGACGTAGTCGTCCGCGATTACCGGGATCTCGCGCTCCACCAGGGGCAGCACGACCGACCGGCCCACCAGGTGGCGGTAGCGGTCGTCGTCGGGATGCACGGCCACGGCGGTGTCGCCGAGCATCGTTTCGGGACGGGTGGTGGCCACCGTGACGTACTCGTCGGGCCGGTCGGCGAGCGGGTAGCGAAAATGCCACAGGTGGCCGTTCTCCTCCTCGGAAGCGACCTCCAGGTCGGATACCGCGGTATGCAGGTGCGGGTCCCAGTTCACCAGCCGCTTGCCCCGGTAAATCAGGTCTTCCTCGTAGAGGCGGATGAAGACCTCCTGGACCGCGTGTGACAGGCCCTCATCCATGGTGAAACGCTCCCGCGACCAGTCCAGGGACGCGCCCATTCGCCGCAGCTGCCGGGTGATGGTGCCGCCGGACTGGTTTTTCCATTCCCAGACCCGTTCGACGAACGCCTCCCGGCCGATATCGTGGCGCGTCCGGCCTTCTTCCTCCAGCTGCCGTTCCACCACCATCTGGGTGGCGATGCCGGCGTGGTCGGTGCCCGCCTGCCACAGGGTTCGGTCTCCCAGCATGCGGTGGTAGCGGACGAGTATGTCCATGACAGTGTCCTGGAACGCATGGCCCATGTGCAGGCTGCCGGTGACGTTGGGTGGCGGGATGACGATGCAGTATGGTTTGCCGTTTCCGCGCGGGGCAAATAGATCCGCATCCTCCCACTGCTGGTAGATGTCCTGCTCCAGGTCGCCGGGATGGTAGGTCTTGCTGATTTCGGTCTCTGTCATAACGGGGCGATGCGTCCTCAACTGCGGCTCGAGCCGGCAGGGGCCGGCGCGTATGGGTAATGAACGCGGGATTATACTCAACTGGGGGAGCACTCAAAGAGCGCCGTCGACGATTAAGGACAAAAAGGCCGGGGCCCGCGTCGTCCCGCGGACCCGGATACGCGCCGCACCGGATCCTGGCGGGGCTGCTGCGTTCCGTCGCGGCTGGTCGTTCGCTCCTGGTGTTTCCGCCAGGACTTCCATTTCAGAGACTCCTGAAAATCCGCCGTTAGCGATTCATCGTCCGGACCGCTGCCGTCCCGGCGACCCGTTTCCCCGGCAACGCCAAGGAGGTGTTGCAGAACGGGACCTCGCGTCACGAGTTTTTAGCGCTTTAGGTGGCCGTCATCCGCTGGCGACGCAACCCCGCCGGCAAATAAAAGGCCGGGCATCGATCGATGCCCGGCTTCAACGGTCAGCTTACTACTGAACAGAAACGTCGCTACCTTGTTTCGATCTAGAACTTGAAGATGGCGCCGCCGGCGATGGTGTCGCCTTCGTCGTTAACGTTGTCGAACGTGCCGTACTCGGCGAATACTTCCAGGTTCTTGTACAGCTTATGGTAGATACCGACTGCGATCTCGGTGCGCGAATCGACGCCGTCGGGGGAGATATCCTGCACGGCGAAGTAAACGTCTCCGCCGCCGTAATCGAAGCCGACAATGCCGCCGAGGTAGTCTGTGGTGCTGCCGTCGGCCTGGTCCTCCGCGGCATAGATACCGCGGACCTCGACGCTGCCGTACTTCACGTAGCCGCCGCCGCCGATGGTCGCCTCGTCCACGAAGCCGGCGCCGCCCTCGCGGGTGCTGCCGTCGGAGTAGCCGGCCACCAGGCCCCAATTCTCGGCATCGTAGTTTGCCGTGAGCTCGAACCCGGTTTGGCTCGAGCCGGTCAGGTTTTCGTCCTCGTTTTCCCCGAGAAAACGCACTTCGGCTCCGAAGCTGAAGCCGCTGAAGGAGGGGGAAAAGTAGGTAATCTGGTTGCCTTCCCCGTTGTTTGCAGGCTCGGTGGGGGATACGTTCTCGAACTCGTCGAGGAGCTCACCGACCGCGTTCTCGTACAGGGAGTCGTTGGTGCCGAACCTGATGTTTCCGAATCCGCCCTTCAGGCCGAAGTACGCCTCGTCGGTGGAGTCGATGCCATCCCCGGCCTCGTCGACGTCCCACTCGAACTCGGCATGGAAATAGCCGCTCGTGGCGTCGTTGAAATTGTGCTCGCCTTCGAAGCCCAGGGTGGAGTCGTTGTCGGTGAACTCGGTAGCGGAGTCGCCGGCGGAGTCCTTCAGGTTGATGATCTGAGGCTCCACGGTGCCGTAAATGCTGAGCGTAGTAGAGTCATTGATCTGAAAGTCGGCTGCGTTGGCGACAGGTGCAATGGCCGCACCAATGGCGAGGGCGATGGCTGTCTTGCGATACATGGTTCGTGTTCTCCCGTAGGTTTGTAATGCGACTTGAATCGTTCAGTGACGTGTGCCTCCAGTGATACGTCACCGCTTCATGTCATGGCGCGAGCTGCCCCGCTTATGACGGAGATGAACCATGTCACCGAGTTGTGACGGCTATTTTTATAAGTTATTACGGAGGGGTTACGATTACCGTGAATGAAACGCTGTTGGTGCGATTACAACCGAATCCGCGCTGCTTGATCCGGCGCTCGCGCGCCGCTTGAAGCGCGGCGATGGTGAGGTCGCGTTGTTGAGGGCGCGCAACGAGGCAGGCGGGTCGGGTGGGGAAAGGTGGTAGGGCAAACCGCAGTCGGCGCGGTCATCCTGGAGTTTTGCCGATGGCGCCGTTTCGTTGCGCCGTCGGCTCGGGTTCAAACAGTAAGGTCAGCCGCGCTGGAAATCGTCCAGAAAGTCCACCAGGGCATCGTGGAGTTCCTTCTCCTGCGCGGGCGAGAGCGCTTCCAGCCCCATGAGCTGGAAGCGGACGCGCAGGTTGTCGACGCATTGGGCGATTGCTTCATCATGCGGCGAGCCGGCGGGATCCGGCGGTGTGAATGCCGGCGCAGCGGGTTGCGTCGCCGGTGTATCGGGGACATAGACGGCATTCGTCAGCACGGGGATCCCGGCATCGGCATTCCCGTCAGGCTCGAGCTCGAGGTGCAGCTGGTCTTCCGCTTGCTCATCCAGCCCGGGTTCGTCAAGCGGCTCGCCGCCCGGCGTGTACCGGGGATCTTCGGCAGGGGCGGCGTCGTGCGGTGCCGGATCGCCCGGGTCATCGTCCGGGTCGGTGTCGTAGGCGTCGCCCGTCCTGGTTTCCGCAGGCGGGGGCCCGGGCTCCTCCAGGTCCAGCACCAGCACTTCCTCGTCGGACCGGGGCCGGAATCCGGGGTCGGAAGCGACGTCCCCGTCCGCCTGATCATCGGGTTCAGGCGGATACGCCGCCGCGCCGGGTTCCACAGGCACGGTTTCCGGCACCGGCGGGTCATCGACATCCGGGGTGGGCGGCTGGTCGAGCGGCTCCAGGGACGGTTCCCCGGTTTCCACCGGCACGTCGCCTTCGTCCGGAGCCGTTTCTGGGTCCGGGGATCCGGCGGCCGGATCGTCATCCGCCTCGTCCGGCACCGGCGGGTCCACTGTTTCAACGGAAACCTTGTGGGGGACGTCGCCGGCACCGGCCGCCACTGTCTGCACTTCCCCGGCGCCCTCCGCCTCCGTGTCCGATTCCGGTACCTCGGCATCGGGGGTGTTGTCATCATGCCGCGCCCTGGGGAGAACGGGCTCGGCGTCGAAGCTGAGACTCAGGTCGCGCCAGCGATTGCCGGCGCTGTCGGGCGGCTCGGGCTCCGCGCGCCGGCCGTCGCGGTGCGCGGCCTGCGGCTGGGCAACGCCCTCCGGGTTCGCGGCGCGCGGGGGCCGGGGTTCGGACGGGCGATCCGCGGGGGGTTCCGTTCCGGGGTCGCCGGGTGTGGCATCCCCGGGATCGAGGGTGGGCTCACGCCGCCCGGTTTCGCTCAGGAGGCTTTGCAGAGACCGGAGGGATTCGGACAGGGCATGGTCCTGTTCCGACTTTTTTTGGCGTTTGAACCACATGGTCAGGCGGCTATGTGATGGGTTTCGAGCTCGCAGCCCCGCTCCCGGTACACCTTGTAGCGCTGCCGGGCGAGTTGCTTGTCTTCGCCGGTGCCGTCCACGATCTCGGCGATACGTCGGTACACGTGGAAATGATCCGGCATGTTCCGGCCCAATGCAATCAGAACATCCGGCGGATCGGTTTCGGGCGGATCACGGCCGATGACGATGGGAGCCGGGTCCGCCTCGTCCCCATCCAGCCGGTGTGGTACAAAGCTGCCCGCCTCGTAGGTCCAGAGGAGATCGTCCAGGTGGCGGGCCTGCTCGGCATCCGGGGCTAGAATATAGACCGTGTGGCCCGCAACGACCGCCTTCCTGCCCAGGCGACAGGCGGCCCGGAGCTTGTCCTCCGGGGTGCCCTGCTTCAGCAGGTAGAAGGAGACTTTCGGTAGGGTCAACGCCGTTTGGGGCTGCGGTCGATCAGATACTGTGAAAGAAGCGGCACGACCCGTCCGGTGGATCCCTTTTCCTTGCCGCCGCTCATCCAGGCGGTGCCGGCGATGTCCAGGTGGGCCCACTTGAAGCTCCTGGTGAATCGCGACAGGAAGCTGCCCGCCGTGATGGCGCCCGCCGAGCGGCCGCCGACATTGGCCATGTCAGCGAAATTGCTGTCCAGGGACGACTGGTAGTCCTCCCAAAGGGGAAGCTGCCACACCCGGTCGAGGCTGCGCTTGCCCGCCTCCATCAGCTGGTCCGCCAGCCGCTGGTTGTTGGCCATCAGACCGCTGGCGTGGTGCCCCAGGGCCACCACGCAGGCGCCGGTCAGAGTGGCGATGTCGATGACGACATTGGGCTTGTAACGGGCGGTGTAGGTCAGTGCGTCGCACAGGATCAGGCGCCCCTCAGCGTCCGTATTCAGGATCTCTATGGTCTGGCCGGACATGCTGGTGACGATATCCCCGGGCTTGTTGGCATTTCCGTCGGGAAGGTTCTCCGAGCTGGGTACGACGCCGACGATGTTGATGGGGAGGCTGAGCTCGGCGGCGGCGACCAGGGCGCCGAACACACTTGTCGCCCCGCACATGTCATACTTCATTTCGTCCATGCCGGCCGCCGGCTTGATGGAAATGCCGCCGGCGTCGAAGGTCAGGCCTTTGCCAACCAGGGCGATGGGGGCATCCGTTTTCTTGCCGCCGCGGTACTCCATGATGATCAGCTTCGGTGGCTGGCGGCTGCCCCGTGCGACGGAGAGCAGCGCGCCCATGCCCAGCTGCTTCATCTGCTTCTCATCCAGCACCGTGACCTTGAGGTTGTGGCTGCGCTGCAGCTTGCGGGCCTCGCCTGCCAGGTAGCCGGGTGTGCAGATATTGCCCGGCAGGTCGCCCAGGCGCCGCGCCACGCGCGTGCCGTTGCCCACGGCCTGCCCGGTTCGCACGCCGGCCCGGGCCTTCGACAGGTGGCGCTTGTCCGCGACGCATATCGTCACGCGTTTGGGCGGCTTTTCGGACCCGGAGTTGCTCTTGAGCTCGTCGAAGCTGTACCAGGCTTCCAGGAGTGCCTCTGCCAGGTGCCGGCTTGTCTGCTCGACATCCGCGCCCCTGACCTCGATCTCCGGCAGCCACAGATAAACGTCCCGGCAGGTGCTGCTCTTGACGGCCTCGGCAGCCCTGCGGCAAATTCGGCGGTAGTCGCCGAGCTCGAGCTTGCTTCGTTTTCCGAATCCGACCACCATCAGGCGCTCGCACGCCAGGCCTTCCGGCTCGAACAGCGTCGCGACCCGGTTTTTCCGGCCCGTGACGTCCCCGCGAGACAGCCGCTTTTTCAGGGCGCCGCCCATGGCCTTGTCGACGTGCCCGACGGAATCGGGCACAGTGCGCGAATCAAAGACGCCGATGACGGCGCAGTGGGCTTTCTGGGTTTCGGGGGTGCAGGCTTTGACGAATAATTTCAATGTTGTTCGGCGGGTTCCGTGTAATGTATCGATGCAATTGTCCGTTGTCGTGTATTCGTTGTCAAAGTAACCTTCGCCTCGATATGCACTGTCCCAAAGCCCCGTGACCCCTGCATGATCATCAACCGAGCCATGGTAGCCGAAGTGCTGCGGACCAGCGGCGCCGTCACCATGGTGATTTTCTCGATCTTCCTGGTCATGCGCGCTCTCGGTTTCCTGCAGCAGGCGGCCCGCGGCGACCTTCCCGTGGACAGCGTTTTCATCCTGCTGCTGCTCAAGCTGGTGGCGTACTTCGACGTCATTCTGCCCCTGATGCTCTATATCGCCATCCTGATGGTCATGGGGCGCTGGAGCCGCGACAATGAAATGGCCGTGCTGTCCGCCTGCGGCGTCAGCCTGTTCAATTTCCTCAAGCCGCTGTTCGTGCTGGTTCTGATCATGGGCTCCATTGTTGCGGTATTCTCGTTCTACCTGACACCCCAGGCGAACCTGATGGGCTGGGAGCTGGAGCAGGAGTACCGTGACCGCGACGAGATCAGCGGTGTGGTCCCCGGGGTGTTCATGGAGACCCGGCGGGGGCAGGGCGTGTATTTCGTCGAGCAGTACGACAAGGAGGCGGACCGCTACGAGGAAGTGTTCGTCTACAAGTCCTCGTTCGGGAAGGAGGGCGTGGTAGTCAGCAAGCACGCCTTCCAGCGTGTCGATGAGCTCACCGGCGACAAGTTTCTGGTGCTGACGAACGGCACCCGTTACGAGGGGCAGCCGGGGGAGCCGGACTATCGCATCGTGGACTTTGAAACCTACGCGCTGCGCATCGAGCCCAGGGAGCCGGTATCCAGCACGGGGCCGGTGAAGGCCCGGCCCACCATGGTGGTCGCCACCGACCCGCACCCGGCGCTGGTGAGCGAATGGCACTGGCGCATGTCAAAGGTGCTGGTGGTGCCCGTGCTCGCGTTGTTTGCATTGACGTTCAGTTTCGTCCCCCCCAGGCAGAACCGCTTGCCGGGCATGATCATGGCTTTCCTGATCTATTTCCTGTACACAAACTTGCTCGGGTTCGGTGTGGCGATGATCAGCAAGGGCAGGTTGAGCCCGGAAATGGGTCTGTGGTGGATTCACCTGAGTTTCCTGCTGGTCGGAATGATCCTGTTCTACCGGCGCGCCCGCAATCTGCCCCTGGTGCCGCTGCCGAGACTCAGGCTCCCGAATCAGCGCCTTCGCCGGACCTGACCAGTCATGCGGATTCTGGACCTTTACATCGCGCGCATCGTTCTGTATCAGACGGCCGTCGTGGTGGCGGTTCTCGTCGGCCTGTTCATGTTCATTACGTTCATCGAGCAGATCGGGGAGTTGGGCACCGGCAACTACGGCGCACTGGACGCGATCGAATTCACGGTCCTGTCCGTGCCCCGGATCCTGTACGAAGTGTTTCCCATGTCGGCGCTGCTGGGGGCGATCCTGGGACTGTCGTCGATGGCGGTGGACTCGGAGCTCGTAGTGATACGCGCGGCCGGGGTGTCCGTACTGCGGTTGATCGGTTCGGTGCTGAAGATCGGGGCTGTCCTGGCCCTGGTGGCAATGCTGGTGGGTGAGCTGGTTACCCCCTGGAGCGAGACCGAGGCGCAGCGGGGGCGGGCGGAGGCGTTGCAGCAGGACATCAGCCAACAGACGGATTTCGGGCTGTGGATGCGCGACCGCATGACTTACGTGAATGTCGGCGAGGTCCTGCCGGACCTTTCCTTGCTGAACGTGAGGATCTTCGAATTCGACGACGAGGGCCGGCTGAGATCCCTGGTGTACGCCGACCAGGGCGAGTACCGGAATCAGCGCTGGCGCCTGGAGGGCATCGAGCAGACCCTGATCAGCGAGGATCGCACCGGGGCGGAGTCCAAGGAGGTGAACGCGGCGTACTGGACCACGGATGTCACGCCGGAGATCCTCTCGGTGTTTCTCATCAGCCCCGATCAGCTGTCGGCCTGGCAGTTGAACCGTTATATCGGCCACCTGCAGGAAAACCAGCAGGACACGGGATCCTACGAGCTGGCATTCTGGAACAAGGTCATGACCCCCGTGGCGACGGCGGTGATGGTGATTCTGGCCATTCCTTTCGTGTTTTCCCAGATGCGCACGGGCGGTTTCGGCCGCAACCTGTTTTTCGGCATCATGCTGGGGCTGGCGTATTTCGCCCTGAACAAGGGATTCGGCTACGTCGTTCTGGTGTTCGACATACCGCCGCTGGCGGGCGCCATGCTACCGACCGTGCTGTTCCTGGGCATCGGGGGGTTGCTCCTTCGGCATCGGTGAGGTTCGCATCAGCCGGGTGCCGGAAAGGCGGTCGTGCCAGGTTTGCCATTGCGGATCGACGAGGCTCCAGAGGAATCCCGCGCCCGCCGCCGACCAGGACACCATAGCCCAGGCGAAGCGCCGTCCGGCGAGGGGCCAGGTGAGCTCATCCCGGGCGGCCGTGACGACGCGAAAACGCCAGGCCCGCATGCCCAGCGTCTGGCCGCCGTGGGTCCAGAACCAGCCGAAGAACAGGAAACTCACCAGCAGCAGATAGACGAATGTGCCGAATCGAACCCATACCTCCCAGCGCAGGGCTTCGGGAATCAGCGGCAGTGGCAGGCCGGCCGCGAACAGCACAGCCAGCAGCAGCAGCGAGTCGTAAAAGATCGCGCCGAGCCGTCTGAGCAGATGGACGGGGCGGGGGGTGCTTACGACATATGGCTGCCGCAGGGTGACACCCGGTGTTTCCCCGTCCCGGGAAATGTGTTTCATCCGCGACGCCCGCGGCCGAAAGTTGTACACACGGGTCAAAACCCCCCGTCGAACCAGGCAGTTACAAACATTTAGTTATTGTGACAAGCAAGAGTGTTGTGTAACTTGTTGAAATATTTCTCAAAAATGATTTCCAGCCCGGGCGACGCATGTGGCCGCGACGGGTCGCTCCGGGATGGAACCGGGGCGCCGGAGGGGAGTTATCAACAGACTTATCCACAGGCTCCTGCTCCCCGCAGGGCGCCATTGCGCGGAAACCCGCGTAACGGGCGCAAACATCGACTGGCGGGGTATCCTCACGCGCCACGCCCCTCGATAATACATGATCCACCCTGGAGGCTCGTGAGAGTGACCCCCCCTATTACGATCCGCGTTCTGGTCTGTCTCGTTCTGCTGGCTGCCAGCGGTCCGGTGTTCAGCCAGACCGGAGAGCCGGCCGGCGACGCGCGGCACGAATCCGCCGAAGGCGGACCGACCATCGACGATCTCGATCCCGCCGATGGCCAGGTTTCGGCCGATGATCTGATCGGCAATCTGGAGCGCTCTCTCGATATCATCGAAGCGGGTTTGAACCGCGGCCGGCTCACCAGCGAGGAGATCGACGGCATCCGCCAGCAGATCGATTTCATCGCTGACAGCGCGCTGCGCACCCGTACCCGTGCCATGCGGCGGACCGAAGAGCAGTCCCGCCTGCTGGACGCCCTGGGATCGAAACCCGACGATACCGAGCCTCCCGAGGCGGCGCGGGTGGAGGCGGAGCGCAAACGTCTTGAAGACGCTCTGGCCGAGCACCGGGGACGGATCAAGTCCGCCAATGTCGTCCTTGCGCGGGTCGACGCCTTGCGGATCCGGCTGGCCCGCGCCGAGTTCGAGGTGCTGGCCAGGGTGCTCGGCCAGCGCACGGAAACACCACTCGCGCCCGGCCTGATCGCCGAGGCTTTTTCCCAGGCGCCGGGCCAGTGGCGCCAGTTCAAGGGGGAGATTTCGCAGTGGTGGAAAAACGTGGAATTCGACCGTACCCGCTTCGTTACCGTCATGTGGTGGCTGGTCCTGCTGGTGGTGGTCATGGCGGTGGTGCTGCCTACGCGGAACTGGCTGCTGCGCCGATACGGTCCCGATCACCGCGAGGAGAGTCCTTCGTTCACCCGGCGGTTCCGGGTGATGCTCGCGGTGGGTCTGGGCAACGTGGTCCTGCCGGTGGTCAGTGTTGCCGGGCTGTACGTGGTTCTCCTCAAGAGCGCGGCGCTTACCGACGCGCTGCACCATGGCGTCTGGATACTGATGATCAGTCTGTGCCAGCTCTTCCTGGTCACAGGCCTGTCGGCGGCCGCCCTGTCACCGGAGTACCCGGGTTGGCGGATCAGCCGGTTCACCAATGACGCCGCCGTGCTCCTGTTCCGCCGCATTCGGCTGTATGCCTTTACGGTCGTCGGGTTGAACATGGTCAGTATTATGCTCCACGAGCCCAGCGAAGGCCGGTCCTTCAGCGACATGCTCGTAATGGATGTGACGCGGGATTCGCTGCACGTGCTGTTCGGGGCGGTGGCGGCGGTGATCATTGCTATCGCCATGATCAACGTGCTGCGCGATGCCAACTGGCGATTCATCGTGATCGACGACGACGGCCGAAGCAGCACCACGCCCCCGGGCAAGCTGGTTAGGATTTTCTTCCTTGTCGCCCGCGTGGGTCTGGTCCTCGGCGTGGCGGCGGCGCTGGTGGGCTACGTGAACCTCGGTATTTTTCTGTCCCAGCGCATAGTCTGGTCGCTGCTGCTGGTGGGTTTTGCCCTGCTCCTGCGGGCGTTCATCGCCGCAATCTGCAACCAGGCCGCGAGCCGGGAATGGGACTCGGGCTCGTTGTTGTTGGACAAGCTGGGGTACTCCGGGACCGGTGCCGCGCGATTGATGTTCTGGGTGATGCTGGCGGTGGACGTCTTCCTGTCGGTCGCTGTGATCGTGTTCCTGTTGTTGATATGGGGCGTTCAGGCAACGGATATCTTTTCCACCGCAGCCAAGCTCTTCTACGGGGTGAGCATTGGTGAATACACCTTTTCCCTCGTCGACATCGGCGTCGCCCTGGGGCTTTTCATCGTCCTGTTCATCGTAGTACGGCTTTTCCAGGGCTTCCTCTCCAACCGCATCCTGGCGCAGACCGTTCCGGACGTCGGCGTACGCGACGCCCTGACCACCGGTGTGGGCTACGCCGGAATCATCATCGCTGCCGTCATTGCCGTGTCCAGCCTGGGCCTGGAGCTCAGCCAGCTGGCCATCATATTCGGGGCGTTGTCCGTCGGTATCGGCTTCGGCCTGCAGCACGTGGTCAACAATTTCGTATCCGGGCTGATTCTGCTGATGCACCGGCCCATCAAGGCCGGAGACTGGATCGTGGTGGGCCAGCACGAGGGCTACGTGAAGAAGATCAACGTGGTCGCCACCGAGATCCAGACCTTCGACAATGCCGAGGTCATTGTACCCAACAGTCAGCTGGTTTCCTCGGAGGTGGTGAACTGGACCCACAAGAGCACCGTGGCCCGCGTGGTCGTGGCGGTGGGTGTTGCCCGCGACTCCGACCCCGGGCAGGTGCGCGACCTGCTGCTGCGCTGTGCCGAAGAGCACGACGACATCCTGCGGACGCCCGCGCCCACGGTCGTGCTGCGCGATTTCGGCGAAAGTTCGCTGATATTTCAGCTGCGGTTCTTCATTCGCGAGGCGGACTACATGCTCATCACCGGCAGCGAGGTCAGGTTCGCGATCATCGAGGCTTTTCGTGAGTCCGGTATCTCCATTCCGTTTCCCCAGCGGGATATACACGTGGTAACCCCGGGTGTGGCCGGCGGCGCCGGCTCGACAACCCTCGCGCGTCGACGACACAGGGACGAGACGGACGAGGACGCCGATCCGGACTGATTCCCGGGGCGGTGGCTACCAGCCCCTGCCGCCCCCGCCGCCGCAGCAGATTCATCCTAAGTCCGACAGACTGTTAGAGTGCAACTTCGGGCAGTTCCCGCTGCGCGACGACCTTGATCTCGAAGAAGTCCCGTTCGGTGAACCGGAAAAACCACGCCACCAGGTTGCTGGGGAAGGACTGCACGCGGGTGTTGTATTCCCGGACCGCGCCGTTGTAGTACCGCCGGGCAAGCTGTATGTGGTCTTCGATCCGGCTCAGCTCCTGCTGCAGGTCGGCGAAGTTCGCGCTGGCTTTCAGGTCAGGATAGTCCTCCGCCACGGCGAAAAGGTCCACGAGGGCCCCGGTGATCCGGTTCTCCTGCCGGTTGACGTCGGCCATGCTCCCGGCGCCGCGCTGGGCGGTCACTTTCTCCAGCACGCCGGCCTCGTGGGATGCATATCCCTTGACCGTTTCCACCAGGTTGGGGATCAGGTTGTGGCGCTGCCTGAGCTGAACGTCGATGCCGCTCCACGCCTCGTCGATGGTATTCCGGTCTTTGATGAACCGGTTGTAGACGAGGACCCCGTAGAGGATGATCAGGCCCGCCGGGACCAGCAGGATCAATACTGCGCTCACGTGATATTCCGTTACGTCACCGTGTAGGCGCCGGTACCCACGGCAATGAGGTTGTCGTTGTCATTGTGCAGCTCCATGCGGGTAACCGCCACTTTGCTGCCTATGCGCAGAATATACCCCGTGGCGAGGAACCATTGCCCCCGTCCCGGCCGCAGATAATCCACCCTCAGGTCGATGGTGCCGAGGTTGTTGAAGCGCTGAATCTGGTCGTCGAACGGGAGGTGGCTGATCCTGTTGAGGGTTCCGACGAAGGCCGCCAGTCCGCCGGTTACATCCAGGACCGAGGCGGTCACGCCGCCGTGAAGCACCCGGTGGACGAAGTGACCCACGAACTCGTCGCGCATCTCGAGGCGCATCCGCACCGAATCTTCGTCGATGCTGTCCACTTTCACGCCCAGCAGGCGGTTGAACGGGACTTTTTCCTCGAAAATCAGGTGGACTGCGCGTTCCAGGTCACCCAGTGCAAGAATATCCTTCATAGCAATCCATCTACCTTGATCGCCCGGGGGCGAAACGAAAATTTCAGTGTCCCGTGACCTCCGCCAGCCTCAGGCGGATCCTGAATCGCGTGCCGTGCCCGCCGTTGTCCACGATGTCAAGCTCGCCCTGCATCTTCTGGATGATGCGGCGGCTGATGGCCAGCCCCAGGCCGGTGCCGCCCTGCTTGCCGGACGATTCCCGACCCCGGCTGAATTTCTCGAAAATCTGTCCGGCTTCCCTGATGCCGGGCCCGTTGTCGCTGACATCCACTTCGTAGAAACCGCCCGCGACGCGGCTGTCTATCCGCACGAGGGGATTGGCGTTGTTATTGTACTTCAGGGCGTTGGTCAGCAGGTTGATCAGTACTTGGTGCAGCCGGTCCGGGTCTCCGAGAACCGTCGCCGATCCGGCTCGCTGGCCGTCCTCCAGAGCGGCGCGATTGCGTTCAGCCAGGCCGCGGCAGGTGTCGATGGCGCGGTCGACGACGGCTTCCGGCTGTATGGGCGAGAAGCCTATCTCCAGGTCGCCGTGTTCCAGGCGGTTCATCTCGAGTATTTCGTCCAGCAGGCGGGTGAGTCTCAGGCTTTCCTCGTGAATGATCCGGACGAACCGTTCGGACTGCTCGGCGGTGAGGGCATTCGTGCCCAGGAGCAGCTCGGCGAATGATCGGATCGATGTCATCGGCGTGCGTACCTCGTGGCTGACTTGGCTGAGAAATTCGTCCTTCTGTGCGTCCAGTTCCTGAAGACGCAGGTTGGCGGTTCGGAGCTTCTCCGCCGTGGCGTGCAGCTCCAGGGATTGCTCCTCGAGTCGATGGCTGTATTCCACGACCTGCTGGGTCTCGTCCACCAGCTTGATGATCTCGTCCATGCTGATGGTCTCCCCGGTGGCAATCTGTGACACCAGTGCACGGGCGGTGGATGCGCCGATATTGCCCGCCAGGCGGCGCTCGATATGCGTGATGTAGCGGGTGTCCAGCGGCGGGAGCTGATCCAGCTTCAACTGGCCGCCGGTGAGCTCTTCGAACAACTTGTGGGTTTCCACCGGCCCCAGGATGCGCTGGGTGAGCTTGTACAGGTCCTTGGTGGCGGCCCGGCGCTGAATCACCTTGGATTCCGTGCCGGCGACGTTCCTGAACACGTCGACGAACAATGCGCTCTGAAGCTTTTCCAGGGGCTTCTGGCTGGACCAGACGGACACGATAACGAACAGCGCGGCGTTCAGTCCCAGGCTCCAGAACAGGGCGTGAATCAGGGGGTCGAAGCCCGACAGGCCGAGCATGGCCTGGGGCTTGAGAAGCGCGATCCCCCACGGGCCGTTGTCGGTCAGTGCCTGCAGGGCACTGTCGGCGGTGCTCAGGCTGGGGATGAACAGCGTATACATCCACAGGAAGAATCCCGCCGACATCCCGGCAATAGCCCCGCTGGAGGCGGCGTTGCGCCAGTACAGGCCGCCGACCACTGCTGGAAAGAACTGCGCAACACCCACGAATGCGATCAGGCCCATGGCCGCCAGGGCGTCGGACTCGGCGCTGAGCCGGAAGTAGACGTAGCCGAGCAGTAGAATCACACCGATTGAAATGCGCCGCGTGGTCAGCATCAGTCGCTTGATGTCGCCGCTGGCGTCCAGTCTCACCCAGGGCAGGCGCAGGGCCAGGGGCACGACGATATGGTTGGAGGTCATGATGGACAACGCGATGCTGGCAACGATGACCATGGAGGTGGCCGAGGAAAAACCGCCGATGAACGCGAACAGCGCCAGCATGTCCTGGTTGGCCGAGATCGGCAGGGTCAACAGGAACATGTCCGGGTTCGAGCCCGGGGGCAGCACCGCGAGGCCGACGATCGCGATGGGCAGTACGAAAAGACTGATCAGGAACAGGTACAGCGGGAAGGCCCACGCAGCGGTCCGCAGATGGCTCTCGTGGGAGTTCTCGACCACGGTGATCTGGAACTGTCGGGGCAGGCAGATGATGGCGATGCCGGACAGGATCATCAGGTTGATCCATCGCCAGCCGAACAGCTCCCGGTCGTGGATGATGGACCGGGCCGGCGCGTACTCGAAGACATTCCCGATGCCGCCGGCGATGCCGAACACTACGAAAAGTCCCACCGCCAGTATGGCAAACAGCTTCACCAGGGCTTCGAAGGCGATAGCCGCCACGACTCCCGGGTTGTGTTCATTGGCATCGAGATTCCGGGTACCGAACAGGATGGTGAAGATCGTCATCGCCACGGCGACCCAGAATCCGGCGTCGGTGCCGCTTTGCATCACGATGCCCGGCACGGGTGTTTCGGTGGCGCTGCTCACGACCTGGAAGCTCGAGGTGACCGCCTTCAGCTGCAGGGCGATGTAGGGCGTCGTCCCGATCACGGCGATGCAGGTCACCAGCACGCCCAGGGCGGTGCTCTTGCCGAAACGGGAGGAGATCAGGTCGGCGATGGAGGTAATCCGGTGGACATGGCCGATCCGCACCAGCTTGCGCAGCAGTAGCCACCACCCGACGAACACCAGGGTGGGTCCGAGATAGATAGTCGCGAACTCCAGGCCGTTGCGGGCGGCGGAGCCCACCGCGCCGTAGAACGTCCACGACGTGCAATAGACGGAAATCGACAGGGTGTACACCAGCGGCGAACGCAACAGCCGGTCGCGCCCGCGCCGGGACTGGCGGTCGCTCACGAATGCCAGCAGGAACAGCAGGGCGACGTACGCCAGTGCTGTCGCCAGGGCAAAGTCGGTGGTCAGCATGTGCGTACGCCGGTCAGTCGGAAGACTCGGTGTCGGGCAGGATCCGGGAAACGGCGTAGGCGCCCAGGACGAGCAGCAGCCAGGTCCCGAATACGTAGAACACCGGCAGCGGGATGCCGAGCAGACGGTGCGGCTTGTCGAATATCAGGGCAATCGGAGGAAACAGCAATACGACGCCGAGGCACAACAACAACGCCGCGGTTTCCCGGGGCCGTGATTTCACCGGATGGATTCCGGCGCGCCGCTCAGGAGCTTCCGGACGCAACTCAACACCTCCCGGTTCGAGAACGGCTTGGTAATGAATGCATCGGCTCCGAGCTGATCGGCGGTCGTCCGGTCCTGGTTCTGGCCCTTGGCGGTCAGCACTAAAACCGGAATCGCCAGCAGGTCCGGGTCGTTCTTGAGCTCCTTGAGAATCTCGAAACCGTTTCTGTTGGGGAGCATTAAATCGAGAATTACGACCCCCGGCGCGAGGTCGCGGACCCGTTGAATCACGGCGGAACCGTCGCTTTCCGCACTGACGGCGTAACCGGACTGTCCCAGGACAAATCCGAGCGACTCGACGATGTACGGCTCGTCTTCGGCTATGAGTATTTGTTCAGTCACACCTGATCCCCCCGACTTCCTCATTATGGTCGAGCTGCATGTGGGTCCGTAAGTCGCCCCGGGGCATCCATGCCTCGAACCGGCGGGCAGCTGGTCTGTGGCGCGCATTCGGCGCCCGCATTCAAATCTATCAGTATCCGGCCCGTGATTGAACCTGATATCGTTTTGTCGCCTGTAGTCAACGCTTGGCGGTGACCGGCGCTTCCTGGCGGTGCTGGCAATGCGTGCGTTCGCATTGCCGGCAGGTGGCGCCGACGGGCAGGGCGGCGCCGTCCGACTGAAAATCCAGGCCTTCCGAGTAGACGGTGCGATCCGCGTGGATGGCATCGCATGCGAGCATCACGGAGAACATGACCGGTTGGGCGCTGAAGGTGGCGGCGCGCTTGGTGACCGTGCGGGCGAACATCAGGAAGCGGTGCCCGTCGGAGAATTCCGCGAGCTGGCGGACGACGCGTCCCGGGGTCTGGAACGCCGTGAAAACCGGCCACAGAGGGCAGGCATGGCCGAAGCGGGGCAGTTGAAACCCGAAAAGCGGAAATCGCTTGGATATGTAGCCCGATGGATCCACGCGCAGGAAGGCGAACGGCACGCCTTCGGCCCGGGGATTGCGCAGCGTCACGAGCCGATGGCAGACCTGCTCGTAGCCGGCGTCGTACTTCTGCCGCAGGATCTCTACGTCGTACCGGCAGTTCTCGGCGTCCTCCAGGAACGGCTCGTAGGGCAGGAGAACGGCGCCGGCGATATAGCTGCCCAGCGCGTGGGTGGCGCGCTGCCGCGCGGTATCGGAGGACAGGCGCGGATCGTCGACGACGGCCGCCAGGGTGTCGGCGAAGGTGAGCTCGGCCGCGGTACGCGCCATCTGGAACCGCCGGGTAGTGACCGGGGAATTGGCCGGAAAGCTCAAAAGCCGGTTTTCCGGATCGAATCGGGCGTGGTGCGTGAAATGGGCGGTGGCGGTGCGTTCGGTGCCGACGTTGTCGATCCGGATTCCGAATTCCGCCGCCAGGAACTCGGCCAGTGCATTGTCCCGGTTTCCCGGATCGAGATTGTCCAGCTCACGGCGGAGCTGCTGACCCGCGTCTTCAAGGGTCGGGAAGTAGTTGCGGTGCCCGATGATGAATTCGTCCACCTGTTCCGACGCGGCGACGGATGGGTTGGTCGTGTTCTGCAACTCGAAGAACGACACCATTTGTTGGGCGGCCTCGGTGAGCCGGGCGCTCTCCGAATGCAGAACCCGCTCGAACCGGCTGCGCCGGCTTGCGTCCAGTTGGTCGGTTTCCACCAGGATCTCCGAGGTCGAACGGATGGTCGTGATATGCGTCAGCATCCGGTGCACGGAGGCCTGCAGCCACGGGTCCCGGTTCAGACGATCGCTCAGAACCGCCAGTGCCTGGTTGCCGTCGAGATAGGCCCGGTAGAGCGTCAGCATCATGCGTGCCCATTCCGGGTTGCGGGCCACGACCTCGTCGGCGAAATTCGGTTCGAGCTTGACGTAACGGAAAACCGGGTCCATGGGCAGCTCGCGCAGGTCGTCCCGGAGACGCTGCTCGGCGGCGCCGGTCAGAACCTCCACGTCCAGCCCCAGGGCGCGGGCCAGACGGTTCACCAACCGGCCGCCAACGGCCCGCTTATTGGCCTCGATGAGATTCAGGTAGGACGCCGAGATGTCCAGCTCGCGCGCCAGCCCGGTCTGGGTGAGCCCCAGGCGCTTTCTCTGCTCGCGGATCCTGTATCCGATTCCAGCGTTTGCCACCGGCTCCTTCGCCTCCGGAAATTGTCAAGAATTTACAATAAACCCCCAGCCACGAATCATGAATTTACAGAATTTAATTAATAATAACAATTAGTTATTGAGGTGTTTGACACACTCCTTTAAATTGCAGGTCCGTCGTATCGTAAGACGCGGCCGCGCAGGGGCCGGCAACCGCCCTGAAGCCACCGGTCGAGCGATTCAGACGGTCATTCAATAAAGCAGCCAGGAGGAATCTCGAATTATGAGTCAATACAAAGTTACCCGTCGCGGAGTCCTGAAGTCCGCGGCCTATCTAAGCGCCGCCGGCGCCGTACCGAATTTTTTCGTGCGCAAGGCCTGGGCGCAGGATTTCACCAACAATCCCGGTGACGCCTCGTCGGTGACCCTGGGATTCAACGTACCCCAGACCGGTGCCTATGCGGACGAAGGCGCCGACGAGCTACGCGCCTACAAGCTCGCCGTCAAGCACCTGAACGGGGAGGGTGACGGCGGCATGTTGAACACCATGAAGCCGAGTTCGTTGTCGGGCAACGGTATTCTCGGCAAGAAAGTCGAGTACGTTACCGGCGATACCCAGACGAAGTCGGACGCGGCCCGGGCCTCCGCCAAGCGCATGATCGAGAAGGACGGGGCGCTGATGATCACCGGCGGCTCGTCCTCCGGGGTGGCAATTGCCCAGCAGTCCTTGTGCCATGAGGCCGGTGTCATGTTCATGGCCGGCCTGACCCATTCCAACGACACCACCGGAAAGGACAAGCGCAAATACGGCTTTCGCCATTTCTTCAACGCTTACCAGTCCGGTGCGGCACTGGGGCCGGTCCTCGAAGCGGAGTACGGCACCGACCGCAAGGCCTATCACCTGACCGCGGACTACACCTGGGGCTGGACCCAGGAAGAGTCCATCATGAATACCACCGAGGGCCTTGGATGGGAGACCGTGCAGGCGGTCCGTACGCCCCTCGGCGCGGGTGACTTCTCGCAATACCTGACTCCGGTGCTGGATTCCGGCGCGGACGTGCTGATCCTTAATCACTACGGCAAGGACATGGTCAATTCCCTGACCCAGGCGGTTCAGTTCGGCATGCGCGACAAGCAGGTCAACGGCAAGGATTTCCAGGTCGTCGTGCCGCTGTTTTCGCGCCTCATGGCCCAGGGTGCCGGGGAGAACATCAAGGGGATCCTCGGCTCCACGAACTGGAACTGGGCGCTGAAGGACGAAGCCTCCCAGGCCTTCGTCAAGTCCTTTGGCGAGGAGTACGGCTTTCCGCCCTCCCAGGCGGCTCATACCTGCTACGTGCAGACTCTGCTGTACGCCAATGCCGTCGAGATGGCGGGCACTTTCTATCCCTGCGAAGTGATCAGCGCCCTGGAAGACTTCGAGTTCGACGGCATGGGCAACGGGCCCACCCTCTACCGGGGCTCCGATCACCAGTGCTTCAAGAAAGTGCTGGTGGTGCGCGGCAACCAGAATCCCTCCAGCCAATTCGACTTGCTGGAAGTGGTTCAGGAAGTGCCGGCGGAGCAGGTCACCTACGATGCCTCCCTCTTCGGCGGCGATCTGGGCACCTGCGCCTAGAGGAAGTCAGTAGTACAGAAAAGCGCCGGCCGGGCCGCCGGCCGGCGCTACGTATTCGACCCGCCGGTGAGTCCGCTCGCCGGCGGACCTCGATTCCTAGACACGCACTTTTCGGATTCCGACTGTGGACGCGATCGTACTGCAGTTAATGAACGGCCTGGACAAGGGGGGCGCCTACGCGTTGATCGCGCTGGGACTGACCCTGGTGTTCGGCAGCCTGGGCGTCGTGAACTTCGCCCATGGCGCGAAATTCATGCTGGGCGCATTCTGCGCCGTAAGCTTTCAGAACCTCCTGACGATTTCGCAGAAGGTCAAGGACGAGGGCGTCACCGCCTTCGCGGCCTACAAGGAAATACCCTACCTGGAGATCTGGTGGGGCGATACGGGCGCCATGATCATCGACTGGGCGGTGCCCCTGTCCATACTGCTGGCCGTCCCCGTGATGCTGCTCATCGGGCTGATCCTGGAGCGCGGTCTATACCAGTTCTTCTACAAGCGCCCCCACGCCGAGCAGATCCTGGTGACCTTCGGCCTGGCCATCGTGCTGCAGGAAGTCGTCAAGTCGTTCTTCGGCGCCAATCCGATTCCCGCACCGGCGCCGGATATCGTGGCCGGCAGCGCGCCGATCGGCTCCTGGCTGGGTCTCGGCGAGAATGTTTCATACCCGTACTGGCGGCTGGTGTATTTCTCCTTCGCGCTACTGGTGATCGGCGGCGTTTTCGCCTTCCTGCACCTCACCACATTCGGAATGGTGGTTCGCGCGGGCATGTCGGACCGGGAGACCGTGAGCCTGCTGGGGATAAACGTGGAGCGCCGGTTCACGATTCTGTTCGGCATCGCCACGGTGGTGGCCGGTCTGGCGGGGGTCATGTACGTGCCGATCCTGCCGCCCGACTACCACATGGGCATGGAGTTCCTGGTGCTTTCCTTCGTCGTCGTGGTTGTGGGGGGCATGGGCTCGCTGGGAGGCGCCGTGGCGGCGGGATTCCTTCTCGGCATTCTCCAGTCGCTCGCATCCCTGAACGCTGTCAAGTCGATCCTTCCCGGCATCGACCAGATCATTATCTACCTGGTTGCGGTCATCGTGCTTCTGGTGCGCCCGCGCGGGCTCATGGGCCACAAGGGCCTGATGGAGGACTAGAGCGGTGAAGAAGTTCAAGCTGTCCCGCAACGACACCCTGGCCATGCTGGCGTTCATCGCCGTCGTGCTGCTCATGCCGATATGGCTGGCGCCGGTTGGTGCGTCCTATCCTGATCTGCTGCAGAAATTCGCCATTTTCGGTCTGTTCGCCATCGGCTACAACATCCTGTTCGGTCTGACCGGCTACCTGTCCTTCGGCCACGCGGCGTTTCTGGGGGTTGGCTCCTATACCGCGGTCTGGTCATTCAAGCTCCTTTCGCTGAACGTCATCCCCGCGGTGCTGCTCAGCACGATCATGGCCGGTGTGTTCGCGGTCGCCATCGGCTACGTTTGCCTGCGGCGCACCGGCATCTACTTCGCGATCCTCACCCTCGCATTCGCCCAGATGAGCTACAACCTGGCCTATTCCGTGCTGACCCCGATCACCAACGGCGAGACCGGGCTGCGGGTGTTGCGGGACGACCCGATGGTGATCGACCGCATGCTCGGCATCGCCCCCGAGGGCTCGCCGGTGGGAACGCTTCTGGGCATGGAGATGCAGGGCTATCCGGGCTTCTACTTCTGCGCAACGGTGCTGATCATCGGCTTCTACATTTCCATGATGATTTTTCGCTCGCCTTTCGGGCTGAAGCTGAGAGCCATCAAGTCCAACCAGACCCGCATGCGCTACACGGGGTTCAACACGCGCCCCTACCTCCTGGTGGCATTCGTGATTTCGGGCATGTACGCCGGCATGGCGGGTTCGCTGCTCGCCGTCACCGACCCGCTGGCGGGCGCCGAGCGCATGCAATGGACGGCGTCGGGAGAAGTCGTTCTGATGACGATTCTGGGTGGCGCGGGAACGCTCACCGGGCCGCTGCTCGGGGCGGCCCTGATCAAGTACGCGGAGAATATCTTCTCCGCGATGAACCAGTCGGCGCTGCACGAGATGTTCGCCTTTCTGCCGGACCTGCTGGAGAGCATCGTGGTCACAATGGTGCATCCGTTCGTGGGGGAAGGCTGGCATTTGACCCTCGGCGCGCTGTTCATGGTGATTGTCATTTTCATGCCCGGCGGTCTTATGGAAGGCCTGTCCCGGCTCGCGAAGCGGTGGTGGCGGGACAAGCCGCGTCCCGAAGCCGCCGAACAGGCGAAACAATCCGGGGACGGGGGCTGAGCCATGGAACAGGACATCGTTTTGAACATCGCCTATGTTGACAAGAGCTTCAGCGGCCTGCACGCCCTGAGTGACATCAATCTGCAGATCGAGAAGGGCCGGACCCACGCGATTATCGGACCGAACGGGGCGGGCAAGTCCACGCTGCTGAACGTCTGCGTGGGCCGCATCAAACCCGACCGCGGCACCGTAACCTTCAACGGCGAGGTGATCACCGGCAGGTCGCCTCACGAAATCAACCAGTCCGGCGTCGCCCGGGTGTTCCAGACCCCGGAGATATTCCAGGAGCTCACCGTGCTCCAGAATGTCATGATCGCCGCCCTTGCCAGGCGCGACGGCTCGTTCACGTTCAATCCCTTCGTCTCCATGGCGGGGGAGACGGACATCCGGCGTGAGTCCGAGCAATCCCTGGCCGAAATAGGCCTGACCGAGCACAGTGACGCGGTGGCGGTGAGCATGTCCAGGGGGGACAAGCGACGCCTGGAGCTGGCCATGGGCCTGGTCCAGCACCCCAGCCTGTTCCTGCTGGACGAGCCCACGGCGGGGATGTCCCGGGCGGACACCAATGCGACAATTGAATCCTTGAGGCAGATCAAGGAGCGCGGGATGACCAAGGTGATCATCGAGCACGACATGCATGTCGTGTTCTCCCTGGCGGACAAGATCACCGTGCTGGCCCAGGGCCAGATCATCGCCGAAGGGGCGCCGGAGGAGATACGCGGCAACCCGAAGGTCCAGGAAGCCTATCTTGGAGGCATGCATACATGAGCGGCACCGCAGAGCAGCACACCGTCCGGGCCGCCGGATCGGACCCGGCATATTTTTCCTGCTGGAACCTGCACGCCTACTACGGCGAAAGCTATATCGTGCAGGGCGTGAGCTTCGATGTGCGGGAAGGGGAGATCGTGGCGCTGCTCGGCCGCAACGGCGCCGGTAAGACGTCGACACTGCGGACCATCGCCCAGATCGGCTGGCCCCAGTTGAAGCAGGGCGAGGTCTGGCTCAACCACAAGCCGATACACAAGATGAAATCCTTTGAGGCCGCCCAGGCCGGCGTATCCCTCGTGCCCGAAGACCGCCGCATCATTGCGGGCTTTACCGTGGAAGAGAACCTGAAGCTCGCCCAGATCCAGGAACCGACGGGCTGGTCACTGGAGCGGATCTACGATCACTTCCCGCGCCTTGGGGAGCGCCGCGGCCAGGAAGGCACGACGCTTTCCGGCGGCGAGCAGCAGATGCTGGCCGTGGCCCGCGCCCTGGCGCGGGACATCAAGCTGCTGCTGCTGGATGAGCCCTACGAGGGGCTGGCGCCGGTGATCGTGCAGGAGATCGAAAAGATTCTCCAGGAGATCAAGGAGCTCGGGTTCACCACGGTGATCGTCGAGCAGAACGTCATCGCCGCCCTGAACCTGGCCGACCGCGCCGTGATCCTGGATATGGGCCAGGTGGTCTACGACGGCTCCGCCCGGGAAGTCCTGGACAACAAGGAACTGCGCCAGGAATACCTGGCGATATAGCCGGTTTCCAGCGGCGGCTACTCCTGCTTTACCGCTGCACTGGTGAGCTTGTCCAGGGCGGTGGACAGCTTGCCGAGGACCTCGTCGCGGTCCGTAATGCCGTGCCGTTCGGCGACATAGGCCGGATCGTTGTAGGCCAGCCACACCCGGTCGTTCCCGTCCCGCCAGGCCAGGGCCTTCATGGGCAGATCGATGCCCGCCGACTGGGCGCTGGTCATCAGGTGGCTGCCGATTTTCGGATTCCCGAAAATCATCACCTCCGTGTCGCGCAGCGGAATGTCCACTTCCGCCGCGTTCCGGCCGTGATTCCACCGCAGGGCGACGGTGATGCCGTTCTCTTCGAGGACCGATTCCAGGCGATCGAGGGTCTCCGTCACGCCGTAGGGGCTCGATTTCTTGACCAGTCCCTCCACGTCCGCCGCCGGGGCGAGCGTGGAAAACAGCAGGCTGATCAGAAATACCGAAACACGCTTCATGGTTGACTCCTTCCGGCCACGTGAGGCCGGTTGCTGCATATTGATCGGGTTTGTACGCAATAGTGGGACCGGTATGAGGACCGGTGGTTCCGGTCGGAGGCGATCAGGTGTTCGAGTGGGCGCCTCTTACCCCGTCTCGACGTTCTCCCCGGCGAAAGGTTCGCGGGTGAAGATGCGCCGCACCAGTGGCTCGAAGTGCTCCAGGGGACGGGTGGGATAGTCGGGATCGAAGGCCGCCTGGTCCCAGCGTTCACAGAAGCCGGCGCAGGCGTCGAACCACTGGTGGCCGCGGTAGAGCTCGCGGGCGTCCGGGTTGCCGTCGAGGTGATGGGCGTAGTAGTACATCTGAAACACGCCATGGTGCTCCACAATCCAGGTCACTTCCTCCCGGACGTAGGGCCGGATGATCGCCGCAGCGTACTGGGAATGGTTGGCCGGCGCCAGCACGTCCCCCAGGTCGTGGAGCAGGGCCCCCAGCACCATTTCCTCGTCCGCGCCGTCCGCCTCGGCGCGGCTGGCGGTCTGCAGGCAATGCTCCAGGCGCGTCACCCGGTAGCCGCCCAGGCTGCCGTCCAGCGCCCGGAGCGCATCGAGGATCCGGTCCGGCAGGGCGGCGACGTACTCGCGCTCGATGCGTTCCAGCAGCTCGTAGTCGGCCCGGGTGCCGTCCTTCATCTGCCTGAATGAAACCGTGCTCATGGTGTCTCCGTGTCGGTCCAGTGCGGGTGAACCCGCCGCGACAGGGTCCGGTAGCGGCTGCGCGGCTCATCGATGTCAATATAACAGCCCTGCAGGTGACGCCGGCCTTCGTTGGCGTCGAATGCGGTGCGGCCGTGCACGATGCGATTGTTGTCGAACAGCAGCAGCTCGCCGGCGCGAAGCGGGAAGCTTAGCTCGAAACCCGGATCAGTCAACAGCGCGCCCAAGCGCTGCCGCAGACGGTGGAAGCGCCGCAGCTCGCCTTCCTCGAGCAGGGGCAGGTAGTCCAGGCGCGGGCTGTAATGCAGCCCGGTCATCTCGCCGGACGCATCCCGGCGGATGATGGGCCGCCGTTCAACCAGCTCCCCGGCTGCATCGATGAAGCGGAACCGGACCGGGATGCTGGCCAACAGTTCGAAGCCCCCGGGGTCCTCCGCCGCCAGGGTCCGCCCGACCGCCAGGCTGTCCGCCAGCGTCGAAAGACCGCCGCTGGTCTCGTTGACCAGGCAATGTAGGATCTGTATGCCCGGGACCGGCTCACGATAGGGATTGTCCGTGTGCGGACCCAGCGCCATGCTGCCATAGGCCAGATCATTGGCAGCGGGGCGTGAATACACCTCGAAATAGCGTCCGAAGTTCGTCTCGCGGGTATGGCCGAAAGTCTCCGCCACTTCCAGTATCCGCTCACGGTCGGTGGGAACGTTCCGCAGGATCAGAAACCCCCGCTCGAGGAACACGCCCAGGGCCGTATGCAGGCGGGTTTCGTCCGACAGGCCCCGCCAGTCGAAACTCACTTCGCTGCGGTCGAATCCGCTGTCCCAGGGCCGCGGCCCGGGCACATGATCGCGGGGATCGAGCTCGTCCGCCAGTTCGTCGAGGTCGTAGCAGCCGCGATAGCCGTCACTGAAGCTGAGCCATATACGGTCGTCGTCGTCGGTCTCGACCGCCGTCAAGGCCAGATCCTCCGGCAGCTCGTGGGGGTTGAACAGGCGCTGCCGGGTATAGGTGTCGACGTGATCCGGGTCCTGGCAGCGTTCGCGAAGCCACAGCGCGGGCAGGGCGCATTCGCCGCCCTCGTGCCGTACCCGGACCCCCGGTGCCAGGGGGTCGATATCGAAATGCACGCCATGCATGATCGGAAAACCAGTAATGGATTCAAGTTGAATGGATTATGTGGCTTTCCTCGGAGTGCTGTAAATTCAAGGTTTCCTGATACACTGCATGCAAATACCTTATGAGAAGAAAAGCTCCTCCGCACCCTTCGCTGAAAGCCATTGCAGCTTTCGAGGCCACGGTCCGGCTGGGGGCCATGACCGCCGCGGCCGGCGAGCTCGGGACCACCCAGCCGGCGGTGTCCCAGCGTATCCGCGCGCTGGAGGCCGCGCTGGGCGTGGCCTTGTTCGACCGCGCCGCCGGACGGCTTCGCCCGACCCGGGACGGCCTGGCGTACTACGAGGATGTGGCGGACGCGCTGAGGCGGGTGGTCGGCGCCAGCCGGCGCATTCAATCACGGTCCCATGCCCGCCACGACTCCCTGGTGCTGGCGGTCCATTTCGGGTTTGCCCACTGCTGGTTGCTGCCGCGCCTGGGGCGTCTGGAATCGGCGTTTCCCGGGACCCGGATCGAAGTGGTGCCGGTGGACCGCGACGAGGGATCGGAGATGGCGTCCGCGGACCTGACCATTCGGTTCGGCCGTTTCGACGGGCGCGTGGAGAACGAGTGGCGCCTGTTTAACGAGATGGTGTTTCCCGTGTGCAGCCCGCACTGCGCAGCCGCTCACGATCTCGGCAACAGGATCGATTCCCAGTCCATCGCCCGTGTCCCTCTGCTGCACATGGATGAGCACAGCGCCCGATGGCTCGACTGGAACCGATGGTGCGGGCTTGCTGGTGTGGAGGCGCCGGTCCGGTCCACCCGCTTTTACTACAACAATTATCCGCTTGTCCTGAACGCGGCGGTGGCGGGCCGGGGGCTGGCGCTGGGATGGGCCGGCCTGGTGGAGCCGATGATCGCGGAAGGCACGTTGGTGCGGTTGTTGCCCGTGGTGGAACGCAGCGATTACGGCTATATCCTGGGCGCGCGGGACGCGGACAGCGCCACCACCGCGGCGGTGCGGGACTGGTTTCAGCGCAATACCGGTGAAGGCGATACCGGGAATCTTCCCGCGGAAACACCGTCCGGGGCGACGTGATGGCATCCGGTGTCCGGATGCGCAATGCGTCGGAGAGCGCCCGGGCGACAGGTTTGAGCGTACGTGGCGTCAACGAAATTGTCCGTGGTGCCGTTCATTTATTTTTCGCGCCCGACGATTCGAAGCTCGTCCGCTTCCCCGCTCCGGACCGGTGGTTCATACTCGGCGCAGCCATTGGTAAATAGACGAGGATCCTGTCCATGCGGAAACTGTTACGCAGCCTGTTGTGCTCCGTAGTCGTAATGCTGCCTCTGTCAGCAGCCCATGCCGACGAATACCGGAACGCCCTGGAGGTCTTCAAGGCGGCCGGCGAAAGCGGCCGTTTCTTCGACAACAGCTACGGCTATGCCCTGTTTCCCACCGTCACCAAGGCCGGTTTCATGGTCGGAGGCGCCTATGGGGAAGGACGCGTGTATGAACAGGGACGCTATGTGGGCAATACCACCATGACCCAGGGCAGTATCGGGCTGCAGCTCGGCGCCCAGGCGTTCAGCCAGATCATCTTTTTCCGGGACGAGCGCGCCCTGAGCGAATTCACCAATGGCAATTTTGAATTCGGCGCCGAAGCCTCGGCCATCGGAATCACCGCCGGGGCTTCCGCCCAGGCCACCACCACGGGCAGTTCCACCAGCACCAGCCGCAACCAGGGCGATGCCCACACCCGGTCCCGGGGTTACTACAAGGGCATGGCGATCTTCACCGTAGCCAAGGGCGGCCTGATGTTCCAGGCCACCGTCGGCGGCCAGAAATTCCGCTACACGCCGGTTCGCTGATCCCGCCAGTGCGGGTCAATCCCGCTGGAAGTGGTCGGCTATGACCCGCGCCACGCAGGTGGTGAGCCCGCGGGCGAACGGCACGTGCAGAAACTCGTTGGGCCCGTGGGCGTTGGACCGGGGCCCCAGCACGCCGGTGATCATAAACTGGGCGTCCGGAAATTTTTCGCCGAGCATACCCATGAACGGGATCGTGCCGCCTTCGCCCATGTGCATGCAGCTCGCGCCGAATGTCTCGCGGGAGGCCGCCTCCAGTGACCGAGCCAGCCATGGCGCCGTTTCCGGCGCGTTCCAACCCGTGGCGGCGGTGCCGGCGTCGAAGCTCACCCGCGCGTTGTAGGGCGGGTCCGTCTCCAGCAGGCGCTTCAGCTCGCTGGCCACCCCACCGGCATCGAGCGTGGGAGGCAGACGCAGGGACAGCTTCAGCTCGGTCCCCGGGCGCAGTACGTTCCCGGCATCGGCGATCGCCGGCAGGCGTCCGGCCCCAGTGACGGACAACGCGGCGCGCCAGTTGCGGTTCAGCAGGCGCTCGAGCGCCGATTCGCCCATCGGCCCGGCGTCGTCAATGAACGGGAACGCGGTGTGCACTTCCTCGCCCAGGGCATCCGCCACCTCCTGCAACTGCGCCAGGCGCTGCTGCGGAATATCCACCTGCAGCGACTCCGGCAGGATGCGCCCGGTCTCTTCGTCCTCCAGGCGGCCCAGCAGGCGGCGCGCGATCCGGAAGCTGGACGGTACGATGCCGCTGGCGGCGCCCGAGTGGACGCCCTCGGTGAGGATCTCCACGCTCAAGGTTCCCGCGGCCATACCCCGCAGGGAGGTGGTGATCCAGAGCTGCTCGTAGTTCCCGGCCCCGGAGTCCAGGCACACCACCAGGTCCGGCGTGCCGATACGGTCGCGAAGGTGGTCGATGTAGGCGGGCAGATCATAGCTGCCGGACTCCTCGCAGGCTTCGATGATCACCACGCAGCGCGCGTGGGGCAGGCCCTGCTCGCGCACCGCCATCACCGCTGCCAGCGACGCGTAAGCGGCATAGCCGTCATCGGCGCCGCCCCGGCCGTAGAGCTTTCCGTCCCGGTACACCGGCTGCCACGGTCCGAGACCGTCGGCCCAGCCGGTCATCTCCGGCTGCTTGTCGAGGTGGCCGTAGAGCAGAATGGTTTCGGCGGATTCGCCGGGGATTTCCATGAAGATCAGCGGCGTGCGCCCTTCGAGGCGCACCACCTCCACGGACATGCCGTCGATGGGCTGGCGGCGGCACCAGGACTCGATGTGTCGCACGGCATCGTGCATGTAGCCGTGCTCCGCCCAGTCGGGATCGAAATGAGGCGACTTGTTGGGAATGCGGATGTACTCGGTGAGCTCGCTGACGATCTCGTCCTGCCAGAGCCCGTCGATCAGCTTCTGCGCCGTGTCTGCCTGCATGGGTGCTTCGCCGGTGGAAGTGACGGGGTATTTTAACGCGCGCGTGTTCCCGGGACGACCTGAAGGAACGTCAGGATTGCCCGCGTCGACGGGGCCCGGCCGCAAGCCCCGGACGCCTGCTTGCGAGCCAGGACCCGGCGCACAGAAGCAGTGCGACGCCGACGGCATTGACGGGGATCCACACCTCGGCACCGTTTCCGTACGAGGCGATCACGAAACCGCCGATATACGACAGCAGAATGCCGAGGGCGAAGATATGGATCGAGTTTCGGCCGCAGGCCATGACCGGTGCGGCGAGTTTCACGAGCCGCCGGTAGAAACGGGGAAACCGGGTTCCGAGCCGGCCCATTGCATATGCAACCGCGTACATCAATACAAGGAAATGTAGGATCCGCAGCGGCTCCTCGTTGACCTTGCCGGTCCACGGGAGTCCACCGGGCAGCGGGTAGTCCGGGAACAGGGCAAAGTGCTTTTGCAGAAAAGGAATGAAGTTGTGGAATACGAACACCACCGCCAGCAGTAAAAAAGCGGTGATTGCGGCATCCAGCCGCATGGGTACGTCCAGCCGTCCGTGCCTGTGGCTGTGGCCGAACAGCATTCCGATCACGAACAGGAATTGGTAGGCAAATGGGTTGAATACCCACCGACCGCCATGCGGACCCTGGGTGAAATTGATGTCGGGATACAGCTGCACGAGAACATAAATCGTCAGCGAGACCCCGAACACGAGCGTCGCGGACCTGTCCAGCAGCCAGGCAAATAAAGGCGTCGCCACGGACAACACCATGTAGGCGGGCAAAATGGTGAACAGGAACGGCTGGTAGTTCAAAGTAAATATATGCAGGGCGGTGGACAGATCTCCGTATACCGCACCATGCAGCTGCCGGTGGCGGAGCACCGTTTCAACGCCGTCAAGGTCCTTCAGGGCCACTGACAGGGCGAGAAGCAGCGCGAAGGCGGCGACATGGAACGCGTAGATGACCAGCGCCCGGCGCACGGCCTTGATCTGTGCGGCCCCCATTCCCGAACTTTCTAGAATTCTGCCGTAAACCAGCGCGGCTACGAATCCGGAGCAGAAGAAGAAGATTTCCGCGGCATCGGTAATGCCATAGCCGCGCAGGGTATAGCCCCCGAGTCTGTTGTTGTAGACGTGGTCGATGAAGATGATGATCAGAGCCAGGCCGCGGAAGAAATCGATTTTCAGGCTACGCATGGGTGGTCCTGCAGCCGCGTCGGCTCTCCGGATGAGCCCGATGATATATCGGGTAACGGGGAAACGTGAACGTCTCGGGTTGCCGGGCAGGGGTATGTCAGTTTGTGGCGCCCGGACCGGTATACCCGTCAGCTTGGTCCTTGGATCGCACATACAGCGCCGCCACCAGTGCCGCAAACGATGAAAGCAGCATGATCCCGAGCAGCGCAGGAGCGGCGTTCGCCCCGGTGAGGACCGCGGACGTGATGGCTGTCACCGCCGCGCCGCCGGCCACGGTGGGGGCCCCGGAGAGCCCCGCCGCGCTGCCCGCCAGCCGAACAGCTCGTCCAGACCGCCGCCGAGCAGGGGTCCCAGCATGGGGCCCACCGCCATGGCCATGCTGACGTAGCCCATCAGGCTCGCCGCTTTCCGGGGCGGCGAGGCGGCGGGGTATCGCATGGAGTAGTCTGTATCTGGCGGCACAAAAAAACCCCCGAAACGATCGGGGGCGCATGGGGGAAACAGTATGGTGTCCGTTACCGGTCCATGCGCCGTTTCGCCACGAAGGCTATTGAAAGCCTCATCGGCCAGAGGGCTGGCCTCCTTCATCCTTCGTTTGTCCGTCGTGCGGTACCGACTGAATGGGCCAACATTCGTGGCGGGGTACCAAGTACTAGCGTTCGCTCGCCGCTCTCTTTTTAGCTTTCTTGGCGGCCTTCTTCTCCTTGGGCGTCAACAAGGCTTTCTTCCTGGTTTCCTTGTTGCTTTTCTGTTCTCTGCTCATGGTCGTTGCTCCTGGCTATCGACGGACAGCCTTCACTCCGGTCGTAACCGGTCGGGTGATATCAGCATGACCGATATCCGGCCGGCTTACAAGATCGGGGATGCTTGGCCGCGTTCGCGGATCATGGTTTACTGACGCATGGCTTTTGAATCTTTCCACCCCGTTGTCGCCCGCTGGTTCCGTGAGGCATTCGGCGCGGCCACCGACTGCCAGTGCCAGGCCTGGCCGGCGATCCGATCCGGTCGCCACACCTTGATCGCCGCCCCCACCGGTTCGGGCAAGACCTTCGCGGCGTTCCTGTGCGCCATCGACCGGTTGCTCGTGGAGGGGCTGCAGCGCGGCGGCTTGGAGGACGCCACGCAGATTCTCTATGTCTCGCCCCTCAAGTCGCTGTCCAACGATATACACAGGAACCTGCAGCTGCCTCTCGAAGGCATCCGGGCCGGGCTGGCCCGGGAGGGGCTGCCGGAGGTGGAGATCCGGGCCCAGGTGCGCACCGGCGACACCCCCGCCGGGGAGAGGGCGCGCATGCGCAGGCAGCCGCCGCATATCCTGGTGACTACCCCGGAATCCCTGTTCATCCTGCTCACCTCGGAATCCGGCCGCGCGGCCCTGGGTACCGTGAATACGGTAATCGTGGACGAGATTCACGCCCTCGCCGGGAACAAGCGCGGCGCCCACCTGGCCCTGTCCCTGGAACGGCTCATGGCCCTGACCGGGGCGCCGCCGATGCGCATCGGCCTGTCGGCGACCCAGCGTCCCGTCGAGGCCATCGCCGACTTCCTGGTGGGCAACCGCGAGGAGCCCCGTCGCATCGTGGACATGGGCCATGTCAAGCACCGCGACATCGCTCTGGAGTTGACCCCGTCGCCGCTGCAGGCGGTGATGGCGGCGGAGCAGTGGGCGGAGATCTACGACCGGCTGGCCGCGCTCGTCGATGAGCATTGGACCACGCTGGTGTTCGTGAATACCCGCCGGCTGGCCGAACGCGCCGCGCGCCATCTTGCCGAGCGGCTGGGGGAGGAGGCCGTCACTTCCCACCATGGCAGCCTGGCCCGGGAGCATCGCCTCGACGCCGAGCAGCGTCTGAAGGCGGGGAAGCTGCGTGTGCTGGTGGCCACCGCGTCCCTGGAGCTCGGCATCGACATCGGCGACGTCGACCTGGTGTGCCAGCTCGGATCGCCGCGCCTGATCTCCACCTTCCTGCAGCGGGTCGGTCGCTCGGGCCACGCCGTGGGCGGGACGCCGAAGGGGCGGCTGTTTCCGACCACCCGCGACGAACTGGTGGAGTGCGTTGCGCTGCTGGACAGCGTTCGGCGTCACGAGCTCGAAATGCTGACGGTCGCAGGCGGCGCCGTGGAGGTACTGGCTCAGCAGATCGTCGCGGAAACGAGCGCCCGCGAGTGGCCGGACCGGGAGCTGTTCAGCCTGTTCCGGCGCGCCTGGCCCTACCGCGAGCTGTCCCGGGAGAGCTTCGAGTCCATCGTCGACATGCTCGCCAACGGGTTCTCGACCCGGCGGGGCCGGCGCGGGGCGCTGGTCTACCACGACGCGGTGAACGGCCGGCTGCGGGGCCGCAAGAGCGCCCGGCTGACGGCGCTCACCAATGGCGGCACCATTCCGGACCAGTTCGATTACGACGTAGTCCTGGAGCCCGAGGATCAGGTCATCGGCACCCTCAACGAGGACTTCGCCTTCGAGAGCCTGCCCGGGGATATCTTTCAGCTGGGCAACACTTCCTACCGGATACAGAAGGTGGAGCGGGGCACGGTCCGGGTGACGGACGCCAATGGCGCGCCGCCGGGCATCCCGTTCTGGTTCGGGGAAGCGCCCGGCCGCAGCGACGAGCTGTCGGCTTCGGTGTCCCGGCTCCGGGAGGAGTTCGAGCGGCGCTGGACCGGGGAGCGCGAATCGGTGGCGCCGTGGCTGGCGGAGCTGGACATCGGCGAGTCGGCGGTGGACCAGTTGATCGAATACCTGGGCACCGCGCTGCTGGCCCTCGAGGTGCTGCCGACCCACCGGCGGATCGTTTTCGAGCGCTTCTTCGACGAGTCGGGGGATACCCACCTGGTCATCCACTCGCCGTTCGGCTCGCGCATCAACCGGGCCTGGGGGCTGGCCCTGCGCAAGCGCTTCTGCCGCCGGTTCAATTTCGAGCTGCAGGCGGCGGCGCTGGAGGACAGCATCGTGCTGTCGCTGAGTGCCACCCACAGCTTTCCCCTTGAAGAGGTCCGCCACTATCTCAAGTCGGCCAACGCCGTCGATGTCCTGACCCAGGCACTTCTGGATGCGCCGATTTTCGGCACGCGCTGGCGCTGGAATGCCACCACGGCCCTGGCGGTGCGGCGCAACCGGAACGGCCGGCGCGTCGCGCCCCAGCTCCAGCGGATGGACGCCGAGGACTTGATCGCGGTGGTCTTCCCGGACCAGCTCGCCTGCCAGGAGAACCTTGCCGGCGAGCGCGAGGTGCCCGAGCATCCCCTGGTGCAGCAGACGGTGTCGGACTGTCTGTACGAAGCCATGGACGTGGCCGGGCTGCAGCGGGTCCTGGCGGATATCGAAGCGCACCGGATCGAGATCGTGACCCGGGACCTGGCCCTGCCTTCGCCCCTGGCCCAGGAGATACTCACCGCGCGGCCTTACGCATTCCTGGATGATGCGCCGGCGGAGGAACGCCGGACCAGCGCCGTGCAGGCGCGCGGCGTGCTCGACCCGGAAACCGCCCGCAATCTCGGGCAGCTGGACGGGCAGGCCATTGAAAAGGTGCGCGGCGAGGCCTGGCCCGGCGCCGAAAACATGGATGAGCTTCACGACGCCCTGGTGCTGCTCGGCGGCATGACGGATGCGGAGATCGCCGCCGGTCAATGGCAGCGCCTGGCGCAGGACCTGCGGGCGGAAGGACGCGCGGCGGTGGTCACCATCGGCGACCGGGTTCGCTGGACCGCGGTGGAACGGCTGCAGCAGTGGCGCCTGTTACACCCGGACCTGGCCTGCGACCCTGGCGACCCGGCGGTGGCCGCGCCCCGTTTCCGGGTCCGGGACCGCGACGAAGCCCTGCGTGAGATCGTCCGCAGTCGCCTGGAGGGCTCCGGCCCGGTGACGGCCGACGCGCTGGCGGGCTTCCTGTGCGTGAATGCCGGTGAGCTCGAGGCGCCGCTGGCCGCGCTGGAAGCCGAAGGCTTCGCCATGCAGGGCCGGTTTACCGGCAACGAGCTCGAATGGTGCGAGCGGCGTCTCCTGGCCCGCATCAATCGTGCCACCGTGGATCGGCTGCGGCGGGAGATCGAGGCCGTGTCTCCGGCGGATTACATGCGCTTTTTGCTGGAATGGCAGGGCCTGGTCGATGCGTCCAAGCCCGAGGGCGAAACCGCGTTGAGCCGGGTCATGGCGCAGCTGGAAGGCGTGGCCGCGCCGGTGGCCGCCTGGGAGAGAGACCTGTTGCCCACCCGTCTCGAGGACTATCACCCGGGCATGCTGGACCGCGCCTGTCTGACCGGCCGGCTGGTCTGGGAACGCGTGCCACCCGGTGCGGGCCGGGCCGACAACTCGCGACAGATGAGTCGCGGTACGCTGATCCGCTTCGTGCCGCGCCGGCGTCTGGCCTGCTGGCGCAACGGCGACGAGACGACACCGGGCCGCTCACTGTCACCGGCTGCGTGCCGGCTGCTGGACGCGTTCACGGATCACGGCGCCCTGTATGTCGACGAGCTGCAGGACCATGCCGGCCTCGGTGATGGGGGCCTGGCCCGGGGCCTGCGGGAGCTGGCCGCCGCGGGGCGGGTCACCAGCGACAGCTTTCGTGGTCTGACGGAGCTGCTGGCGGGTGCCGACGGTGATATCGGCGAGACCGGTCGCTGGAGCCTGCTGCGCTGCCGTCCCGTCGACGACTCGGAGCGGATCCTGCACGTCGCCTGGGTGCTGCTGCGCCGCTACGGGGTGGTGTTCCGCAAGGTGCTGCAGCGGGAACAGGACTTGCCCCCCTGGCGGGAGCTGCTCCGGGTCTACCGGCGCCTGGAGGCGCGCGGCGAGGTGCGGGGCGGCCGCTTCGTGTCCGGATTCAGCGGCGAGCAGTTCGCCCTGCCGGAAGCCATTGCGCCGCTGCGCCGCCAGCGGCGGTCGGCCGCCGCCAACGAGCTGGTGGCGGTGGGCGCCGGCGACCCGCTGAATCTGGTGGGCATCATCGTGCCCGGCGATCGCCTGGCCATCCAGAGCCGGGAGTGCCTGGTACTGCGCGAGGGCATCCCCGTCGCCCTGCAACAGGACGGCCGGCTCCGGTTCCTCACGGATGTCGCTGCCGAAGAGCAGTGGCGCATCCGCAACCGACTGTTGACCCCGCACCATCCAGCCCACTCCCTGAACTGATCAAATCAATCGAGTCTGACCCCATTGATTTTGATTACCGATGATGCCGGACTACCTGTTGAAGGATATGGGCGTGACGCGGGAGGACCTGTACCGGGAGGTCCGGAAGCCGTTCTGGCAGGCGTGACCGGAGCCCCGGCCCCGTCGCTTCAGTACTGGGCCAGGACCTCCCTCAGGATCCCGCACATCTCGTCGATGTGGTTGCGCTCACTGATCAGCGGCGGAGCCACGATGCCGGCATCGCCGGTGAACTTGATATGCACACCGGCCTTGAAAAGGCGCTTCTGGACTTCCAGGCCGCGCGCGCCCGGGCCGGCTGGATCCGGTTCCAGGTCGAAGCCCGCCATCAATCCGTAGCCTCGGATGTCGGTGACCACCGGCAGGTCCTGCAGGGCGAACACCGAATCCAGGAAGTATTCCGACAGCTCGGCCGCCCGGTCAAACAATTTTTCCTTCTCGTAAATATCGAGGGTGGCTAGCCCGGCCGCACAGGCGGCGGGGTGGCCGGAATAGGTATAGCCATGGAACAACTCGATGGACTTGCCGGGCGCAGCGTTGATGATGGCGTCGTGAATCCTGTCATTCACCGCCACCGCACCCATGGGCTGGGCGGCATTGGTGAGCGCCTTGGCCATGGTCATGATGTCCGGCGTCACGCCGAAGCTGTCCGCGGCAAAAGGCTTGCCGGTCCGGCCGAAGCCGCAGATGACTTCGTCGAACACCAGCAGGATGCCGTGCTGGTCGCAGATCTCGCGCAACCGTTCCAGGTAGCCCCGCGGCGGCACCAGGCAGCCCGTGGAGCCGGCGATGGGCTCGACGAAACAGGCGGCGATGGTATCGGGCCCGTAGTTCAGCGCGATGCGCTCCAGGTCGTTTGCCAACTCGGCGCCGGCTTCGGGCTGGCCCCGGACGTAACGGTTATCCGGCAGCCAGGTATGCCGCATGTGAGCCACCCCGGGCACGCCGGGTCCGAAAGCCTGCCGGTTCTTGACCAGGCCGCTCAGCGAAACGCCGCCCAGGTTGACGCCGTGGTAAGCCCGCTCCCGTGAAGCGAAGCGCATGCGCTGACCCTCGCCCCGGGCGTAGTGGTAGGCGTAGGCGATTTTCATGGCGGTATCCACGGCCTCGGATCCCGAATTCACGAAAAAGATATGGTCCAGATCGCCGGGAGTGAGCGCGGCCACTCGCCGGGCGAATTCGAAGGCCTTGGGCTGGGCGACCTGGAAGGGCGGGGCATAGGCGAGTTCCTTCAGCTGCTCGAACACGGCGTCGGCGATCTCCCGGCGGCTGTGTCCCGCGGCGCAGCAGAACAGCCCCGACGACCCGTCCAGAACGCGGTCGCCGTCCTGGTTCCACACGTACACGCCTTCCCCCCGTACCATGACCCGCGGGTCGGACTTGAAATCCCGGTTGCCGGTGAACGGCATCCAGTAGTTGTACATGCTTTCCTGGTCGAGTTTCATGGCTTGTCGGATACCCGTATAGATGGTTGTGCGTATCCGTGAATTGTGACACAAAACGGGACCGCAGAAGCCTTCCGGATCCCCACCTGTGGTTGATCCGACGCAAGACGTTTTTTCCTATTGTGGGTCCGACTACGCAAAGTATTTTGGCTGCAGTGGCGCGGCCGGCCCGGCGGCGGGCGGTAAGCCGCCGCGTCGTGTCGCCAATCGCCTCCGCAGCGACCAATGGGCGTCGTTCGCGGGGTGAAACGGGACACAAAAACCGGGAGAAGAATCTTCTAGGTGCGGGCGCACCGGGCCGCCCGGATCGGCACGAAACTCCCGTCCGGCGCGGGTGGAACTCTGGCGTAAAGAGCGGCGAGCCCCTACCATTGCTCCGACACGAAATTCTGAAAACGGGGGCCCGTCCGAGCGAACCGGCCCCCGTGAATCCATCGGAGACGAGACATGCTGATCGGTGTACCCAAGGAAATCAAGAATCATGAATACCGCGTGGGCATGGCGCCTTCCAGCGTGCGCGAAGCCGTATCGCATGGCCACGACGTCCTGGTGCAGTCCAACGCCGGCGAGGGTATCGGCTGCAGCGACGACGAGTACCGGGGAGCCGGGGCGGAGATCGTTGACAACGCCGAGGAAATCTTCGCCAGGGCGGACATGATCGTGAAGGTGAAGGAGCCCCAGGCCGTGGAGCGCGCTATGCTGCGCGAGAACCAGATCCTGTATACCTACCTGCACCTGGCGCCGGACCCCGAGCAGACCCGGGACCTGGTGGACAGCGGCGCGGTATGCATCGCCTACGAAACCGTGACGTCGCCGCACGGCGGCCTGCCGCTGCTTGCGCCCATGTCCAAGGTGGCCGGCCGCATGGCCGTGCAGGCGGGCGCGTATTGCCTGGAGCACCCCCACGGCGGCATGGGCATGCTGCTGGGCGGCGTACCCGGCGTGCATCCCGCCAAGGTGGTGGTGATCGGTGCCGGCGTGGTGGGCCGGCACGCGACCTTCGTGGCGGTGGGCATGGGCGCCGATGTCTGGGTCATCGACCGCAACCCCGATGTCCTGGAGGCCCACTGGGAGCAGTTCGGGCGCACCACCACCACTGTGTTCTCGACGGCGGAATCCATCGAGCAGCATGTTTTGGATGCCGACCTGGTGATCGGCGGCGTGTTGATACCGGGCGCCGCCGCGCCGAAGCTGGTGACCGCGGAAATGGTCCGCGAGATGAAAGCCGGTTCGGTGATCGTCGACGTCGCCATCGACCAGGGCGGCTGCTGCGAGACGTCCAGGGCGACGACCCACTCGGAACCCACCTACATCGTCGACGATGTCGTGCACTACTGCGTGGCCAACATGCCGGGCGGCGTTCCCCGGACGTCCACCTACGCGCTGAACAACGTTACCCTGCCGCACCTGCTGAACATCGCCAACAAGGGCTACAAGCAGGCGCTGCTCGATAATCCCTATCTCATGGAAGGGTTGAACGTGTACAAGGGGAAGGTGGTCTACAAGGAAGTGGCGGACGACCTCGGCTACACCTACCACGACCCGCGGGAGGCGCTGCAGAGCTGAGGCGGTGCGTCCGCCTCATCGGGTCAGGTGACGACGGTGACCGGGGTCCGGGTATGGCGGATGACTTTGTCCGATACGCTGCCGAGCAGCAGTGACTTGAACTTGGACTGGCCGCGCCGGCCCATCACCGCCAGGACATCCTGCCGGTCGTCCAGGTAGTCGAGGATCTCCACCGCTGGGTCGCCGATGAGCGTTACCGTTTCCGGTTTGCGGTCCCCCAGTGCCGACTTGACCGCGGAGAGCGCTTCCTCCGTGGCGGCGTCCCGCATGCGATCGAAATCCTCCTTGCTCAAGTGCATGACGCCGCTCAACTGACTCGGAACCAGGGGATACACGTACAACAGGGTGAGGGTGGCGTCCATGGCATCCGCAAGGCGCGCGCCCGCCTGCGCCGCGGAAATTGAACCCTCGGTGCCGTCCACCGCGACAATGACTTTTTGCACTTCTTTCATCGATAGCCTCCGGTTTGCCGAATTATTGTACGGCGCCAGTTTCCCACGGTGATGCCGCGGCGGACTTGATCGGTATCAAGTTCCGCCCCAGAGTTCCTCCAGCCGGGCGTCCCGCCCACAACCGTAGCGGTAGAACTTGTACCGGATCGGGTTTTTCTCGTAGTAGTCCTGATGGTACTCCTCGGCCTCGTAGAAGGTCGTGGCCTCGGTGATTTCCGTGACCACATCGAACGGATGGGTGTCGCGGATTTCGCGTCTGGATTCCTCCGCCAGACGTTTCTGCTCGGCATTGTGATAAAAAATCCCGGGCCGGTACTGGCTGCCCTGGTCGCAGAACTGCCGGTCGTTGGTCGTGGGGTCGTGGTTCACCCAGAACACCGACAGCAGTTCCCGGTAGCTGACCCGCCCGGGGTCGTAGCGGATCTCCACCGCTTCCGTGTGGCCCGTGCCTCCGGCGGAGACCTGCTCGTAGGTCGGATCCGGCTCGTGCCCGCCGATGTACCCCGAAGTCGTGGCGATTACACCGTCCACGGCATCGAAGTCCGCCTCCACGCACCAGAAGCAGCCGCCCGCGAACGTGGCCACGGCGTGGTCGTCTTCGGCGCCCGATACAGGGGTCGCGAACAGGGCCGCAACGACCAGCGTTGCCGTATGGAGAACATTTCGACGAAACTGCGGCATGGGTATCATCTCGCTCTTCGGGACAGGAGTGAGACATTGCGGGCGTCCCGAGGTTCGGTGTTTTCGACGGCGAGGCGGCCGCCGCAGGTGCCTTGTAATGTTGTCTCGTCACCAGTAATGTTATAATATAACATTACTGAACAGCCGAGATTGAAAATGAACAAAATTGTCGCATGGCTTGCCGCAGGATTACTGTCCGGATGCTTCGGTGTGGGATGGGCGCACGAAGCAGAACACGAAGAAGAGCACCGCGAGCACGACGCCCACGTCCACGGTGTGGCGAACCTCGACCTGGCGGTGGAGTCGAACCAGCTCATGGCGGAGCTGAGGGCACCGGCGATGAATATCGTCGGATTCGAGCACGCCCCGCGAAACGATGAGCAGCGCCGGGCGGTAGAACAGGCCGCAGCCTGGTTGAAGGATGGAGAGCAGTGGCTGATACTGCCGGCGGCTGCCGCCTGTCGGCCCGAGGCGTCCCGCGTGGCCTCCAGCCTGCTGGACACCGGCGACGCGGACAGTCACGACCACGACAGCCACGACCACGACAGTCATGACGACGACGTACACTCGGAGCTCCACGTCCATCTGGCATTCCATTGCGCCAGCCCGGATGAGCTCCGGCGCGTGGAAATCCGGTTGTTCGAACAATTTCCCGGTATGGAGCGCATTGATCTGCAGGCAGTCACCGCTATCCGCCAGATCGGCGGTGCACTCACTGCCGGCGACGCCGTGATCAATCTGGCGGAGTAATGCCCGCGCCCGTTGTCCGGATCAGGGACCTGTCTTTCGCCTGGAGGCCCGGCACAGCGCCGGTGCTGCTGATCGACGGGCTGGAGATCGACCGCGGGGAGAAGCTGTTCATCGAGGGACCGAGCGGCAGCGGCAAGACCACACTGCTCAGCATACTGGGCGCCGTTGTGGTGCCCGGCGCCGGCTCGGTCAGCATCATGGATCAGGATATCGCCGGCATGTCGGGGGCGGCCCGCGACCGGTTCCGGGCCGACCATATCGGCTTCATCTTTCAGATGTTCAATCTCATTCCTTACTTGTCCACGGTGGACAACGTTCTGCTGGCCTGCCACTTTTCTACCCGGCGGCGCGAACAGCTCTCGCGGCGGGATCATCCGCCGGCGCAGGAAGCGACGCGCCTTCTGTCGCGGCTCGGATTGACCGAAGCGGAATCGACGCGCCCGGCAACGGAGCTGAGCGTCGGCCAGCAGCAGCGGGTGGCGGCCGCCCGCGCCCTGATCGGGTCGCCGGAGATCGTCATCGCCGACGAGCCGACCTCGGCGTTGGATATGGATGCGCGCCGGGATTTCCTGGCGCTGCTGTTCGAGGAATGCGACAGCGCGGGGTCGACCCTCTTGTTCGTCAGCCACGACCGTTCCCTGGGCCCGCTGTTCGACCGCCGGATCCCGCTGCGGGACATCAACCGGGCCTGAGCTTTCCGACCGATGCCGACACTCGTCTCCCTGTCCTGGAAAAGCCTCCTGAACCGGAAGTTCACGGTGCTGCTGACGATCTGCGCCATCGCCCTGAGCGTCGCCATGCTGCTGGCGGTGGAGCGGGTGCGCAGCGACGCCCGGCAGAGCTTCACCAACACCATATCCGATACCGATCTCATCGTCGGCGCCCGCAGCGGCGCCATACAACTGCTGCTCTATTCGGTGTTTCACATCGGCAACGCCACCAACAACATCTCCTGGGAGAGCTACCGGGAGATTGCCGGCAATCCCATGGTGGACTGGTCGGTCCCGATTTCGCTGGGGGATTCCCATCGGGGGCACCGGGTGATGGGCACGACGTCCGGGTACTTCGAACACTACCGCTATGCCCGTGACCGCGGACTCGAACTCGCCTCGGGCCGGCCGTTCGACGGCGTATTTGAGGCCGTGGTGGGGGCGGCGGTGGCCCAGGACCTCGGCTACGTGCCGGGCGACGAGATCGTGGTGGCCCACGGCGCCGGCAACGTCAGCTTCGTGAACCACGACGACAAGCCCTTTACGGTGAGCGGTGTCCTGAAGCGCACCGGGACGCCGGTGGACCGGGCGGTGTTGGTGAGCCTGGAGGGCATAGAAGCCATTCATGTCGGCTGGCAGGCCGGGACGCCGCCCTCCGAGCCGGTGCCCGCCGGGGAGGTCCTGGAGATGGACCTGACCCCCGGCGAAATCACCGCATTCCTGCTCGGCCTGGAATCCCGGATCGGGGTGTTCAGGCTGCAGCGCACCATCAACGAATACAAGGCGGAACCCCTGCTGGCGATCATCCCCGGCGTGGCGCTGCAGCAGTTGTGGGACCTGATGGGGGTGGCGGAACGGGCTTTGTTGATCATTTCCGGTTTCGTCGTCGCCATCGGCCTGGTGGGCATGCTGGCCATGATCCTTTCCGGCCTCAACGAGCGGCGCCGGGAGATGGCCATACTGCGCTCGGTGGGGGCGCGGCCCGGGCATGTGTTCGGGCTGCTGCTCAGCGAGGCGGTCCTGCTGGCGGTGGCCGGTGCGGCAGCCGGGGTCGGACTCCTGTATCTGATGCTGTTTGCCGGTCAGCCCCTGATCGAGGACCGGTTCGGGTTGATGCTCTCCATCAGGATGCTGTCGCTGCGGGAATTTTCGATGCTGGGCGGTGTCATGATAGGAGCACTGGTGATGGGCATGCTTCCGGCATACCGCGCCTACCGATATTCCCTTACCGACGGTTTGAACATGAAGGTATGATCAGCGCCATGAACAGACTGAAGACTTTGGCCGCCGCGGCCGCCGGTGCCGCCCTGATGACGATCGCCGTTATGGTACCCGCCGCGCCGGACGTGCTGGAGCTGATCTGGGATGACCTCATTCCGGAGGACTATGTCATGGAAAATCCGCTGAAGGATCTCAGCGATGACGAGTATGCGAACCTGATGGACGGGACCGAGGAGGCGGAGCGATTGATGAGCGAGCTGCGGGCGGTCTGGGACAACGCGCCGGTGGTGGAAAAGCTGGACGGTCAGACTGTCAGTCTGCCGGGCTTTGTCGTGCCGCTGGACTTCGAAGCGGAGAAAATCCGGGAGTTCCTGCTGGTGCCTTACTTCGGCGCCTGTATCCACGTGCCGCCGCCGCCCGCCAACCAGATCGTGTTCGTCAAGTCCGACAAGGGCATCGAGATCGAGCGGCTCTACGACGCGGTGATCATACAGGGCCGCATGGAAACCACCGCCGTCAGCAGCGCCCTCGCCCAGGCCGGGTATACGCTGCACGCGACGGACGTATCACCTTACGAAGCCACCCCGGAGTAGTCTCTGCCCCAGCCACGCGGCGCCGCCCCACGCGGCCAGCAGCCACACGATGGCGGCGCCGGAGGGCAGGTCTAACAGCGCGGAGACCGCCAGGCCCGAGGCGTAGCCGGCGATGCCGACCAGGTAGGCGGCGGCCAGGTGACGCGAATAGCCGCGGGCGGCAAGGGCCGGAATGATCAGGGTGGCGAACACCAGGTAGATGCCGACCAACTGGGTCGACAGGGTCACCGCGACGGCGAACAGGGGATAGAAACCGAATTCGCCCATGCGCCGGCGAAACCCCAGCGAGGCGATCAGCACCAGCAGCGAGATCACCGCGGTCGGAACCAGCTCTCGCGGCTGGATCCAGAGAATCTGGCCCACCAGCGCCTCCTTGAGCTGCTCGCCGCCGTGGGGATTGCCCGACAAAAGCAGGATACCGCCGGTGGCCGCAAGCACGAACAGGCTGCCGATCAGCGCCTCCTGCACCCGCGCGCTGGCGCGGCGAGAGGTGTACAGGAGGGCAGCGCCGGCAATCGCCGATCCGTAGGCCAGCAGTTGTTCCCGGCCACCGCCGCCGTGGCCATGCGCGCCTTCGCCGGGCAGCAGCCCGTTAGTCGCCGCCCAGCGCCCGAGGATGATGCCCGCGGCGGCGGTCTGGGCGATCGCCAGGTCCATGAAGATGATGCCGCGCCGGAGTATTTCCGCTCCCAGGGGCACGTGGGTGGCGAGCACCAACAGCCCGGCCAGGAAAGCCGGAATCAGGATGGGTAACTGCTCCACCAGCAAGGACAAGCTCACTGCGGGCTTCGTGTCAGGCGCTCGACGAGCTCATCCATCAGGGCAAACAGGCCGCCGGTACTCTCGTAGGCGCCGACGGTGTAGGGCAGCTCCAGACGGGGCACGCCGCTGCGTTCGGACAGCCAGGCGGCCGCGCGCGGATTCTGATAGTTGCTGTGAACGATGAAGCGGGGCTCCTCGTCGTCCACGATCTGCAGCAGGCGCGTGAGGTGTGAAGTGGTGGGCGGCAAGCCGGGCTTGGGCTCGAGCTCGCCGACGATTTCGATACCGAGCCAGTCGAACAGGTAGCTCCAGTTGCGGTGGTGGACGATCACCCGTGTCCCCGCCAAGGCCCGGGCCTCGGACTCCCACCTGTCGATGGCCTGCTGCCAGGACGACCGGAATTCTTTCAGGCGGCTCTGGTAGCGGGACTCGTTGTCCGGATCCAGCCTCGCCAGGCGCGCCGCCAGTGCGTCGGCGATGGTCAGCACCCGGTGCGGATCGAGGTGGACATGGGGATTGCCGCTGGCATGGACGTCGCCGTCGGCGCGGTCCACGCGCTCGGGTATCTCCAGGCGCGCCACCTGCTCGGCGGCGAACAGCTCGCCCGGGCTCCCGGCCCGGATCGCCGGGTTGCCGGACTGGCGCTGGAGGACGGGCAGCCAGCCCACCTCGAGCTCGGCGCCGCTGCACACCAGCAGGTCCGCCGTCCTGGCCCGGGCGATCAGCGACGGGCGCGCCTCGATATGGTGCGGGTCCTGCCGGGCGGTGGTGGCGGAGACGGTGTCGACATCCTCGCCGCCCAGCTCCTGCGCCAGGGCCTGCCACTCGGGCTCGCAGGCCAGGACATTCAGCGCCGCGCGGGCGCCGGCGGCCTGACCCAGCAGGGTCAGGCCGACAATGATGCACGTCAGTGTGGTTCTACCCATTCCGGCGATCCTCAGAAGCGATGCGCGCCGTGGGCGCCCAGGCTCATGACGTACTGCAGCATGAATATGTTTTCATCATTCGAGTGTCCATGGACCCGTTGAGTCTCGCGGGTATACGCGGCGCGTACGGTGGAGAAGTGCGACGGCGACCAGGCCAGGGACAGGTCGATTTCCTTGAGCCGATCGACATCGTATTGACCCTCGAGATCGCCGTCGTGAAGGCCGACGTCGTGGCTGTGGAAGGTCTCGGCCTCGCCGTAGCGTACGGCTGCAGTCCACTGGGGCGCGAACTGCCAGGCCAGGGACAGGTACCAGCCGCTCAGGTCGTCCGGCGCCCCTTGCACCTGCGCGAGGGTGTTGTCCAGGAGGTCATCCAGCAGCAGGTACTCGGCAGTGAAAACCACGTTCTGCTCGCGGTAGTTGCCGTCCGGCGCCCACTTCCAGGTGAAATCCACGCCGTAGAGGTTTTCGCCGGTGACCGCCGGCCCGTGGGCGTGCCCATGTCCGTTTCCATTACCGTGCTCATGCCCGTGGTCGTCCTCATGGTCGTCGTCGTGCTCGTCGTGGTCACCGGCGTGGCGATGATGATCGGCGTCGTGGCCGTCATCATGATCTTCGTCGTGCTCGTCATGGTGATCATGGTCAGGCAGATCGAAGGACGCCATGGCCGACCCGCTGCGGTTGTGCAGCAGGCTCACCCCGAGCTGCCAGCTGTTGGAGTCGTTGATGTCACCGCCGGTTTTGATCTGGCCGCCCAGTACGTTGACCGTGTCGCGTGCATGGCCCGGAACGCTGGATGCGGCGAGCTTGTCGCCGTCGAATGCCTCGAAGCCGAACTTGACGTACTGGTTGGTGGGCAGCACGAGCTCGGCGCCGAGGCCGTCGTCGAAATAGTGGTCGCCCAGGTAGGCGCGGTAGGCCCCCGGCCGGTGGGGAAAGTCGTCCTCGTGCAGGTGCCGGCTGTTGAGGTAGCCGAACTGCGACAGCATGCGGCCGGCCCGAAGATTGAGGCCGCCGGGCAGGCCCAGGGTCTCGACGAAGGCTTCTTCGAGCTCCAGCTCGATGTCGCCGTCGTGGGACTCCAGCACCGTGGTGAGCCGGCCGCGGAAGCGGTGGTCGATGTTGGCGTCCAGGGAGATCTCCGTGTGTCCGAGGCCGAAACCGTCCTCCGTTTCCGAAAATTCGCGCTCGCCGTCCTGGTAGCGGCCGTCGAGGATGGCGCCGAGGTTGACCTGTGGCCCGGCGCTGGAGTCGGCGGCGCTGCCCAGGCTCGGTGATGCCAGAAGTGCGACGGAGAGTGCGATGGCGCGTTTTTGCATTGTGTAGGGCTCGTCGATGAGGGAGCAAGAAATGTTATAACATAACATTTCAATCGTCAATGAAACGAGCGACAGCGACAGGTGCAGGGGGTCCGGAAGCCGGCGTTCCGCCGGCTTCCCGGTCAGGATTCCGCGGTGGTGATGATGACCTCGTGCCGCTCCATGCGGCTCTCGCCGACGAAGGCTTCCTTGGGCATGGGATTGGCGTGAGCGGCCTTGAAGTCGTCGCTGCCCACCCAGTTGCGGAAGCTGGCCTCGTCCCGCCAGACGGTCTGGACGACATACGGGGAATCGTCGTCCGCAGGCCGGTGGATGTCCATGCGTACGAATCCCGCCTGGCTGTCGATCTGGCCCGCGCGCTCGCGGAACCGGCGCTCGAACTCCGCCCGCCAGGCGGCCGCCACGGGGACGCGGTTGGATACCACGAACAAGGTGTTGCCGGAATCACTCATCGGTGCCCGTCTCCACGTCGGTGTCCGCTTCCACGTTCGCCTTGAGACTCTGCAGGCCCTGCTCGAAGTCGCCGCCGACCTGGTAGTTCATGATCAGGCCGATGTAGCGATCAATGATATTGTCGTCGAAAGCCTCCCTGAACCCCCAGACCACGTGGCTGCCGTTGTTCGCCGGATCGATGTCGAAGTACACCGTGGGGCGTCCCCGGGCGCCGAGGTCCAGGCGCATGACCACCCGGCCCGGGCCCCGGCTTTCGGTGATCAGCACGCTGCCGTCGCCGAGCTCCGAGCTGCTGCTCTGCCAGTCCATCCTGGCCCCCACGCCGGAATCGGGCCCGCCGTAGCTGTATTCGATATCCTCCGCCCGGCCGGCCCAGGGCGACCACTCGTTGAACCGCCGCAGATCGTTGACATGGGAAAATACCGCTTCCGGCGGAGCGTCGATGCGGATGTCGCGCTCCACCTGCGCCTCGCCGGGCAGCAGGTAGCCGACCCCGATCAGCACCAGGACCAGGATCAGGATGATCAGGATGAACCGCTTCAGGAACTTCATGGTGTTCACACAATCAATCTTTTAGACTCGACAATGGTAATTGATACACGATGAACAGACGAGGCCTCATGCACTGGTTCGACAAAAAGACCACCATCCCCGCCGAACAGGACGCGCTGCCCGGGCGGGACGAAGCGATGCCCGTGCCGGACCGGCACTGCGTGCTGGACGCGCCCCTGAAGGAGCCGTTCCCGGCAGGTTTCGAGCGGGCGCTGTTCGGCATGGGGTGCTTCTGGGGCGCCGAGCGGGTGTTCTGGGAGATTCCGGGCGTGTACACCACGGCCGTGGGCTACGCCGGCGGGTACACCCGCAACCCCACATACCAGGAAGTCTGCACCGGGCAGACCGGCCACAACGAGGTGGTGCTGGTGGTCCACGACCCGGGCCGGGTGAGCTACGAGGCGCTGCTGCGGGTATTCTGGGAATCCCACGACCCGACCCAGGGCATGCGCCAGGGTAACGACCTCGGCACCCAGTACCGCTCCGGTATCTACGTCCATGACGGGGGCCAGCGGGCCGCCGCCGAAGCTTCCCGGGACGCGTTCCAGCAGGCTCTCGCCGAGAAGGGATACGGCCGGATCACCACCGAGATCCTCGACGCCCCGGCGTTCTATTACGCCGAGGACTACCACCAGCAGTACCTGGCCAAGAATCCCGGCGGCTACTGCGGCCTGGGCGCTACGGGCGCCTGCCTGCGGGAGCCCGAGACCGCCTGACCGGCACCGTCGAGCCCGCCCGCCGGCACTGCCTTCGCTGACCCAGCGCCCGGTCCGCCGAGCGGGCGCCGTCGCGCCGTCCGGTCCGATGAACGGCCCTTGCATCCCACCTCGCAATCCAATATTTTACGATTCCGGCCGCGCAAAACCCCAACATCTAGGGGTCCGGTATTCCATCCGATACCGGTCCGGTCCATATATAAGTCTTAAATAATTGTCTGTGAAGAGTAGGGAGAGTAAAGGCATGAGCAGCGTGCACGTCCCCGCATCCGGCGAGGAAACCCGAAAAGACCTGCCCCTGCAGGTGGCGTCCCTGGACATCTGGGATACCAAGTACCGGCTGAAGAGCAAGTCCGGCAAGCCCATCGACGAGGACGTGGACGCGACCTACAAGCGCGTCGCCTATGCTCTCGCCGAGATCGAGCACGACGAGGCCAAGCGGGAGCACTGGTACCAACGCTTCACCTGGGCCCTGCGCCGGGGCGCCATTCCCGCCGGCCGCATCATGTCCAACGCCGGCGCCTGGGATCACAAGCCCGCCACGTCCACCATCAACTGCACCGTCTCCGGGACGGTCCACGACTCCATGCACGGCATCCTGGAGAAAGTGCACGAGGCGGGGCTGACCCTGAAGGCCGGCTGCGGCATCGGCTACGAGTTCTCGACCCTGCGCCCGCGGGGCGCCTATGTGTCCGGCGCCGGAGCCCACACCTCGGGCCCGCTGTCGTTCATGGATATCTACGACAAGATGTGCTTCACCGTGTCCTCGGCCGGCGGCCGGCGCGGGGCCCAGATGGCCACCTTCGACGTCGCCCATCCGGACGTCAAGGATTTCGTGCGCGCCAAGCACGAGAACGGACGGCTGCGCCAGTTCAACCTGTCGCTGCTGATCAGCGAGGACTTCATGGAAGCGGTCAAGCACGACCGCATGTGGAAGCTGGTCTTCCCCGTCGACGAGAAGGAGCTCAAGGACAACGAGGAGGCCTTGAAGGCCGACGACATCGTGTGGCGTGAGTGGCCCTCCCGCACGGGCTACTTGAGCAACGACGAGGGGCTGGTGGCCTGCCGGGTCTACAAGTCCATCAAGGCCCGCCGCCTGTGGGACATGATCATGACGTCGACCTACGATTACGCGGAGCCGGGCTTCGTGCTGATCGACCGGGTCAACGAAATGAACAACAACTGGTTCTGCGAGAACATCCGCGCCACCAATCCCTGCGGGGAGCAGCCCCTTCCGGCCTACGGCTCGTGCCTGCTGGGCTCGGTGAATCTCACCAAGTTTGTGCGCGACCCCTTCACGGAGCAGGCGCACTTCGACTGGGATGAATTCCGGGAGGTGGTCGGCGTGTTCACCCGGATGCTGGACAACGTGGTGGAGATCAATGGCCTGCCGCTGGAGAAGCAGCGCCACGAGATCGAGTACAAGCGCCGCCACGGCATGGGCTACCTGGGACTCGGATCGACCCTCACCATGCTGCGCATGAAATACGGCGAAGCCGAGTCCCTGGCGTTCACCGAGCGCGTTACGAAGGAAATGGCCCTCGCCGGATGGCGGCAGGGGGTCGAGCTGGCCCGGGAAAAGGGCCCGGCGCCCATCATGAACGACAATTTCTCCGTCACCGCGGAGATGCTGCGCAAGCGCCCGGAGATGGTCCGCGACGGCTACAAGGTCGGCGACACGGTGAAGGGCAGGGTGCTGCACGCGAAGTACAGCCGCTACATGCAGCAGCTTGCAGTAGCGGACGCGGCGCTGGTGGAGGAGATCGCCGCCGCCGGCGCGCGCTTCACCCATCACAGCTCCATTGCCCCCACCGGGACGATCTCGCTGTCGCTGGCCAACAACGCCAGCAACGGCATCGAGCCGAGCTTCGCGCACCAGTACTACCGCAACGTGATCCGCGAGGGCCGCAAGTCCAAGGAAAAGGTCGAGGTCAATTCCATGGAACTGCTGGCCTACAGGCACTATATAGACGAGGCGGCGGAGCCGTACACGGAGGACCCGGACAGGCAGCTGCCGGACTATTTCATCACCGCCGACGACATCAGCCCGAAGCAGCACGTGGATATCCAGGCCGCGGCGCAGAAGTGGATCGACTCGTCGATCTCCAAGACCGCCAACGTCCCCACGGACTACAGGTTCGAGGACTTCAAGGACATCTACATGTATGCCTACGAGAACGGCCTCAAAGGCTGCACCACGTTCCGCTTCAACCCGGAGGCGTTCCAGGGCGTGCTGGTGAAAGAGAAGGATCTCGAGAACACGGTCTACGAGTTCACCCTCAAGGACGGCACCACGGTCACGGCACGCGGCAACGAGGAGATCGAATACGACGGCGAGATGCACACCGCCGCCAACCTGTTCGATGCTCTTAAAGAGGGCTACTACGGCAAATTTTAATGTAGGTCAGGCACAAGCCTGACTGAATAAGACCAGACAGATGACAGAGCAAACCCAAATGGCCATCAAGATCGAAAAACCCATCGTGGACTACAGAGTGGTCCAGAACGAGCCCCCGGAAGAAAAACAGGGCGGCGGCAAGTCTGCCGCCCGGCAGGAGCCGGAGCTCGCCGAAGTGGTGCACATGCACGAGCAGGTGGAGCGTCCGCCCATGCTGCGCGGCTCCACCTACAAGATCAAGACACCCCAGTCCGAGCACGCGATGTACGTCACCATCAACGACATCGTCCTCAACGAGGGTACCGAGCACGAGCTGCGCCGGCCCTTCGAGGTGTTCATCAACTCCAAGAACATGGACCACTTCCAGTGGATCGTCGCCTTGACCCGCATCATGTCCGCGGTGTTCCGCAAGGGCGGCGACGTGACCTTCCTGGTGGAGGAGTTGCACTCGGTGTTCGACCCCAAGGGCGGGTACTTCCGCAAGGGCGGCCGCTACATGCCCTCCCTGGTGGCGGAGCTCGGCAGCGTGATCGAGCGGCACCTGATCGATATCGGCCTCCTGGAAACACCCGGCCTCGACGAGCACCAGCAGAACCTCATCGAGGAAGCGCGCGCCAAGTACGAGCAGGCGAAAAGCCGGCAGCAGGAAGAGCCGGTTTCAGGCTCGTCAGACGATGACTTCCCCGACGGCGCGACCCTGTGCGTTCGGTGCCATACCAAGGCCATGGTGCAGCTCGACGGCTGCCTTACCTGCCTGAACTGCGGCGAGTCCAAGTGCGGCTGAGCCACGCGGCTCAAAAACCGGGTTCCTCCTCAGTCCAGGGATTGGACACCGTTGTACTCCCTCCCTCGAAGCTGAGGGAGGGAGCAGGGACGCGCCCGATCCAGGCAGCATAACTACAAGAGGCAAGGCAATGGTCGAAATCCACTTTGAAGTCGGCGGCAAGAAACTGGATCCCTGCTTCATCGGCGACAGCGTCACCAAGGCCGTTCTCCTGCGCGCCGCCCGCCAGGTAAAACGCAAGTTTGCCGACATCCGCATCCCCGACAGCCACGATGCCCTGCGCATCCTCATCAAGGGCCGGGACATCAACAATCTGAAGTACGAGCTCCACGGCTCCCCCGAAGTCCTCGATCTGGTCCGGCAGCAGCACGGCCACGCCCGAAACGACCTCATCGACCTGGCAGCGTGATGACGGACCACCCCGCCAGAAAAATGGACCCCCAACCCAAAGGCGTCCTCCCATCCCAGGCCCTGGTCGACCTCATCCGCTCGGGCGCCATCAAGGCCACCGACCCCATCGATGACGAGCAGATCCAGCCCGCCAGCCTGGACCTGCGCCTGGGCGACAAGGCCTACCGGGTGCGCGCCAGCTTCCTGCCGGGCAAGCACAACACCGTGCGGGACCGAATCGACGCCCTCGCCATGCACGAGTTCGACATGCGGGACGGCGCGGTCCTGGAACGCGGCTGCGTCTACATCGTCCCGCTAATGGAATCGGTTAACCTGCCTGCGGATCACAGCGCCATCGGCAACCCCAAGAGCTCAACCGGCCGCCTGGATGTCTTCACCCGCCTCATCACCGACCATGGCGTGGAATTCGACCAGGTCAAGTCCGGCTACACGGGCCCCCTGTACGCCGAGATTGCCCCCAGAACCTTCAGCGTCCTGGTCCGCCGCGGCAGCCGCCTCAACCAGCTCCGCGTCCGCCGCGGCCTCGCCGGCCGCTCCGATGCCGAGCACATCAAGCTCCAGGAAGAGCTCAAGGTCATCGATGCGCCCCTGACCCAGGACGACATCAAGAACGGCGTGCCCATCACCGTGGACGTGGCCGGCGACCCGGAAACCGGTCTCATCGGCTACCGCGCCCGCTCCCACACCGGCCTGATCGACATGGACCGCAAGAACCACTACCGCCCCGAGGACTTCTGGGACCCCTTGTACCGCAGCAACGGCCCCAGCCTGATCCTCGACCCGGGGGAGTTCTACATCCTCGCCAGCAAGGAGGCTGTGCGCGTGCCCACCAACTGGGCCGCCGAAATGATCGCCTACGACACCCTGGTGGGGGAGTTCCGCGTCCACTACGCCGGCTTTTTCGACCCCGGTTTCGGCGACGCCGCCGCCGGCGGCCAGGGCTCCAGGGCCGTCCTGGAAGTCAGATCCTTCGAAGTCCCCTTCGTCATCGAACACGGCCAGATCGTCGGCCGCCTCGCCTACGAGCCCCTCGCCGGGCTCCCCGACAAGATCTACGGCCAGGACCTCAAATCAAGCTACCAGAGCCAGGGCCTGAAGCTGAGCAAGCACTTCATGGCGCCGTAGCAGTCGCGCGCACCCCGTCCAGGAGGAAGACGAACATGGCAGTGAATTCAACACACCAGGCACGAGGCGAGGGACGCTTTAGATCCGGCGCGAAAAGCAGCACCCCGCCCGATCAAACGCTGCCAGCGTCGAGGCAAGTTCCGTATAAAACGGTCTTATCCAGATTCAGTGTTTCCCGTTTATCCGGAATC
>JAXHNI010000012.1:0-191174 GCA_034520625.1 Gammaproteobacteria bacterium | reverse complement strand
CACGCGATCGTGGATGGTTTCCTCGATCCCCTTTTTCCAGGAGGTGCGACCATGAGTCCGAACCATTGCGTGGCAACGCTGACCAGGTTGTCTACCGATACGGCGCATCAGGGCACCGGGGTAAGCTACCGCTCGCGCGGAACCTTGCTGATTGTTTGTGACGGGCGCTTTGATGCGAGTCTGCTTCATGAGGTTGGTTTGCCGGGACCGACGGTGGTGGTCTCGACCGGGCCGCTTTCGCATGAAGACGTTCCGGGTGACATGGATATGTGTCATGTTCAGGGGCGGGTGACGAACCTGCGGGGCTGGTTGGGAGAGTTCAGTCTTGACCTGGCCGGTGCCTCCGAGAGTGACGCTCGCGGGATCAGTCCTCATGGGGACGGCAACTTCGATATGGTGATCGACCTTTCGGCGTCGCCGCTCATTGAGCGAAGCGTCCCACCCTTCGGGTATTTTGCGCCGCGAGACGCCAATGAGTTGGCCTCGGCGCTGGAGGAGTGCAGGAACCTGGTGGGCGGTTTTGCCAAACCGAAGTATTTTCACTACGAGCTCGGTTTGTGTGCTCATGCTTCGTTCGGCCAGCCCGGCTGCACCCGGTGTCTGGATGTGTGCGGTGCTGATGCAATCCGGTCCGAGGGCGATCGCATCAATGTTGAGCCGCATCTGTGTCAGGGCTGCGCGGCGTGCACGCTGGCCTGTCCCACCGGAGCCTTGAGCTTTACCGGACCGACGCGCGAATCACTGCTCGCGCAGGTTGAACAGGCGATCGGGTCTGCTGGCAGTGCGAACCCCGTCCTGATCGTTCACCCGCCGGCGGTCCAGACGCCCACGGTCGAAGCGCATGAGTGCGTTGGACTGGCAGTGGAGCCGCTGGCTGCATTCGGGGAGGAGCTGTGGCTTGCCGCGCTGGCCCGGGGCGCGGGCCGGGTTGTGCTGCTGGCGGATGGCCGTGTGCCGGAGGAGACAAGGACCCTGATCGAAGCCCGGGTGGAGGTCGCCCGGACAATGCTGGATGCCTGTGGACATGGGGCGGATGCCGTCAGCGTGGTTGAAAACCTTGAGGACGCGCGCGCCCTGTCAAGCCGAGGCGTGGTGTCGAACCGGCGTGAGGACGTCCCGCTGGATTCGACGGAAGATTCTCCGCTGCCTGCACATCACAAACGTGCGCTTTTGACCCGTTCCCTGGCGCGGCTGGAGTCCGCGGATGGCTTCGAGCCCCGGACGCTGGCAGCCGGATCACCGCTGGGGACGATCGTCGTTGACCAGGAGCGGTGTACCTTGTGCTCGGCCTGCGCCAAAATCTGTCCAACCGCCGCGATACGCTATACCGATACCACTGAATCGGGGCTGGCTCAGCTGGCGTTTGCCGAGGAGCTGTGCGTCCAATGCGGCGCCTGCGGGAGCGGCTGCCCGGAAAACGCCATCAGCCTGCAGCCCCGCATCGCCTCCCTGCCGGTCCGCGGGTTCTGGCAGGTTGTTTCGAGCGATCCGCTTGCAAACTGTCTCGACTGCGGCCGCGGCTTCATGCCGAGTAAACTTCTCGATGCCAACATCCGGCAGACGCAAGCCGCCGGCATGCCGCCGGCGGCGGTGGAGCAGATGAAGCGCTGCCCCGACTGCCGCCATCGGCGGATCAACGAAGGTTGATGTTCAGGTCGCTGCCGCCGCCGCCGTCGGCGAGGCGTTGCCGTGCTCGAGCAGGAACATTCTGCCGAGATTGTAGAGCGCAGCGGCTACGGACAGCCCGAGCACGATCGTGCCCGCTTCGGCGAGATTCGGGCTGAACGAGGAGACTTCGCCGAAAAAGCTGGTATTGGCGCCGAGAACCCATAGCTGGCCGGTAATGACGAAGCTGAACAACACCCAGAATGAGCCAACCAGCGTCAGTGCCGCTGCCGCGCGGGGTACCATACCGCCCGCGATGGCCGTCGCTGCGAACAGCAGTGGCATGATCGGGTTGACCCAGCCCACCAGCCCCTCCGTGGTCGCGCGGACGTCATAGATCAGGTTGAGCAGCAGAAACAGGGCGACCAGGCCTGCAAGCTGCCGGGTTATACCGTTGATATGGCTGGCGAGCTCCGCGTCGCGCCTCAGCAGGACGACCCATGCGGGTCCTGAAGCGAGGGCGACGCCAAGCATCAGCAGGGAAGTAAACACGCCTTGGTAGTCGGGCCGCCCGATGGCCGTGCCCAGGGCCGCGCCGATGGTCATGGCGGCCGCCGCGGCGACGACCAACGTTGCCCATGCCAGCGGCCGGTCAACGGTGCCGTGAATGCCGAGGAGCTCGCGCAGGAGCTTAATGGCCACCAGAACCAGCTTGACGGTGTAGAAATTGCCCATCCACCAGATCGGTGAGCTCGGATTCGGCGAAAGCATGATGTAAATCATGTTGAATATCGATCCCAGCTCGGTAGCCAGGGCCGTGAAACCGCCGATCAACAGGGCCAGGTCCAGCACGAGCAAGTACCGGGTTCGGTCGATGATCGTGTTGTTACCGGCAAGCAAACCATACGCCAGAAGCAGGGAAATGCCGGTGCTTGCCAGCGCCAGGAAGAAGTAGGTCACCAATGGCGTGGTCCACACCACCACCTGGGTGGTGGCGAGGATGTGGCCGACGAACATTTCGTACAGGCCGACGCCGCCGCCGATCACCAGACCCAGCACAATCAGCGCCCATCTGGGCGTCATGAAATCACTCAGGTTGATGTTCGTATTCATGTCAAGGCTTGATAAGTTCATTTTCAGTCTCCTGGTCGACTAGGTGCGCCGTTGAGGCCCGTAGTCGCGGATGTAACGTACGCGCGGCTTGGTACCGAGCTCTTCGCGAAGCCCGCGGCCGCCGTGCTTGACGAGAAGCTTGCTGATTTCGCTGTCAGGATCGTCGATATCGCCGAACTGGCGGGCGCCCGACGGGCAGGCCTCAACGCACGCGGGCTCCAGTCCTTCGGCCAGGCGGTGATCGCAAAAGGTGCATTTTTCCACCGTGCCGCGGGCGCGCATCGACGGGTAGGTCGAGTCACGCTCGGGATTGCTGTGCGGGGTGCCGTCGCCGCCTACCTCTTCGACCAGTTCCCGCGGCGAGAAGCAGCCTTCGGCCACCCGGTCTCCCTCCCGCCAGTTGGCGTGGGGGGTGTCCCAGTTGTACTTGATGACTCCGTACGGGCAGTTGATGATGCAGGCTTTGCAGCCGATGCACTTATGCGGATCGTGGAGGGTCAGGCCGGTATCCGGATCCTTGTGCATCGCCTGGGTCGGGCACGCGGCCACGCATGGTGCGTTCTCGCAGTGATTGCACATCGTCGAGATGTATTCGTAGCGCACATCGGGGAAAGTTCCCTGTGTGCTGGTGATCTTGTCGCACCAATTGAATCCGACGGGCGTGTTGTTCTCCGCCTTGCAGGCGATCGTGCATGCCGAGCAGCCGACGCAGAGCTGCTGATCGATTACCATTCCGTATCCCATGATTCGCTCCTGAGCGTTTAAATTTTCTCGACCCGAACGCCGATCTGCCCGTAGAACACGGAGGAGCCGGACAGGCGGTCGAAGTCGCGGGGTATCAGCTCGTTATTGTTGCCGCCGATGGCTGTTTTGCCGAATTCCCTGGAGACGTGCCGGCCGTAGGCCCAGTGGCCCATCCCAAATGACTTGATCACGCAGCCCGGCCGGACGCCTTCCCATACGCTGGCCTTGCAGGTGATGGAGCCGGTTTCGCTGGTGATACGGATGTCATCGCCGTTGCGTATACCGAGCTTGTCTGCGTCGATCGGATTGAATTTGGCGGCATCCTCGAACTTGATGTCGCCCGGCTCGACGTCGCGCTCGCCGGTATACCAGTAGTGGTTGCAGCCGCGACCTTCACGGTTGAGCTTATGTTTCTGGTCTACGAACAGCATCGGGTATTCGCTTTCGTCGCCGACCCGTCGGGGCGGCTCGTAGTGGGGAACGAAGGCAAGCTCGCCCCGGGCTTCGTAGTTGCAGACTTCGAGAACCTTGTCCACGTCCACGTTGTGTTTTTCGGCATGGCCCTCCAGGGCGGCCTTCAGCGTTTCGCTGTAGAACTCGAAGTTGCCGGTCTTGGTGCCCATGTTGCCCCACTTCGAGCGGAACTCGTAGGGGTCGCTGTTCCAGACGCCGACCTTGAAAAACTCGTCCCAGCCGGAGAATTTATCTCCGGCGACATATTGGCTCGGGTCCCAGATTTTCTGCGTCGCCATCTTTACCATGATCAGACCCAGCTCGTCGCCGTTGGTGGGCTGAGCTCCGGTTTCCGGATCGACGAACTCGTTCTTCAGGTAGTCCAGCGGCGCGGAAAAGCCTTTGCGTGCCAGCGCCTCGGCGAACAGCCAGGGAATTTCGGACTCATCCTGACGACTGTCGCCCACCTTGACCATGGGTTGCTGTATGCCCACGGTGCCGTAGCCATTGCCGGCGTTGCTGATGACGCTCCAGCGCTCGAACATGGCCTGGCCCGAAGGCAGGATGATGTCAGCGAACATCCCGGTTTCGGATATATTGGTCGTCGAATAGACCATGAACGGGATCTTCTTGAACGCCTCCTCGAATTCACGGGGATTGGCGTTCGCCCAGGCAAAATTATTCCAGCTTGCGTACATGACTTCGATGGGATAGGGATCCTCCTCGAGAATGGACGTGGCGAGCTGGCCCGTGACCACGCCACCGCCGGATTTACCCTCCTTGAGTGCCGGCAACTCGAGGCGGCCGCGGCGGTCGATTTTTTCGTGCTTGAGGCCTTCGGTGGCAATCGCGTCGCGGTATTCAGCGCCGTCGGGCATAGATACGGTTGGCACCGAATTGAAGCGCATGCTGCCGCCTTCATTGTCGGCCGCACCCAGCAGCCCGGCCAGGGCGTGACCGGACATGGATGAATAACTGCCCCGGGTCGTCATATGCATGCCGCGCGACAACCAGATACCGACCCGGGGCGCCGCGGCGCCCAGATCGCGGGCGACCCGCAGGATCTGCTCGACCGGCAGATCGGTAACCTCGGCGGCCCACGCCGGGGTTCGATCCTTGAGCTCGAGGTTCCACCACTTTACCAGGCCGTGGGTGTAAAGCTCCTCAAAGGAAGACTCGCTTACTCTCCGACCCGCCACGAAACGGTTGCGGCCGTCGGTGAAGTCACCTACGAAAGGCTTGTGCCAGAGACCTTCGACCAGAATCACATGGGCCAGCGCCAGGGCCAGGGCGGCGTCCTGACCGGGCTTGATCGGCAGCCATTCGTCGGCCTTCTGGGCCGTGCTCGAGAAGCGCGGATCAACGCACGCCACCTTGGCGTGATCGAGCATGTTGCCCCACTCTTTCGTGGAAAAGGAAACCTGCCGGTTGGCCGCGATCGGATCGGTGCCGAAGGTGAGCTGATACCGGCTGTTCTTGATATCGTACTGGCGGTAGCCCCAGAACCCCTCCATGTAGTACGGCCCGAACTTGTCGGCCTCGCCGCAGATGGACGAGTGGCTGATCTTGTTCGGCGAGCCGATGATCTTGGTGATCGAATCCAGCATGATGCCATTAAAGCCGCCATAGCGCCCCCGGGTAGTCACGTACTTGTGCGGCTCGCCGCGTTCCCGCAGCTCGAGGACCTTCTCGGCGAACAGATCCATCGCCTCTTCCCAGGTGATGCGTACGAACCCGGGATCTTCACCGCGGCCCTTCTTGGGGTTGGTGCGCTTCATCGGGTAGCGCACGCGATCCGGATCGTAAAGCTGGACCAGAGCCAGGTTCTGGCGAACGCAGCCCGATGTGCCATAGATCTTCGAATTCTCATGGCCGCGGATGCGCATGACTCTGCCATCCTGAATATAGGCCTGCTTGACGCACCAGGACGTGCAGCCCTGGCATACGGTGGGCACCCACTTGCCGCTGCCGGGCACCACCCCCCTGGGGTCATCCCGAAAGCTCCAGGCGGTGCGGGTAAAGTATATGGGCCCCAGCGCGGCTGCGCCGCCGATGGCCGCGCTACCGGCGAGGAATCGCCGGCGCGAGAGATTGGGTTTCACGGGCAGGTTCATAGATTACAGTCCTTTCACGTAGGTTCGTGATCGCGTTATTCAGTGTTCTCGTTGCACCGGGCTGAGCCGGCGGGGCGGACCGCGCATTGCATTTTCCATATTAGTCGTGGGTTTTAGGAATCAGGTTGATCTGGATCAACGAAATGTCAGCGGGTGCTCCGAGTCCGGGCGATCGCAACCGAGGCCCTGGTCCGGCGCCACGTCGGTCACGACACCCGATAGCGCATGACGCGGTAAAAGCCGCGGAAAATGTCCACTTGCTCTTCGAGCTCGATCCGCTTGCCGGCCTGCGCCGCGCACTCGCCGAGCACGTCGACGAGGGATTCCTTCCAGAAGCTGTCGAGGAACGGTTCGGCAGTGGTCAGCACCCGGCGCATGGGCGGCAGGCGGTGAAACAGGTGGCTGCCGCCTAGCTCCCCGTACTCGGCGATCACCAGATGGCCGCCCGGTCGCACCACCCGGACCGCCTCGCGGAGCGTTTCGCGCCGCGGCTCCGGCGGCATTTCGTGCAGCAGGAGAAACAGCAGGGCGCTGTCGAAGCGGTCATCCTTATAGTCCAGCGCCTCGGCGTGCATGCGCGCCAGCTTGATGGACCTGCCGGTGGTCTCGACTTTCCGCTGGGTCAGGTCGAGCTGGATCCGGGCGGCGTCGATGAGGTGAAGATCGTCGATGTCCCGGGCAATAATCGGCGTGAGCTTGCCGTACACCGCCGCGATCTGCAGCGTGCTGCCGGCGGTTTCCGGGTCCAGCAGGCGGAGGGTATTGGCCATGATTCGGTTGTAATGGCCGAACAGGATGGCGTTGATGATGGGCTGGTGGTCGAAAAACCAGACTGAGATGGGCCAGACGTAGGCCCAGGCATAGTACCGGGTGAGGTACTCCGGCAACTCCTCGATCGTCCCTGTGAGGGCCGGGGCTGAGCGGAATGCGGCACCGGGTAGGTTGTCGGTGGTTGCCTGGTTCGTTTCGGTGATGGGGCCTGCCATGCTGCTGTCTCCTCGGCTTGTGGCGTTGTTGTGGGGTGGATAGTTCTGCCGCGTTAAGTGTTGATCCAGAACCGTGGACGCGAAGCGTGGAGCTGTCACAGGATCCACAGCGCGTAAACGATCAAGGCGCTCGCGGCCGCGGCGGCCGCGTAGCAGATACGCGCCGCCCATAACCGCGTTTCCAGGCGGCGAACGCCGAGATCCTGGAGGGTCATGCGCAGCCGGTGGGCGGCGTGCCATACGAGCAGCAGCAGGAAAACCAGCAGGGCGCCCTTGCCCAACGGGTGCCCGGCGAATGCCTGCAGACGCTCGTATGAAACCGCCTGTGTCGGAAAGATGCCCAACGCCGCCAGCAGCAGGGACAGCATCAACGCCGGCAGCACGAAGGCCGCCAGGGTGCCGCCGGCGGCAAAGGGCAGCCACAGCATCGGTTTGTTGGATCTGGCCATCTCAGAACCCCACGATCAGTAATATAGCAATGGAAACCACGGCGAACACCAGGTAATGGGCCAGGCGGATTCGGGCCGGCGGGACCTGGGTCTCGCCGCGCCAGATGGGCATGGTGCTGGGCGCCAGCTGGAACCAACTGACGGTGTGGTAGAGCGTGAAGGCCAGCGCCACCACCTGGAAGGCGACGCCGGCCGGCGAGGAGAAGGCCTGCCAGAACCCCTGCCAGGCGGCCGGCCCCTGTGCCAGGCGCAGCAGGCCGACGGCGAGCGTGATGGCGTAGGCGCCGATTCCGATGCAGGTCAGCTCGCGGAGCATGTATCGGACGTAGCTCGGCCGCCGCAGGTACCAGAACAGCGGCAGGCGGGGATGATACATCCGCGGCTCCGTCATGATTTCCTCCCGCCCGGCAGCAGGCCGCCGAGCCAGTCCAGCGAACTGGCGAGCTTCATCTGCTGGATGGCGCCGGCCGGGTCGACCGCCTTCGGGCAGACTTCCGAGCATTCGCCGACAAAGGTGCATTCCCACACGCCGTCTTCACTGGCGGTGGCTTCCTCGCGTTGCGAGCGGCCGGCATCCCGGGAATCGAGATTGTAGCGCTGGGCCAGGGCCAGCGCCGCCGGTCCGAGATAGCCCGGGTTGAGCCCCACCTGCGGGCAGGCCGCGTAGCACAGCAGGCAATTGATGCACATGGTGTATTGCCGGTAGACGGCGAGCTGCGCCGGGCTCTGGCGGAACTCGGCGTTGTCGCCGGGATCCTCGTCCGTTATCAGGTACGGCTCGACCCTGCCCAGCTTGTCGGCAAATCCTTCCATGTCGCTGATCAGATCCCGATGGACCGGCAGATTGTCCAGTGGGGCCACCTGTACGGTGTCGGTGAAGTCGCGCACGAAAGTCTTGCAGGCAAGCGCCGGCTTGCCGTCGATCATTACGCCGCAGCTCCCGCACACGGCCATGTGGCACGACCAGCGGTGGCTCAGAGTCCCGTCGAGATGGTCCTTGATGTAATTGAGCCCATCGAGCACCACCCAGTCCTCCCGGCAGGGTACGTCGTAGGACTGCCACACCGGTTCGTCTTCCTGCTCGGGCCGGTAACGGAGGATTTCGAAAGATAATGTACGGTCACTCATCTGCTGCGCCTCCGTAAACGCGTTCGGCCGGCTGCCAGCTGGTAATGGTGACCGGCCGGTAGTCGACGCGCGGCGGCCCCTCCGGCTGGTAGCAGGCCAGGGTATGGGTCAGGAATTGCTGGTCGTCGCGTTCGGTATAGTCGAGCCGCTGGTGGGCCCCGCGCGACTCGCGCCGCTGGAGGGCCCCGTGGACCATCGCCTCGCTGACTTCCAGCAGGGCGCCCAGCTCCAGCGCATAAGCCAGCTCGGTATTGAACACCCGGCTTTTGTCGCTGATTCCCAGCCGCCGGTAGCGTTCCCGCAGTTCTGACAGCTGTTGGCAGGCCTGCTCGAGCAGCGCCTTGTCCCGGTAGATGCCAGCGCAGCTTTCCATTACATCGTGCATTTCATTGCGCAGTCCGGCTACGGTTTCCTCGCCTTCGGTGTGGTCCAGCAGCGACTGGACCCGGCTCAGGCAGGCTTCCGCCCGGGGGCGCCAGACCGCCTCGGGCATGCTGTTGCCTTTCTCGCGCGCCTGGCGGGCGGCGGCCTGTCCGGCGCGGCGGCCGAACACCAGCAGCTCGGTGAGGGAATTTGAGCCGAGGCGGTTGGCGCCGTTGAGACTGATACAGGCGCATTCGCCGGCGGCATACAGCCCGGTGACCACTGTGGCGGCGTTGATATCGGTATCGATGCCACCCATGACATAGTGCACGACCGGGCGCACCGGGATCGGCTCGTGCACCGGGTCCACGCCGGCGTAGCTGCGGGCCAGCTCCCGGACGAACGGCAGGCGCTCGTTGATCTTCTTTTCGCCCAGCGAGCGGATGTCGAGGTGCACGACGTCGCCGGCCGGATGGCTGATGGCCTTGCCCTTGCGCTGCTCGTGCCAGAACGCCTGGCTGAGCCGGTCGCGCGGGCCGAGCTCCATGGCCTTCTTGCGCGGCCAGGGGTCGGGCGGACCGAGATTGTAGTCCTGCAGGTAGCGGTAGCCGTCGCGGTTCACCAGAATCCCGCCTTCGCCGCGGGCGCCTTCCGTGATGAGGATGCCGGATCCGGGCAAGCCGGTGGGATGGTACTGAACGAACTCCATGTCCTTCAGCGGCACGCCGGCCCGATAGGCCATGGCCATGCCGTCGCCGGTATTGATGCCGCCGTTGGTGGTGAATGGAAACGCCCGGCCGGCGCCGCCGGTCGCCATGATGACGGTCGGCGCCAGAAACACCACCGGTTCGCCGGTCTTCAGCTCAATCGCCACCACGCCGCCGCAGCGCCCGTCGGCGACCAACAGGTCGAGGGCGAAGTACTCGTCGTATCGCTCGATGGAGCGATACTTAAGGCTGGTCTGAAACAGGGTGTGGAGCATGTGGAAGCCGGTTTTGTCGGCCGCGTACCAGGTGCGCTCGATCTTCATGCCGCCAAAAGGGCGGGTTGCCACGCGGCCGTCGGGCTGCCGGCTCCAGGGACAGCCCCAGTGCTCCAGCTCGTACAGGGCCTCGGGCGCTTCCCGGACGAACGCCTCCACCACGTCCTGGTCGCTGAGCCAGTCGCCGCCGCTGACCGTGTCGCGGAAGTGATTTTCCAGGCTGTCTTCCTCGCGCACCACGCCGGCGGCGCCGCCTTCGGCGGCCACCGTGTGGCTGCGCATTGGGTACACCTTTGAAATCAGTGCGACTCGCAGGGATGGATCGGCTTCCGCTACCGCGATCGCGGCCCTCAGGCCGGCGCCGCCGCCGCCCACCAGTACTGTATCCGCCGTCACGACTCGCATATGGGCTCCAGATTCATCAGTGTCGCGCCACAGTCCGGGTCGGGTTCCAAACGTGCTGCTTGTCGGTAGATCGACAGTACGGTGCCGGACAGTTGACTATTACAGCAACCATAGCGCCGGCACTCTGGGCGCAGCTTGATCTGTATCAACTAGAGTCGTCCCGGAGGTTTACTGGTGTTCGTCGAGCGGCTTCAATATTGTTGGCAGAACTTTATAGAATCCACCCACAGGCCCGCCGGGTACTGACAACAGGCACTTTTGTTGACCGTACGTGCCGGAGCACGCATTGGGGAGTGTTGCACAATGAAGGAGTATCAAGTCGAACGTCTGGTGACCTATGAGGCAGAGAGGTTATTCGATCTCATTGCCGACGTGGAAAGGTACCCGGAGTTCCTCCCGGGCTGGAAGGAAGCCCGCGTTCACCACCGGGAGCCGGATGCCTATCACACCCAGCAGACCCTGCAGCTCGGTCCGGTGAGAGTGGATTGCGCGACCCGGACGGCCCTGCATCGGCCGACTCGGATCGAGGTCGTGTCCCGGGAATGGCCGTTCCGGGAACTCCGGCTGGTATGGCGCCTGGAACCGCTGGACGAGGCGGGCTGCCGATTACGCCTGCATGCCCGGGTGGACTGCAGCATGGTGGTGTTGCGACTCGTGCTTGACCGCATGCTGCCCGCCCTGGTCCAGGATATCGTGAATTCCTTCGAGCGCCGGGCGCGGCAACTCTACGGTCCGCCCGCGAAAGCGCGCCCGGTCGGCTCGACGCCCGACAACCCCGTCGGTTCGAACCCTGAATAGGGAGAACAAAAAGCAGGCGGCGTCACTTGCCGGCGGACGTTGCCGGCACTGTCCGGCATTTGCTGTACCAGACTCAAGACGACGTCGTCTGCTTCGACGGCGGCGCCCGTACGCAGGCGAAACAATCGCGGCTGGCGTTCGCCGTGACAGGATCCAACGACAAGTAGAAATCGCTGTGCCGAATTGAATCTTGACCTGTCTCGATTTTTCGTGCGTAGTTCTGGCTCTGAATCTCCTTACGCCCCCCGCGGGCTGTGCGGACACTTGTAGTACAACTCACTACCATGTTGGAGACAAAAATGAAGAATTATCACGAAGTGCCCCCGCAGTCCTCTTCGAACGAAGCGCCGAAAGCGAACGGCTCCCGCCGCAGCGCATTGAAGCGGCTCGGCGCCGGCGGCGTCGCTGCAGGGGCGGCTGCCGCCCTCCCTGGCGCCTGGACCAGGCCGGTGGTGGAATCCGTCATGCTGCCCGCCCATGCACAGACCAGCGGTGTCCCGGACGGAGAGTTCGGACTCGAGGTCTCGTTCGAAGATACGCGCTGGATCGACTGGCTGGTGCCGAAGGCTTATGCCGTGACCGGTTGTAACGCGGTATCGGGCTGCGCCATCCTCCGCAATGGCATTGTGACCTTGTCGGTGAACTTCGCAGATGGTGGTGTCGGCTGCTACTCGGGCGCTGCGCCAATCGGGAACTCGTTCGATCTGGCTCTCACGGAGACGGAGGATGAGCTGGTATGCACCAACGTGGAGGCGACACCCGGTGTATCAATTCTCGGCATCCAGGGCGAAGCGCCCAATCGCACCATAGAGATCGATATGCTCGGGGATCCGTGGACATTGACCGAAGGCTACAACAACGACTGCGGGTGCGGGAACCTGCCGGCGTAACCGGGAATTCGCTTTAGAAGTGCCCTTGATTGGACAAGATCGATCATTGGTGGATCTGACGAACTGCCGACCCATTTGGGCAGGCCTTGTGTGGGTCAGCCTTTAAGGCTGACATGTCAGGCGTAAAGCCCGACCCACACAAGCCCGATCCTCAGCGGCGGGTCAGCGCTGGCGGGCCATGGCGGTGATTACGTTGCAGGCCAGCCGGGCAATGGCCTGGGCGCCGCGTGACTGGAGGTCCTGTTCCGGCACGAACTCGACGAAGTCCGCGGCGACGATGGTCGTGCGCTCGGCGATGCCCTGGATGATGTCGAGCATCTGCTGATAGCCCAGGCCGCCGAAGGCCGGCAGGATCACCCCGGGCACCACCGACGGGTCGATGCCGTCGACGTCGATGCTCAGCACCACCGGCGCATGCCGCGGCACCGCCTTCAGCGCCGCCTTGAACCCGTTTCTGTGAATGTCCCGCGCCGTGAATATCTTCGCGCCCCAGGCCACGGCGTCCTCGCAGTCCTGGCGCCGGGCGCTGCCCGGACCGCGGGCGCCGATCTGGATCATGTTGCGGACATGGTCCATCTCCGAGGCGCGGCGCATGGTGCTGGAGAAGCCATGGGTGACCCCGTCGACCTCGTGCCGCCAGTCGAGGTGCGCATCGACCTGGACGACGGTCACTTCCTTGTATTGCTCGTCCAGGGCCTGGATGAAGGGAATCGGCACCGAGTCGTCGCCGCCGAGCAGAATCGGTTTGGCGTTTTGCGCCAGCGCGGCCCGGGTTGCGTTCTCGATGCAGGCGCGGTTCGCTCGACCGTCCTCGAGATCCTCGGTGACATTGCCAAGATCAACGATCGAGGCCCCGGCGAATACCGGCTGCAGCGAATCGAAGTCCATCTGTTCCCGGCCGGTGCTGTACCAGCTCAGGGCGGCGCGAACGGCGTCGGCACCGTTGGCTGCGTGGCTGGGGGTGCCGGGTTTGTAGGGCGTGCCGTGGGGCGCGCCGACAACGGCGATGTCGGCGTCGATCTCATCGGCATTCGAGAAGGGCACGCCGCAGAACGCCACGTCCGGCTCCCGCTGCAGCACGCTCATGACTCCCGGGCCTCGGGCTCGCGGTAGTGCTCCGGCCACAGTCGTTTCACCACCGGGCTGTCCGGGGCGTAGGCATGGCAGGTGCCCAGCAGCGGGGGTCGCTTGCCGGGGGAGGGCTTCCTGTCCTTCATTTTGATGGGGGCGATGGTCTGGAACGCGGTGGTGGCCATGGGTCCGAGCAGCTCGCGCAGGTGGGTGCATCCGAGGGTGCCGCCGACGCGCTTGTTGATCTCCCGGCGCCAGCCCGCGCCGATGCGTACGCCCTTGAGCTTTTCCATGCCCGGGGCGGCCTGCGGACAGACCCCGTACGGCGCGTGCTCGGTGCTGGCCTCGGCATCGTGGATCAGGAAATCGTCGTCGATGGTGATGCGCACCCACATCTCGTGAACCGGCGTGCCGGCCGCCACGTGTCCGCGCTCGGTGTTGTCGAAATCATAGGTCTTGATGTCCACTATGTGGCCCTCGACGTCCCAGAGCCCGTCGCTGCGGCGGTAGCCCCGGCACTCGACGCGGCGTTCGTGGATCGGTTCTCTGTCTGAGGGCGGGGATAAAGGCATGGCGGTTCCGCGGAGTGAGGTGGTTAAATTAGGACAGCATCGAGCATTCTAATGGCTGGCGATGCCGGCGGAAACCGGTCCCAATTGACTGAACATGGATCGCCGCGGCGGCTTGCGCCGCCTCGCAATGACGCCCCGACCGTCATTGCGTATGAGCCATTGCCCGAAGCCGCAATCGGCGAGGGGGCTCGCCTCCTACCTTAGTGTCCGACCGGCCCCAGATGCTGCCGAAGAAAATCAATCCCGCCGTCCACGGCTCGGCGGCCGAAGAAGTAGGTCATGATGTGTCCATGGGGCATGTCCTGCAGGCGGGCGTCGACCCCGGCGCCGCGAAGTGCCTGCAGCATGTTCACCGAGTTGCGGTAGCCCACGATCCAGTCGCGTTTGCCGTGGTACAGGAACATGCCGGCGTCGTCGCCGCTGACCGCGGCCAGCGGGGAAGCCAGCGTGAACAACTTTTCATCGGCGTCCTCGGGCATCAGGGCGGCGACATACTTGTTGTCCGGATACGCCCGAAGATCCGTGGGTCCGGCGCCGGCCACGACGGCGGCGACCCGGGCGCTCGGTGCCCCCGGGCCGTCTCCGGGTAGTGCATCCTTGCCCAAAGTGCCCAGCAGCATCGCCAGGTGGGCGCCGGCGGAGTAGCCCCAGGCACCGATCCGGTCGGGGTCGATGCGGTAATCCGCTGCCCGGCTGCGCAGCCAGCGCACCGCGTCCCGAACATCCTCGAGCTGGGCGGGGAATTTGTGCTCGGGCGCCAGACGGTAAGTGATATTGAACACCGCGAAACCGGCGGCCGCGGCCCGGCGGGCGAACTTCTCCATGTCGTCGACATCGCCGCGGCGCCAGCCGCCGCCGTGGATCATGATGATGCCGGGGGAAGCGCCGTCCACGACGGGCAGGTACAGGTCGCCCGTCAGATCACCGGATTCGCGCTGCGCATAGATCTGATCAGGCAGAATTTCATAGTCGTGGTCGACGGCGGCCGACGCCGTGCTCAGGCACGAAGCCGCGAGCAGGAATGCGGAGAGCGAACTGGCGACCATTGCAGAGGATCGGATCATCAAGTCAAGGCAAAGCGTGTGTCAAGCGCCTTCAAGCGTTGCAAATTCGGTGTCAATGCGGCGTGAAGCCCGTACCCGTTCCTGTTTCCGCCGACAACACACACGACCAACCGGCACGTCGATACGGAACGCCGAAATGGTTGGGGCGCAGGCGCCGGAGTGTTCACGGGACCTGAAACCCGGGGTCCCGACGGGGTCAGCCGTCCTTGATCTCGTCGAGTATGGAGTAGTCGGTGCCCTTGCCGCCGGATGCCGGGCGCGCCCGGTTCCAGGCCCAGTCGCGCAGTTTCTTGATCTGCTCGTTCATGGTGCGGGACAGGGGTACGATCTGGCGGGCGTGCTTGACGACGTCCCCGGTGGTGAGCGGGCGCTGGTGGCGATGGGCGTGAATGCGTGCCGAGTTCACGGCCTGCTCGATCTCGGCGCCGTTCCAGCCCAGGGTTTCGCCGGCCAGGGTGTCGAGATTGAAATCCTCCGGGTTCGCGCCGTTGCGCCGCAGGTGAATGGAGATCAGCTCCCGGCGCTCGTCCTCGTCCGGCAGGTCCACGAAGAACACCTGGTCAAAGCGCCCCTTGCGGATCATTTCCGCGGGCAGGTACTCGATTCGGTTGGCGGTGGCGGCGACGAACACCAGGGGCGGCTTTTCCTGCATCCAGGTCAGGAAGGCGGAGAACACGTGGGACTGCACCGGGTCCGGTGAATGCTCGAAGCCCAGGCCGTTCTCGATTTCGTCGATCCACAACACCGCCGGGGCGATGGACTCGATGGTCTCGAGCGCATTGTGGAACGCCGCTTCCGGATTGCCGTGCAGGCCGGAGAAAATCAGGTTCATGTCCAGCCGATACAGCGGTACGCCCCAGGTCGCCGCCAGCACCTTGCAGCACAGGCTTTTGCCGCAGCCGCTGACGCCGGTGATCAGTATGCCTCGAGGGACGGGCACGCCCGCCTCCACGGATTCGCGGTTGAAGACGCCGGTGCGGTCGTCCACCCAGGCCTTGAAGTTGGACAGGCCGCCGATGTCCGCGATCCGGCGTTCCACCGGCACGTACTGCAGGAAACCGGCGCGGCCCGCCAGGGCCTGCTTGGCGTCCTGGATCGCCTGGAGCAGCTCCGTGCGGTTGAGCTTTCCCGAGCCGCTCAGGGCGCTGTGGAGCACGAAGCGGACGTCGTCCGTGGTCAGCCCGCCCAGGCTCAGCGCGGTGCCGTGCAGCACCTCGTCGGGAACCTGTTGGCTGGTGTACTGCTTGAGGGTCGCGGCGACTTCCGCGGTGACTTCCTCGATGCCCGGCAGCGGCAGCCCCACCAGCAGGATGTCCCGGCGCAGGATCTCCGGAACGACGCCCACCGGCGACAGGATGATCAGTCGGGTGTCGGAACGGTCCCGGAGCGCGTCGTAGGCGTCGCGCAGGGCGCGCACCACGGCGGTATCGTCCATGAACACCGAAAGGTCCTTGAATACATAGTAAGCCGGCTCCCGCTTCCCGGCCGCGGCCTCGATGGCGGCCACCGGCTCCCGGTAGTCCCGCTCGTCATCGTTCACGGCCTGGTCGAAGCCGCGGGTGCAGGACCATTCGATCACCGGCAGCTCGCCGGCGATATCCCGGACCGCGTCGATGACGCGCCGCTCCTCCGGGGAATGCAGGAACAGCAGCGGCCGCCGGGTGGCGATCGCCTGGGCCAGGCGTTCGCGCAGAGTGCTCATCAGTTGAGGGAGCCGAGCCCGTTGGCCTGTTCGCGCAGCTTGAACTTCTGGATCTTGCCGGTGGAGGTCTTGGGTATCTCGCCGAAGATGACGGACTTCGGGCACTTGAAGCGGGCCAGGTTCTCGCGGCAGAAATCGATGATCTCCTGCTCCGTGGCGGACGCGCCGTTCCTGAGGGTGACGAACGCGCAGGGCGTCTCGCCCCACTTGTCGTCGGGACGCGCCACCACCGCCGCGGTGTCCACGGCGGGATGCCGGTACAGGCAATCCTCCACTTCGATGGAGGAGATGTTCTCGCCGCCGGATATGATGATGTCCTTGGAGCGGTCCTTGAGCTGGATGTAGCCGTCGGGATACATGACCCCGAGATCGCCGGAATGGAACCAGTTGCCGTCCAGGGACTCGTCCGTGGCGTCGGGGTTCTTCAGGTAGCCTTTCATGACGACGTTGCCCTGGAACATGACCTCGCCCATGGTTTCGCCGTCCCGCGGGACGGGCGTCATGGATTCCGGGTCCATCACTTCCAGGTCCTCGAGGGCGTGGTAGGGCACGCCCTGGCGCGACTTCTGCGCGGCGCGGCCATCGACGTCGAGCTCGTTCCATTCTTTTTTCCAGGAGCAGATCACTGCGGGCCCGTAGGTTTCCGTGAGGCCGTACACATGGGTGACGTTGAAACCCTGCTTTTCCATGTTGGCGAGCACCGAGGCCGGCGGCGGCGCGGCGGCGGTCATGATCCGGACGTCGTGGTTGAACGGCCGGCGCTCGTCGTCGCCGGCGTTGATGACCATGCTCAGCACGATGGGCGCGCCGCAGAAGTGGGTGACGCCGTGCTCGGCGATGGCCCGGTAGATATTGGCGCCGGTGACGCTGCGCAGGCACACGCTGGTGCCGGCCACCGCGGCGGTGGACCAGGGGAAGCACCAGCCGTTGCAATGGAACATCGGCAGGGTCCACAGGTACACCGGGTGGTGGGGCATGTCCCAGCCGACGATGTTGCTCATGGCATTGAGATACGCCCCGCGGTGATGATAGACGACGCCCTTCGGGTTGCCCGTGGTGCCGGAGGTGTAGTTCAGCGAGATTGCCTGCCACTCATCCTCGGGCGTCAGCCATTCGAATCCGGGGTCGCCGCCGGCCAGGAAGGATTCGTAGTCGGTATCCCCCAGTGACTCGCCCTCGATGCCCGCGTCGTGCACGTCGATGACCTGGGGCCGGTTGCGGCACTGTTCCAGGGCCTGTTTGGCGGTGGCGGAAAGCTCGCGGTCCGTGATCAGCAGCTTTGACTCGCCGTGGTCGAGTATGAAGGCGATGGTTGCCGCATCGAGCCGGGTGTTTATGGTATTCAGCACGGCGCCCGCCATGGGGACGCCGTAGTGCGCTTCGTAGATGGCGGGGATATTGGGCGCCAGCACCGACACCGTGTCGCCGCGCCCGATGCCGCGTCGTGCCAGCGCCGACCCCAGCCGCCGGCAGCGCTCGTAGGTCTGGGCCCAGGTATAGCGCTGGTCCCCGTGAATCACCGAGGTGTAGTCCGGATAGACGCGGGCGCTGCGTTTCAGGTAGCTGAGCGGCGACAGCGGCGTGTAGTTGGCGGGCCGCTGGTCCAGCCCCGATGCGTAGGGCCCGAAATCTCTGGACGTAGTCAAGGAAGACCTCCCGTTGGCTGTGAGTTCATTGTTCGATGATACCGCATGGCGTAGTGAGTGCCTGCATGAGTGGAGAGGCCGGTGCGGCGGACAAAACGAAGGATGTAGGAGGCCAGCCCTCTGGCCGATGAGGCGTTGCTCGAAGCCGCAATCGGCGAGAGGGCTCGCGCATCCTGCTGTGCGGCGACCGCCGAACATGGACGTTCATCAATCCTCGAAAGTTGACGAGGAGCGTTTGGCAGGGTTACGCTACCCGCCGTACCTGCGCCGCAGTGACTTCTTGTCGATCTTGCCGACGCTGGTCTTGTCGATCTGGTCGACGATGCGGACCTTGTCCGGAACCGCCCAGTCCGACAGGCGGCCGTCTTTGACGGCTTGTTGCAGATGTTCCAGGACGCTGGCTTCATCCAAGTCCGCATCTTCCGCCGGCACGACGATGATCAGTGGCCGCTCCCCCCATTTCTCGTCGGCGACACCGATGGCCGCCACTTCGTTGACGTTTGGCATCTGGCTGACGATGTCCTCGAGCTGCACCGAGGAGATCCATTCGCCGCCGGTCTTGATCACGTCCTTGAGGCGGTCGGTCACCTTCAGGTAGCCCTTGTCGTCGAAGAACCCGATGTCTCCCGTGTGCAGGTAGCCGTCGCGCCAAAGTGACTCGCTGCGCTCCGGCTCCTTCAGGTAGCCCTCCGTCAGCCAGGGGGCCCGAGCCACCACCTCCCCGGTCGACTGCCCGTCGCGCGGCACATCGTGGCCCCTCTCGTCCACGGTCCTCAGGTCGACCATGACCACCGGCCGGCCGGCCCGGCAGCGCGTTGTGAGCTGCTCCGCAGCGGGTCTGCGGCTGTCCTCGTTATCCAGGCGGGCGATGGTCAGTACCGGACAGGTCTCGGACAGCCCGTAGCCGCCATACAGGTCGATGCCGAGATCCAGGGCCCTGGCGGCCAGCCCTTCCGGCAGCGCCGAGCCCCCGATGATGACTTTCCATCCGGACAGGTCGGTGCCGGTCTGCTCCCGGGCCTGGAGCAGCATGTGCAGAATGGTGGGTACGCAATGGGAGAACGTGACTTTCTCGTCCTGGATCAGGGAAAGCAGGCGTTCCGGTGCGTAGCGGCCCGGGTAAACCTGCTTCACGCCGGCCATTGTCGCGAGGTACGGGATGCCCCAGGCGTGCACGTGGAACATCGGCGTAATGGGCATGTACACGTCTTCCGAATGGAACATGCCCTGCTGGCCGGCCAGGCAATGGGAGGCGGCGATGCCCAGCGTATGCAGCACCAGTTGCCGGTGGGAGTAGTAGACGCCCTTGGGGTCGCCGGTGGTGCCGGTGGTATAGAACGTCGTGGCGCGGGTGTTCTCGTCAAAATCCTCGAACTCGAACGACGGGTCGCCGTCGCTGAGCAGGGCCTCGTACTCGCCGGCGAGATCCAGTGCCGTTCCGGTCGCGTCGCCGCCGTCGCTGAGCAGCACGATCCGGCAAGGCCTGTCGATATGCGGCTGTATCTGCTCCACCAGGGGCATGAAGTCCTGGTGAACGAGAAGGACGTCGTCCCCGGCATGATTGATAGTGTAGATGATCTGCTCCGGCGACAGCCGGACATTCACGGTATGCAGCACTGCGCCCAGCATGGGTACGGCGAAAAAACATTCCAGGTACCGGTGACTGTCCCAGTCCAGCACGGCAACGGTGTCGCCCGGGCGGACGCCCAGGCTCGATAATGCGTCCGCCAGCCGCCCGATTCTCTCCCGGAACCGGCGGTACGTCAGACGCGTGCCGTCCGCGTATACGATTTCGCGGTCCGGATAGTAGGCAAGCGGCGTATGAAGCAGGTGCCTGACAAGAAGCGGATAATCGTAGGCGGCGGTAGCCGGGGTCTGCCCGATCACTGACATGTTGCCTCCCGCGCTGAGCGTATGGGTCGGGCGTCGGTCACCGGGAATCGGTAGAATGCGCAAAGCCCATGTCCCGGCTGCTGGTCGGCCCGCTTGTATTCCCGTTATCGTATTGGAACCCTTCCGTCAGGTAAACATCACCATGAACGAAACCTTTGAGGCCATGCACGGCTACTACGTGGAGGATCTGGAAGCGGGCATGTCCGCGTCCTTGACGAAGTCTTTCACCGAGGAGGATGTCGCCATGTATGCGCGGGTGTCCCTGGACGACAACCCGCTGCACATGAACGAGGCGTTCGCGGCGCGTACCCGGACCGGCGGCCGGGTGGTGCACGGTATGGTGACGGCCAGCCTGATCTCGGCGATCATCGGCACCCGGCTGCCCGGTCCGGGCTGCCTGTGGATGGCCCAGGACAACCGGTTCCTGGCGCCGGTTCGAATCGGCGAGATCGTTCGGGCCACCGCAACAATTGATGAAATCGATAAGGCCAGGCAGCGGGTGCGCCTGACGACGATCTGTGAAGTGGGTGAAAAGGCGGTGCTGGAAGGCCACGCACTGGTATGGGTGCCCGCTCGGTCTGCCGTGGCGTAGTAGTCCCGGCACCCGGTAGACGAGCAGACCGCGCTTCCATTCGTGATATCCTCCGGATTATCCGAACCATCCCTGTCATCGAACTTATCTGAATCAGGAGTACTTCATGCGATCCAAATGCCTTATCGTTGCCGGCGTTCTGGTGTTGATACCGTTTGCCTCGGGAGCCGCCGAGCTGGAGATCAAACCGGGCCTGTGGGAAACGACCATGACCCGCACCAATCCCATGACCGGGGAACCGACCACCGAGACCACCACGGAGTGTGTCAGGGAAACCAGCTTCAACCCGTCTGAGGTCATGCAGGACGCCGAAGGCTGCGAGCTGGTGAAGGAAGAACTGGACGGCGATACCCTGACGTTCCGCATGGAATGCAACATGCAGGGCTCCCAAACCACTGTGGACGGTATGTTTCAGACCGACAGTGTGTCCGGCAAAGGAAACATGGACATGAACATGGACATGGGCGAGATGAAAATGCAGATGAACATGAACTGGACGTCGAAGCGGGTCGGAGACTGCTAGGGTACTTCTACCAGTTTAATCAGACATGTCCTCACTGCGAGCGTGACGTGCCGCCGTCACTGCGAGGCGGCAGCAGCCGCCGCGGCGATCCATGTCGGTTGGGCCGGACTCCGGCCCCTGACTCCGTCCGGGTTCGAGCGGGCGCTACTGCCTCGCCCAGGACGGTTTGCGCTTCTCCAGGAACGCGTCCACGCCCTCCACAGTGTCTTCCTCCATCATGTTGCAGGCCATGACGCCGGCGGCGTGGTCATAGGCCTCGGGGAGGTCCTTGACGATCTGCTCGTAGAACAGACGCTTGCCGGTTCGCACCGCCACCGGGGTCTTGGCGGCGATATTGGCGGCGAGGGACATGACCTCCTCGTCCAGGTCCTCCGGTGCCACGGCACGGTTAACCAGGCCCCAGTCCGCAGCGGTTTGAGCGTCGATGAATTCCCCGGTAATGAGCATTTCGAAGGCGCGCTTGCGCGGTACGTTCCGGCTCAACGCCACGCCGGGGGTGGAGCAGAACAGGCCGAGGTTGACGCCGGACACGGCGAGCTTCGCCTCCGTGCTGGCCACCGCCAGATCGCAGTTGGCCACCAGCTGGCACCCCGCGGCGGTGGCCATGCCGTGCACCCGGGCGATGACGGGCTGAGGCAGTGACAGCAGGCCGAGCATGACGCCGCTGCATTGCCTGAACAGGCGGTTGTAGTATTCCTGACCGTGCTTGGATCGCATTTCCCTGAGGTCGTGGCCGGCGGAGAACGCCTTGCCGTTGGCGGCCAGTATCACCACGCGAACGGACTCGTCCTGTTTCAGCTCCTCGATGCGCTCCTGCATGGCGGTGAGCAGGTCCTCGGACAGGGCGTTATACTTGTCCGGCCTGTTGAGCGTCAGGGTGGTGATGCCGTCGTCGCGGTCTTCACGCAGGACGATGGGCTCGGTCTCGAGGTCTTCTGCAGCGGTGCTCATGGAATTGGTCTCGTCATGGATTGCTGACCATTGTGCGCGGCGGGGGTGTGATGTCAAGTTCGAGAACCAGCGTCGAGGTACAGGCCGGTGCCGGGGGCTGTCCCCCAGGGCCGCTGTAAATACTTCCCTGTACGCTCTGGCTCAAACATCCCTGTTTTCGACAGCCCTGGGGGACAGCCCCCGGCACCGGCCTCCCCGATCCGTGCAGGCCTTCGAGCCGGGCCAACGCCCGGAGCTCGCCGAATGTTGCAAAATCTACGGCGGGGACACTAAGTTGCATGGAGAAAAGGAGTGCAAATTTCAAATGGTGAGCACGGGGCTGAAAACCACGCCAAGTGCCTCGACAGCCTGAGGAGGGTGCCATGTCACTGATTTCATGCGATTACCAGGATTTCGATGCGATCCGCAGAGATTTCCGCTGGGAGGTTCCCGACCGCTACAACATGGCGCGGGAGGTCTGCGACCGGCACCGGGCCACCGCGGACCGCACCGCCGTGTATTACGAAAACGCGGCCGGCGAGCGCAGTACCTGGACGTTCGGCGACCTGATCACGCTCTCCAATCGCCTGGCGAACGCCCTGGCCCACCTGGGCGTGGGGCGAGGGGACCGCGTCGGGATCGTCCTGCCCCAGCGCATCGAGACCGGGATCGCTCATATCGCCGTCCACAAGCTGGGCGCCGTTTCCCTTCCCCTGTCCGTGCTGTTCGGGCCCGACGCCATCGAATACCGCCTGGGTGACAGCGGCGCGAAGGCCGTCATCACCGTCGGGCGGCACGTGGAAATGATCCAGGATATCAAGGCCCGGCTGCCGAATCTGGAAACGGTCATCAGCTGTGACAGCGCCGCCGACGCCGGGTTCTGGCCGATGCTGGAGCGGGCATCGGACCGCTTCGACATGGTGGATACCCTGGCCGACGACCCGGCCCTTCTCATCTACACCTCCGGAACCACCGGGCCGCCCAAGGGCGCGCTGGTGGCCCACCGGTCCCTGATCGGCAATCTGCCGGGCTTCGAGCTGTCCCAGAATTTCTATCCCGGACCGGCGGACGTGTTCTGGACCCCCGCCGACTGGGCCTGGACCGGCGGCCTGCTGGACGGGCTCCTTCCAGCCTGGCACTACGGCACGCCCATCGTCGCATTCGAGGGCGGCCGGTTCGACGCCGACCATGCCGTGGACCTCGTGGAGCGCTACGGCGTCACCAATGCCTTCGTGCCGCCCACGGCCCTGAAGATGATCCGGCAGGTGCCGGGCCTGGGATCCCGGGACTTCAAGTGGCGCGGCATCATGACCGCCGGGGAGGCCATGGGCGCAGAGCTCTTCGAATGGGGCCGGGAAGTGCTGAACCTGAAGATCAACGAGATGTGGGGCCAGACGGAGTTCAATTACCTGGTCGGCAACTCCGCCGGGATCATGGACGTCAAGCCGGGGTCCATGGGCCGGCCGTACCCCGGCCACGATGTCGACGCCATCGACGACGACGGTCAGCCGGTGCCGCAGGGCGAGACCGGCGAGCTGGCGGCGCGGGTGGGCGACCCGGTGATGTTCCTCGGCTACTGGAACAACGAGCAGGCCACACGGGAGAAGATCAGCAACGGCTGGTTCCGGACCGGGGACGTCGGGTATCGGGATGGCGACGGCCACCTCTGGTTTGTTGGCCGCCGCGACGACGTGATCTCCACCGCCGGGCACCGCGTCGGCCCGGGGGAAATCGAGGACTGTCTGCTCAAGCACCCGGCCGTGGCCCAGGCCGCCGTCATCGGCAAGCCCGATGAGCTGCGCGGCAGCATCATCAAGGCCTTCATCGTCCTGGCCCGCGGCGTGGCCGGGGACGAGGCCCTCAAGCAGGATATCCAGCATACCGTCAGAAACCGTCTCGCCGCCTACGAGTACCCGCGGGAGATCGAGTTCATCGACGAGATGCCGATGACCACCACCGGCAAGGTCCGGCGTATGGATCTGCGGGCGCGGGAAACCGGCGAATCTGAGCGGAAAAGAGTATGAACAAGCGGTTGCTGGTCATGACCCACATCGTGGTGCTCGGCATCGGGTTCGTGCTGGGCATCTATGCGTTGCCGATCCTGATCGCCCCCGATTCCCCGTCCGGTGCTGATCTCGAGCGCGTCATGTCCGGCGCCGCCTACAGCGGCGAGTTCAAACGTGAGCTCAGGGGAAGCGACTTCCTCCACTGGGGCGAGGGGAGGGTGACGGTCGGCTCTGACGCCGTCGCCCTGATGGGGCGCCTGGCGCCGGGGCCGGACTACCGGTTGTACCTGGCGCCGGAGTTCGTCGAGGACGAGGCGGGCTTCCAGCGGGTGAAGGCGAGCTCCGTGGACATCGGTGCCGTCCGCACCTTCGAGAACTTCATTGTCCCGATCCCGCCTTCGGTGGACGCCGCGGAATACAACACCGTGGTGGTCTGGTGCGAGGCCTTCTCGGAGTTCATCAGCGCCGCGCAATACCGTTAGCATCCCCGCCACCAATATCCACCATTCAGTGGCCTGCGCGAAGTAGTAGTTGGGGTAGAAAGCCCGTGTGAATCAGGTGGCCGGTGTCGGGGGCCATCCCCCAGGGCTGTCGAAAACAGGGATGTTTGAGCCAGAGCGTACAGGGATGTATTCACAGCGGCCCTGGGGGATGGCCCCCGGCACCGGCCTATACCCTGATGCCGGTTCTCGACCCGGACCATGGCCAAGGGTTCGCCGTGCCGCTCCCATCGACTTTCCCGCGTCTCGCCCACACGGGCTGGCGAAGCCGCATTGTCCGCTCGGTTGTCCATTTCGCAAATAAATTTGCTAATACGAACGATTCGCGTTACTAATATTAACCGAATGACAATCGGGCGAGAAACACCATGGCAATATCTCCCGTCGGTGACGCGCCGACCGACCCCGAGCTGGTTGACGACTTTCTCGTCGCCGCGGCGCTGCAGCAACTGCACAGGATCCGGCACTACATCGAGCAGGTAGGGCTTCACCCCGACTGCACCCGGGTCGGGAAGCCGACGGCGCTCTGCTACGCCTCGCTGAAGCCGAACATCACTCTGGTTGAGTACTACCTCGAAAAGGGGGCGGACGTGAACCAGGCGGACGCCATTGGCATGACGCCTCTCCACTACGCGGCGATGGGCGGGTGCGTCATGTGCCTGGCGAGATTGATCGCCGCCGGGGCCCGGATCAACACGAGAAACCGCTGCGGCGAGACACCGCTTGCCGCCGCCGTGTATCGGGCCCACTGCCGCGAAACCGCCGAGCTCCTGCAACGCCACGGCGCGGTGATCGGAAGCAAATCCGCCGCCGGTGATCCGGAACACGGCGTACCCCGTTTCCACTGAGTGCCGGTCCACGATAGCGGACATCCGCTTCGACTCAAACAGAAATCCGTCGTTCTGTGGATCAGCCTTAAAGGCTGAGATGTCAGGCATCAAGCCTGATCCACACCAACCCGGGAGTGGTTATATTTCGCTTTTGCGAATCGTTCTTATTTGCGCTATCCTTCGCGCTTGTTGGGATTCCAGTCGCCTGGGAGGCGGCGCCCGACGTGTTCAATCGCGATTATCGCGTGCTATTCCGGGCGGTGCGCTGCCTGTCACGAAATTCGACAAAAGAGGAGAAACTCATGCCCCGAAGACCATGCCAGATTCGTACCTGCCTGTTTGCCGGACTCGCACTCGGCCTGGCGGCGCCCGCGGCCGCCCAGGAAGCCGGGAACGACTCCGCCGCCGTGCTGAACCGGGTGAATGTGATCGGCGACCCCGCCGCCATCTACGACATTCCCGGTTCCGCCCACTATATTTCCGCGGAGCAGATGCGCGAGCAGTCCTACGACGATATCAATCGCGTCCTGCGCCGCGTGCCGGGGGTGTACCTCCGGGAGGAGGACGGCTTCGGCATTTTCCCGAACATCAGCCTGCGCGGCGTCGACACCAGCCGCAGCGCCAAGGTGACCCTCATGGAGGACGGCGTCCTGGCGGCGCCCGCGCCTTATGCCGCGCCCTCGGCCTATTACTCGCCGACCACCGGACGCATGAGCGGCATCGAGGTCCTGAAGGGGACCAGCCAGATTCGGTACGGCCCCCATACCACCGGGGGCGCGATCAACTACATCTCCACGCCGATCCCGGGCCAGGAGCGTACCTTCATCCGCGCCCAGTACGGCGAGAACAACGAGATCCGCAATCACGCCTACCATGGCAATACGGTGGAAACCGATTATGGCCGGGTTGGCTACCTCGCGGAAATCTATTACCGCGAGACCGACGGCTTCAAGCGGATCGACTCGGCACCGGATTTCAATGACACGGGCAGGACGGGATTCCACAATATCGAGCCGATGCTCAAGGTTTCCTGGGAGCCGGATACGGATACGTTCCAGCGCTTCGAGGTGAAGTACGGCCATACGGACAAGGAAGCGGACGAAACCTACCTCGGATTGACCACTTCCGACCTGAGGCAGGATCCGTACCGTCGCTACTCGTCGTCGCGTTTCGACAACATCGACACCGAGCACGACCGCTTTCATCTCCGCCACTTCGTTGCGCCTTCGGACAGCTTCGATCTGGTCACGACGGCCTACTACAACAAGTTCGCCCGCAACTGGTATAAGCTCAATGGCACCAGCGCCGGCGACATTTCCGGAGCCCTTGCCGGCGGTCCGGGACTGGGATGCCTGCGGGGCACTGAAGCCTGCACCCTCGAAGTCCGCGCCAACCGCCGCGAGTACTCCTCCTGGGGCCTGCAGTCCGAAGGCACTGCCTACTTCGATACCGGCGCGGCCAGCCACGAGCTGACGATCGGTGTTCGCTACCACGAGGACGAGGAAGACCGTTTTCAGGAAGAGGACGACTACAGTCAGGCGTCGAACGGCGCCATTACCGGAGTCAGCCGGGGCATCCCCGGCAGCCAGGCGAACCGCGTCGACAGCGCGGACGCGGTGGCGGTGTTCCTGCAGGACCGCATCGAGCATGGCGACTGGTGGTTCACGCCGGGCATCCGCTACGAATCCATCGACTACGCCCGCAATGATCGGAGCTCCGGCGCCCGCCGAGGTGAGTCGCTGGACGTGTGGGGCGGCGGCATCGGCGCCGGTTACCGGCTTAATGACGAGTGGCAGGCCTTCGGCGGGGTCCACATGGGCTTTTCACCGCCGGGGCCCGGCGGCGCCATCGGCGACAATCTCGAGGAGGAAACCAGCATCGGTTTCGAGCTCGGCACGCGCTACGCGCGCAGCGACGGCGCGGCCGCCGCGGAGATCGTCGGATTCCTCACGCAATTCGAGGATCTGATCGTGACCCCGAACTTCGGCGCCACCGGTAGCTCGGAAACCGAGAACCTCGGGGAAGTGGACGCCCATGGCGTGGAGGTGTCGGCGCAGTTCGACGCCGGCGCGGCCAACGGCTGGTCGTTCAGCAATCCCTACTTTCTGTCGTTCACCTACACCAACGCCGAGATCCAGAGCGACACCGGTGAAGCCAGCGCCGGCTCCATCTTCAGCTTCGGGCGCAAGGGCAACAAGGTGCCCTACATCCCCGAGTATCAGTTGACCGCCGGCACATCGCTGGAATTCGAGCGCTGGGGCGCGTCCCTGACCGCCAGCTACGTCGATTCAACGTTCACCAGCGCAAACAACGTCAGCGCGGAAGTGGACGGCGAGGGCAATCCCGACGCCCGTTTCGGCAAGACCGACAGCTACACGGTGGTGGACGTCAGCGCCCACTACAATCTCAACAGCAACGCCAGGCTCTTTGGTGGCGTCCACAACCTGCTGGAAGAGGAGTACATCGTCTCCCGCCAGCCCCTCGGTCCGCGGCCGGGCCGTGACCGCACCTGGTTCGTCGGCGTCGAGATCGACATGTAAGAAAGGGGCCGGCTTGCCACGGAAGGCGAGCCGGCCCGGCCCTGTCGGGCAAGGTGTGGGTCAGGCTTCAGGCCTGACATGTCAGGCTTGAAGCCTGACCCACACGGGCTTCGTTTTGTCATATCAAGGCTAAGAGCCTGCGCCGTAGAAACCACTCCTACTGCGAATGTTGCTGGTAGTTTTTTCCGTCAGGCGCCCGTGGTCTCACCGGGTGTCTCGACGCTCAACGCCTCCCAGGTGTGCTCAGCGAGTCCTACCCCCGCTTCATACATGGTGAGATAGGTTTCGTTGGCGCCGGCTGCCTTGATCCGGTCCACGTGGTCCTCGTACAGCGCATGGGAGACAACCGGTCCCTCGAAGCCGAGTGCCCGCAGGCTGCGCGCGGAGATGAGCTTGGACTCGATATCGTCCATCGCCAGCACAACCGCTTCCACGCCGGTGATGTCCACGCCGTGCCAGAAGTTGGCGTCCTCGGCGTCGGTGTAGACAACGTTGCGGCCCGCTTCCACCTGCTCCCTGACTTTGTACGGATCGGCATCCAGGCCGATCAGCTTGTCGGTCCGGTCGTGCAGGAAGTCGTAGGCGGCGGTGCCGGTGCGCCCCATGCCGATGATCAGCACCCGGGCGCCGCCGAGATTTGCCGCCTGTTCGTCCGGGTGCGACTCCGGCTTTTCGAAACGGGCGAGAAAGTCCTCCAGGCGCTCATAAAGTGGATGGGCGAGACGGTTGAGCGGCGCCGCCACGACGAACGACACCGATACCGTGATTGCCAGGGGCACCAGCCACTCGGGCAGCACCACCGCGGCGACGATCAGCCCGAACTCGCTGTATGCCGTCAGGCTCAATCCCGCCAGGAAAGCGTTGCGCGCCCGCAGGCGAAACAGGATGAGCAGAAAGAAAAAGAGTATTCCTTTAAGGGGCAGGAGCAGGCCGAACGCCAGGGCGAATATTACCGCCCCCATGTCCGGCAGGCCGGACATGCCGATCTGGAGGAAAAAGCCCACCAGGAACATTTCCTTGAGGCTCCACAGCGAGTCCGACAGCTCCTGGGCGCGCGGATGATTCGACAGCAGGACCCCCATTATCAGGGCGCCCAGCTCCGGGCTGAGGCCCAGCGCCTCGAAGCCCATTCCCCCGAGCACCACCGCCAGCAGCATGCCCATCAGTACCAGGAGCTCATCGTGCCCGCTGATATTGAGCAGCCAGTGCAGGACGGGGCGAAGCAGGGGCAGGGCGAACACCAGCAGCGCCCAGATCGACGGCGTATGGCCGCCCCAGATGCTCAGTACCAGCAAAGCCACCAGGTCCTGGATGATCAGGATGCCGATAGCCGTCCGGCCGTGGAAGGCGCCCAGCTCGCGCTTGGCTTCCAGGATCTTCGCGGCCAGCACGGTGCTGGAGAACGCCAGCGCGATGCCGAGCAGCAGCGCCGTGTTCCAGTCGACGCCGGCGATGAAATGAATGCCGGGCGTGAATATCGCAACGGTAGTCGCCAGGTGACCGAGGCCGCCGCCGATGACATGGGGCTGCACGAGCTGCTTGAGCTTGAGCTTCAGGCCTACGGTGAAAAGCAGCATCAACACACCGAGGTGCGCCAGGTGATGCAGGATGGACCCGGTATCCGACGGGATGCCCAGCTCGGCGCCGAAGTAGTTGAGGGCGAATCCGGCGGCCAGAAATCCGACCAGGGGGGGCAGGCCGATCTGCCGCACGGCGAGTCCGAATACGAGGGCGAAACTGATACAGACGACTTCGAACATGGCGGGGCTCCTTTCTTCTTGTTTCGGTGCGCTGCGCGGCGATTATAACCCGCCGACAACCGGTGTCGTTCATCCAGCCTCCCGAAGCGTCCCGCGCCGGGTTACTGCCCGCCCAGCAGGCCGGCCAGCTCGTCGATGCCGTTGGCGCATGCGTTCCACTCGCTGGTGGGCGCCAGGTCGGTTTGTTGATTCGGTCCGTGCTCCAGCGGCCGCGCAACGAACGCGGTCTGGAAGCCAAGCCCGGACGCCGCTTCCAGGTCATCGTTGTGCGCCGCAACCATCATGCACTGCGCCGGCGGCAGATCCAGTAGCCGGGCGGCGGCGAGGTATGCTTCGGGCTGGGGTTTGTAATGGCCTGCGACTTCCGCCCCCAGGATGACATCCCAGGGCAAACCGGCGTACTTCGCCATGTTCACCAGCAAGGACACATTGCCGTTGGACAGCGGCGCAACGATGAACCGACGCTTGAGCGCGGCGAGCCCCGCTACCGAATCGGGCCAGGGGTCGAGCCGGTGCCAGACCCGGTTCAGCTCGTCGCGTTCCCGGCTGTCCAGGCCCTGAAGCCCGAACTCGTCGATCAGGGTCTCCAGGCTCTCCCGGTGCAGTGTATCCAGCACCGTCCAGGGCCGGGTGCCGTTCCGGACTTGCTCCATCGCCGGCTGGTACATGCCGCGCCACCGGTCCGCGAACCGTGCCCAGTCGACGTCCAGGTCGTGGCTGCGGTTCAGTATTTCGCCTTCCTTGATGATGGTGTTGCGCCAGTCCACCACGGTGCCGAACACGTCAAAAAACAGGGCTTTTATGGGGACGGCGTTCATTCCGGGATTGTAGCTGCCATGGCGGTGGTGTCGGCTTCTCGTGCTTCGGGCCCCTCCCGCGAACGACAGCGGCACGGGCGTGTCTGCCGGCATCGTCCGGAACCCCGGCCTCCAGCATAGCGAAACCCCGGTTGAGGGACTAGACTCGATGGTGAGGGTGGCTGCCGAACGACCGGTCGATTCACTATCCTGCGGATCAGATAAGACTGGACGGAATGATTCGGGCCGGCTGGCCGGTATGCCGGTGTCCGAGTTGTCGCCGGAGTTAAGGGGGGTATGATGTGGGAAGAATCAGGAAGACAGGCACCATTGGTGGCATAGATCTCGTGATGAATCCCCTTCATCGGGGCTCGGGTTTCCTCCGCCCCGGGTCCCTCCGCCCCGGTCTATGCACGGTACGGCGATCTCCGCATCGGCCGATCTGTCCCGCCGGCGGCACGCCGGCGGCGGTCAGGGCGATGGTGTGCTTCCTGTTGGCCGTGCCGCTGGCGATGTTCATGCGCTGCGCCGCCGCCGAATCGCAGACGGCCACCCGGATCAACGGCGTGACGTACCTCGGCGATCTGCCGACGGTCGTGGCCGACCGGCGCGGCCTGTTCGAGAGCCGGAACCTGCACGCCACGGTTACCTACGAGTACTCCGGAAAGCGCAATCTCGAGCTGCTGCGCGCGGGCCGGACCGACATTGCGCTCATGGCGTTGACCCCGCTGGTGTTGGACGCCGTTGCCGACCCGGATCCCGGCCAGCCCGACGATCCGGTCATACTGGCGAGCCTGGTCCATTCCACGCAGCTCAATCAGATTGTCGTGCTGCCGGAATCGGGTATCGACGAGCCCGCCGACCTGCCCGGAAGGCGGGTCGGGCTCATGAAGGGAACCAACGCCGAGTTCGTCTGGTGGCTGTTTGCCGCCTACCACCGTTTCGATCCATTCGCGGCAACACTGGTGGATCTCCCCGTCGACGAGCTGTCCGATGCCTTGATCGACGGCGGCGTGGATGCCGTGGTGATCTGGGAGCCGTGGACCTCCAGGCTGCGGCATGCCGTGGGGGGCCGGCTGCGCTCGTTTACCGGCAGCAACGTCTACACCGCGAAATGGGTCGTGGCGGCCCGGCGCGACTTTGTCGAACGTGAGCCGGAACGTGTCCGCGCCGTCCTGGGCGCCTACCGGGAGGCGATCGAGTTCATCGACCGTGATCCGGCCGCGGCGATGGGCCTGTACGCGGATCATGACGGGATTCCCCTGGACGCCCTGCGCCGTATCTGGGACGCACTGATTTATGAGTTGAGCCTGGACTGGTCCCTGATCGCGACGCTGCAGCAGCAACTGGACTGGGCGAGGCGTGCGGGGTATGCCGCTTCGGGTACCGAAACGGAAGTGCTGAAGATGATCGCGCCCGCGCCGCTGAGCGCCGTGGCTCCCGCCGCCGTGAGCGTGCCCGGTATTGAAGGGCGGCAGTAGTCATGAAACTCGCCAATCTGTCCATTGCCGGTGTTGTGGGGGCCGGCGCCGGCCTGTTGGTCCTGGTGGTGGTTGCCTTGCAGAGCCTGGACCACGTGCGCGTCAAGCAGGCCGAAGTCGCGGACCTCCTGACATTGCAGAATGAAATCAACGAGTTCTCGGTCGCCAGCGACAACCTGCTGCTGTTCGGCGCCGACCCGTCGTTGTGGCAGGCATACCAGGAAGACGCCCGTGCGATCCAGGACCGACTCCGTCGTCTGTCGGGAGACCACCCCGAGGCCGCAAAGGCCGTCCGGCACATGTCGCTCATCATTGACGAGGTGGCTCAGGCGCGCGAGGCGCCCCTGGCAGCCGCGCCGCCCGGGGAGGCGGCGGACGGCGGTCCCCTCGGACTCGGGGCGCGAAGCCGCGTCATCATGAACCAGGTGGCCGGCCACGGCATCGCCCTGGACACGGTACTCAACGTGGCGCTGCGCGAGCGCCAGCAGTTGATCGCCCGTGAAGCCAACTGGATCGCCGGCGCCTTCGCCGGCTCGACCCTGTTGTTCGGAATCCTGTGCATGGGGGGGTTCGTACTGATTTACCGCCGCATCAGCGGACCGACGCGCGAGATCGCCGAAAAGATGGCGCGGATCCGCGGCGGCGACCTGGCCGCGCGTGCGGAGGTCTCCGGATCCGATGAGTTTGCGGACTTGGCGAACGAGTTTAACCGCCTGATCGACTACCGGCAGGCGGTGGACGAACAACTGCGTACCCAGCAGCTCGAGCTTCGCAGCCGGGAGGCCATGCTGGCGGACTCCCAGCGCATGGCCCGGATCGGGAGCTGGCGGCTGCAGCTCGCCGAAGGTAAGCTCGAGTGGTCCGAGGAGACGTACCGGATCGTCGGCGTGTCTCCCGGCTCGCTCGAGCCGACGCCGGATGCCTTCCTGGAATTCGTCCATCCGGAGGACCGGCAGCGCTTGCTGGACGCCCGCAAGGGGATTCTTCAGGGCAGGCCGGGGCACGACCTCGAGTTCCGGATCGTCCGGCCCGACGGTGAAGTGCGCCATGTTCATCAGAAAGCCGAGCCCCAGACCCGGGAGTCGTCCGGCCGGGTCGAGTCCTACGCCGGGACTATCCAGGACATCACGGATCGGAAACGGGACGAGGAACGCCTGAACCAGTACCGGCAGTTGATCGAGGCCAGCGATGACGCGTTCGCCATCGCGGATGCCCAGTACCGGTATGTTCTGGTCAACCAGGCCTATGCCCGGTGGTTCGACGTGGACCGCTCGCATATCGAGGGGAAGGAGCTGTCGAGCATCCTGGGGGAGGAGTACTTCCAGGGCGAGGTCAAACCCGCCCTGGCCCGGGCCCTGGCAGGCGAGGTACAGGTGTTCGAAACCCGGCGGTCCCACCCCGATGCCGGGATGCGGGAACTCCTGATCCGGTACTACCCGATCCACGCCCCGGACGGGGCCGTGCACCAGGTCGGTGCGGTGATCACCGACGTCACCGAGCTGAAGCAGATCGAGAACGAGCTGAAGGAGCAGTCCCGACTGGTGAGCATCGCGGGCCTGACGGCGCGGATCGGCGGCTGGTCGGTGGATCTCGCTTCCGGCCGGGTATCGTGGTCGGACGTGGTCGCCGAGATCCACGGCATGCCGGCGGGCTACTCGCCGAGCCTGGACGAAGGGATGGCGTTCTACGTACCGGAATGCCGCGATCGGATCGAAAGGCTGTTCGCCGACTGCGCTGAAAAGGGACAGTCCTACGACGAGGAATTCGAGATCACAGCGGCGGACGGTGAGCGCCGCTGGGTCCGCATCGTGGGAGAGCCCGTGCGCAATGGGCGCGGGGACATCGTGCGCGTGCAGGGCGCGTTTCAGGACGTCTCGGTGAGAAAGGCTGCTGAGCAGGAGAAGGATCGCCTCGAGGAACGAACCCGAAGCATCCTGGAGAGCATCACCGACGCCTTTTATACACTCGACAACGAATGGCGTTTCCGTTATGTCAATACCGCCTGCGAAGCGATCATTGAACGATCCCGGAAGGAGTTGATCGGGCGGAGTATCTGGGAAGCGTTCCCGGATGCGGTTGGCAGCAAGGTCGAGAAGGAGTACCGGCGCGTCGTCACCGAGCAGACGACCGCTTCACTGGAGGTATTTTACCATCCGCTGGGCAAGTGGTTCGATATCCGCGCCTACCCGACCGACGACGGCCTGGCGGTGTATTTCCAGGACAGCACCCAGCGGCACGAAATGATGGACCGCCTGCGCGAGCAGGAGGAAACCCTGCGCGCCTCCCGCGATGACCTCGAGCAGGTGCTGCAGACGCGCCAGGCGCTGATCAACTCACTCCCGGCGCATATCGCGCTGCTCGACGGCGACGGGCGAATTCTCGACGTGAACGAGCAGTGGCGGCATTTCGGCGTGGAGAATTCGCTGACGGATCCCGAGTGCGGGATCGGATCGAACTATATCGCGATCTGTGACGGTGCCACCGGCGACTGTGCGGAAGGCGCCCAGGAAGCCGCCGACGGGCTGCGCAAAGTCCTGTCCGGCGTCCGCGAATCGTTCTCACTGGAGTATCCCTGCCATTCTCCGGCTACGCAGCGCTGGTTCCGGGTCATGGCCAATCGGCTCGCGTTTCGGGAGGGCGGCGACTCATCGCACGGCGCCGTGGTCATGCACGTGGACATCACCGAGCGAAAGCTCGCCGAGCAGGAGCTCAGCAGGCTCGCCTACCAGGATCACTTGACCGGACTGCCGTCACGCAACGGATTCACACAGCTCGTCGCCGAACGCATCGAAAGTATGGGGTGGAATGCGGAGGAAGTCGTCGTGGCGCTCAATGTCCGGGGGCTGCATGATATCAACGAGGCCCACGGCTTCGCCGCCGGGGACGAGCTTCTCGTGCAGGTGGGACAGCGGCTGGAACGATGCGCCGGCAGCGGCGCCATCGTCGGGCGCGCAGGGGGCGACGACTTCATAGTATTTCTTCCCGGCGGGCGGAGCGACGCGGGCGGCGGACTGCTCGACGAGCTGTATGAAGTGTTCGAGACCCCATTCGCGCTTCAGGAGGCCAGCATCGAGGCCGGCGCCCGATTCGGATACACGGTGCTCGGCAACGGGCGCCGCGATGTGACAGACCTCCTCCGGGAGGCATCCCTGGCCCTGTCCCACACCCGCCACGAAGTTTCCGGCTACGCCTGGGCGGCCTATACCAGCAAGCTGGACGAGGAAGCCCGGGAACGCATCCGGATCAACCGGGAGCTGCACAAGGCGCTCGAGCGGTCCGAGTTCGAGCTCCACTTCCAGCCCAAGGTCGAGTTGGACAGCGGCAACCTGGTTTCCTGTGAGGCGCTGCTGCGCTGGCGGCACCCCGAGCGCGGCTTGCAGACGCCGGGGACTTTCATACGGAATGCAGAGCAGAGCCAGCTCATCGGTCCCATCGGGAACTGGGTCGTTCACGAAGCCTGCCGATGCCTGAAAGCCTGGCAGAAAGACGGCCTGCACGTCGTGCGCGTGGCCATCAACGTGTCGCTGGTGCAGTTCATGATCGGCGATTTCACAAAGATCGTCCGCGACGCACTGCACGAGCACGGTGTGGCGGCTTCGAGCATTTCCCTGGAGATCACCGAGAGCGTGTTCGAGCAGCAGTCCGAGGAGCTGCTGGCACACATGAACGCGCTTCGCGATCTCGGGGTGCACCTGTCCCTGGACGATTTCGGCACCGGCTATTCCTCGCTGCTGTATCTGCAGCGCTACCCCTTCGACGAAATCAAGATCGACCGGGGATTCGTGCAGAACGTGCTGGACGATGCCTACAGCCGCCACATCGTCGCCACCGTCATGGGGGTTGCCGGTGCTATCGGCGCCGACGTCGTGGCCGAGGGCGTGGAGACCCGGGAAGTGCGCGACGCGCTGCTGGGCCTGGGCTGTCGCCTGGGGCAGGGATACTACTACAGCATGCCGCTGGAATCGGAGGACTTCCGGTGGCTGCTGGCGAAACGGTCCGCGCTGCCCCTGTCGGGGGTTGGTTCATGAACGAGTCGTGTGCGGACATGTCAGGCATGAAGCCTGACCCACATGGGTTTCGTTTTTCAAGGCCCATGCGCGAACCTGAACACCGACGCCGGAGTCTTCACACATCCGGATGCCGGGGGATGCCCCGCAGGGCCGGGTTTTCCGCGACAATGAGCCGGACCGGGATCTGTTCCAGGTAGCCCTGGTAGCGGCCCTTGGCCAGGAATCGCTGGGCGAACCCGGAGCGAGCGAGATGCGCTTTCATCAGTGGCAGCATGCCGCCCCCGAGATACACGCCGCCCCGTGCTCCCATGGTCAGGGCAATGTCGCCGCAGACCGTGCCGAGAAACCGGAAGAACTGCTCGAGGGCGTCGAGCGCGTACCGGTCGCCGGCGTCGGCCAGCCGGCTCACCGCGGCGGCGGATCCGGCCCGGGGGTGCTCGGCCACGAGGCGGTACAGCGACAGCAGCCCCGCGCCTGACAACACCCGTTCAGCGGACACGTGCCGGTGCTCGCGGCGCAGTGTTGCGATGATCTCCGCTTCGTGCTCGTCCGCCGCCGCCAGGGTAACGTGACCGCCCTCGCCGCTGATCGGAAACCAGGTGTCCTCGCACGGCACGAGGCCGGATACGCCCAGGCCGGTCCCCGGGCCGAGGACGGCGATCGGGGCGCCGGACGCCGCCTCGCCGGGCCGGATGGTGAACAGCTCGCCGTCGGACAACACCGGCACCGCGCAGGCCAGGGCCTCGAAGTCGTTGATGACCGTTGCTGCCGTCCAACCGAAGCGCCGCTTCAGCCGCGCGGTGTCTACTTTCCAGTCGATATTGGTTAATCGCAGCGGATCCGGGCCCACTGGCGCTGCCACGGCGAGCGCGGCGCGGGTCGGTGGCACCTCAGCCAGGCCGTCCAGGTAAGCGGCGATCACCGACTCCGGATCCCGGTGTGCCAGGTTGTCGAAAACGACGATCCGGTCGGGATCCGCAGCGCCGCTCGACACCGCGCAGCGTGTGTGCGTGCCGCCGATCTCGATCAGCAGCAGCTCGTTCAATCCGTCCCCTTGCATCCGGCCAGGCGCTCGACAAAGCTCGTTCGCCATGCCCGTATGTCGTTGCTGCGCAGGACTTCCATCATGGTCCGCCAGCGCTCGACGCGCTCGGCCAGCGGCATGCCGAGGGCCTGGTCCAGGCCCTCGGCGACGGCGTCGAGATCGAAGGGATTCACCATCACCGCGCCGTCGTAGAGCTCGCGGGCCGCGCCCGCCAGCCGGGACAGCACCAGTACGCCGGGATTGCGCGGGTCCTGGGCCGCGACGTACTCCTTGGCCACCAGGTTCATGCCGTCGCGCAGGGGGGTGACCAGGCCGACCTGTGCGGTGCGCAGGAAACCCATCAGCACCTTCCTGCCGTAGCCCTGGTTCAGGTAACGGATGGGGACCCAGTCGAAATCCGCGAACCGCCCGTTGATGTGGCCGGCGGCCTCCTCCAGCTCCCGGCGTATTGCGCTGTAGGCCTCAACGTCCTTGCGGGACTGCGGGGCGATCTGGAGAAACACGCATTGACGGTTGTGTTCGGGGAATCGCTCCAGGAAACGCTCGAAGGACTGGAAGCGGCTGGGCAGCCCCTTGCTGTAGTCCAGGCGGTCCACGCCGATGATCAGCTTGCGCCGCCGCAGGCTGCTCACCAGCCGCTTGCGCACGGCGCTTTTTACCGATTCCCGGGCGGTGGCCTGCACCGACCTGACATCGATGCCGATGGGGAACACGTCCGCCACCAGGCGCCGGTGGTCGGAGGTAATCCAGTTGTCGTCGTCAACGGCGAGATTGAGGCCGTAGCGGATGCAGTTGTGGTAGGCGAGCAGATCGTCCCGGGTCTGGAAGCCCACCAGGTCGTACTCGCAGGTGTGCTGCAGCAGCTCCTTGTAGGCCGGCAGCGACCGCCACAGACCCCAGGCGGGAAACGGGATGTGGAGGAAGAAGCCGATGCGGTTCTTCACGCCCAGGTCCCGCAGCTTCCTCGCCAGCGAGAACAGGTGGTAGTCGTGCACCCAGATGATGTCGTCGGGCTGAAGCAGGGGCGCCAGCTTGCGCGCGAACAGCTCGTTGACGCGGTTGTAGGCATGCCACTCTTCCCGCTTGTACTCCACGTAGTGGGTGCGGTAGTGGCAGAGCGGCCAAAGCACGCTGTTGCAGAAGCCGTTGTAGTACTGCTCGTGGGCCTGTGCATCCAGATCGATGGTGGCGAAAGTGGTCCGGCCCCGGCGGGTGATCCGCGGCTCGGGATCGGTGTTCTCGCCAATCTCGCCGCTCCAGCCGAACCACAGGCCGCCGTGCTCTTTCAATGCATCCAGCACCGCCACCGCCAGGCCGCCGGGCGGCGTCTGCCCGCCGCTCGGAATGGCCACCCGGTTGGAGACCACCACCAGGCGCATCAGAACGCCTCGCGCCAGGTCCGGCTCAGCCGGGTCGCCACGTTGATGATGCCGGCCATGCTGTAGGTCTGGGGTATGTTTCCCCACAGCTCTCCCGGTCGCCGGGTTGATGTCCTCGGACAGCAGGCCGAGCGGGTTGCGGCAGCTCAGCATGTTCTCGAACAGCTCCCGGGCTTCGGCCTCCCGGCCGGCCGCCGCCAGGGCTTCCATGTACCAGAAGGTGCAGATGTTGAAGGCGTTGTCCGGTGCCCCGAAGTCATCCGGGGCAGTGTAGCGAAACAGGTGGTTGCCGTGGCGAAGCTGCTGCTCGATGCTGTGCAGGGTGCCCTGGAAGCGCGGGTCGTGAATATCCTTGAAGCCGAGCTCGTGCATCATCAGCAGGCTGGCGTCCATGGCCGTGCCGCCGAAGCTGCCGGTGTAGCTGTTCAATTCGCCGTTCCAGCCGTCGCGGTCGATGAAGCCGGCGATCCGCTCGGCGTGGCCGCTCCAGAAGGCGGCGCGGTCGTCGAGGCCCAGGTGCGCGCCGATCCGGGCCAGCCGGTCACAGGCGGCCCAGCACATGAGCACGGAAAACGTGTGCACTTCAAGGCGCCCGCGGTATTCCCACAGCCCGGCGTCGGGCTGATCGAAGTGGCGCAGCGCCTTGTCGCCGATCTCCTCGAGCCGCTCGAACAGGTAGGCGTCCCCGGGCTGGGCCAGGCGCTCGTCGAAGAACGCCTGGGTGGCCGCCAGCACCACGGCCCCGTAAACGTCGTTCTGGATCTGCTCGTAGGCCTGGTTGCCGACCCGCACCGGGCCCATGCCCCGGTAACCGGGCAGCGTATCCACGGTGCGCTCTTCCAGCGACCGGCCCGCGCTGATGCCGTAGACCGGCTGCAGGCGGTGGCCGTCGGCGGCGCCGGCGATATTGATGATGTAGCGCATGTAGCCTTCCATGGTCCGCGTCGCCCCCAGCCGGTTCAGGGCCTGGATGACGAAATAGGCGTCCCGCAGCCAGCAGAAGCGGTAGTCCCAGTTGCGTCCGCTGTCGGCGGCTTCCGGGATGGATGTCGTAATGGCGGCGACCACGGCGCCGGTGTCTTCAAAGGTGCACAGTTTCAGGGTGATGGCCGCGCGGATCACGGCTTCCTGCCATTCGAATGGAATGGACAGGCCCTGGACCCAGTTCTGCCAGTAGCGGTGGGTTTCATCCATGAAGTGCCGGCCCAACTGGTCCACCGGTTCGCGCACCGGCTCATCCGGGCCCAGGTACAGCGTGACGGGCCGCTCCAGGACGAACTCGTTCTCTTCCAGGATATGACTGAGCGAGCCGTCGGTGGTCAGGCGCATGACATGATCGGGGCTGACATAGCGGATATGATGGCTGCCGTAGGTCCGCTTCTGAATGCCGCCGCCATAGTTGTCCGCGGGGCGCAGGCGAATCCGGATCCGGGGCCGGCCTTCGACGGGCTCGATGATGCGCACCAGCGCCACGGGCCGGAACTTGCGCCCGAAGTGCTCGAAGCGCGGCGCGAAGTCGATGACCCGCAGGGCGCCGCCGTGGCGGTCCCGCAAAATCGTCTCCACGATGGCCGAGTTGCGCAGGTAGCGCTGCTCACTGGCGGCGTGGTCCTGGACATGGAGGTCGAAGACCCCGTTGTCCGGACGCTCGCCGCCGGACAGCAGGGCGGAGAACACGGGGTCGCCGTCCAGTCGCGGTGCGCAGTACCACGCGATGCCCGCGTCGGCATCGATCAGGGCCGCGATCTGGCAGTTGCCGATGAGCGCAAGGTCAAGATTGTTCATATATACGATTCAAAATATAGCAATGCGCCGGTGCCTGCAATTCCACCGCGGCCTCGAGCGCCGGTGGCGTGGCAGATAGCGGGGTTTTACAAGGGAGAACCACGAAAATCCGACGCGACGGTTTCCGCACGGGCTCGGCCTGCACGGCTCGATGGCAGGAGCGGTCGATGCGTCTGTGCCATCGACGCTTGCGCCGTATCAAGAATTGCAATCGTACTGCTTGAGCCGGCGCGCTAGCCGTTCCGCGTTTTCGGTATGCTGTTTGGCGAGATTGTGATGGCCCAGCCGCTGCCGCCGGAGAGCGGCTTCTCTGTATGCATCGATTTGCTCGATCGTGCTGCCGCCCTCGATCAATGTCTTGAGATGGCGTTCGTAGGCGATCACGGCCAGCCTGGGACGATTGAGCGTTGAGTATGCGTCGGACAGCAGCCTTGCCGTATTGCATTGCCCGACCACGTCGTTGATCCGGTCGGATAGTTCGAGTGCGTGCCTCAGGGCCTCTACGGCGGCGCGCGTGTCGCCGCGGGCAAGCAGCGCGGCGCCGAGATTCGCGCGGCACTGTGCCTCGATGGACGGGTCCGGGTGCTCGCGAATCAATTCGAGGACATTATGGAAGTCGTCAATGGCTGAGTCGAACCGTTCCGCCTCGCTGAGGAAATTCGCCAGGTTTCCCAGTGTGATGGCGTGAACCTGCCTGTCGCGGCTGTGCTTGGCAATGCTGACCGCCTGCTTTAGAACGGACGCCGCCTCGTCCGTCTTGCCGAGCTGCTGCAGGAAACGGCCCTTGAGGGACAATGCCTCGCCTGTTGTTCCCAAGTCGTCACTTTCTCGCGACGCCGCCGCACACCGGTCCAGCAGCCGGATCGCGCCGGCGGTGTCCCCGCGATACCCCACAACCAGCGCGAGCAGCTTCGAACCACGAATGCTCAGTTCGGCATCGGACTCATCATCGGCGATGGTCAATGCACGGTCCAGGAACTGGAATGCGAGGTCGTGCTGGCCAAGGTCCATATAGGAGGCGCCGATGGCGATATAGGATCGCGCGGCATCGAGTCGGTCGATGGTCGATTCGCCCGCCCCGCACACCGCCTCGGCACCGTCCCTCGAGAGGTCGAGGTCGCCTTGCAACAGTTCGTGGACCTCCGTCAACTCCCTCTCGACGGTGTCCCAGTCAGAAATACGATCCCGACGGTCCACCCGGGTACAGTCCTTGATAATCCGTCGAATCGCCGATGGCAGTGCATCCGGGATTTTCGCGAGTCTTCCCATGCAATGCTGGCGCCTCAACGTTTCCGTGTCGTTGCCGGATGCAGCGAACCGACACGTCAATGCCTCGAACAGGATGCAGCCGAAGGAGTAGATGTCCGAGCGTTCATCGAGCAGGTTGTCCGGGTCCCATTGCTCCGGCGCCCGGTAACGCGGTGTGCCGGGCGGCTCGTCCCGCTCTGGCGAAAATTTCTCTCGTGCCTGTGCCCAACGGACGGGGTCGATGCCCCGGTATGACCGTGCTATACCAAAGTCCGTGATCTTCGCCTTCCATTCGGCGTCCAGGAGTAGGTTGGCGGGTTTCAAGTCGCGGTGCACGAGGCCGGGAATCCGGGAGCTTGCGTAGCGCATTCCGCGTGCGACATCAAGGCCGATGCGCAGGACACGGCCGAAAGGCAAAGGCCGACCCCGCCTCAGGCGACCGGCCAGGGATGCATCGGTGGTATCGTCGCCGTTTCCGACATATTCGAGCACCAGACACGGAAGGGGCGGATCGCCCCACTGATCCACGCGATAGGCCTGTACGATGTTGGGGTGGCGGCCGAGAAAGATCCAGTTGGCGGCTTCCTCGAGAAAGCGGCGGCGGAGGCGCGCATCGCCGCTCCGTTCGGATCTGACCGACTTGACCGCGACCCGGCTGTTGGTCTTCCGATCCCGACACAGAAAGACCCGGCCCATGCCTCCGGTCCAACAGGCGAGCGGCTCATATCTGGTGGCGTCTGCTTGTGGCACGCGCGGCCGGGTGCGTGCTGCGTGAGAGTCGGTCGTCTTTCGCGTACAGGCGCGCCAGCTTACGGTTACAGAATATTCACCGACCCGCCGGCTGTCACCTCGAGGTTGCGAATCGTGATGGTATCGCCGATGTTCAGTTCATTCGGATTGACTGTGTAATTGGTATTGTCGTCGCAGGTCGTGATGGATCCTGTGAGGGTATCACCGGAGGGCGCACTCTGGGAATTGGCCAACCTGGCGAACACCCGGTAGTTGCCGACCGCCAGGAAACCGGACGGGTTGGTGATGGTCTCCCGGAAATCGAGCTCCGGCCCCGTATTGAGAGGCGGGGTTTCGTCTCCGGCGTGCACGAGGCATGCAATATTGCCGCTCTTGCCGCTGAGCTGCTGGCCGTTCAAGGAGATGACCAGGTCCCAATCGTCGTCGTTAGTGGAGTAATTCATGGAGATCGCCAGGTTGCATTCGACCGGACCACAGGCATCCTTGCTCGTCTGGGCATGCACCGGCAGCAGCACGCTGTCGACGACGGGACGTGTCCAGGATCCGGGAATGGCCTTGGCGCTGACTGCGATACCTCCAACAGCACTTATCGATTTGAGTAGCCGACGCCGAGCACCGCTTTGTTGTTCTATGGTCATTGTATTTCTCCGCAGTTCTGGTTTCCGTGGGACTGCTGCTTCTTTTGGGACTTATACAATAACCGGGTAACGGTGTCCATTTCACCGGGTGTTGTTCCGTCAACAGCAAATCGGGCTGTTGCTTCGGCAACGATCGCTCCCCGGGACTGAAGGCCTGTATATCCGGTATTTGCATTAACAATTTGATATAAATAATTGTTTAAATTAGAAAAAAACGGGCGTGCTCTCCGACGGCATTACCCGTCGGAGTTCGGCGGTGGTAATCTGGGCGACGGCGTTACGGCAGGGCATGGGGAATCTGACGGCCGCCCCGTCGATCGTTCCAAGCCAGGCCATCGGCCCGAAGAACATTCCGCGACCGAGAGACCTTGAAGCCTTCAACCCTGGAACAACCCGCCGCCTGGCTGGATGAACGCATCGCCGCGTTGCAAGGCGAGAATGCTGATGTGTACAGCGCAGCTGGACGGGTTCTGGCCGTGCCCGTCGGGATTTCCGGCGACCATCCCCGCGTCCCGATCGCTGCCGTCGACGGTTTTGCGCTGGCGGCGGGAGAAACCGTGGGTGCGAGCGACTACAATCCCTTGCCGTTTCGGGTGAGCGAAACGGGGGTGGCACATGCCGGCTCGAGCCGCGCGTTTCCGGTCACCAGCGGACAGGCGCTGCCGGATGGCGTCGATACGGTGATCCCGCTGGAGGAGACGGACCACCGGGGGGGCATGCTCGATATCTACACGCCGCTGGCCGCGGGGAACAACATTGTTCCGGCTGGCCGCGAGGCGCGCAGCGGTGAGACCATGTTGGAGATGGGGCGGAGGCTGCGCGCCGCAGACGCGGCCCTGCTCATGGCGCTGGGATTTGCTACCGTGCCGGTGGTGGGACGACCGCGCGTCGCTGTCGTCGTGGCGCGCGATGACGTCCCCGATGCCAGCGGCACGCTGGTTCGGACGCTGGCCGCCATGGACGGCGGGATCGTCGCGGATCCGGTGTATCCCGTCCACAGTGGATTGTCCGCCGCACTGGTTCGCCCGGACGCCGACCTGGTGCTGGTGATCGGCGGCTCGGGGTTGGGATCCAATGACCATGCCGCGGATGCGCTGGCGGCGGCCGGTGAGATGGTCTTTCGCGGCGTGGCGATCAATCCCGGTGAGACGACGACGATCGGAGAAGTGCGGGACACGCCGGTCATCATCCTGCCGGGCCCGCCGCTTGCGGCGCTGTTCGCATATGACTTGATCGCGGGCCGCGCGGTGAGGCGGCTTGCCGGCCGTGACACGGCGCTTCCCTACGGCACGCGCCGCGTGACGCTCGCCCGAAAGATCGCGTCGGGCCTCGGGCGAATGGACTGTTGCCGCGTCCGGGTTTCCGGGGACCGTGCGGAACCGCTCGCCGTATCAGACAACCGCACCCTGTCGACCGCCGTGCGCGCCGACGGTTTCGTTCTGATAACCGAGCAGAGCGAAGGCTACGCGGAAGGCGCCGAGGTAGTGGTGTACCTGTATGACCAACGTTTTTAAGCCGGCCGGGGGTCGCGCAATGATTGATGCCGATGGTTGATGCCAAGGGTCTCCGGGAACGGCGTACCGCCGCGCGCCAGGCGCAGTTCCTGGATGTCGCCGGGGTCGCCGAAGCCGCGGACCGGTTCCGGTCCCACCTCCGGATGGCGCCGCTGGGCGCGGAGGACGCGCCCCTGTCCGAGGCGCGCGACCGCGTCATTGCCGGGGACGTCGTGGCCGGGATCGACGTTCCGGGCTTCGACCGGACCAACGTCGACGGCTTCGCCGTGCGCGCCGCGGACACGGCCGGCGCCAGCGAGGATGCGCCGTGCCGGGTGACATTGAACAGCGAGGTGATCACGCCGGGGGTCGTGCCCCGCGAGACGGTAACCCCGGGCACGGCAACCGTACTCGCCACCGGCGGCATGATTCCGCGCGGCGCCGACGCAGTAATCATGGTGGAAGACACGGATGTCGAAAATGACGACGGTTTCGAGCAACTTCTTATACGTCGGCCGGTGGCCGCCGGTGCCTTCATTACATTCGCCGGCACCGATATTGCCCGCGGGGAGACCGTGCTGCGTTCCGGGCAATTGCTAACTTCGCGGGAGCTCGGTGTGCTGGCGGCCATCGGCCGCGACACTGTCTCCGTCTACCGGCGGCCGAGGGTCGCGGTAATCTCCACTGGCGACGAAATCGTCCCCCCCGGCTCGCCCCTGCCGGAAGGCGGTGTGTACGACTCCAACCAGGCCATCGTCGCCGCCGCCGTCGAGGAGCTCGGCGGCACGGCCATCCGCTTCGGTGCGGTGCCGGACGACGAGGAACAGCTCGAACGGGTGCTGGGCGAGGCGCTGGGCTGCGACATGGTGATCCTGTCCGGCGGTACGTCCAAGGGCGCCGGCGACCTGTGCTACCAGGTCGTGTCGCGACTACGCGATCCCGGCGTGCTGGTGCACGGCGTCGCCATCAAGCCCGGCAAGCCGCTTTGCCTCGCGGTGACCGACGGGACCCCCGTTGTCATTCTCCCGGGATTCCCCACCTCGGCCATATTCACTTTCCACCAGTTCGTGGCGCCGGTGCTGCGCGTCATGGCGGGCAAGGGCGAAGAGCAGAGCGAGACCGTGTCCGCGGTGCTGGCCACGCGGACCACTTCGGAGCGTGGGCGTACGGAGTACAAGCTCGTGAACCTGGTGGCCGCGGACCACGGCCTGGCCGCCTACCCGATCGCCAAGGGCTCCGGGGCCGTCACCTCATTCAGCCAGGCAGACGGATTCGTTGTCATTGATGCCCAGCAGGAGCAGCTCGCCGCAGGCGAGCCCGTCGAAGTGAATCTGCTGTCCCGGCGCCTGGAACCGGCCGACCTGGTCTCCATCGGCAGCCATTGCGTGGGACTGGATCTACTGCTCGGTTGCCTGCAGCGCGAGGGGTACGCCACCAAGGCGATGCACGTCGGGAGCACCGGCGGCCTCACCGCGGCCCGCCGCGGCGAGTGCGATATCGCGGGCATTCACCTGTTGGATCCGGACACGGGAGAATACAACCGGCCGTTCCTGGAGGAAGGTCTCGAGCTCGTGTCCGGCTATCGGCGTATGCAGGGCGTGGTGTTCCGACCCGGGGACGCACGCTTCAGTGGCAGGGACTCCGCCCCGGAGGCTGTCGGCGCGGCGCTGGCGGATGACGCCTGCGTGATGGTGAACCGCAACACGGGCAGCGGCACCCGCCTGCTCATCGACCGGTTGCTGGCGGGCCGGCAACCGCCGGGTTACGCCGTGCAGGCGAAATCGCACAACGCCGTGGCGACCGCGGTGGCCCAGGAGCGCGCCGACTGGGGCGTGGCGATCGATACCGTCGCGCGGGACTACGGTCTCGGCTTCATTCCGCTGCGCGAGGAGCACTACGATTTCATCGTGCCGGCGAACCGCCGCGGGCGCCCGGCGGTACGACGGTTCATCGAGCTGCTGAACGACGCGGATGTCCGGCGGGAACTGGCCGGATTCGGGTTCCGGTTCTAATCCACCCCGGGCCCGACGGGAATGATCAACTTCCATCAGAGACGGGAACATGACGAGTGACTTGAAATCCCGGACGCGCGGCGACTATCCGCACTTCCTGGCCATCCCCACACGCTGGATGGACAACGACATCTACGGCCACGTGAACAATGTCGTCTACTATTCCTATTTCGACACCGTGGTGAATGAATACCTGATCCGTGAAGGCGGCCTGGACATTCACGGAGGCGGGGTAATCGGCTTCGCCGTGGAGACGCGATGCAATTTTTTCGCCCCCCTCGAGTTCCCGGAAACGGTGGAGGCCGGCTTGGCGGTGGTCCACCTCGGCAACTCCAGCGTGCGCTATGCCATCGGCCTGTTCAGCGAGCGGCGGTCCACCGTGGCGGCGGCGGGTGAGTTCGTCCACGTGTTCGTCGAGCGGACCGGCGGTAAGCCGGTGCCGATTCCGGACGGAATCCGCCGCGCCCTCGAGAAGGTGAAAATCTAGCGCATATTGCGCGTCAATGTACCCCTCACTGGTTGATGAGTGAGTCGTCAGCTTCCCGGCGTCGCCCCGGCAATGGCCGCGCGGATCTGCGGCAGCATCGCCTCGGCGGCGCGCTCTCCGGCCGCCATGGCCTTGCTGCGCGCCTCGAACTCCCCCAGGTCGATTTCGCGCACGGAGGGGCGGATCACCACGTCGGCGGCGGGCAGCTCCTGGTCCACCTGTGTGACGCTCATGATCATGATAGCCTGCCGGAGCACGTCCAGGGTGCTTTCGATGGGCGGGGTATCCTCCGGCAGGCGGGATACGTCCACGGCGATCACGATGTCCGCCCCCATATCGCGGGCGATCCGTATCGGCACCTGGCTCACCAGCCCGCCGTCCACGTAGTCCCGGCCGCGAATGGTGACCGGCTGCACCAGACCCGGCACGCTGCTCGAGGCCCGAACCGCCATGCCGGTGTTCCCGTTGTTGAACGCCACCAACTCTCCGCTGCGAAGGTCGGTTGCCACCGCCACGAAGCGCGTCGGCAGCGCCTCCAGGGGGCGGTTGTCCACCGCCTCATTGACGTAACGCTGCAGCCGCTCGCCGCGAATGATGCCGCGGTCCGGAAAAATATAGTCCGTGATGTTTCCCCGTTCCAGGCGAAGCGCTTCCTCCTCGAGCTCGTCGCCCCGCAGCCCGGCGGCGAACAGCGCACCGGCGACGCTGCCCGCGCTGGTGCCGGTAACCAGATCGGCCCGTATGCCGTGTTGGTCCAACACCTTGAGTACGCCGACGTGGGCGAAGCCCCGGGCGGCACCGCCCCCCAGGGCGAATGCCACCACCGGGCCCTGGTCCCGGGACAGGGGTGCCAGTGTCTCCGCCTCGGGGGGGTTGTCGACCGTCGCGGTGGGCATGCCGGCGCAGCCGACCAAAAGGAGCACCAGCAGCGCCAGGAGTCTGAGCCATGGTCGGGTAGGCCCGGTGTTCATAGGACAATATCTCTTGAACAGGAAAGCGTACACAGTGCCACAATTGTCCACGCAGCGGGAATCCGTGAGTACCCGGGGCGCGTTGGATGTCTTCATACGTCCAGGAACAGGAAACGCAGCGCGAACAGCGCCGCGATCAGCCAGACGGCGCCATGAACCTCGCGCGCCCGCCCGGCCAGCAGGGCGAGCAGGGCCTCGGGGCGGATCAGGTCGCCCAGGGTAACCAGCGTGGCGTCGCTGTTCACAACGATGCCGGCGCTCTGCAGGGCGATGATGGCCAGGAAGAAGCCGATACCCGCCGAAGATCCCCATCTTCAGGGTCATGGGGATGGCGTTGATGATCCATTCCCGGATCGGCAGCAGGGAGATGATCAGGAACAGGATGCCGGACAGGAATACAGCGCCCAGGGCGACCTGCCACTCCCAGCCCATGCCGAGCACGACGCCACCCGTGTACGCACGGCAGCGGGGCCTGTGGTTGGTGGGGCTCAGTTTGAAAATACGCGCCAGTGTTTTGGTGTATCAGGGCCGGCGGGGCATTCCCCAGTGCCGCTGTAAATACCTCCATGTACGCTCTGGCTCAAACATCCCTGTTTTCGACAACCCTGGGGGATGCCCCGCCGGCCCTGGTCCAATCATTCAATCAAATTGAGCCACCACTGACCCGTGGGACTACTTGAAAGCGTGCTTTTTTCCAGTACTCTGGCCCCCGAAACAACAGCGGAGCCCCGCCATGAACGATTCACTCGAAAGCCTGATCCGTGCACTCCCCAAGGCGGAGCTGCACCTGCATATCGAAGGCACGTTCGATCCGGAGCTCATGTTCGAGATCGCGCGCCGCAACGATGTCCGGCTCCCCTATGCGGATGTCGATGCGATCCGCGCGGCCTACGAGTTCGAGGACCTCCAGTCCTTCCTCGATCTTTACTATGCCGGCGCCACCGCCCTGCGGGTCCGGCAGGATTTCCACGATCTGACCTGGGCCTATCTGAAGAAGATGCAGGACGAGAACGTGCGCCACGTCGAGATCTTCTTCGACCCCCAAACCCATACCGACCGGGGCGTGGCGTTCTCCGAGGTAATCGAAGGTATTGACGGGGCCCTGAACGATGCCCGGACGGAGCTCGGAATCAGTTCCAGGCTCATCCTCTGCTTCCTGCGCCACCTGAGCGAGGAAGCCGCCTTCGATACCCTGAAGCAGGCGATGCCGTACCGCGACCGGATTGCCGCGGTGGGGCTGGACTCCGCCGAGCTCGGCAATCCGCCGGGCAAATTCCGGAACGTGTTCCGGGCCGCGCGCGAGGAAGGATTGCCGGCCGTCGTCCACGCCGGGGAGGAAGGCCCGCCGGAATACATCCGGGAAGCCCTGGACCTGCTGGAGGCTCGGCGTATCGACCACGGCGTCCAGTGCACCGGGGACCCGCGGCTGGTGGAGCGGCTGCGGGACGAGCAGGTGCCGTTGACGGTCTGCCCGCTTTCCAACGTCAAGCTGCGGGTATTCGACAGGCTGGAGGACCACAACCTGAAGCAGCTCATGGACGCGGGGCTGCACGTGATGATCAACTCCGACGACCCGGCGTATTTCGGCGGCTACCTGGTTCAGAATTATGTCGAGACCGCCGCGGCGCTGGATCTCGACAGGGACGATATCGTGAAACTGGCGAAGAGCTCGTTTACCGCTTCGTTTCTGTCCGACGACGATAAGCGCGCGCATCTCGCCGAAATCGACCGGATTTCAAGGGGTCAGAGTACTTGAAACGGCTATTCCTGGCGCGTTGATTTCAAGGGGGCAGGGTCACTGCTGTCCCATAGATTCCCTCTCCTGGAGCGGGGTCGAGGGGCCTGTAGGTCGGGCGCCAGCCCGACATTTATTTCCAGTCGGGCTCGCGCCCGACCTACATTCCATGACCATTAGCGTGTTGTGGGACTTTGACGGTTTCAAGTACTCTGACCCCTTGAAATCTCCTTGAAATCTGGAGGTCGGCGTGGCTGAAAACGAGCGTAACCCGGGCGGCCCGCACGGCACGGTGGTCCTGTCGCCGGATGAGCTGCCGAGGGGCGCCGGCGGGGGAAGGTCCGGGGGATCGCCGGATGCCCCGGTGCTGGTTGGCCTGACGGCGCCGTTCGCGGAGCGCCGGTTCCGGCTGCCGCCGGAACGCGCCCGGATCGGCCGGGACCCGGAGAACGACATCGTGCTGGACGAGCCCGATGTGTCGCTGGCGCATGCGCGAATCGTTCGTTCCGGTGGGCAGTGGCGACTGGTGGACCTCGATTCCACCAACGGCACTTATCTGAACGGCAAGCGCGCGGAGGATGACACGCTTCAGTTCGGCGACGAGGTGGCGTTCGGGCCGGCGGGTTTCGTATTCGTACCCGGTGACATGTCTCCCGGCGCCACGGGCGCGGGGCGGGGACGCCGCAACGCGTGGTGGCTGGCCGCGGCGGGGCTGATCGTCGCCGTGGTGGTGATCTATCTACTCCTGGAGTGAACGAGGGCTCCGCAATGCCGGGCAGGATCGGCCGCTACGAGCTCGGGCAGGAGATCGGTCGCGGCAACATGGCGACCGTGTACCGCGCCTTCGACCCGAGGCTGCAGCGCCAGGTGGCGATAAAGCTGCTCCGGCCCCGATTCGCGCGGGACGAGCACTATCGCCGGGATTTTCTCACCGAGGCCCATGCCGCGGGCCGGCTCTCCCATGCGGGAATCGTGACCATCCACGACGTCGGAGAATCCGATGGCACGCCTTTTATCGCCATGGAATTGCTGGAGGGCCGTACCCTTCAGCAGCGGGTGAGCACCGAAGGACCGTTGCCCGCCGGCGAGGTGGTGGACATCTCGTTACAACTTGCCCGGGCGCTGGACTATGCCCACAGCCGGGGCGTGGTGCATCGTGATGTCAAAGCGGACAACGTCATGCTCACCGGGGATGGCTTCGAGCCCAAGCTGACCGACTTCGGCATCGCGAGGCTTCGCCAGCCCGAGTCCCACCCGGACACCACCGAGGAGACGGTGGTGGGCACGCCGAACTACATGGCTCCGGAGCAGGTGGCGGGACGCGCCGTTGACGGGCGGGCCGATCTCTACGCTCTGGGCGTCCTGATGTATTTCCTGCTGAGCGGCCGGCTGCCGTTCGCCAGAGATACCACCGTGGCCACCCTGGACAGCATTGCGCACGACCCGGCGCCGACCCTGCGGCCCCGGGACGGCCGGACGCCGTCCGCCCTGATCGAGCTCGTTCACACCCTGATGGCGAAAGCTCCGGTGGATCGCTACCAGACCGGGGCGGAGCTGGCCGACGAGCTGGCCCAGATCAAGCGCGAGATGGAGTCCGTCAGCCGTGGCCGGTGGCGGATGCCGTTGAGCGTGCGCTGGCCGGCGGCCATGGGCCTGGTGGTGGCGCTGACGCTGGTGGTGGGCTCGGCCATCGTGTACCACCAGCAGCGCTCGGCGATGACCGAGCTGGTGTTCGACTACGGCGCCAGCATGGTGGACACCATCGCCGCGGATGCCGCGGAGGATCTGCTGCTCGGCGACCACGTCGCGGTGCAGGCGATGGTGCTCGACATTCAGCGCAACCGGCAGATGGCCTATCTCCGCATTTCCGACCGCGGCGGGAATGTCATCGCCAGCAGCCAGCCCGGGGAAGTCGGACGGGCCCAGGAGGAGCTCCTGGCGGGCGAGACCCTCGCCGAGCGCGAAGGGCTGGGCCGCGTCGCCCGCTACGCCGACGACGGCGCCGAACGATTTCTGTTTCAGGCGCCGGTCGTCTATCGCGACCAGCACATCGGCGAACTGGCCCTCGGGATCTCCAGCGAGCCGCTGACCAATGCCCTGCGGGTCAGCGTCCTCGCCATGGCCAGCCTGATGGTGGCCACGGTGCTCACCGTTCTGGCCGGCACCTGGGTGCTGTCGTGGCGGCTGCGTTTTCCCCTTCGCCTGCTGGGGCGCGGTCTGGACAAGGTGGCCGTTGGCGACTTCAGCCACCGGATCCGGAAGCACCGGCGGGACGAGTTCGGCGAGCTGTTCACGCGCTACAACATGATGGTTGAATCGCTGGAAGCCCGCCGGCGCCCGAGCCGGCGTCAAAAAGGCGGTGACAAACCCGTCGATGGCCGCGGCGGTGGAACGCGGCGCCTGCATATCGCCGGGGGCTCGGAGCGCCGGCGTTGAGGCGTAGTGGCCCGGATCGGATACCTGTAGCAGGGAACGGGCGAGGGCCGCGGATCACTCCAGGGTCTCCAGGCGCCGGCGGAGCTCATCGGCCCGGGCGAGGTAGCCCTGGGCGGGCTGGTAGTCCGGATCGATGCTCAGGGCCTGTTCCCACAGCTCGATGGCTTCTTCGAGCTGCTGGTTCCGGTAGAGAATGACCGCCCGCCGGTGCAGCTCCGGTACGGTGTCGATGCGCAGCGCGGACAACGCATTCCGGGCCCGTGCATGCCCGGGATCGGCATTCAGCGCCCGCTTGAACGAGCGTGCCGCCGCCACCGGGTCCCGTTTACGCTGCGCCAGCCCCGCGCGATAAGCCGGTTCCGCCACCGCCCGCTTGTCCATGCCGGTCAGCCAGTCCTCCCAACTGCCGTCTTCGGGGGCCTGGCGCCGGGTGCGGGCCAGCCGCGCCCGGGCGTCGCCGTAGTCACCGTCGTTCAGCGCCCGGGCTATCCATCGCCGGTGGGCGGTGCCCAGAAGCGCCAGCTCGTCCTGCCCGAGCGCATCCGGATCGACGTCCTCGTACAGGCGCATCGCCTCCCGGGGCTGGCCATTCGCGAGATGCTCGCGGGCGCGGATTTCCCGGTCGAGGGGTTCGCGCGACGGTTCCGGCCCGTCCCAGTAGTCGCTGGGGATTTTGATCGTCCGGCCCGCCCGCAGCATAGAGGGGTTGGTGATTTCGTTGTAGCGGGCCAGGGCAAAGAACAGCCGGTAGTTGCCGAGGAATCGCTGGGCGAGGACCGACAGCGACTCGCCCGGCTGGACCTCGTACTCAAAACTGGCAGCACCGAGCAGCTCCGCGGGGGGCGACTCGATCTGCGCCAGAAGCTGCCGGGCGCTGTTGTCGCCGGGCACGGCATCGAGGCGGGTCCGCAGCATGGTCGTCGCCTGGTCGACCCGGCCCTCGTGGAGCAGCTCCATGACCCGGGCGTGGCTGAAATCCGGTTCGGCGCCCGTTGTGTCGGCGCCGGCGTCACCATCGGTCACCGGCAGCTCGGAGAGCTCCGCGCAGCCGGCAAGCATCGCCACCACCAGGGCCTGGGCGGCCGCCAGGCGGACGCCGCGAAAGAGCCTGGCCGACGTCATGTCGGTCGACGGATCGGTTTGCGTTGCATGTCGCCACCCCCGGGCCACGCCTGCGTACCATGAGACAGGAATTATAACTGCCACCCTGCCGGTTCGGGACTCGGACCTGCCGTGGGCGATCCGCCTGGTTTCAGCACCCGCTCGAGCACAGGCCAAGTCCTTGAATTTACGGCGCTTGTCTTACGACCACGGCGGGCTGCCCCGCCGTTTATGTCGTGATGTTCAGAGTGCATCCGAGCCGCCGGTGGACGTAGCGCGCCAGCAGGTCGTAGCCCGAATCGACAACTGGCTGCAGGGAAAGGGCCGGTGCGCGGCACCGGCCCGAGTGGGGGCTTCAACCATGCGGTGGGGCTCGCTAGCGGCCGAGCCGGTCTCGCCAGCGGTAGTAGGTAACGAATGCCCCGAGGAACCAGGGGTTGCCGGTGTAGAAAGGGCGGGTCGGAAACGCCAGATCGTCGAACGCCGTGCCGCCTTCCCGGAGTCCCAGCACCTGCTGACCGATGCGCATTCCCAGATAGCTCGCCATCGAAACGCCGGAACCGCAGTATCCCATGGCGTAGTGGATACCGTCGTGACGGCCCACATGGGCGAGGGTGTCGAAGGTGTAAGCAACGAAGCCCGCCCAGGAGTGGCTGATGCGCGTATGCGCGAGCTCCGGAAACAACCCGGCGAGATCGGCCTGCAGCCGCGGACCGCTGACCCGGGGATCGGTTTCCCGCGCCGAAACCCGGCCGCCGAACAGGATGCGCGTCCGGTCGGGGGACGGGCGGTAATAATAGACGACCTTGCGGGTATCGCTCACCACCCGGTCGGTGGGCATGAGGCGGTTCATGAGGTCCGCTTCCAGGGGCTCGGTGGCGATGATGTAGCTGCCGATGGGGACGATGCGCCGCCGCTGCCACGGCGTGGCGTTGCCGGTGTAGCCGTTGCTTGCCACGATCACGTTCCGTGCCGAAACCTCGCCCCGCGGTGTAGTAACCCGAAAGCCGCCGCCGCGCCCGTCGATGCGGGTGGCGGGGCAATGGGACACGATCCGGACGCCGGATTCCCGAGCCCGCTCCAGCAGACCTTGGTGGTACAGCGCGGGATGCAGCGATGCGTGGCGCGGATAGACGACTCCCCCGTAGTACGCATCGGTGCCGAGCTCCCGGCGCTGCTCCGCCCGGGGAACCACCTGCGCGTCCGTCTCCAGCCCCGGGATCCGCCGGCCGGCGGCTCGCACCAGCTGCTCGAACTGCCGCGGGCCATGGGCCGCATGAAACCGGCCCGGTATCTTGAAATCGCAGTCAATGCCTTCCGAGGCGACGAAATCCTCGATCCAGGACAGCGCGTCGTGGCCCTCGCGCAGGATCGCGAGGGCGCGCCGGCTGCCGTGCTTCGCAGCCAGCGTCTCATAGTCCGGCTTGATGCTGGTGCTGACCTGGCCGCCGTTGCGGGTGCTGCAGCCCCAGCCGGTGTTTTCGGCGTCCAGCACCACGGTGTGCCGGCCGCCGCGGGCCGTCTGCAGCGCTGCGTGCAGGCCGGTGTATCCCGAGCCGATGACCACCACATCCGCCGTGTCGGGAACCGGCTCCGCCGTAATCCCCGGCGGGGCTGCGTCCTCCCACCAGTAGGGTTCCGGTTTGAAGTCTTCGGTGAACAATTCAGATTCTGGCGACGACGCTCTTGATTTTGCAGTAGCTGCGCACGGCCTCCAGCCCTTTTTCGCGGCCGAACCCGGATTTTTTGTTGCCGCCGAAGGGTACTTCGATGCCGCCGGCGAAGTATTCGTTGACGAAAACCTGGCCGACGTCGACGTCGCGGGCGAAGCGCAGCGCTCGGTTCAGGTCCCGGGTGTAGATCCCGGCCACCAGGCCGAATGACGTATCGTTGGCGATTTCCACCGCGGCTTCGGCGGACTCCACCACCTGCACGCTCAACACCGGCCCGAAGATCTCCTCGCGGGCAACCGCGTCGCCGGCGTCGACGCGATCGAGGATGGTGGGCTGGAAGAACCAGCCCGCACCGGTCTCCGGATCCACGGTACGGGAACCGCCGGCGGCCACGTCGACCCCGCGGGCTCTGGCCGCGTCGACGTGCGCCGTGATCCGGTCGAGCTGCTCCGCGGAATTGATGGGACCTATCGCCGGATCGCGCAGGCCGTGTCCGAGCGTCAGAGCGTTGGCGCGGGTGGCCAGCCTGTCCACGAACTCGTCATGGAGCACCGCCTCGATCACCAGCCGCGAGCCCGCCGAGCATACCTGGCCCGCGTTCTCGTAGATGGCGCCCAGGACCCCGTCGAGCGCCGTGTCACGGTCGCAGTCCGCGAGCACCACCACCGGCGACTTTCCGCCCAGCTCCAGGGTAACGCGGGTAATGTTTCGCGCCGCCGCCTGCATGACCAGGGTGCCGGTATCCACGGACCCCGTGAACGTCACATGGTGTATGTCCGGGTGGGCCACCAGCGGGGCCCCGGCCGAGGTCCCGGTGCCCGTGACGACATTGCAGACGCCCTGCGGCACTCCGGCTTCCGCGAGGATCTCCGCCAGCAGCAATGCACTCAGGGGCGTCTGCTCGGCCGGCTTGGCCACCACGGTGCAGCCTGCGGCCAGGGCGGGCGCGATGCCGCGCGCCGCGGTGGAGACGGGAAAGTTCCAGGGGATGATGTGCGCAGTGACGCCCACCGGCTCATTGAGGGTATAGGCCACGTAGTCCCGGCCGAGGGGCAGGCTGTCGCCGTGCAGCTTGTCGCAGGCGCCGGCGTAGTACTCGAACGTCCGCGCCACGCCGGCAACGTCTCCCCGGGCTTCGCCGAGCGGCTTGCCGCAGTCCAGGCACTCAACCACCGCAAGCCTTTCGGTGTGGGCGCGAACCAGCTCGGCGGCGCGGTACAGGATCCGGCCCCGCTCCGGCGGCGTCATGTCGCGCCAGGGTCCGGCCAGGGCGGACCGGGCCGCCTGAACGGCGCGGTCAACGTCTTCAGCGTCGCCGGCGGCGAAGGTCGCGAAGGGCCGGCCGCTGCCCGGATCATAGCTGTCCATGGTCGCGCCGGTCGCCGAGGGCTCGAACCGGCCGTTGATGAAATGCCGTGAGGGGAGGCCCGGCAACGTGCCGGTGGTCAGGGCCTCGCTTGCGAGAGTGGTCATGGTCATTGCAATTCGCTGATCTGATGCCTGGATGTCTGCAGCCACACGTCGTTGATCTCGACGCCCCAGCCGGGCGCATCGCCAACGGTGATATGGCCGTCGCGAATGATGTAGGGTGAGGTATCGTATAGGCCCTCCTGCCATGGATAGTAGTCCGCCCCTTCTATGGAGAACTCGAGGTAGTCGCCGGCGTTGGGGATGGCCTTCATCAAATGTGCCGTGAACAATGTAACCAGCGACAGATTGGCGCAGTGCGGTGTGCAGGGCAACCCCGCGTCCGCCGCCAGGCCGGCGACCCGCAGCGTCCGGTTGATGCCCCCGAGATAGCAGATATCGGGCTGGGCGATATCCATCACCCGGCTGGCGACGAGATGCCGCCAGACGCTGAGATCGCAATCCTGCTCGCCGCCGGCCACGTCCACCGCCAACGCGTCCGCGACCCGGCGGGTCTGGTCCCACTCCCAGTACAGGCAGGGCTCCTCGAAGTGCCGGATGCCATGGTCTTCCAGCATCCGGCCGACCTCGATCGCCCGCCCGGCCGAGAAACCGCCGTTGGCGTCCACCAGCAGGACCACGTCCTCCCCGAGGGCCTTCCGGATCGCCGGGACGATCTGCTCGGTGCGGCCGGGCCACTCGTCCACATCGTGGCCGCATTCGGCGCCAACCCGGAACTTGAAGGCGTCGAAGCCGAAGCGGTCCCGCAGGCGCAGGAATCGGTCCGCTTCGTCCTTCGGCGTGATATCCCGCTTCATGGACGACGCGTAGGCACGCAGTGGACCCGGCTTGCCGCCCAGGAGCTCGCAGACGCTCTTGCCCGCCTGCCGGCCCCGGAGGTCCCAGACCGCGGTGTCCAGGCCGCCCATCGCCCGGCACAGGTAGGTTCCGGGGAACTTGTGCTCCCGGTCCACGATGCTGTCGAGGACCTTGTCCAGCGAGTCGGTGGAGGTTCCCAGGGCCCAGGGTGCGACCTGCCGGTGCAGCACGGTAGACGTGATATCGGCATTGTAGGTGGATACCTGGCCCCAGCCCTCGGTGCCGTCCTCGCCGGTCACCCGGACGAAACCGACGTACTGTTTGCAGAAAGTTTCGATTCGCTTTATTTTCATTCCGGGTCGGCCTGGTTGTGTCCGTGACGGATCCCTGCGGGGCCGGGCGTCGGCTCCGCGGTGTTAGGAATCGGCGCATCCCTGCCGCCTCCGCGACGTCGCAGCGGCCCCCTGGTATTGTGATGCCATCCGGTCCGGGAATAAGCTCCATTTTGATTAATATATAAGACCATTTCACGAAGTCCGCCGACGAAAACCGGTCCGGCTGGGATTGGACTGGTAACGTTTTCGCAATGGACCTGCAATCGAATCCAATCTATATTTACGCTTCCTGTACGCAAAAGCCAGGTGGAACGTATGCAAGGTTTTGCCTGGACTGAGCACCATCACCAAAGTTGAGGAGACGAGATGTACAACATGAAATCCTGGGCGGTTACCGCCTTTACCTCGCTGTGCATCTGTGCCGCCGGCACGGCCAGTGCGGAGACGCTGCGTCTGCTGACATGGGGCAGCTATGCGCCCGAAAAAGTCATTGAGATGTTCGAGGAGAAGTACCCCGATATCAACGTCGAGGTGACGTTTTCCAATAACGAGGAAATGGTTGCCAAGCTGCGGGCAACGGGCGGCGCGGGCTTCGACCTGGCCCAGCCCAGCCACGACCGCGTCTACGCGGCGCAGCTCGAGTACGACATATACAAGCCCATGGACCTGTCGAAGATCGACACCTCTGTGATGGATCCCAATCTGCTGGCCGGCGTCAAGGCCAACACCACCATCGACGGTGAAGTGTATTCCGTACCCCACCAGTGGGGCACCTCGGGCCTGATGGCCGACCAGACCAAGGCGCCGGACCTGAAGAGCTGGGCGGACCTGTGTGATCCGAAATACAAGGGCAAGACCTCGATGCGCCTGACGCGCACGATCCTCCTCGGCACGGCCTTCGCCATGGGCGAGGATCCCTTCGCCGCCTACAGCGACCTGGATAAGTACCAGGAGATCCTCGACCAGGTGGCCGAAAAGCTGATCGCCTGCAAGGACAACATCAAGACCTACTGGAAGGGCGGCGACGACCTTCAGGCGTTGATGCTGTCGGGGGAAGTCATTGCTTCGGAAACCTGGGATTCCACCGCCTACAGGATCTACAGCGAGAACCCCAACATCGTTTTCGTTCCGCCCGAAACCGGCGCGTTGGCCTGGATCGACACCTTCACCCTGCCGCGCAAGGGCGAAGCGGACGATGCCGCATACAAGTGGATCAACTTCGTCCTGCAGCCCGAGATCGTTCCCCTCATGGGCGGAAACTCCGGTGCGGTGAGCGCGGTCAAGGGCGGCGTCGAACTGATGCCGGACGACAAGCGTGAAGCCATCAAGGCGGCGTTCACCGACGAGGAGATCGCCAACCTGAAGTTCTTCGCCAATATCCCGCCGGGCGTGGAAGATATGGAAGGCAAGACGCTGGAGCGCATCAAGGCGGCCACGGGCGGCTAGCCCTCGCCGGCCGTATTACCGTCAACTAGGAGCCTGTCCGAGTAATCATGATGCTACTGCGGCGGCGGCAAATCGGTTCATATGTCCGATCCTTCTCGTCACATAGTCACCACTATGTTCCTCGAACGATCGAAATCTGTCCTCGATTTCCGCTCGCCTCGCTACGCGCAGATTACTCGGACAGGATCGGCGCGGGGCTGTCATGCCCCGCGCCGTGTTTCGGCACCCGCAGATTCCCGGCAGTTCCCATGGACTTCGACCTCGAGTGTGAGAATCTCACCAAGCGTTTCGGCGTGCTGACCGCCGTCGACGAGGTCTCGTTCACGGTTCCCGAGGGGTCGTTCTTCTCGATACTCGGTCCTTCCGGGTGCGGCAAGACCACCCTGATGCGGATGATTGCCGGCTTCGAGTCGCCGGACAACGGGAACATCAGGATCAAGGGCGAGCCCGTTGTGGGGCTGCCGCCCAACCGGCGGAACGTCAAGATGGTGTTCCAGCATCTGGCGTTGTTTCCCATGATGAACGTCGGTGAGAACATCGCCTATGGCCTGCGTTGCCGGGGCGCGGCGCGGGACGAGATCCGTCGCCGGGTCGGCGATGTCCTGGAACGGGTGGGTCTGCCCGACGCTGCCGGCAAGGAGATACACCAGCTTTCCGGCGGCCAGAAGCAGCGCATCGCCATTGCCCGGTGCATGGTGCTGGACCCCGATGTTCTGCTGCTGGACGAGCCGCTCGGCGCTCTGGACCTGAAGCTGCGCGAGCACATGAAAGTCGAGCTCAAGCTGCTGCAGCACCAGTTCGGCACCACCTTCGTATACATCACCCACGACCAGTCGGAAGCCCTGGTGATGTCGGACCGGGTCGCGGTCATGCGGGACGGCCGCTTTGATCAGATCGACACCCCCCAGGCGCTTTACCACAATCCGCAGTCCGCCTTCGTGGCCGGGTTTGTCGGCGACAGCAACCGCTGGAACGGCCGGGTTACGCGGGTCAGCGGCGACGAGCTGGTCCTGGAGACCGCGGCGGGGCTGGTGTTGACCGGCCGGACCGCCGGCGACTCGGCGCTGCGGGCCGGTGACCGGGCGGATATCTATGTCCGGCCGGAAGCCATTACCACGACGCGGGCCGGGGGTTCTTCGGGAGGCGGTAACCCGTCGGACGGCGCGAACAGCCTAGACGGTATCATCGACAGCCTGCTGTTCAACGGTGCCAACAGCCGGATACTGGTGCGAACCGCCGACGACCGGCTCATCGAGGCGCACCTGCCCCTTACCGGTGACAACTCTGACCTGGGGGACGGCGAGCGGGTCACCCTGTCCTGGCCGTCCGATTACAGCCGCTGCTTCGCGCCTCTGGAAGGATGACCATGGCGGCGCGCAGCGACCAGCAGAAACTGGCATTGATCCTGCTGTTCACGCCCTTTCTGTTGTGGATCGTGCTGCTGATCGTGCTGCCGCACATCGGAATCCTGCACCTGTCGTTTCAGGAGAAGGTGGGACTGCGCGAGTTCAACTACAGCTTTGCCAACTACATCGATTTTCTGAACGAGCCGATCTACTGGAACACGCTGCTGCGGACCGCGGTGATATCGATCCTGGTCACGGTGATCACCCTGTTCGTGGGTTTTCCGATCGCCTACTACATCGCCAAGATCGCCCGGCGCCGGATAAGGGGTGCGTTGTTCCTGCTGTGCCTGATACCGCTGTGGGTCAGCGACCTGGTGCGGGCATTCGGATGGATCGTGCTGCTGCGTGAAACCGGAGTCGTGTCCGGCGTGCTCCAGTGGAGCGGGCTCGTCGGGCAGCCGGTGGAAATGCTCTACAACGATGCAACGATCGTCATCGGGCTGGTATATACCGTGGTGCTGTTCATGATCGTGCCGCTGGTGTCGACTCTGGACGGCATGGACGACAGCCTGGTGGAGGCCGGCTTCAATCTGGGCGGCAGCCGGCTGACGGTTCTCCGGCGGATTATCATTCCCTACGCCATGCCCGGCATCGTCGCGGGATTCATCATCGTGTTCATGCTGACCGCGGGCAGCTACCTGACGCCGGTCCTGCTCGGCGGCAAGAACAGCATGTGGTTCACCGAGCAGATCTACAACCAGTTCATCACCCGCTACAACTGGCAGGCCGGGGCGACCTTCGGCGTGCTGCTGCTGATATTCACATCCACGGTGGTCTGGCTGGGGCTGCGTCTCAGCGGCCAGAGCCTGGCCAATACCGTGGCCAAACCGTAGCGGGCGGGCGGACATGCGGACACAGAGTTTACTGGCACGATGGATCTATCACGGCTACGTGATCGTCTTCTTCGTGTACCTGGCGGCGCCGCTGGCGGCGGCCGGCCTGTTCGCGTTCAACGATTCGCTGTTCCCCTCGCTTCCCTGGCGGGGCTTCACCCTGGACTGGTTCTTCAGCGACACCGAGCCCAAGCTCGGCGTGTTCCACGACGATCGTCTGCTGCGCGGGCTTTATTACTCGTTCTGGATCGGCCTGGCCGTGTCGGCCTTGTCGGTGTTCGTCGGCACCTGCAATGCCTTTCTGTTCGAAAGAAAGTCGTTCCCGGCCAAGAATTTCTTCTACGTCATGATGATCATCCCGCTGGTGATTCCCGGTGTGATTCTCGGCATCTCCATCCTGGTGCTCGCCAGCAGCATCGTCAACGGTATCGAGGAGCGCTGGGGTTACGAGCCGGATTTTCTGCGCCCCGGCCTGCTGTTGGTGGTGCTGGGTCAGTTCTCGTTCATCACCACCATTACGTCCCTGGTGATCGCGGCGCGGCTCCGCAAGTTCGATGTCGAGATGGAGGAGGCGGCCCTGAATCTCGGCGCCAACCGGTGGCGGGTGCTGCGCACCGTGACGCTGCCGTATCTGCGGCCGGCGCTGATCGCCGCGGGGGTGGTGGCGTTTTTGATTTCCTTCGAGAACTTCAACACGACCTTGTTCCTGGTGGGCTCCGAGGCCCCGTTGACTATCACCATGTACGACCGCATGGCGAAGGTCGGTTCCACGCCGGTGCTCAACGCGGTGTCGGTCGTCCTCATGGTGGGGTCCGCCACGCTGGCGCTGATCAGTGTCCTCGTCCAGCGCGACGTGCCGGATGGACGCTGAATACGACTACATCATTGTCGGCGCGGGCTCCGCCGGCTGTGTGCTCGCGAATCGGCTGACGGAGGACGGGCGTTTCAATGTCCTGGTGCTGGAAGCCGGCGGCAGCGACTACAGTCCCTGGATTCAGATACCCATCGGCTACGGCAAGACCTTCTACGACAGGCGGGTCAACTGGATGTACACCACGGAGCCGGACCCCGGCACCGACGGGCGCGTGTCCTACTGGCCGCGGGGCAAGGTGCTCGGGGGATCCAGCTCGATCAACGCGATGGTGTATATCCGCGGTCAGCCCGAGGATTTCGACGAATGGGCGGCGCAGGGCAACCCGGGGTGGGGATGGCGGGACGTCCTGCCGTATTTCATGAAGTCCGAATGTCATGCCTGGGGATCGTCAGAGCATCACGGTGGCGGCGGGCCGCTGCGCGTCGCCGACGTGTCCCGTTACCTGCACCCGTTGTGCGAATCCTTCATCGCCGGCTGCCGGGAGGCGGGTTTTGCGGTGAATCCCGATTTCAACGGCGCCTCCCAGGAGGGTGTGGGCTACTACCAGATTACGACCCACGGCGCCCGGCGGGTGTCCGCCAGCCGCGCTTTCCTGCGCCCCGCGATGCGGCGGCGCAATCTCACGGTGGTGACCGGTGCCCATGCCACCCGGCTGTTGTTCGACGGCGGGCGCGCCACCGGCGTGGAGTATCGGCACCGAGACCGCACGGTTGCCGCCGGCGCGGGGCGGGAGGTGATACTTTCCGCCGGGGCGGTGAACTCTCCGCAGCTACTGATGCTGTCGGGCATCGGTCCGGCGGAGGAGCTGAAAGCCGCCGGTATCGAGCCGCTGCTGGACAGCCCCGCGGTGGGCCGGCACCTCCAGGACCATCTGTGCATGGACTACATCTACCGCTCGCGCAGACCCACGCTCAACAACGAGCTCTATCCCTGGTGGGGCAAGCTGTGGGCGGGCGCCCGGTACGTCCTGTTGCGCCGCGGCCCGCTCTGCCTGAGCGTCAATCAGAGCGGCGGGTTCGTGCGCACCCGGGAGGCGTATCCACGCCCGAACATCCAGTTGTATTTCAGCCCCGTCAGCTATCTCAAGGCGCCCCCCGGCAAGCGGCCTCTGATGCGGCCGGACCCCTACCCGGCGTTCCTGCTCAGTGTCTCGCCCACCCGGCCCACCAGCCGCGGCCGGCTGGTCCTCCGGTCGCCGGATCCGTTGGCGGCGCCGGCGATTCATCCGAACTACCTGTCAACGGAGAAGGATATCGACGACATGCTGGACGGTGTTCAGCTGATCCGCTCGCTGGCGTCCGCGCCGGCGCTTGCGCAAGTGATCGAAGCGGAGATGGTGCCCGGACCCGAGGTCCGGGGCCGGGAGGCGCTGCTGGAGGACGTGCGCCGGCGCTGCGGTACGGTGTTCCATCCGGTCGGGACCTGTCGTATGGGACCGGATCCCGCGCAGGCGGTCGTCAATCACGCATTGAAAGTGCACGGCCTGGCCAACCTGCGCGTCGTCGACGCCTCGATATTCCCCACATTGACCTCGGGCAATACCAACGCCCCCGCCATCATGATCGGTGAGAAGGGCGCCGACCTCATACTGGCCGACGCGGATTGAGCGTCGACTCCGGGATTATCCCTCGTTGCCCTGCTGCTGTTGCTGCATCGCCTCCTGCAGCAGGCTCCGGTACTCCTTCTGCAGCGCCGTGAGCTCGGCCATCATTTCGGCGGCCTCGGGGTCCTCCTCCTTCATTGCCGTACGCATTCTCTGGTCCAGCTCGTCGCGCGCCGCCATGACCTCTTCGTCCTGCATCGCCTGTTGCTGCTGGCTACGGAACTCCTGGCTTTTCTGCTCCAGCTCCTGCATTTTCGCCCGGCGCTCTTCCTCGCCAAGCTGTTCTCCGCCGCCCTGGAGCTCAGCCTGCAGGGCCTGCAGGTCTTCCATCGCGGCCTGGGGATCGAAGTTCTGCTCGGACATGGTGGCCACCACCAGGTCCCTGTATTCCCTCTGGGCTTCGGCCAGCTCGGGATTGGCCTCGGTGGCCGCCTGCTGGATGCCCCGCAGCTCATTCATCAACTGCTGGATCTGCTGCTGCTTGGTCTGAAGCTCCTGCATGGCCGCCGGCGCCTCGGAGGAGGGTGCGGCCTGCCCATCGGTGGACTGGGCGGACACTATGCCCGTCGCGCCCGCGATGCTCATGCCGAGGATGCCGGCCAGCAGGACGAGCCGCTTCGCTATTGATCTGGATATCAAAATCATGGGAGTGCCTGTTCTGTTCAACTGGAGGATTCGGCCTCGCCTGGACGAACCGTTGAATGGTTCCGGAGGGGCCACTGAGAGAGCGCGACCTTATCAAACACCCGCGGCGCGCTGTCAACCGCCGGCGGTTCGGGACGCCGTCGGCCCGGCGCCCGCCAGGAGCAGCCGGTCGATCTCGCTTCCGCCCGCCGCGCCGGAAAACGACTCGAAGGAACCGTGCTCCAGGACGGCGCGGGCGGCATCGCGGATAGCGGCATGGGTCAGCCTGGCGAACATCGAGCCGGTCGAAATCCGGCGCACACCCGCCGCCGCCATCTCATCGACGGTCAATCCAGCCAACGTCCCGGCGGCCAGGGCGTTGACGGGCGTCGAAACGGCACCGACGACCTGCTTGAGCGCCTCGGCGTCCGGTACCACTGGCACATAGAGCAGATCCGCGCCGGCCTGCTCGTAGGCCCGAATGCGCCGGATCGCCTCGTCCATGTCGTAGGTGCCGTTCATGACGCCGTCGGCCCGGGCGCACAGGACGAAGGGATCGGCAAGCGAACGGGCCGTGTCCACCGCCGCCCGGATACGGTCCACGGCAAGCTCGAAATCGTAGGCCGGGTTGCCCTCCACCATTCGGGTGTCTTCGATAGAGCAGCCCGACAGGCCGGCCTCGCGCGCCAGTCGCACCGTCTCGGCGACCTCATCCGGCGCGTCCGCGAACCCGTTCTCGAGATCACCACTGACCGGCAACGGCGTCGCGCAAACAATGGATTCGGCATGGCCAAGGGCTTCGTCGCGGCTGACCCGGCCCATGTCGGGCCGCCCGAGGGTAAAAGCGAAGCCGGCGCTGGTGGTGGCCAGGGCCCGGGCGCCGAGCGCGGCCATCATGCGCGCCGAGCCCATGTCCCAGGGATTGGGGATCACGAAACAGCCGGTGTCGTGCAGCCGGCGAAACTGGCGGTGTCTTTCCGAGAGCGTGGTCATGGGCGTTGAGCGATGGTCGGTGTGTCGGAGGGTATTGGAGTCAAGTGGAGATTACACAAGCTGAGGGTTTCTGTCCCCTATTCCCTGTTCATTGTCAGAACTCGTCGACCACCCGACGGAGCCGATGGCGCAGGCGCTCGGGTGCTTCGGCCTCCGCCGCTTCATTGATCCGGGCGCGCAGCCGCTTCTCGAACTCGGCGCGGGTGAAGCAGTCCCGGCAGCGTTCGAGATGGCGGTCTATCCGGTCACTCAGCTCGCCGTCGAGCTCCCGGTCCAGGAACTCGAAAAGCTGCTCCATGACTTCCTCGCAGGTGATGATTTCCGCGTTCATCCACAGCAGGAACGGCTGGTGGAGCTGCTGGAAAAGTGAAAACTCCGGTGTTCCGCATGGCTCCTGATCCGGCGTCTGCCACCGTCTGCGCGCGGACTGTCGGTACCGGATTCCGGCATGGTTGCTCCCGGGTGCGGATGCCCATTGCGCTTTACGGCCGCGGCATCGAGCGGAACCGGGCCATGATATTCCAGTGTACCATCGCCCCTGTCGCCGGCCCCGACGGCCGGGTAACAGGATCGGGCCGGTCGAGTCATCACGTGACAGGGACGTCCGGGACCCGGAGAAGGTTCCCGGTCGGGCCCGCCCCCGGGCGACCGTGGGGAACAATTCCGTCCTCCCGCGCGTCCCTGGGGCCGTGACAACGCCGGCACCAGTGGTGCCGTGCCAAAGCCACCAGACAATGAGGAGTGAGCAATGAGCACAAGGGTTCAACCCACCACCGAGCTCAGTGAATACGCCGAGTTCTGGAACGATACGCTTGCGGACAAGTTCGACCGGTTCCGCGAAATACTGATGAACGGCCTGAGCTATCACAGCCGGGTACCACTGGACAAGCTCGCCCTCGAGCCGGGGACGAAGGTCGTCGACGTGGGTTGCGGCTGGGGGGATACGGCCATCGAGCTGGCCCGCAAGACCGGGCCGCAAGGCGGCGTGCTGGGACTGGACTGCGTGGAGCAGTTCCTGCAGACGGCGCGCCGGGAGGCTGAATCCGCCGGGGTCGGGAACGTTCGATTCCTGGCCGCGGACGTGGAGCGACATCCCTTCGAGCCCGAGTACGACTTCTGCTTCTCGCGCTTCGGGATGATGTTCTTCGAGAACCCGGTCAATGCCATGCGCAATGTCCGCCGGGCGCTGCGTCCGGGCGGGGAGTTGATGTTCATCGTCTGGCGGACCATCGACGACAACCCCTGGCTGGGGCTGCCCAAGCAGGTCATCCTCGAGTACCTGGATCCACCGGGCGACGACGCGCGAACCTGCGGCCCCGGTCCGTTTTCCATGGCCAACCCGGAAATGGTTTCCAAGCAGCTCGAGATCGCCGGCTTCGAGGGGATCGAGTTCGAGCGCAACGACGGACCGGTGACCGTGGGCAGCTCCCCGGAGGACGCGATGCAATTCCAGCTCGCCCTGGGCCCGGCGGGGGAGGTGTTCCGCGAGGCCGGCGACGAGGCCGAGCGCCAGCGTGGCCGGATCGAGGACGCGCTGCGCGAAGCGCTCGCCCCCTACGAGCAGGACGCCGGGATCGTGATGCCCTCCAGCTCGTGGACCATCACCGCCAGGAAATCCGGTGACTGACCCGGACGAAGCGCCCGGTTCCCGCGGGAGCCGCCACGGCCTCCCGGGTATGTGGACGCGGGGCACCGCCGGGGTCGCCGCCACGGTGCTGGCGATTCTGGCCTGCTATGGAACGCTGGCGCTCGCCGCCCTGCTGCCGGTTCTCGGGCTGCGCCTGGCGGTCAGCGACGCGGCATGGAGCGGGGCGATCCTGCTGTTCACCCTGCTTGCCGTGCTGGCGATCGTGGCGGGCGCCCGGCGCTACCGGTCTGCGGTGCCGGCAGCGGCGGCGGTGGTTGGCGCCGGGCTAGTGGCCTTCGCCCTGTTGGTGAACTATCACGCCGCCGTGGAGCTGGCCGGCTTCGTGCTGCTTGCCGGGGCGGCCTGGCGGGACGCCGTGCTGCGGCGAAGCGCGCGCCCGGGCGCACAGTTATCCTGAACCCCGCTGCCCCGGTCCTTTCCGGCTGACTCCAGACTGAGCCGTTTCCGGCGATGTCCCGGGTGTTGAATGGCACAGCCGATTCGCTAACATGTCGGGTCGAACAGCGCGGATATCGCGGCTCGCAGTATTCGAGCACGTTCTTGCCGCGCGTCCAGCCCACGAACATGCAGACAGCCAATGGCCAACAGGAATTTCAAGGCGGTTCCGAAAAACAAGACGGAAAGCCGCCTGTTTTTTCATCCCGTGTACATGCTCGAAGCCGACGGGCTGTCCGACGCGCTCGGGGATTATGAGAAGTACCGGGAGGTTACGTCGCCGACGAGCCCCAACGTCAAGGCTGATTTTCACGAGGAGCCCGATTTCGCGCCGTTGACCAACCTGATCCTTGAGCAGATCAGGGGCATCGGAAGCGTGATCTTTCAGTACAGTGACGACTACGACTACGAGATCACGCAGATGTGGATGAACTGCCTGAAGCCGGGGCAGGGGCACCATATCCACACCCACCACAATACACTGTGGAGCGGTGTGTTCTATCTGAACGGGGAAGAGGGCGAGTTTCCCGGCATCAGTTTCGAGAATCCCTTCTACCGGCACTTCTCGTTATCCTACAAGCGGATGAACGAGTACAACGGCAACAACTGGGATTTCAGGTCCAGGAAGGATCTGCTATGCCTGTTTCCTTCCTACATGAGGCACTGGGTGGAGCCCAATCATACGAACCGGGAACGATGGGGGATGTCCTTCAATATCATCGCCCGGGGCCGGTATGAATCCGAGCGCAGCCTCCAGAGCGTCGTGATCTAGTGTCCCCTGCCACAGATATTGCAACCTTAAAAGCGTGTCTGAGCGGCCAGGGGCCGGATCACTTGTACAGGCCGATCCCGGTCAGAAGCTCCGCGCCGGGAAACGGGGCCAGTGTTGGGGACTGTCCCCCAGGGCCGCTGTAAATACTTCCATGTACGCTCTGGCTCAAACATCCCTGTTTTCGACAGCCCTGGGGGACAGTCCCCAACACTGGCCCCTCCGCTCAGGCGGTCCTGGAAACCGGACCAACGCCCACGACTCGTTGCGTGGTGCGATATCTGTGAATTCAAGCAACGTTGTTCGCGCCGGGGTTCCGGCTACTTCTTCAACAGGTTTGCCAGGGCTTCGAACGGGCGGTGGGTGGATGCCGCCGCGGGCTTCCGCTCGCGGGGATCCACACCATGGGCGTCTATGTACCGGGCGTGCTCATTGTCGTGGCAGTACACGCACAACAGCTCCCAGTTGCTGCCGTCTTCCGGGTTGTTGTCATGGTCGTGGTCGCGGTGGTGCACCGTCAGTTCCTGCAGGTTCGCGCGGTTGAACTCTCGGGCGCAGCGTCCGCAGATCCAGGGGTACATTTTCAGCGCCCGCTCACGGTAGCCCTGCTCCCGGGCGGCCCGGTTGCGCTGGGCGTCGGCCACGACCTGATCCAGCCTGTCTTTGTTGCCTGGCAAGGCGGTGTTCCTCGTTGGTCTGTTCTGCTGGGTGTATTCTATCGTACCGCGCCAACGATGTTGTGACCTCGACAGTGTCTCCGTGCCGTTGGGCGCTGGAACGCTCCCGCAGGCCGCGGTCCGGGGTCGCGAACCGCAGTAAAGGAACAGGTCGGTGCCGGGGGCCCTCCCCCAGGGCTGTCGAAAACAGGGATGTTTGAGCCAGAGCGTACACGGATGTATTTACAGCGGCCCTGGGGGAGGGCCTCCGGCACCGGCCGCCCGATCATGTAGGTTGCCGAACCGGGCTACTGCCTGCGGCCTGCTAATTTGAGCAATACACGAGATGGGCCGCCAGCCCGACTTAGACCCACCGGAACACGAAAACGAACCAGAATACCGAGATCGCCAGCCCCCCCCAGAGCGGCGTTCCGTAGAACGCCATCCATCCGAGAAAGATGAAGGCGGTGCCCAGCAGGGAGATGAACAGGCGGTCGCCGCGGGTGGTGCGCAGGCCGAATATGCCGTCGCGGGGCGCGTAGCCGGGGGAGAGCTTCTCCCAGACGATCATTGCGGCCAGGCAGCAGGCGATGAACAGGAAGAACGCTGCGGTGGGCCAGGTCCAGGCCATCCAGGAGAACATCGGCGTACCTCCTTACACCCGACCGAGGGCGAAGCCCTTGGCGATGTAGTTGCGCACGAACCAGATCACGATGGCGCCGGGAATGATGGTGAGCGCCCCCGCGGCGGCCAGAAGCCCCAGCTCGTAGCCGGAGCTGCTTGCGGTCCGCGTCATGGTGGCGGCGATGGGCTTGGCGGCCACGGATGTCAGGGTCTTGGCGAGCAGCAGCTCGACCCAGGAGAACATGAAACAGAAAAAAGCGGCGACGCCGACGCCGGAGGCGATGCTCGGGATGAATATCTTCACGAAGAACCGCGGGAAAGAATAGCCGTCGATATAGGCGGTTTCATCCAGCTCCTTGGGCACCCCGGACATGAATCCCTCCAGGATCCACACCGCCAGAGGTATGTTGAACAGGCAGTGGGCCAGCGCCACGGCGATGTGGGTGTCGAAAAGCCCCATCGCCGAATAGAACTGGAAGAACGGCAGGGCGAATACCGCCGGCGGCGCCATGCGGTTGGTCAACAGCCAGAAGAACAGGTGCTTGTCCCCCAGGAAGCGATACCGAGAAAAGGCGTAGGCGGCGGGCAGGGCCGCGCTGACGGACAGGACCGTGTTGATCCCCACGTAGGTCAGTGAGTTGAAGTAGCCCCAGTACCAGGTCGGGTCGGTAAATATCGTCACATAGTTCGCGAGCGTGAATTCCTTGGGAAACAGCGTGAAAGTGCCCAGTATCTCGTTGGTGGTCTTGAAGGACATACTGAGCAGCCAGTAAATGGGCAGCAGCATGAAGATGATGTACAGAGTCGGGATGACCCATTTGAAGCGTTTCATTGTTGCCTCTCGTGCCGCATCATCAGGGTATAGAAGATCCAGCTGATCAACAGGACGATCAGGAAGTAGATCAGCGACATTGCCGCCGCGGGGCCGAGATCGAACTGTCCGAGGGCCATCTTGACCAGGTCGATGGAAAGAAACGTGGTGGTATTGCCGGGTCCGCCGCCGGTCAGCACGAACGGTTCGGTGTAGATCATGAAGCTGTCCATGAAGCGCAGCAGGATGGCGATGGTGAGGACGTGCTTCATCTTGGGTAGCTGGATGTAACGAAAGACCTGCCAGGCGCTGGCGCCGTCGATGCGCGCCGCCTGGTAGAACGCGTCGGGTATGGAGCGCAGCCCCGCGTACGCCAGCAGCACCACCAGCGACGTCCAGTGCCAGACATCCATGAGTACGACGGTCGCCCAGGCCGCGCCCGGCTGGCGTGTAAAGTTGTAGTCAAATCCGAGGCCGTTGATGATGCGCCCCAGCAGCCCGATGTCCGGCAGTGCGAAAATGTTCCACATGGCGCCCACCACGTTCCAGGGGATCAGCAGCGGCAGCGCCATCAGCACCAGGCAGACCGACACCCATACGCCCCTGCGGGGCATTGCCAGGGCGACGATGATGCCCAGCGGCACCTCGATGACCAGTATCTGGCCGGTGAACATCAACTGCCGCATCAACGCCTCGTGGAAACGCGACGAATGCAGCACCCGCTCGTACCATCTCATTCCCTCCCAGAAGAATACGTTGTCGCCGAAGGTCTCCTGGACGGAGTAGTTCACCACGGTCATCAGGGGGATGATGGCGTTGAACGCCACCAGCACCAGCACCGGCGTTACCAGCCACCAGGCCTTCTGGTTCACGGTTTTCTGTATCATTCAGAGGTCCCCTTCCGCCCGCCAGCCGTCCACATAGATGCTGGCGTGGCGCGGATCGAACACGACTCTGGGATCGGCGGACGGGATCTCCATGTCCTCCGGGCAGTAGATCTTGAATGGATGCTCGCCCAGCAGTGCGTCGACGATGCGGTAACGGCCGATGTCGGCGACATTGCGCACCTCCACGGCCACGCCGTCGTTGTCGAACCGGATGAACTCGGGCCTGACGCCGAGCTCGACCGCGCCCTTGGGCCGTACCGGCGGCGGCGAATCGAGCGGGATGCGCCGGCCGTCGATCCAGGCGCCGTCGTCGCGCGCTTCGCACGGAAACAGGTTCATGCCGGGAGACCCGATGAAGTGTCCGACGAAGGTGTGCTGCGGGCGTTCGAACAGGTCCTCCGAAGTGCCGATCTGGACGACTTCGCCTTCGTGCATCACCACGATCCGGTCGGCGAAAGTCAGCGCTTCGGTCTGGTCATGGGTCACGTAGATCATGGTGAAGCTGTAGCGCTGATGCAGTTTCTTGAGCTGGGCGCGCAGCTGCCATTTCAGGTGTGGATCGATCACCGTCAGCGGCTCATCGAACATGATCACGTTCACGTCCGAGCGCACCAGCCCGCGGGCCAGCGAGATTTTCTGCTTGTTGTCCGCGGTGAGCCCCGCGGCGCGCCGGTCAAGCGAATCCTCCAGGCCGAGCATCCGCGCCGTTTCCCGCACCCGCCGGTCGATTTCGCCCCGGTCCATGCCCCGGTTGCGAAGGGGAAAGGCGAGATTCCGGTACACCGTCATGGTGTCGTAGACCACAGGGAACTGAAAAACCTGGGCGATATTCCGCTCCCCCGGTGCCATGTGAAACACCGACCGGCCGTCGAACAGCACGTCGCCCTCGGTGGGTATGAGCAGACCCGATATGATGTTGAGCAGCGTCGACTTGCCGCAGCCGGAAGGGCCGAGCAGGGCGTAGGCGCCGCCGTCGTTCCAGGTCAGGTCGACGTGCTTCAGCGCATAGTCGGCATCGGAGGACGGTCTGTCCTCGTAGCTGTGCCGGATACTGTCGAGCCTGATCTCAGCCATGGGCGCCGCGCTCCTCGACGATTCGCCCGCCGTCCGGCGCGAACAGGATGAAACGGCCCGGATCCACCGATACGCTCACGGTCTGGCCCACGTCCAGCCGGTGCACCCCGTGGGACTGTGAGACCCAGAGGTGGCTGCCGACATCCAGATGCACGAACGTTTCCGAGCCGCTGATCTCGGCGATTTCCACCGTGCCTTCAAGGTTGATGGCGTGGCGGTCGCCGCGTCCCAGGGACAGGTGGTGCGGCCTGAACCCGAGCCGATACCCGCCGTCGGGCAGTGAGGCGTGGGCGTCCCCCGCGGGCCAGGTGATCGTGTCGGCGATGGAGAATTCGCCGCCCCGCTTGACGATATCGGCCACGTTGAGCGGCGGGTCGGAGAAGATGCGGGCGGTGGTGAGGTCCACCGGGTCGCGGAACACCTCATGGGTGACGCCGAACTGCGTGATCCGGCCCTGGTGCAGGGTCGCCGTGCGGCCGCCCAGCATGAGGGCTTCGGCGGGCTCGGCGGTGGCATAGACCACGGTGGAGCCCGAATCCTCGAACAACCGGGGCAGCTCGTTGCGGAGCTCCTCCCGGAGCTTGTAGTCCAGGTTGGCCAGCGGCTCGTCGAGCAGCACCAGCCCCGCCCGCTTGACCAGGGCGCGGGCGAGCGCCACGCGCTGCTGCTGCCCGCCGGAGAGGGCCACGGGCCGCCGGTCCAGCATGTCCTCGATCTTCAAAAGCTCAGCCACATCCCGGACCCGTCGTTCGATGTCGCCGCGGCTTGTCCGGGCCACCCGCAGGGGCGAGGCGATGTTTTCGAACACCGTCATGGACGGATAGTTGATGAACTGCTGGTAAACCATCGCGACATCACGCTTCTGTACCGGTACGTTGGTAACGTCGCGGCCGTTTTCGAGTATCCGTCCGCTGTCGGGCTTTTCCAGCCCCGCCATGGTGCGCAGTATGGTCGTCTTGCCGGAGAGTGTGGGCCCCAGCAGGATGTTGAAGCCGCCCCGCTCGATGTCCAGGGAGACCTCGCCGAGGAATTCGACGCCGCCCCGCCGCAGGCTGATATTTTCGAGCTTGATGGTCATGCCGTCCCCGTCAACCCGCAGCCCTGCGGCCGTCGTGGAGACCCGTGTTCTCCGCCAGCCAATGCTCCAGCGCCGCCAGGTCGATGCCCGTGGTATCGAGCCCCAGCTTGCTGCGCCGCCACAGCACGTCTTCACGGGTTTGCGCCCATTCCTCGCGGACCATCCAGGTGAGCTCGATCTCGAACAGACCCGCGCCGAAGTTCCGTCCCAGGTCTGCGCGGCTCCGGGCGCCGCCGAGGAGATGGTCGATATCCAGGCCATAGCTGCGAAACCAGCGGGTGATTACCGCCTCGGGAACGAATGGGTAGCGCGCGCAGTACTCGCCCGGCAGATCCTGCCGCCGGGACGGCGGGAAGTCGCCGCCGGGGAGCGGCGAGCCGGCAGTCCATGCCGGCGGCAGAGGTGAGGTGTTGGCCTCGATGATCCGCATCGCTTTTTCAGCGAGCGTCCGGTAGGTGGTGAGCTTGCCGCCGAACACGTTGAGCAACCCGGCGCCGTCGCGCGTTTTCGAGTACCTGAGTACGCTGTCGCGGGTGGTTTCCTGCGCCTTGGCCGAGCCGTCGTCGTACAGCGGCCGGACGCCGGCCACGCTGCCCACGATGTCGGTCCCGCGGATTTCGTGGTCGAAGTAATCCTGCACACAGTCCAGAAGGTATCGGCGCTCCTCGTCGCTGATCTCGACGCTGCCGGGATCCCCCTCATGGTCCACGTCGGTGGTGCCAATCAGCACGTAGTCGTCCTCGAACGGCAGGACGAAGACGATCCGCATGTCGGAATTCTGGAGGATGTAGGCGCGGTCGTGCTCGAACCATTTCCGCACGATCAGGTGGCTGCCCTTGACGTTTCTGGTCCTGTCGCGCCCCGGGTCCACCAGATCGGCTTCCAGGGCCCCGGCAAGAAACGCGGACGCCCACGGGCCGGTGGCGTTCACCAACTCGCGGGCCCTGAACGACTGTTTTCGCCCGGAAATCACATTCTCGGTATCCAGTTGCCAGCTGCCGCGGTCGCTCGCCGCCTGGACGCAGCGCGTGCGCGGCATGACTGTCGCGCCCCGGATTGCCGCATCCCGCGCATTCAGGATCACCAGGCGTGAATCATCGATCCAGCAGTCCGAGTACTCGAACGCTTCGGAGAACCGCGGCCTGAGCAGCCGGCCTGCGTCGTCGTGCCTGAAGTCGCGGATGCGCCGGCTGCCGGCAAACTCGTGGCCGCCGAGATGATCATAGAGAAACAGGCCGATCCGGATCATCCACATCGGCCGCATAGCCGGGTTGTGGGGGAAAACGAACCGCATGGGGCGGGATATGTGCGGCGCGATGTTGAACACGACGTCGCGCTCCCGGAGGGAATCCCGCACCAGCTTGAAATCGTAGTGCTCGAGATAGCGGATGCCGCCGTGAATCAGCTTGCTGCTCGCCGACGACGTGCCCGAGGCGAGATCGTCCTGCTCCAGCAGCAGCACGGACAATCCCCGGCCGGCGGCGTCCCTCGCGATGCCGCAGCCGTTGACGCCTCCGCCCACGACGGCGATGTCGAACGGCGTCGAGTCCGTGGCGGGGTTGCCGGTCATCGGGAGTCAACCGTGTGGATCGCGACATCGCCGGCGGCACAGGCCTGGACGAATGCAGCGGGCGGTTCGCGGTCGGTCACGAAGTGCTGGATACTGGAGATGCCGGCGATTCGTATGGGCGCGGTGCGCTGGAACTTGGTGGCGTCGGCAACGAGAATCACTGATCGCGCATGTTCTATGATGGCGCGGGCCACCAGCACCTCGCGGTAATCGTAGTCCAGGAGCGTGCCATCGGCTTCGAGGGCCGATGTGCCGATAACGGCATAGTCAACGCGGAACTGGGACAGGAAGTCGGACGCCCGTTCGCCGACGATGCCGCTGTCCTCGTGGCGCACCATGCCGCCCGCCACGATCAGTTCGATACCGGTGGCGCCCATTAGTGTATTGACGACGTTGATGTTGTTGGTGATGACCATCAGGTCCTGCTTGACTTTCAGATAGCGGGCGACCTGTTCATTGGTTGTGCCGATGTTGATGAAAAGCGAGCTGCCTTCCGGTATCAGGCCCGCCGCCAGTTGACCGATACGGCGCTTGGCCTCGGCGGCGATATGGCGCCGTGCCTGGTAGCCCAGGTTGACGTCGGCGTCATTGAATACCGCGCCGCCATGGGTGCGGCGCAGGAGTTCGTTGCTGCACAAGACATTGAGGTCACGCCTGATGGTCTGGGGCGTGACCAGGAAGTGCTCGGCGAGCATATCCACGTCGACGCTGCCGCTGGTCCTGGCGATTCCCACGATCTCGTTCTGGCGCGGCGTCAGTTTATGCCTTGCCCGCCCGCTGCCGCCTGGTTCCACATCCACCCCCGGAAAGGGGCCGGGGGGAGACTCCTCCCCCCGGCCGCTCATTGCTGGCTGAGCGCCCGCCGGCCTATTCCTCCGACCAGCGTTTGATCAGCTCTTCGTAGACCACCGTTTCGCCCTGGGGCTTCTCGTTGTCCAGCTTGGCCTTCGGGGAGCCCGGCTTGCTGAGCCATTCCCCGGGATCCGATTCCTCGTTGAGCCGCGGGCCGCATCCTCCGTAAGTGTCGGCACGCTCATCGGCAGCCTGCATGCGGGCCATGACCTGATCCATCTCACCGGCCAGTCGGTCCATCGCTTCCTGGGGAGTGAATACGCCGGAGCTCACGTCACCGATCTGCTGCCACCAGATCTGGGCCAGCTTGGGATAGTCGGGAACATTGACGCCGGTGTCCGTCCACAGCACCCGGTCCGGAGAACGGTAGAACTCCACGAGGCCGCCGAGCTTGGGTGCGCGCTCCGTGAAGGAGTCATGCCGGATGGTGCTGTCGCGGATGACGGTCAACCCGACATGGCTTTTCTTCACGTCCACGGTCTTGGAGACCGTGAACTGCGCGTATAGCCAGGCCGCCTTGCGGCGGTCCACCGGCGTGGAGTTGAAAAGCGTCCAGGAGCCCACATCCTGGTAGCCCAGCTTCATTCCTTCTTCCCAGTAGGGGCCGTGGGGCGACGGCGCCATCCGCCAGAGCGGGTTGCCGTCGTCGTCCACCGTGTTGTTGCCTTCGCTCTTCGGCGCAACCATGGAGGCCGTGAACGCCGTGTACCAGAAAATTTGCTGGGCGACATTGCCCCGGGACAGCGCCGGCAGCGATTGGTAGAAGTCGAGGTCCGCCGCGCCCGGAGGGGCGTAGGCCCGCAGCCACTCATCCCATTTACGAATGGCGTAGACCGCGGCCGGCCCGTTCGCCGCGCCGCCACGGGACACCGAGGCGCCGACCGGGTTGCAGGTGCCTTCCTCCATGCGAATGCCCCATTCGTCCACGGGCACGCCGTTGGGCAGCCCCTTGGAGCCGGCGCCCGCCATGGACAGCCAGGCGTCGGTCATGCGCCAGCCGAGATCCGGAGCGCGCTTGCCGTAGTCCATGTGGCCGTAGACCTGCTCGCCGTCGATTTCCTTGACGTGCTCGGTGAAGAATTCAGCGATGTCCTCGTAGGCGGACCAGTTCACCGGCACACCCAGCTCGTAGCCGTACAGCTCCTTGAATTGCTCCTGCAGATCCGGGCGGTCGAACCAGTCCTTCCTGTACCAGTAAAGATTGGCGAACTGCTGGTCGGGAAGCTGCCAGACCTTGCCGTCCGGTCCCGTTGCCGATGCGATGCCGATGAAGTCGTCGAGATCCAGCGTCGGGAGCGTTACGTCCTTGCCCTCGCCGTTCATCCAGTCGGTCAGATTGACCGCGCTCTGCAGCCGCGAATGGGTCCCGATCAGGTCGGCGTCGTTGATATAGGCGTCGTACAGGTTTCGCTGGGTCTGCATCTGCGTCTGTACGGCCTGAACCACCTCGCCTTCACCGAGAAGCTGGTGATTCACCTTGATCCCGGTGATCTCCTCGAACGCTTTGGTCAGCGTGTTGGATTCGTATTCGTGGGTGGGAATGGTTTCCGACAACACATTGATTTCCATGCCCTTGAACGGCTCCGCGGCCTTGATGAACCATTCCATTTCCTTCATCTGCTCTTCCTTGTCGAGCGCGGATGGCTGGAACTCCTCGTTGATCCAGCGCTCGGCTTCCGCCATACCCGCCTGGGCGAGCGGGGAAGCAAGCAGGGCGCCGATCGCTATCGATAGTTTGAGCCTTCGATTCATGGCTCCGCCTCCTGTCTAGTGGTTTGATTTGCGTTGTGGCTTGTTCAAAGCATGTTCATTATATATGTTCATTTGACGTTTTGAATCCAAGAAAGAGAAAATATAGACAATGAGAGTGAAAATTACGGAAATACCGGCAGTTATCGCAGGTTCTTCGAGGAGAATCTCATGCGCGATCCCGTCGGCGTCAGCGCCCCGGCGCGCGGAAACGGCCCAGTAGGGGTAGGATTCCAGCGAATACCGGCTTTTCCGTATCACCAGGAGGATCTCGAGACATGACCGATCCGCTGCTGCTCGCCATCGACCAGGGAACCACCAGTACCCGCGCGATCCTGTTCGATCGCGCGGGCCGGATGCTCCGGACGGGCCAGCGCGAGTTCGCGCAGTTCTACCCGGAGGACGGCTGGGTGGAGCACGATCCGGAGGAGATCTGGTCCACGACACTGGCGGTTTGCCGCGAGGCCGTTGCTGGTGACATTGGTTCCGTTGTTGCCGCGGGGATTACCAATCAACGCGAGACCACCGTGGTCTGGGACCGGCGCAGCGGGAAACCCGTTCACAACGCCATCGTGTGGCAGGATCGACGTACTGCGCCGCGCTGTACCGAGCTGGCCCGGCAGGGATATGACGACGACGTCCAGGCCCGCACCGGCCTGTTGCTGGACGCCTATTTTTCCGCCACCAAGATCGCCTGGATACTGGATCAGGTTCCGGGGGCCCGGGACCGCGCCGAGCGCGGTGAGCTGGCCTTCGGTACCGTGGATACCTTCCTCATCTGGCGGCTCACCGGGGGCCGGGTGCACGCTACCGACGCCACCAACGCGTCCCGGACCCTGCTGTTCAATATTCACGAGCAGCAATGGGACGAGTCCATGCTGGCCCTGTTCGACGTGCCGGCCTCGATGCTGCCGGAAGTGCGCGACAGCGCCGACGATTTCGGGACCATCGACGCGGAATGGTTTGGGCGGCCGATACCCATCGGCGGCGTGGCCGGCGATCAGCAGGCCGCGCTGGTGGGGCAGGCCTGCCTGAAGCCCGGCATGATGAAAAGCACTTACGGCACGGGCTGCTTCGCCGTATTCAACACCGGGGAAACCCCCGTAACGTCCACCAACAAGCTGCTCACCACCGTCGGTTACCGGCTGGAAGGCCGGACGGCGTACGCGCTGGAGGGCTCGATATTCATTGCCGGCGCCGCCATCCAATGGCTGCGGGACGGCCTGGGCCTGCTGGAGACATCGAGTGACAGCGCCGGGCTGGCTGCTTCCCTGCCCGACAATCACGGCGTGGTGCTGGTGCCGGCGTTCACCGGGCTCGGCGCCCCGCACTGGGACCCGGACGCCCGCGGGGCGATATTCGGCTTGACCCGGGACACCGGCCCCGCCCACTTCGCCCGGGCGGCGCTGGAATCGGTGTGCTACCAGACCCACGACCTGTTGCAGGCGATGACCGCGGACGGCGCCCAGTCCCTGAGCGCGCTGCGCGTCGACGGCGGCATGGTGGCCAACGATTGGTTCCTGCAATGCCTGGCGGATATCACCGGCGTGCCGGTGGAACGCCCGGACAACATCGAAACCACGGCAATCGGCGCGGCGCGCCTGGCGGGCTTGCAGGCCGGCGTCTACGAATCCCTGGACGAGATGTCCGCAGCCTGGCGGCTGGAGCGCCGGGCCGAGCCGCGTCTCGACCCGGGCCGGCGGCACAAGCGTCTCGGGGACTGGGCGGCCGCGGTGGCTGCGGTCAGGCGATACGCCGTGGATCAGCAGGCCTGACCGATACCGGGCGGAATTGCCGCAAGCATGCCGGCGTGCTTTTCAATCCGATTCCTTCAACAGGCCGGCGTATCAGGGTGATTGTGGCTGATTTCGGGGACCAGGTTCGATATAGTCCCGCCCCGTCCCGAACCGCACCGGTAGCTCCCCTGCATGGTGTTCCGATCGCCGTCCGAACAATTGCTCCACAGGCCGCTGATCTGTCTTGCTTTCTGTGTTCTCGTGTACCTGGTCCTGATTCTGCCGGCGCTGCCGGTGCACGGGCTGGCCAACGACGAGCTGATCGACTTGCGTGTCGCCCTTGCCTACCTCCGGGATCACTGGGGCTGGTTGGTGGGCAGCGATCGCGACGCCAGTCAGGCTCGGCTTTCGATGTACGCGACTGCCCTGGCCAATTTCATTCTGGGCACCGAAAGCCTCAAGGTGTCCCGGCTGTTGAGCGTGTTCTACGGTGCCCTGGCTATCGGGGGCGCCTATCTGTTCTGTGCCCGGCACTTGACGCCGCTCAAGGGCGTGCTCGCTGCGCTGCTGCTGGCCATCAGTCCGTACTACCTGGCGTTCACCAAGGTCGGGATGACCGAAGGCGACGCGCTGGTGGCGCTCACCGGCGTGCTCCTGGCGCTGGCCGTAGCGGAGCTGTGCCGACGGCCTACCGTGGGAACCGCGGGCCTCACCGCCCTGGCCGGAGGCCTGGCGGTGTCTGCCAAGCTGCCCGTCGCCGTGCTGATGCCGGCGGCGTTCATTGCATTCATGATTCTGCGCCACGGCCGGACTCGCGTCCGTTCGGCACCTTCCACCTGGTTGTTGCTGGCACCGCTGCTGTTCGGCCTGGCGGTCGTGGTGGGCGGGTGGTGGTACCCGTCGCCGGACAGCATCTATGTCGTGGACCGGCCCTACAGAAATCTGTCCGCGTCCTATTTAATGCTTCACATCACATGGGTGGCGGGCGCCTGGACACTGGCGGCTGTGGGGGCGGTGCTGTGGCGGGAACGACCCGTCGGGCGGCTCATCGCCACCGGTCTGGTGGCGGCGGGGTCGGTGCTGACTTTTTTCGTGTTGCCCCCGGTGCACACCACCAATCCGGGCATCATCCAGGAATTGGCCAGAATGGCCGCGGCGGGGGAGGGCCTGCCGGAAGGCCTGCCCTATTCGGCGCTGGTGTTTCACCTTCTGGTGATACTGATCAAGTCGGGTCCCGCTATGGGGCTTCTGCTGCTGGGTTCATGTCTGGCGGCGCCGTGGTTGATCCGGCGGCGGCCGGTATTGCTCATCCCGCTGCTGTTCACGGTATTCAGTGTGGCGATGTACGCACTGACCGGCCGGGCCCAGACCTTCTACATGATCGGCGTGATGCCGTTGCTCGCCATTCTCGCGGCCGATGTCCTCGGGGAAATCCTGCGCCGGAGCCGGTATCTGTTCGCCGGCACCCTGGCGCTGGTCTCCCTGAACGCGGCGGCGGACCTCGCCCGGTCGTGGCCGGACATGCATCTCAACGGTTATCAGTACCTCGGTGAGCGGTACATCGCCCATCGCGCAACGCTCGGCTACAAGGGCGTAGCGCAAACGCCTTCCGACGGTAATTACCAGGTCATGCAATGGGCGCTGGAGAACGTCGAGCCGGGCAAGCGCGTGGTAACCTATCTGCGGGAAAGAATGGTGATCCATTTCATGGGCCCCCGATCCGGGATCCGGTTCCAAGTGCGCCATGGATTCGACCCCCGCGTCGGTATCGACGAGGCGGACTACGTCCTGCTCCATATCAATGCGACGCTGCGCCAGTTCGATTCCAGTCCGGTGCCGCTGATCGTGGAACAGAGCAGCGACGTCCGCGACCTGGGTGGCGTCCACCGCGACAGCATCCATGTCTATCCCTTCGACCGCGACGCGCTGCACAGGGACTTCGAGAAGGTATATGCCGTGGAGCGCGCCTTCGGCATTGAGGTCGCCAGCGTCTGGCGCCGCAAACAATAACCCTCGATAACAACCGGATCTTCCTTATCCATGAGCAGCGTTGACCGCCAGACTGGAGAACTGTTCGCCACCGCGGCGCTCGGGGACATTCCCAAGATTCTGACGCTGCTCGACCGCAATCCCCACAGCCCGACCTACGGCTGCTTCGACCGCCTGCACTGGCACTACAAGGTCACGGATTTCCCCAGCGGCATGAGCCAGGAATTCGTCTGGCCGCTGGCGCTGGCCTGCAGCACGCCCGCCCCCGGCAATCGTTTTCACCAGCGCCCGATCCTGCGGGAGTGGGTGCGTGCCGGCATCGATTTCGCCGCCCGGCGCGCCCACGGGGACGGCTCCTGCGATGACTATTTTCCGTTTGAGCGGGCGGACGGCGCCGCGGCGTTCAGCCTGCTGGCGGCGGTGGAGTCCTGCAGCCTCCTGGAGCTCAGGGAACCGGAATTCGAGCGCTTTTTCACGCAACGGGCCGGCCTGCTCGCGCATCACCGGGAAAGCGGCCGCCTGACCAACCACCAGGCGCTGATCGCCCTGGCGCTGCAGCGGCTGGATGAGCTCACCGGACAGGTCCGCTGGAACGACGCAATCGAAACCCGGTTGCAGGAGATCCTGGGGTGGCAGTCCAGCGAGGGCTGGTTCCCGGAGTACGAGGGCTTCGACCCGGGGTACCACACCCTGACCATCTGGTGCCTTGCCTGCCTCCACGATGCCCGGCCCGACCCGTCGCTTCGCTCGGCCATCGAGTCGGCGGTGGAACTCGCTTCGGATTTCGTGCATCCCGATGGCAGCTACGGCGGCGAGTACGGCAGCCGGAACACCTACAATTTCTTTCCCGCCGGGTTCGAGCTGGCGGGCGCCTGGCTGCCGCGGGCACTGTCCGTGAACGACCGTTTCCTGGAAGGCATGGCCGCGGACCTCGCGCCCTGCTACGCGGACGACCGGATCGTCGGGCACCACGCCTGGAACTACCTGCTCGCCTACCGGCATTTCATTGCCGACCGCCCGGCCCGCCGGGCTCCGGCGTCCGGTCAGCACTACTATCCGGAAGCGGGGGTGGTGGTGGAGCGCCGCGGCGGCAGCGAGCTGTTCTGTGCGCTCAACAAGGGCGGCGTGTTCAAGCTCTTCCGGGACGGAGAGCTGGTGATCTCGGACACCGGCTGGTCGGTGCTGGAGCGCGGCGGCCGGCATGGGAACGCCGTGTCCAACCTCATGTCCGCTGACTACTCGATCACGGTTCAGGACGGCCGCCTCGAGGTCAGCGGGTCCCTGGGCTACGCGAAACACAAGCAGATGACCCCGCTGAGCAACGTTGTGCTGCGGCTGTTCATGTTGACCGTGGGCCGCTGGTTTCCCAACCTGGTGCGGAGCATTCTGCAGCGATTGTTGATCACGGGCACGCAGAAGTCGCCGTTTTCATTCCGCCGCAGCCTCGAATGGGCCGATGGGCAATGGGTGGTGCGGGACATCCTGTCCGGACCCTGGAAGGATGCGCATGCCGTTGCATTGGGGCGGGACCAGACTTCCAACTACAATGTCATGAGCCGCACGTTCCATTCCGGCCAGATGGCGCCTTGGACCGACCTGACACCGGAGCTGAAGCATCTTTCCGAGCACGCCCTGCTCACGAACGAACGGCGCTTCTGACCACGATGAAACGCAAAATCATTTCGATACTGGTAAGCGCGGCCATCGTCTCGCTGCTGTGGTGGCGGATCGATCTGCAGGAAATCGTCCAGGTCCTCAAGGCGGTGGACGTCGCCTGGCTGCTGGTTTCGCTGGCCATGTTCGTCCCGATTCTTCTGGGTACGGCGTGGCGGCTGTACTACCTGGTCCGGCGGAAAACGGTGGACATCCGCCTGCGCGATGCCTTGTCCCTGACCCTCGCCGCCGGCGTCATGAATCTGGTGCTGCCGTCGAAGATGGGGGATATCGCGAAAGGTGTATTCCTGAAGAATCACGGGGCCATGGGCGGCTCCGCCGCCCTGTCCCTGGTGGTGCTGGAGAAAGCCAATGACGTGCTCGCGCTGCTCCTGTGGTGCGTCGTCGGTTTGATCGTCCTGGCCGGCACCGGGCACGGTTGGGGCTGGCTCGCGGTAATGCTGTTGCTGGCGCTTGCCGGCTCCTGGCTGCTGGTTTTCTCCCGCCGCTTCGCGGCCGGCTGCTTCCAAGCGGCCGGACGGGTTCTGCCCGCGGCGGCGAGCCGGCCCATCGAATCGCTGGGCGGGGCGTGGATGGAGATGCACGAGTACGTCGATGCCGGGACTCGTATCCGCCTCCTGGTCTTCTCCACGGTGCTGTGGCTGGCCCACCTGTTGCAGATCTGGCTGTTCATTCTCGCACTTCAGGTTGACAACGTCGGCTTCGTCATCAGCCTCGGACTCACGGCACTGGCGCTGTTCGTCGGGCTGCTGCCGTTCACGTTCATGGGTGTGGGCACCCGGGACGCCGCGCTGGTGTACCTCTACGCGCCGTATTTCCCCGCGGCCACCGGCGCCGCGTTGGGTGTGCTCACCCTGTTCAGGTATATTCTTCCGGCAATTGCGGGAATTCCGATATTCTCGCGGTATCTGACCGCCGTGCGGCAGGCCGGCGACATCCGGGGCCCCGGTCCCCCGGAAAAGAACAATTCAGGCGCTTCATCGATACGACAATGAAACTGATCATCCAGATCCCGTGCTTCAATGAAGAAGACACGCTCCCCCAGACCCTCGCCCAACTGCCCCGGGAAGTCGAAGGCATTGCCACGGTGGAGTGGCTCGTCGTGGACGACGGGAGCACGGATGATACGGTGCGGGTAGCCCGGGATCACGGCGTGGATCATATTGTCTCCCTGTCGCCGAACCGGGGCCTGGCGAGGGCATTCACCGCGGGACTGGACGCCTGCCTGATGCGCGGCGCCGACGTGATCGTTAATACCGACGGCGACAACCAGTATCACGGGGGGGATATCGCCGCGCTGGTGAAGCCGGTGGTGGAGGGGCGGGCGGACCTGGCCATCGGCGCCCGGCCCATCGATGAGATCGAGCATTTCTCCCCGCTGAAAAAGGTGCTGCAGAAGCTGGGAAGCTGGGCGGTGAGGACGGCAAGCGGCACGGAAATCCGCGACGCCGCCAGCGGCTTCCGCGCCTTCAGCCGGGAGGCCGCGCTGCGGCTTCACGTGTACAGCGAATATACCTACACGATGGACACCACCATCCTGGCGGGCCAGATAGGCATGAGCGTCGTGTCCGTTCCGGTGCGGACCAATCCGCAGACCCGCCCGTCACGGCTGATGAAGTCCGTCCCGTCGTACCTCTGGCGCACCGGCCTCGCGATACTCCGTGTATTCGTGATCTACAGGCCGGCGCGGACGTTCTTTCTGCTCGGCGCCGTGCCGTTCCTGGCGGGCTTTGCATTGTGCGTGCGCTGGCTGGTGCTGTACGTCGGCGACATCGCCGCGGACGAAGTGGCCCGGGGCCGCGAGCCGAGCCTGATCCTGGCGGCGATCCTGATCATTGTCGCGATTCAGATGTGGCTTTTCGGCGTGCTGGCCGACCTGATCGGTGCGAACCGGAAGCTGATCGAGGATGTTCAATACCGGGTCAAGCGCCGCGCGCTGGAGGACGTGAACGACGGGCACGCGGGGCAGGGTGGCGCCGATACGAATGGCCCCGGCGCGGGGCGGCGGGATCCCGGTCCGGGGTGAAACGCTCCCGGCTTGCGGGGGCCCGGCCGCTTCAGTGCTCCAGCATGGCCCGGGCAACCTTCGAGGCCGGTGAGCGGCCGAGCGCCTTCGAGACGTAGGCCGAAGCCTCGAGCAGGGCATCCATGTCGACACCGGTTTCGATCTCCATGCCGTTGAGCATGTAAAGCACATCCTCGGTGGCGACGTTACCGGATGCCCCGTGGGCATAGGGGCAGCCCCCCAGCCCGGACACGGCGCTGTCGACGCCTGTGACCCCGCACTGCAGGGCCGTCAGGATGTTGGCGAGCGCCTGGCCGTGGGTGTCGTGAAAATGTACCGACAGCTTGTCGACGGGGACGCGTTCGCCGACGGCGTACAGCATGCGTTCGACTATTTTCGGTGTGCCGACGCCGATGGTGTCGCCCAGGGAGATCTCATAGCAGCCGAGGTCGTAAATGGCCCGGGACACTTCCGCGACCTTTTCGGGATCAACATGGCCCTCGTAGGGGCAGCCCACGACACAGGATACGTAGCCCCGTACGCGTATGTTCCGTTCCTTCGCGGCTTCACAAACGGGCGCGAATCGCTCCAGGCTCTCGGCGATGGAGCAATTGATATTCTTTTGCGAGAAACCCTCGGACGCGGCGCCGAAAACAGCCACTTCGTGAGCACCCGCGTTCACGGCGGCTTCGAAGCCCTTTATGTTCGGGGTAAGCACGGGATACATGATGCCTTCCCTGCGGCGGATGCCCTTCAGCACGGCTTCGGTATCGCTCATCTGCGGCACCCATCTGGGCGACACGAAGCTGCCGACCTCGATGGTTCTGAGGCCGGTTTCCGACAGCATGTCGATCAGCTTGATCTTCTTTTCCGTGGGGATGCCGGCGGGCTCGTTCTGCAGGCCGTCCCTGGGCCCCACCTCGAACATGCGAACGGATTCAGGCAGCGACAACATCAGGACCAAGGCTCCTGGACGTCACGAATACAAAGAGTCTGGGTGTTCTGCTGCGGTTCAATGCCGGCGAAGCTTGCATCGTTGCATCATAGCACCGTTCATCCATGCCTTGAAAATACAGGCACCACCGCTGATATCGTGAATTTCGAAGTGTTTTTGTACGCTCAGGGTCCGGCGTGTGCCCGCAGGCCGTGTATCGAATTGACCCCTGCATGATCGTGGTGGCCGGTGCCGGGGGCCGTCCCCCAGGGCTCTCGAAAACAGGGATGTTTGAGCGAGAGCGTACAGGGATGTATTCACAGCGGCCCTGGGGGACGGCCCCCGGCACCGGCCCATTCCTTCAGAGTGGCTCACAATCCGGGCCACGGCCTGCGGGCCGTTGAATGGGGCCAGGTACAGTGAGAGAGTGCGACCGATCCGGCCACAGCCTGCGGGCCTTTCAACGGGGCCGCTTCAGAAGCGGGGGCACTAGTGGCGGGGTACACTAACGAAGCGTCCGTATCTCGTGCGCAATCCCGGAATCCAGCAGCTCGTCATGAGACGGGAACCAGATGGCATCATGGGGCGTGTTGAGGACGCGTTCCAGAAACGCCGGATCCACCTGCCGATCATGGAACAGCGCCAGGTCGTTGCGCTGCTCCGCGGCGGGGTCCATGAATATGGCCGAGTAGGGCGAATCCAGCCGGTAGCTGTGAAAACCGAGTCGTGCGTCCGGGCCGAGAAACCGCCGCTCACCGCTGATATAGACATGGGTGCAGGCCGAGCTGCAGGACCCTGCAACGTAGGTGGCAAGTTTCCGGCGGATGATCAGCTTCGCGAGGCCGCGCGCTTCGGACACCAGGCCTCCCGGGCTGTCCAGGCTCACGGCGCCGATTCGCGCATGGTTCTCGAGCATCCGCCTCATGTCGCGGGTGATCCCGAAGTCGATGTCGCCGCTCAAGGCCACCACCGTGCCGTCAGAAGACAGGTCCAGCACGTAGCCCGGGACATCGTCGGCGCCCGGCGGCGGTGGATCGGTCTGTACCGACAGGTGAACGTAGGTCAGTATCTGGCCGAGAATCACCAGTACGCTCAGTGCGACCACCATCTGCGCGCCGCGTGCCCAGAGGAACCAGGCATGCTCCTGCAGTGCCCGTTCCGAGGCGCGCCATACCCCGAACACCTGCCACGAGTAGATGAGGATATTGATGGAGATGAATGCCAGGAACCCGGTCAGAAATCTTGAATCAGTGGCGGCGATATCACGAACAATCGTGCCGGCGAAATAGAGAACGGAGGCGAGGGCAACGAAGTTCACCCAGAATGAACGGGTGAGTGATTGCCGGCCCGTGAAGTGTTCACCGAGGTAATAGAGCACTGGAATTCCGCTCCCAGATACCGGTTCCGGATGTCCGTCCCATGTGCGGACGCGGCGGCGACTCGAGGTTCAAGGTGCCGCCCGACCGATGATCTGCCCAGTATCCCGCCGATGCCTCAGCATGGCAACTGGTGCCCGCCGGTGATGCTTCGGAATGCCGGCGGAAACCGCGCCGGGCCACCCTGAGCGGAAGCACTCCGGCGTCAACCCTCCGGGCGGCCAGTGCAATCATTCCCGGTTCAGTGGCGCAACTTGTAAAATCCCTGAACCTGCAGGATCATCGGACGCGACTTCGTCAGTGAGCGCCGGATCGCTCGAGTGACCGACCTTCCCGAAGCCGATCGAGGCAAGATGGAAAAAACTCCGCATGGCCCATTGGCCAACTACACCGACCTCCTGCTCGATGCGATCTGCCTGGTCGACGCCGACGGGCGGTTCGTGTATGCGAGCGCGGCCTGCGAAAGAATTTTCGGCTACGACCAGCAGGAGATCGTGGGCCGGACCGTGGCGGAGATGGTGCACCCGGATGATCGCGAGAAGACGCGGCAGGCAGCGCGCGAGGTCCGGACGGGCAAAAGCAAGACCTACTTCGAGAACCGGTACATCCGCAAGGACGGGAGCACCGTCCATATCATGTGGTCCGCGCGCTGGTCCGAGGCCGACCAGCTCAGGATCGCGGTGGCCCGCGATGTTACCGAGCGCAAGCATGCCGAATCCATGCAGCATGCGCTGTATGCGATCTCTGAAGCCGCCAATGCCGCGGATGATCTGCCGATCCTGTTCGAGCGGGTCGACGGTATCGTCAAGGCGCTGGTTCCCGCCGCCTGCTTCTCCGTGGCGCTCGAAGGTGATGCCGGCGACGCTCCGACGTTTCCCTATTGCCGTGGTCTGTCCGTGGACCCGGCCGGCCCGGACCAGCCTGCGGCCCCGTTGCTCAGTGCCGAGATCATCCGGTCCGGAGAGGCGGTGCTGGTATGTCCGGTGTCCGACAACGCCGGTAATCACCGGTCATGGCGGGACGTGAGCGAAAGCGCCGTCACGTGCCTGGGCGTGCCGCTCAAGTCCCGGACCGCGAGCCTGGGAGCGCTTCTGCTGCAGAGCCCCGCCGGTGCCGTGTCTTATGCAGAAAAGGACCGGGAGCTGCTGGAATTCGTGGCGACCCAGCTGGTCGCCGCCATGGAGCGTGTCCGGATGCAGGAGCGGCTTCGCCGCATGGCCCTGTATGACCACCTGACCGGGCTTCCGAACCGGCAACTGTTTTACGATCGCCTCGCCACCGCGCTGACGCGCGCGCGGCGGGAGCAGCGGATACTGGCCGTACTGTTCATTGACCTGGACAGGTTGAAACAGGTCAACGACGCGTTCGGACACGCGACAGGGGATGACCTGCTGCGTGTGACAGCCGATCGTCTCCTGCAGAACCTGCGCGCCACGGACACAGTTGCCCGACTGGGCGGCGACGAGTTTGCGGTGTTGCTGGAAGGATTCAATACCGCTGAATACGCCTACGAGGTTGCCGGAAAAATCGAGGCGATCCTGACGCAGCCGGTGGAATTGTCGGAGGGTATGGTCAAGAGCGGTGCTTGTGTCGGCGTGGCTCTGTTTCCGGACCATGGCTCGGACGAGCGCGAGCTGCTCATTCATGCCGACAACGAAATGTATGCCGCGAAGCGGCAAAGGCAGCAGCGGACGTGAAGACCTGAGCCTCGACGGGGCGGATGCAGACCGCCGCCGGGGGTCAGCTTTCCTCGTAGATGACGAGCTCTGCGCCTTCCGCGACCGAGTCCCCCGCCTGGTAGGGAATCCGCTCTATGACGCCGTCGCGGGGCGCCGCCAGGCTGTGCTCCATTTTCATTGCTTCCAGCGTCAGCAGCACCGCGCCGCGCTCTACCCGGTCGCCCGCCTTGACGTTGACGGCGGTGATCCTGCCGGGCATGGGGGCGGTGATCCGGTCGGCGGCCGCGGCCTCGGTGTCCGAGACTGTGTCCACCCGCCGGGTCAAACCGTAGTGCCGGCCCTGGAAGAACACGTCCAGCCGCTCCGGGCGCTGCACGACATGAGCTTCGCATTTCAGGCCGTCTACGACGACCGTGAGCCGGCCGTCCTCCATCAGCTCGCCTTGGACCCGGCAGGCGTCGTCATCGACGATGACCTGCATGTCCGTCCGGTCGAACACCAGCCGGCACTCGTGGCTCCGGACAGCGTCGCCGTACTCGAAGCGGAGCTCGCTGGCCAGGTTGGGACGCCAGCCGTCGACGGCGGAGAACGGGTCGGCGTCGCCCAGCCGCCGGTTCCGGTTTGCCAGTGAGGCGATCTCGTGAAACGCCGCCAGCACGAGGACGGTGGGCGGCGTTGCTTCCAGCCCGACCAAATCCGCCAGATGCTGCTCGACGAAGTGTGTGTCGGCGCCACCTTCGGCGACCTCGTCCTGCTCGAGCACCGCCAGCAGAAACTCGACGTTGGTTTCGACGCCGGCGATGCGTGTTTCCCCCAGGGCGCCGTGCAGGCGCTCCAGGGCGGCGCGGCGGTCCGGGCCCCAGGTGATGATCTTGGCGATCATCGGGTCGTAGTGGACGCTGATGATGTCGCCTGTTTGCACGCCCGCGTCCACGCGTACGTATTCGTCCTGTTCGGGGAACGCCGCGAGGGTCAGCCGTCCGGTGGAAGGCAGGAACTCCCGGGCCGGGTTCTCGGCGTAGACACGCGCCTCGAAGGCATGGCCGTGGATCTGCAGCTCGTCCTGCCCGCAGGGCAGGGGCTCGCCGGCCGCCACGCGGAGCTGCCACGCCACCAGGTCCTGGCCGGTCACTAGCTCCGTAACCGGGTGTTCGACCTGCAGGCGGGTGTTCATTTCCATGAAAAAGAAGTCGCCGGCTTCGTTCATGATGAACTCCACCGTGCCCGCGCCGCGGTAGTCGATGGCGTCCGCCGCGCGCACGGCGGCCTCGCCCATTCGTCTTCGCGTCACCTCATCGAGTCCGGGGGCGGGCGCCTCCTCCAGGATCTTCTGGTGGCGGCGCTGAATGGAGCAGTCGCGCTCGAACAGGTGCACACACGCGCCGAAGTTGTCGCGGAATACCTGGACTTCCACGTGCCGCGGCTTGTGGAGGTATTTTTCAATCAGCACCTTGTCGTCGCCGAACGCGGAGGACGATTCCCGCCTGGCACCTTCCAGCGCGGAAGCGAAATCGCCGGAGTCGCGCACCACGCGCATGCCCTTGCCGCCGCCGCCTGCCGAAGCCTTGATCAGGACCGGGTAGCCGATCCCGTCGGCGACGGCCTGCAGATGGCTGGTGGACTGGTCCTCGCCGTGGTAGCCGGGCACCAGGGGGATGCCGGAGTTTTCCATGATCTGCTTGGCGCGGATCTTCGAGCCCATCGCCTCGATCGCGTCGGGGGGCGGGCCGATGAACGTCAGGCCGTTGTCGGCGCAGGCGCGGGCCAGCCCGGCGTTTTCCGACAGGAAGCCGTAGCCGGGATGGATGGCCTGGCAGCCGGTGTCTTTCGCCGCCTTGATGATGCGGTCGACGTTCAGGTAGCTGTCCCGCGCCGGGGCGGGTCCGATATGTACTGACAGGTCCATGGCGCGGGTATGGAGTGCGTCGGCATCGGCGTCGGAGTAGACACCGACCGTCTGGATGCCCAGCCGCCCGGCGGTGCGGGCGATGCGGCAGGCGATCTCACCGCGGTTGGCGATCAGGATGCGCTTGAACATTCTCTGGTTTCCGGCAGTACGTCCGCAGGTCGGACGTCAAACCTGTGGTTTCAGTGAGTAGTGATGAACAGTCGTTCACGGCGGCGGTTCCAATACGGCGGTCAATCATCCGGCCGCCACCCGGGAGAGCGTTTTTCCAGGAATGCCGACAGACCTTCCTTGCCCTCGTCCGACGCACGCAGATTGGCAATGCGCCGGGCGGCGTCGCGCAGCAGCTCCTTGTTGATGGGGGTACTGTCGTTCAGGGCGATGAAGTCCTTGGTGGCCGACTGGGCTTCCGGGCCGCCCTGCAGCAGATTGCCGATGATCTCGTCCACGGCGTCGTCCAGCGCCACCGGGGCGACGGTGCGGTGCACCAGCCCGATCCGGAACGCCTCCTCGGCATCGAAACGCTCGGCGGTCTGGAAGTAGCGCCGGGCCTCGCGGGCCCCGATGGCCCGGACCACGAAGGGGCTGATGATCGACGGCATCAGCCCGAGCCGCACCTCGGACAGGCAGAACTTGGCGGATCCGGCCGCGACGGCGATATCGCAGCAGGCCACCAGGCCGACGCCGCCGCCGAAAGCGTGGCCCTGCACCCGGGCGATGGTCGGCTTGCGCAGGGCGTCCAGACGCTCGAGCATGTTCGCGAGCTGCATGGCGTCCTCGAAGTTCTCGTCTTCCGAGTAGTCCGACATGCGGCGCATCCAGTTGAGGTCGGCGCCGGCGGAAAAGCTCTTGCCGTTGGCTGCCAGCACCACGAGGCGGACAGCGGGATCGGCCTCGATTTTCTCCAGGTGCCCGTGAAGCGCCGCGATCAACTCGTCGTCGAAGGCGTTGTGCCGGTCCGGACGATTGAGCGTGAGGGTGGCGATGCCTTTCTGGTCTATGTCGAGTTGGAGCATGCAGCCTCACAATGCAATGTCGATGGTAAATGCACGGGTCACATCCTGAAGACGCCGAAGCGCGTCTCTTCGATCGGCGCATTGAGCGCCGCCGACAGCCCCAGGCCCAGGACCCGGCGGGTGTCCACCGGGTCGATGATGCCGTCGTCCCAGAGCCGCGCGCTGGCGTAGTACGGGTGGCCCTGGTGCTCGTACTGGTCGAGGATCGGCTGCTTGAACGCCGCTTCGTCCTCCGCCGGCCATTCCTCGCCGCGGGCTTCCAGGTTGTCCTTCTTCACCTGGGCCAGGACGTTGGCGGCCTGCTGGCCGCCCATGACGGAGATGCGGGCATTGGGCCACATCCACAGGAAACGGGGATTGTAGGCGCGACCGCACATGCCGTAGTTGCCGGCACCGAAGCTGCCGCCGACGATGACCGTGAACTTGGGCACCCGGGCGGTGGAAACCGCGGTTACCAGCTTGGCGCCGTCGCGGGCGATGCCGCCGGCCTCGTACTTCTTCCCCACCATGAAGCCGGTGATGTTCTGCAGGAATACCAGCGGGATCCGGCGCTGGCAGCACAGCTCGACGAAATGCGCGCCCTTGAGGGCGGATTCGGAGAACAGTATACCGTTGTTGGCGATAACGCCGACAGGATAGCCGTGGATGCGGGCGAAGCCGCAGACCAGCGTCGTGCCGTAGAGCTGCTTGAACTCGTCGAACTCGCTGGCGTCGACGACCCGGCCTATCACCTCGCGGATGTCGTAGGGCCGGCGCGTATCGTCGGGGATCACGCCGTAGAGCTCGGCAGGGTCCAGAACCGGATCCCGGGACTCGCGGACGTCCAGATCGTGGTGCTTGGCCGTGTTCAGGTCCGCAACGATCCGCCGGGCGATGGCGAGCGCATGACGGTCGTCGTTGGCGTAGTGGTCCACCACGCCGGAGGTGCGGGCGTGGACGTCGGCGCCGCCGAGCTCCTCCGCCGTCACCGTTTCCCCGGTGGCGGCCTTCACCAGGGGCGGGCCGCCGAGGAAGATCGTGCCCTGCTCCCTGACGATGATGCTCTCGTCCGCCATGGCCGGGACGTAGGCGCCGCCGGCGGTGCAGGAGCCCATCACTGCCGCGATCTGCGGGATGCCTTTCGCCGACATGTTGGCCTGGTTGAAGAAGATGCGGCCGAAGTGGTCGCGGTCGGGGAACACTTCGTCCTGCTTGGGCAGGAAAGCGCCGCCGGAGTCCACCAGGTACACGCAGGGCAGGCGGTTCTGCTCGGCGATCTCCTGGGCGCGCAGGTGTTTCTTCACGGTCAGGGGATAGTAGGTGCCGCCCTTCACCGTGGCGTCGTTGGCGACGACCATGCATTCGCGGCCCTGGATGCGGCCGATGCCGGTAATCACCCCGGCGGCCGGCACGTCGTCGTCGTAGACGCCGTAGGCGGCGAACTGGGACAGTTCCAGGAACGGGGTGCCGACGTCCAGCAGCGCCTGGATGCGGTCGCGGGGCAGCAGCTTGTCCCGGGCGACGTGCTTTTCACGGGCCCGCTCGCCGCCGCCCCGGGCGATGACTTCGGCTTTCTCCCGCAGGTCGTCCACCAGGGACTGCAGATGCGCGCGGTTGGCCTGGAACTCGTCGCCGCGGGTGTCGAGGTTGGAGCGTAATACGGTCATGACTGACGATTCATGTAGAGTTTTCCAGGATCTGTTTGGCGGCAGCGCCGAGGCGGCGATCGAATGTTACCAGCGGAGCTTGCAGTTCCACTGCCAGTTGAAGATATGCCGCGTCGTAAGCCGACAGATCATAGTCGAGTGCCACGCGCCACTGGGCCGCAACATCCACAGGCCGGCGCGTGATCTCCAGTTCCGCCAGGTCCGCCAGGCCCTGTCGCACGACCTCTTCCAGCCCCTGGCTAGCTTTTTTGACCGCTACGCTGACCAGTTCATGATCGAGAAGAAACGGCGCGAAGAGCTCCATGCCCGCCAAAGCCCTGGTGGCTCGGTCGCGCTCCGGCTCGTCGAAAAGCACGGCCGCCAGCACGCTGCAGTCTCCGACCAGCGGCGGCCGTTTTGCGTATGTGCCCGAAGGCTCGGCGACTATGAGCTCGCCCGGTGTTTCAGCGGGCATCCCGGTCTGCCCGGATCATGTCCACTGCCAGCGGACCCTGTGCAAAAGGCTCTTTCCAGCGGGACTGGTGCTCGGCGGCAATATGCTCAATGCGTTTGGTGCCGGTTTTGGACGACAGGGGTCGTGAACCTGTTTCTTCGCGCGTCGGCGATTCGTTGGTTACCCGGCAGACCAGTTCCATCAGTTCCCCCTGCAGGGATCGATGATTTCGTGCCGCCCGCTGGCGGAGCTTTTCCACGACTTCCTCGGGGACGTTCTTTATCGAGAGATGGGGCATGATCGAATCCAGTATGGAACCATAACGGAGCCATTTTGGAGGCGTCCGCCAAGGTAGTCAAGTATTCTCATTGCTCTTTGGCAAGGCTCCGGCTGATGACCATGCGCTGGACGTCGCTGGTGCCCTCGTAGATCTGGCACACCCGCACGTCGCGGTAGATGCGCTCGACGGGGAAGTCGCGCAGGTAGCCGTAGCCGCCGTGGATCTGGATGGCATCCGAGCAGACCTGCTCGGCCATTTCCGAGGCGAACAGCTTGGCCATGGAGGCTTCCTTCAGGCAGGGCACGCCGCCGTCGCGCAGCGCGGCGGCGTGCAGCGCCAGGTGGCGGGCGGCCTCGATCCGCGTCGCCATGTCCGCCAGTCGGAAGGCCACGGCCTGGTGCTCGATGATGGGCTTGCCGAATGCCGTGCGCTCCCGGGCGTAATCCCGGGCCGCCTCGAAAGCGGCGCGCGCCATGCCGATGGCCTGGGCGGCGATGCCGATGCGGCCGCCCTCGAGATTGGACAGCGCGATCCGGTAGCCTTCGCCTTCCCCGCCCAGCCGGTTGCCGGTGGGGACGCGCATGTCCCGGAACACGAGCTGGACGGTGTCCGAGGCTTTCTGGCCCAGCTTGTCCTCGGTGCCGGCGACTTCATAGCCCGGGGTGTCGGTCGGCACGATGAACGCCGTAATGCCTTTGCTGCCGGCTGCCGGATCGGTGACCGCGAACACGATGGCGATGTCGGCGTTGGCGCCGCTGGTGATGAACTGCTTGGTGCCGTTCAGCACGTAGTGGTCACCGTCGAGCGCCGCCCTGGTCCTGAGATTCGACGCTTCCGAGCCGGCCTGGGGCTCGGTGAGGCAGAAACAGCCCAGCAGCTCGCCGCGGGCCATGGGTTTCAGGAATTCCTCCTTCTGCCCGTCGGTACCGTAGCGGAGTATGGGCACGCAGCCCACCGAGTTATGCACTCCCATGATGGTGGAGCAGGAACCGTCGCCGAAAGCGATCTCCTCCATGGCCAGGGTGTAGGAAACATGGTCGGCACCGGCACCGTCGTATTCCTCCGGCGTCAGCATGCCCAGCAAGCCGAGTCCGGCCATCTGCCTGATCGCCTCGCCGGGGAAACGGGATTCCCGGTCCCAGTCCGCGGCATGGGGCGCCAGCTCCTCGCGGGCAAAGCGCCGTGCCATGTCGCGGATCATGGTCTGTTCTTCGGTCAATTGCATGGCTTTGCCTCAGCTATTGAATCCTGGTTTTCTCCTCTCCCTTCGGGGGCGAGGGGACCCTTCGTTCGGTGGCCGTGCCTTGTCAGCCGCCCCGATCCTGCACCCTCTCCCCCACTGCACTCGTTCCATAGTCCTAGTCCACCAGCTCCACCGCCATCGCCGTGGCTTCGCCGCCGCCAATGCACAATGATGCCACGCCGCGCTTCTTGTCCTGCTTCTTGAGCGCGTTGAGCAACGTCACCATGATCCTTGCGCCCGAAGCCCCGATGGGGTGCCCCAATGCGCAGGCGCCGCCGTGGACGTTCACCTTGTCCGCCGGCAGGTCGAACTCCTCCATCGCGGCCATGGTAACCACGGCGAAAGCTTCGTTGATTTCGTACAAGTCCACGTCGCCGGCGGACCAGTCGAGCTGCTCCAGCAGCCTGCGGATGGCCGACACCGGCGCGGTGGTGAACCAGCCGGGCTCGTGGGCGTGGGTGGCATGGCCCAGGATGCGGGCGACGGGCGCCGCGTGTATGCGGTCGGCGTGGGACTCGGTGGTGAGCACCAGGGCCGCTCCGCCGTCGGAGATGGAGCTGGAGTTGGCGGCGGTCACCGTGCCGCCCTCGCGGAAGGCCGGCTTGAGCTGCGGAATCTTGTCCAGGATCGCGTTGAACGGCTGCTCGTCCATGTCCACCTCATATTCCTCCTTCCGGGTCTTGACCGTCACCGGCGTGATCTCGTCGGAGAAGGTGCCGTCCTCGTTGGCCTGCATGGCTCGCTTCAGCGAGCGGATGGCGAACTCGTCCTGGGCCTCGCGGGTGAAGCCGTACTTGTCCGCGGTGTCCTCGGCGAAGGTGCCCATCAGGCGCCCCTTGTCATAGGCGTCCTCCAGGCCGTCCAGGAACATGTGGTCCATGACCTGCTGGTGGCCCATCCGGTAGCCGGTGCGGGCCTTGGGCAGCAGATAGGGCGCGTTGCTCATGCTCTCCATGCCGCCCGCCACCATGATGCGGTTGCTGCCGGCGCGCAGGGAATCGTTGGCCAGCATCGCGGCCTTCATGCCGGAGCCGCACATCTTGTTGACCGTGGTGCAGCCGGCGCCGAGGGGAATGCCTGCGCCCAGGGAGGCCTGGCGGGCGGGGGCCTGGCCCTGCCCGGCCGGCAGGACGCAGCCCATGATGACTTCCTCGACTGCGTCCGTTTCCACGCCGGCGCGTTCGAGTGCCGAGCGTATGGCCGCGGCGCCCAGTTCCGGTGCTGTCAGCGTGCTCAGCTTGCCCTGGAACCCGCCCATTGGGGTGCGGGCGGCGCCGATGATGACAATTGGATCTTTACTCATTTCATGAACCTCTTCTGCTCACATGTCGCGTAATCTGTGGTGTCTGGTGTCGGAATTGTAGGTCGGGCGCGAGCCCGACAACGAGCCGGGTGCTGAACCGGATGTCGGGCTCGCGCCCGACCTACAGGCCGACCTACAACCCGTTGGGCCGCCGTCACGTCGTCTCCTGGAACAACTCCCGTCCGATCAACATGCGCCTGATCTCGCTGGTGCCGGCGCCGATCTCGTAGAGCTTGGCATCGCGCAGCAGGCGGCCGGTGGGGTAGTCGTTGATATAGCCATTGCCGCCCAGGGTCTGGATCGCCTCCAAAGCCATCTGGGTGGCCCGTTCCGCCGAATACAGGATCGCGCCGGCGGCGTCCTTGCGGTTGGTCTCGCCCCGGTCGCAGGCTTGGGCCACGGTGTAGACATAAGCGCGGCAGACGTTCAGCGTGGTGTACATGTCCGCCAGCTTGCCCTGCATGAGCTGGAACTCGCCGATGGGCTGGTCGAACTGCTTGCGCTCGTGGACGTAGGGGATCACCACGTCCAGGCAGGCCTGCATGATACCCAGCGGACCGCCGGACAACACCACGCGCTCGTAGTCCAGGCCGCTCATCAGAACGTTTACGCCGCTGTTGAGCTGGCCCAGCACATTCTCCGCCGGGACTTCGCAGTCCCGGAATACCAGCTCGCAAGTGTTGGAGCCGCGCATGCCCAGCTTGTCCAGCTTCTGCGCGGTGGAGAAGCCGGGGAAATCCTTTTCCACGAGGAAGGCCGTGATGCCGCGCGGCCCAGCGTCCGGGTCGGTTTTGGCGTAGACCACCAGCACGTCCGCATCCGGGCCATTGGTGATCCACATCTTGTTGCCGTTCAGCACGTAGCGGTCGCCTTTGTCCTCGGCGCGCAGCTTCATGCTCACTACATCGGAGCCGGACCCCGGCTCGCTCATCGCCAGGGCGCCGACGTGCTCACCGGTGATCAGCTTGGGGAGGTACCTGGCCCGCTGCGCCTCGTTGCCGTTGCGCCGGATCTGGTTGACGCAGAGGTTGGAATGGGCGCCGTAGGACAGCCCCACGGATGCCGACGCGCGGCTGATCTCCTCCATGGCGATAACATGCTCGAGATAGCCCATCTCCGCGCCGCCGTACTGATCCTCGACGGTGATGCCCGAGCAGCCCCATGTCGCCCATCCTGTTCCACAGCTCGCGGGGGAACTCGTTGTCGCGGTCGATTTCCGCCGCCAACGGGGCGATCTCCTTCTGCGCGAAGTTGTGCACCTGCTGGCGCATCATGTCGGCGGTGTCGCCGAGATCGAAGTTCAGGCCTGGATAGTTTTGTGTCATGAAGTTTTACCTGCCGAAAAATTGTTCCTTACCGGTTACCTCTACCTCCGATATACGAAGCGGTTCGCTGTCCAAGGTCGGGCGCGAGCCCGACATGGTGAGGGTTGCGAGGCGCCGAGTCCACCAACTAAGCCGCCCGATCCGCCGAATCCGAACGTTTATGCAGGCACATCAGCGTCTGCAGCAACACACCGCACTGCTTCTCCGCGCCTCGCTTGTCGACGAACACGTCCGCCTGGGTGACGACCAGGTTTTTTCCGGGTCGCAGCACCCGGCCCCGGGCGATCAGCACGTCGCCGTCAGCCGGCGCCATCAGGTTCAGCTTGTACTCCACCGTCAGCACGCTGGAATCGGCCGCCATCAAGGTGTAGCCGGCGTAACCGGCCGCCGAGTCGGCGATGGTGCCGACGATGCCGCCGTGGAAGAACCCGTGCTGCTGGGACAGCTCCGGCCGGTAGGGCAGGGAGATCGTCGTGCGGCCCGCAGACACCTCGTCCAGCGAGGCACCGATGAACGCCATCGCCTGCTGGCGGGCGAAGCTGTCACGGACCCGCTGCTCGAAGCCGGGGTCGCGGACCTGGAATGTCGTCGGCGTGTCACTCATGCTGCGGGCGACTCCACGTGGAATGCCTATTCGGAGGCGGCCACGGTGCTGAGGCGCTGGCGGCACTGGGATTCGATCACGTCCAGCTCCGCGAGGGTCAGGTCGATGTCGTCGCGCTGCTTCTCCAGAACGTCGCGCTGGTCCTGCAGGCGTTCCAGCATGTACCTGAGCTGTCCGGCTTCGCCCGGCTCGGCGTCGTACATGTCCAGGATATTGGCGATCTCTTTCAGCGTGAGCCCCAGCCGCTTGCCGCGGAGTACCAGCTTGAGGCGCACACGGTCGCGGGCGGAATAAATCCGCGTAGTGCCGGAACGGGCGGGTGAGAGCAGGCCCTGGGCTTCGTAGAAACGCATGGCGCGCGTCGTGATTCCAAACTCGCGGGCCAGCTGAGTAATGGTGAAACGTTCCTCGTCCGTGGAATCGGCATCGTTCGCAGAGTTCGCGGCGTTGTGCAGCATGTTGGGACCGTTGCTTGACGTTTACGTAAACGTAACGCAAAATTATCCACAGGTCCAGACATTTTATGTAGGAGCGGCTTCAGCCGCGATTGGGACGCGGAAAAGGGGCAACTCCAGTTTTCCTGCCACGGCGGAGGAGAGCTGTCGAGCGGCCTATGCCGGCATCAATCCGCAGGCACCATGGTGAGCCGACCGCTTTTGTCGTCAATCACGTAAGCAACGGGCACGACCTTGACCGGATCTCCCTTGGAATCGCGTTCTAGAACCCTTTCGCCCTTTGCGGTGAAGTCGATCCATTCGCCGTTCAGGTGCCGTCGCCATCCCATGGGACTCCCATCGTCCTCGTATCGATAAACGTCCCGCCAGCCCTTGGAAGCGGTCAGCCGTGGATCGGCATACGCTTCCCGGCCTTGGGAACGATAATTGATCTCCAGTATTTGTCCCTGCTCGTCATATACGCGTTCCTCATTCGGCAGGGAGTAAAAGGTCACGAAACACGGAGCCGAAACGGCGGCGTCGCTCTCGGCGAACACGCCGATGTCGACCCGGCTCGACTCCAGCGCCGAGCCGGAGGCGATGGGGCGGCGGTGGTGATACGGCACCGAGATGCGCGCTGTATGCCGGGTGGCTCCCCTTGTATCGATTTGTATCCGGCTCGCGTCTCCGCGCAGCACTTTCCAGTGGAATTCGAGTTTCCGTCCGTTGACATCGATGCTGCGCCCGGCCGACACCGTGATGGAGCGCACATACCGGCGGCCGCGCACAATCCGCGCGACGACGCATGGTGTGTCGGCGAGGGTTTCATCGATCTGTTGTGCCGAAGGCTCGAAGTAGTCGACACCCTGCACGGGTTGCTCATCGCGCACCACGTCCAGCCGGACCAGCGGCGGGATGGTTTCCCGGGTTATCGAGTGGGCGCGGCGAACCATCTCCGGGGTATTGAGCTGCGCGCTGTCGAATGCGCTCGGGTGGGCGGCGCCCGAGAGGTAATCGCCCCGCGTGCGCACCATCAGGTTACTTCGGCGAAACACCCGCTGCAGTGTGGGCATCAGCAAGCCGGTGCGTATCAGTGCCGACTTGACCCCGGGCTGGAAAGCCGCGAGCGTCTTGACCAGGGCCCGGACGAACGGCTGGTCCGACCCGGACGATCCCTGCGAAATGACCAGATACGGCGTATTGGTCGGGTATAGATCGCCGTAGCCGCCCGATTCCGCCGTGGCTGGATCATGGTCGCGGTGCTCGGGGTAGACATACAGGTTGTTCGCACGGTACTGCTTGTGCAGGAACTCCACTCCCTCGGCGGCCGTGTAGTAGATCCGCGGCAGGCTGCCGGCCCCGGTCGGCGCCGAAGCCATGGAACTGTTGCCGATGGCCGGAAACGGGAGCAGCGTCTTCTGCAAGCCCCGGTCCCGGTTCTGCTCAATCTCGGGCGGTAGATAGGTGACCGCACGGAGCTGCGGATAGTGGGCGACGGACAGCCGCGAGTGCCCGCGGTCACGGTTGTCGTAGTAGTCGCCATAATTTCCCGCCGCTGTGCCTTGCTGATACCACTTGTTCAACAAGGTACTGGCGCGATCGTCCAACGTGCTGACCTGAGCGCTGCTCACGGTCGTGCTGAGCGTTGCGAGCAGGCACAGAAGTGCACGGCTGATTGAATACGTCCCGGTCAATCCCGTGCCCGGTCCGAGGCCCGGAGAGGTCATGAAGACGGGGCCCCGCTCCTGAGGCCTAGAGAATGGTTGAATTTCAATTGCTAAGAGCCTGTAAAGTCTGTTGTTTCCGGGAAGCGCCTGGAATGCCGGTCGGGGCGCTGAAGCATCAAAGTGTAAACTTTGTAAACAACTCCTGGTGTCTTGACCGGTCCGCGGGTATGACAGCAAAGTTTGGACACGAGCGCTACCGCCCCCTCATACTTCCAGAACTTGGCAAGACTCGGTCAGACGCGTTACTGTTGCTCGAGGTCGTTGGAGGAGGTGATGGCAGTGAATTATATGTTCACGGACAGCGTGTCGCGGATGGCGGCGCGGGCGGCAGTTGGTTTGTGTGCGCTCGTGTTCACCACCGGGATTTGGGCGGCAGATGGCGCCACCGATGAACGAAGCTACCAGGTGCAGCCCGGGGACCTTCTTCACGTGTCCGTCTGGAAGGAGCCCGACCTGAGCCAGGAAGTTCTGGTCCGTCCGGACGGTGGGCTGACCTTCCCGCTCGTGGGGGAGGTCGAGGCCGACGGCAGGTCGGTCGACGACATCCGGCAGGCGATCGCGGAGCAACTGACGCGCTACATCCCCGATCCCGTGGTGACGGTGTCCGTGAAGGAGATTCGCGGCAACGAGATCTATGTGATCGGGGAAGTGCGGGCGCCGGGCGCATTCGTGGCGCCCCGACGGCTCGACGTCATGCAGGCATTGAGCATGGCGGGCGGCACGACCGAGTACGCCTCGCTCGACGAGATCATCATCCTTCGCCGCGACGCCGAGACCAATGATCAAACCGCTTTGGACTTTCCGTACAGCAAAGTTGCTGCCGGACAGGACCTCGACCGCAATATTCTCCTGCGCGCCGGAGACGTCGTGGTCGTGCCGTAAGGACTGTCACACATGGAGTGGGGGCCATCAGTCGAAGCCTGGGCGCGCGCAGGCGATTATTTTCGATTCATAAGCGGATTCCGGCACAGGACCGCATGGGGTTCGTTTCGCCCGGCGCCGGAGGAGCCAACGGGAGGACACGGCTTATCGCCTGGCGGTCGGACCGCAGCGGGCAATGGATACCGTTTCAGTGCGATCCCGACACTAGCGATGCTGTTGGTGGCGACCTGCATGATTCCCTTGTCCTCCCGCGCCGCGGACGTCTACCTGGAGCCGTCGGTGAGCATTTCCGGGGGCTACGACGAGAACCGACGGCTCGATCCGGAAGAGCCGGACGGGCAGACCGGCCTGGAGCTGATCGGGGAGGCGGAAGCAGGCTGGCGGACCCGCACCCGGGAAGCCGTGTTCAATGCGGCCGCTCACGTGAACCGGTACTCGGACTCGGAGCTCGATTCAACCGACTGGTTCCTCGACCTGGACCTGCTGCGCCGCTGGCGGCGCGATGAGGTGGGGCTGTTCGCCAGCTACCGCCGCGCGTCCACTGTCACCACCGAGCTCGAGGACACCGGCAGGCTCCGCGGAGACCGGATCCGCAAAGACTGGACCGTCTCTCCTTCCTGGACCCACAAGCTGTCGCGCCGGACCGAGACGACGCTGGATTACGCGTTCACCGACGTAATGTTCCAGGACGGCGAGGCGAACGGACTGTTCGATTATCGGGAGCATTTCATTGAATCCCGACTGTTTCACCGGCTGGACCGGCTCACCGGCGTCTACGGAACGGCCGAATACACCCGGTTCGACAGCGAGAGCGATACAACGTCGGATGACGTCAGTGTTCTCGTCGGGGTCGAGCGGGAGCTGTCCCGGGTTCTTACAGTCGGCGCCGCCATTGGTGCCCAGTACAGCGAAACGGATTCCCCCAACGCTGAAGGCGGCCCCGCCCGCAGCACCGACGACGGCTTCATCTACGAAGGTTCGGCCGAGTGGACCTTTCAACGAAGCGTCCTGACGGCAGAGGCCGCTCGCAGCGTCGAGTCCAGCGGCGTCGGCTCGCTGTCCGTGGTCGACACCCTGTCCGCGACATGGACGCGTGCGTTGACCCGCCAGTGGGATCTGAACATCAACGGCTCGGCATCCTGGCGCGAGTTCCAGCCCGCCGGCGGAGGCGTGAGCGAAGACCGCGTGTACTATGATGCGGAAGCGCGGCTGGAGTGGCACGGCCTTCCTCGCTGGGGGGTCGACCTGAGCTATCGATATCGCCGACAGGAGTTCGACGATCCCGGGGACGGCGCTGTCACCGAAGACACCGCGGACTCGAGCGCCGTGTGGCTCACGCTGCGCTACAGGTGGGCGCGAATGGATCTGTTCCGATGAGGGAATCGGGGCGAGGGCGAAGATGAACGAACCGACCCAGATTGGCCAGGAGGAGGATGGCAGGACGCTCCAGGACTACCTCGCTGCCCTGCGGCGGCGCAAATGGTATGTGATACTTCCTGCGGTGGTGATACTCCTGGCTGCTGCTTACGTAGCCAAGACGCTGCCGGCGACCTACAGGTCGACCGGCAAGATTCTCATCGAGCAGCAGGAAATCCCCACGGAATGGGTGCCGGCGACGGTCACCAGCTTCGCGGACCAGCGGATCCAGGCCATCAGCCAGCGCGTGCTGACGACCGCGAATCTCACCCGGGTTATCGAGAAGCTCGACCTCTATACCGAGCGGCAACGGGAAATGACCAACGAGCAGCTCGTCGAGCTGATGCGCAACAGCTTCAATATCGAAATGATCGACGCCACAGTGCGCAATCCGCAGACCGGCCGCGCCGGCGTGGCGACCATTGCCTTCAGCGTTTCCTTCGATCACCGGACGCCCGCCGGGGCGCAGAGGGTGGCCAACGAGCTCGTCTCGCTGTACCTGGAGGAGAACGCCAAGCGGCGCACCGAGGCGGTGGCGGAAACATCACGCTTTCTCGAGAGCGAGGCCGAGCGGCTTTCCGCCGAGCTCTCGGACATGGAAGCCCGCATCGCCGAGTTCAAGGAGAAGAACATGGGACGGCTGCCCGAGCAGCAGGACCTGAATCTCGAGCTTTTGCAGCGGGCCGAAGAGGCCCTGCAGGAGACGCGGCGCCAGATCGAGTCCATGGAGGAGCGGAAGACGTACCTGGAGTCGGCTCTGGTGCAGATGCGGAGCCAGCCCGCGGCCGCGGAAGCCGGCGACTCCGACTCATCCCCAACCGACCTCCCGTCGCTGCGCGCGCGTTACGCCAGTATGTCGGCCAACTACTCCGACGAGCACCCGGACATGGTCCGGCTCCGCCGTTCGATCGAAGCGCTGGAGCAATCCGGCGCCGGCGGGAGTGCAGCCGATATCGAAGCCAGGCTGCGCGAACGCCGTCAGGAGCTGGCGGAGCTGGAGGAACGTTATGCCGAGGGCCATCCCGATGTCATCCGGATTCGAAGCGAGATAACGGCATTGGAGCAGCAGCTCGAGCGCGCCTCGCGCGGCCCGGCCGTCAACGGCGCCGAGAATCCGGCGCTGGTGAAAACCCGCGCCGACCTTAAGTCCATCGAGAGCGAAATCGAGGCATTGAAGCGCCAGGAGCGCAAGTACGCGGAGAAGGTTGAGAATATCGAGCAGCGCATCGCGGACACACCGAAGGCGGAGCAGCAATACCGTCAACTGACCCGGGACCACGAGAACCTGCAGGCGAAGTACCAGGAAATCCGCGCCAAGCAGAGCAGCGCGCGCGTGGCGGAGTCCCTGGAGCAGGACCGCAAGGGCGAGCGCTTCACGCTGATCGAGCCGCCGCAGCTTCCGCAGGAGCCGATCGAGCCGGATCGGTTGAAGATCCTGATGATGGGCTTCGCCGGGGCTTTCGTCGGCGGCTTCGGGGCCGCGTTCCTGCGCGAGGAGCTGGACAGCGGGGTCCGCTCGTCCCGGGCCGTCAGCGCCGCCACCCACGCCCCGGTGCTCGGCGTGATCCCGATGATCGAAACGCTGCGCGACCGGCGGCGGGCGCGGCGCATTCGGTGGCTGATCCCCGTCGCGGCCGTGGTCGTCAGTGCCGCAGGGTTGGCAATGGTGCACCTCTACTACCGTCCTCTGGACCTGCTATGGTTCCAGGTCATGCAGAAAGTGACGGCTTTACTGTGACCCGGGGCAGCGCGTCGAAGCCATTGACGACCACGGGCTCTGGGTATGTCGCTGCACCGGCGGGAATGACACCGGGAGGAGTTGCCTGATGGAAAGAATCAAGCAAGCACTGGAGCGCGCCCGCGCGGAACGCGCGGCCCGGGTCGGGGCGGGAAGCGCAGCCGAGCAGGCCGAGCCCGCCGCGAATGCCGTCTCACCGGGCGCTGGACGCTCCGTCCGCCCGGACCCCAGGCCGGTCGAAGTATCCTGGTCATCGCTCTATGAGAATCGCGTGGTCGGGGGCGGGGCAAGCAGCCCTCTGGTGGATAGCTATCGCATTCTGCGGACCCGGACACTGCAACGCATGGCCGAGATCGAGGCGCGCACGCTGGGCATCACCAGCGCGAACCCCGGAGAGGGCAAGTCCCTTACCGCGGTAAACCTGGCCATCAGCATCGCCGGTACGAGTCCGGTCCTGCTGGTTGACACCGACCTGCGCAGACCATCGCTCAGCCGGTTGTTCGGCCTCGAGCCTTCCGCCGGACTGGCCGAATGCCTCAGGGGGGAAGCCGGCTTCGGGGATTGCACCTTCAGCCCGGGGGTCGAGAATCTCACCGTGCTCCCCGGCGGCACGCCGACGACGAGCTCATCCGAGCTCCTGGCGTCATCGCGAATGACCGAGCTCATCCAATTCATCAAGCACGGGGCTCCCGAGACCCTGCTCGTGTTCGATCTGCCGCCGCTGATGACCACCGATGATACGCTTGCGGTGTCGCCGCACCTGGAAGCCGTGTTGATGGTGGTGGAGGAAGGCAGAACCGCCGTTGCCGACCTCGAACGCGCCAGGGAGCTGCTGAAGGGCACCCGGTTCCTGGGCTCGGTCCTGAACAAGTCGACGCAGCCCCACCAGGTTTACTACTGATGGATCCGGGGATCAGGCCCGCACCGCAATCACTCGTACCGGCAAGCGGGTACGCGGACGCGCAACGCGCATCCACTGCCCGGGCCGCCCCGCCGGGATAGTCCGATGTACGAGAGCTTCTTCAAACTCCAAGAGAAACCGTTCTCGCTGCTCCCCGACCCCGGGTATCTGTACCTGGGGCAGCAGCACAGCACGGCATACACTATGCTGGATTACGGCTTGAGCAGCCAGGCCGGCTTCACCGTCATCAGCGGGGAGGTCGGAAGCGGCAAGACCACGCTCATCCGGCATCTGCTCAATCAGCAGAGCGTCGACGTGACGGTGGGCCTCATCAGCAACACCCACCGCACGCTGACCGACCTGCTGCAGTGGGTCCTGTTCGCCTTCTCCCTCGACTACAGGAACAAGGGCGAGATCGAGTGCTACGACGCTCTGATCGATTTCCTGGTGCAGGAGTACAGCCAGAACCGGCGCGCCGTGCTGATCGTCGACGAAGCCCAGAACCTCGGCATCGATGCCCTGGAGGAGCTGCGCGTGCTGTCCAACGTCAACGCCGACAAGGACCAGGTCATGCAGCTCATCCTGGTCGGCCAGCCGGAGCTGCGCGAGACCCTCAAGCGGCCGGAGCTGGTCCAGTTCGCCCAGCGCATCGCAGTGGACTACCACCTCGGGCCGCTGGACGAAAAAGCCACCCTGGACTATATCCAGCACCGTCTCAAGGTCGCGGGCGGTGATCCCGGCCTGATCGGCCCCGAGGCCTGCCGGGCCGTATACCGCGCCAGCCGCGGCACGCCGCGCCTGATCAACACCCTGTGCGACACCGCCCTGGTCTACGCCTACGGCGCCAATCAGCCACGCGTGACCGAAGAGCTCATGTGGGAGGTCATCCGCGACAAGCTGCAGGGCGGGCTGTTCGATCCGCAGCCTTCCAATGTGTCACCGGCGCCGGAGCCCGCCGAGCCGGAACGCGAACCCCAGCCCCGGCGCGGGAACAGCGAGAGCGCCGGTTTCGTTAGAAACCCGGAGCTCCGCGACGAGATCGACCAGCTTCAGCAGCAAGTGAACAAGCTCCAACGGCAGTTCGGGAACCCGACGCGAAATCGCCGCTAGCACCGCCCCCGGCGCCGGACGCCAGGATACTACCTGTGGCTGAGTGAAAGGAAAGATCCGATGGACCTTCAGGCAATGGAACCTCAGGCTCCCGTGTTCGTCGTCAGCGCGGTCCGGTCGGGCAGCACGCTCCTGCGACTGATGCTCGATTCCCACCCGGATATCTCCAATCCCGGCGAGTGCGACTTCATGTTCGACCAGGTGAGCGACCGCGGGGGAACAGAACAGGGGACAGACCACGGTTTTGCTCTAGAACCGTGGTCTGTCCCCTATTTGCTTAATACTTCAATCCGCTACTTCGCGGCCCTCCAGGACGTACCACCAGGTATCCAGTGGCTTCTGGCCGCCTATAATGTAGCGGCCGTCGCGGTATGCGACGGAACGCGCGGATCGACTACCGTTCGGCTCCAATGCGTAAAGGGACAGGCCATCCGGTGCGGGAACGCGTATCTTCGCTTCGACGGGTTGCGCGAGATAGTCATGGCTTCCCTGGGGAACGGCCTGCGCAGCGAGCGAGATCAGCACTGATCCGGACGACCCAATAGGACGGCCATCGAGGCTTTGCACGGCGATGGTCGCATTCGCTGTTCGGGCTTCAATCGACACCTCGCCCAGCTCGATTTCGCGTCCACCGATCCATCCGGACGCGATTTTCGACCTGGGCGTATCAATCTTGAATACGCCGGTTTCCCAGCTCCGCGAAATCTCACCGGTATCCGAGGTAACAGACCGCTCCTCTCTGTCCAGAAAGCGCCGCTCCGGGTCATTCACAGTGATCGTTTCGCCGCGTTGATCATCGTCGAGCTTCGCCCTTTTCAGCCACGGCAATTCCGGCACGTCAGGCATCCGGATGCGTATTCTGCTTTGTTCCGCGAGCGTGCGGATGGCTGCGGATGTTTCAGGGCTGATGGGGTGATCCAGTATCCGGCGGCCAAAATCGAGGTTATAGGTCTTGCGCGCCTCGCTGACGTCACCCCGGCGAAAGAGCAGTGCCGCCGCCGGCATCATCGCGAGCATGGCGGGATCGCTGACCGCTTCCCAGTTGCCGGCACGCCCGCTTCGCTGAACCGGCCTCTGCGTATAAGCGTAATGCATCGGTGCGTCCCAGCCCTGGAGACGCGCGATCGCGGCGACATACGGCGGCACGTTTCCCCTACCGGGCGCCGGAAAGGGCGACACATTCCACTCGGTAACGGACAGCGGCTTGCCGGCCACCTGCGCCGCCGCCATCCAGTGAATAAGACTCGGCATATACAATGGGTTCGATTCAAACGGATTCGGCTTGCCGTAGGCATGCGCATCAATCAGGCCCCCGTCTGTGAGGGGCAGCAGGCCCGACAGCGGCATCTCGCCCCAGGAACTCGTCGTGGCTATCGGCACGTCGAGCCCGAGCTCGTGCAGATGACTGATCATCTCCATGTTGAACCGGTGCTCGAGGTCCGCGAGAAACAACTTCGAAGGCCCGTGCTTCCAGGAACGCCATGTTTCGTCTTCGCTCAAGCCGTGCTTCCGGGCGAACGCCCGGGCTTCCCTCATGTAGATTGCGTTGTGAGCCGGCACATTCTTGTCGGGCAGCAACTGATTGCCGAAATGATGCGTGAGGTCGTTCTCATTCGTGATCAGTACACCGACGATGGCCGGATCGTTCCTGTACGCAAGATCGGTATAGCTATTGACACGATTCAAATAGGCTTCATTGAATGTCTTCAGACGCTGTTGAATATCCTGGTTGACGTAGTTGAAACCCTTGATCTGCGCACGCGGCTCATCACCGGCAATTTCGTTGAAATGCTCAATGTCCTCGCGCCCGGTGAAAGTTCGCCCGCCATGCAGGTCGAGCCATACGTAGATTCCTTCGTCCTTCAGGCATTTGATCCACCAGTCGAGGGTGTCCATCGCCTGCTCGTCCAACCGGAGCGGCAAATCAGCGGAATTCCCGAGAGGATCTTTCTTGGTGCGCTCACCGAACACGTTCAGGCGCGCCCAATGGGAATCATGGTGGTGAAACCTGACAAGATTGTAGCCGAGGCGGGCGAGACGCCTCGCCTGCTGCTTGATGTCCGGCTTGCTCGAGCGAAACAGCGCATAGGCGGTAATGTTTGTACCCCAGAACCGAGCAGGGGTACCGTCTTCGAAAACCAGATCTTCTCCGCGCGCCTGGAGGAACCCGTGCCTGCCCGACGGACGCTCTCCGTCATTAAGGAAGCTCAGGTCGACGGGGAAATCGTCCTTGCCCAGGAGGTCGGCATACCAGTCGTCCCCCGAGGGTTGCGCTACTCGCGCGGCGAGGGGCGGCTCGATCCGACCGCCGTCCGGCAGCTCGACGGACATGACCACTTCCCGGAGCCCTGAGGGCTCTCCCTTCTTGAGAAAGTAGGCCCGTATCTCATTCTTGCGCCCGCGCTCGAAGAAGAGGCTTTTCGGAGCAGGCTTGAATCGCACGACCAGGGGCTTTTGCCCGGGCTCCAGCTTGATCTGCCAGCCGCGTCGCCCGGGAAGCAGTCTGGGTTCCGGCTTGAACCCGCCACGGGAGAACGCCTGGACGTTGAACTTGAAGACAAACCCGCCGTAAACGGCGCCATCCATATGGCTGCCCGGAACGAGTCGGATGCGCCAGCGCATCGCCCGGGACGACAACCTTGCTGCAGAGCCCGACATCGACAACGCCGCATCCCGGTCGGAAGGGCGCAAGATGTACCCCTCGTCGTCCTGTTCGGTATTCACGCGCACGCCAATCCATTTCCAGTCACCATGCCAGAAGACGGGCTGGGCCTGCACGATGGGCACGGAGTGATGAACGACCTTGAACAGACCTTTGTCCGGTTCAAATGTCAAAATGGGATTGGCCAACGCGTTGCCCGAGGCGAGCGCGGCGATCAACACCGCCATTTTCAGGAGGCCGCAACGTCCTCTGCTACTACGCCCCGCCAACAACCCGCCTCCGCGCGTGCGTCCTGGCCCTTGTCGATGTTTTTTCCGTTACGGGCTCACGTTGCAGCATGCGCGTTTGCGCGACACAAAGCCCCGCCACGGACCAGTAGAGCCAGGGAATCAAACCGACGCTGCTAACCGTGGCAATCATTACCAACAGACCCGCCATCGTGGCAAACAGCGCCCGGGCCGTATGCGCCTCTTCCGCTCGATCCAGACCGGCCCTCCGATAGGCTCTCCGAAGTCTACGCAGGACGACGAAGAAGAAACTGACAAACAAGGCGAGCCCGACGAGGCCATATTCCAGGGCTTGCCCAACATACGTATTAACTATGTCAATAATGCCCTGACCCTGGACCAGCACCTGCATCTCGGGGAGGTCCCGCCACTGCACATTTCCGAACAGCGGATACTTGGCGATCACATCCGTCGACACGTTCCACACCTGTTCGCGGTAGCTGACCGTCTCGTCCGCCAAGTTACCAATAAATGGCAACAGGCCCCAGATCTTAGCGCCAAACGGCGTCACCAGCAACATCAGGGCGAGCACCAATACGGGCAAACCGTACCTGACAGCCCGCGTAACCTTATCCGGGCCCGTCATCCAATAGAGCAGGTAGACCACCGCGGCAGCAACCCAGGGTCCGCGTGACAATGACGATAGCAACCCGCTCCAGATTGTTACCTTGCCGAACCAGAATCGCTCCGCGGCAACGCGGCCTCTGGACAAAGCGATCATGAACCCAGCCGCCACGACAAACAGGCTGCCGAAGACAATAGGCCCATGGGGGACGGCAGGTCCCACCGCACGAAGCAATCCCGCACGGGGCAAGTACGCACTGATTGAAAGGTCCCAATTTGCCACTGCCGAGGCATAAAGGCTCCAATACTTGACCATCTCGAACACACCGATGGGAGCATAGATGAACACCGGAATCAAGAAAGCCAGTATGACACGCCGGATAGCCGTCGGCGTCGCTACATACCGACTCAAAACGAAGAAAGGAAGAACGCCCGTGAGAAAAAACAGGAAAGATCTCCGCATCGAATCCGTAATAGTAGTCTCACGCAGGTTCAACAGAAAAATCAACAGCAGGTATGTCAGCAGCAATACGTCTTCAAGCGAGACCCCCTTGTGGCCATCTTGTCGACGTGTGAACAACATCAACGGAAGTAAGATGACGAGGGACAGCATCAGTTGATAATTGATTGTGAATATATAGTTGATGATCCCAAAACCTGGTATGTCCACACCTATCATTGGTAATGCCGCTAGGAGAAGGAGGAATAGCGCTGGCTTTATCCGTTCCTGGCTCAGGGCAATCAGAACTACGGTTGCATTTGTAGCGGCCATGAGCCAGAAGTTCGGCATAAAAAACCCCACGGTCGTCACGACGAACCAGAGCAGAACCCAGCGCCGAAAGTCCGTGGCTGAAATGAAGAAACCTGCGCTACGCCTGACAAAGAACAACATGATAAGTGCAATAGTCGCTACCACTACATATGCACGCATGTTCTCAGGCATAAATTTTTCTCCTCCGGTGATTCATTCCAAGTTAGACCGCTAACCTCCTTTTACAATAGCGGTATACAACGACAAGTTTCTGCACCTTCTTTCGGTATTGTTAGTGGCTAGAGGCAGTATTCCGCAACCCTCACCCCGACCTTCGCACACCAAAATACTTCGCTACTGCTAGTGAGGGTTCAGTGGTTGCAAGCGGCACATTCCCGCAACATCAACGTGTGTCCACAGAAGTGGACCCCAGATTTCGGACAGTTCGTCAAGTGAAATTTCTGCGTGTCATCATGCCGCTTGCGGCAATTCGTTTTCACCGAAATATACGGCGTCCGGTGTGCGCCGGTCCAGAGCCGTGTGAGGGCGCTGGGTGTTGTAGTAGTGGAAGTACTTCTCCATCGTCTTGAACGCCATATGGGCTCGAACGATCCGGACTTTGAGACCAAAGCTGCGGACATTCTGGGTCTGTACCTCAATCCCCCCGGCGCATGCGGCGGTTTTCTGCGTGGATGAGAAGACCGCGATCCAGGCCTTGGACCGCAAGGACCCAGTGCTGCCGTTGTCGCCGGGTCGTGCCGAACGTCATGGGTTTGAATATTACCGCCACGGCACACTATCTCTGTACGCGGCTTTCAATACCAAAACCGGTGAAGTCTTGGGCAAGACGGCCAAGCGCCATACCTCAGCGGAGTTCGTTGGCTTTCTATCGGACATTGTTGCCCACCAGCGCCGAGGCAAGGAGATCCACGTCATCGTTGACAATCTGTCGGCTCACAAAAACAAGAAGGTCCAGACCTTTCTCGACGAACACCCGAATGTTCAGTTGCATTTCACGCCGACCTATTCTTCTTGGCTTAACCAGATGGAGTTGTGGTTTGCAAAGATCGAGCGTGACGTCATCGCTCGCGGGGTGTTCACATCGGTCCCGGATCTGAAGCGAAAATTGATGCGCTATATCAAACACTACAACCAAGCCCCTAAACCCATAAAATGGAAGTACTCCGATCCGTCACGACGAATTACTTCCCTATCGGCTGTTACAGGCCACTAGAAAGGACCCGGATTGGCCAATCGTTACTTGGATCGTTGCACAGAAGTAATACACCGCTTTCGGTAGTGTTGAATGAAACCTAGGGCGAAGGAGATGCCTGACGTTATCGTAGCGAATACGTAGCCTGTTCATGGACTGGTTTCGTTGTTCTATGAAGTGTTGTTGCAGAAATCAACACTTGGTAAACTAGCACGTTGTCAATTCTCACACGCACTGGAAACTCGATCAAATGAAAGTGCTTGAGGCAAACGTTGATGATTTCCTAAACAAACAGGCTTGGGACCCAAATATAGTCTCTTTGGTTTCGCGTGCGCCTTTGTCGCTTAAAGAAGTGGACGCTGCTCTAAGACGATGTAAAGGAGCGTACGTAGTTTCGGAGCAACTTGGCCGTTTCCTCGTTTCGGCGATTCAAGAGCTTGAAATACAAAACGTTCTGGAGTTTGGGGCGGGCGCGTCATCGATGGTAATGGGAGCAACCCTGTCTGTAGCTGGAGGGGGAAGCATAACAACTGTTGAGCAAAATCCGGAATGGTGCAGTGATACGTGGCGCAATGTAACAGAACTAGATAAAGTAAAGGCGTCAATGGTCACTGCGACCCCGAGAGTTTCCTTCCACGCGTTTGGTCCTTGTTTCGGGTATCAACATCTGCAGTCGACCATCGCATCTTATGGCCCTTTTGACTTAGTGTTCATAGACGCTCCGCAGTACTATTTTGGTCGCGACGGGACAGTCCCGGTTGCGATCGGCTCTCTTAATCTAGGGAGTTTGCTCGTGCTTGATGACGCCGGACGATGGGGAGAACGGTGGGCACTTTTTAGATGGCTGCATACATATCCAGCACTGAGGCTTGTGTACTACGATCCGAAGTTTGGTGGGAAAGGACTCGCGGTTCTGCGTTATAGCGCGGAGTGTGGGCCGCGTATTTCGTTGCTATCGATGGTTACAAGTGTGCGACATACTCTCAAACTAATTACTGACCCTAATGACCGGCGGCTACGAGCTGTCAACTCCCGAGTAACAAACTCAATTCCCGATTGATAGATCTAGCCCACACCGACCAGTTGAGACGGCCTTCGTACTCATCCCGGGTGGCTTTTCTAAGTTTCTCATAACGATGTCGGTCGGAGAGAACTTCTAGAGCCTTATCTGCGTACATGCTTCCCCGTGCTTCGTGCGAGAACAAGTAGCCGTTTACATCTGGAGTGATATAGTCTGGTATCCCTCCTGTTGTATTTGCCAAAACGGGAACGCCGAATGCATTCGCTTCATTCATTGAAAGACCATGGCATTCCGCTCGGCTTGGGAACAAAAGGAAGTGAGACTCTCTGTACAAATTGCAGAGGGTCATATAATCGTCCGTATGCGACTTATCGAGATGCGGAATAACAGTAACCAATGACTGGTTGTAGGGGCCGGGAGGTGCCATCCCACAGATGGTGAGATGGGCCTTGTGCCCTTTTTCTACCACCGCATCGATAGCTTCAAGTCCAATGTCACCTCCCTTACGCCACCAAGAACGACCTACCATCAAAAAACGGTATTCGTTCAAATCAGGCACACTTTCAAGTGATTCTCGTGCCGGGGGAGCAGACAAATTCGGCCCTGAGAAAATTACCCTCACTTTGTCTGGATTAATAGAATAGTCGTTGATAACTGAGCGTGCCGCCCAATTACTCGTGACCACTACGACCGAAGCGCGCTCAAGGGCTCGTTGCTCAATCTCATCCCGCTCCGCGAAATCCTTCCCTGTAAGTGAATACGCTGGATCATAGTATCCATTGATTAGCCTAAAGGTCGCATCAGACATATAAACAATTGGTTTATCGATATTCAAAAAAGCAATCCACGTTGCACCCATGGGAGCAAATAGGACGTCGTACTGAATACTAGCGAGACGCTGCGATATTCTCGTGGCATGTTGCGCGTGACTTCCGCACAGTCCACTTTGTGCTCCTTTGAAAGTTAAACTTACGCTGCGCCGCATTGCGAACTTTGTCAACGCTGATAAGTCGCGGGCCAGGCGGATAGCGGAGATGAGTCACTTCTCCGACATAGAGCTGAAGAGCGCGAGCAAACGAATAGTGCGACATACCGGATGTAGGATTCGTGATATCACGGGCGCTAAGAAAACAAATGCGTAATCGTGACATGATCCGTTGGTTCCCACATACCGTTGATCTAAATACGTCGCTTTTAGTGATACTCAACCACAAGCCCCGAGAAGGGCGGTCTGGCTACTGTTAGCTTCGCCAATTCACCACGTAGTGTCAAGGCAGCTCATGTCGTGCGTGCCACCGGAAGGCGGTACACTAAAAAAGGGTTCTGGCTAATTACCTATGTTGCCTACCAGAACCTTCACGAAACCCCAATGTGATTGATCCACTCTCACATAACTAACGACGATCAGTGGACATCTAAAGAGCACTCGACGTGTTATCGAACGAACAGCCGAGAATGCGCAGGTCGTCTGCGTAGACTTTAGACACTATCTCGACCATGTCGTCTTCATGCTGTTTCTTGATACTGTTTCTTGTACTCTTCGTTCCTCATTGTTGTCCTATTCATGGCGCGTAGATCCGAGTCTGCACCGTTTACAAATTTCTGGATAAGTCCAAAATCGTCCTCAAGCGTTTCGTAGAGACCTACAATGTCAACCAGCAGCTGGCCATCCGGAGAACAGATGAATGTTCGCTGCGGGGCAAAATGCAAGGCGGCCTGGACATTTTGTACCGTGACCCAGTTCCGCACGAACTCGGCAAAGTTGCGGTACTCCGCCAAGTGCCTATCAGCCCAAGAACGATCCTTCGTGGAGCCCGCCGGCTTTCAAGAAGCTGTAGGCCGAAAATATCCGATCCCACGGATTATGGACGAAGGTGAACTTGAAATAGCGCCGAAACTCTGCGCGACTGAATATACTCTGATAGGTCGTGACCCGTAAATGATACCCTGTAATCGTTCCATACAAGCTATGAGACACGGCTACTTCCGCACATTCTCGGGATATGCACAAAGATGCTCTGTGTTTCGTCAAACGGCTTAAGAAAGATGCCCTGAACATTTCGAGCAACGCGGGCCTTCTGAATTTCGTGATAATTTTCAGGCAATACTAACTTCAAACGGGTCCTCCGTACCTCGGCCTGGGTAGATGAAGGTAACTTGTGCAGAGCCTTTCTCACAAATGATTGCATCGTGATGTCTTGCAGTTAATTACAAGCCGCATGAAAGTACTTCTAGGAATCGATGTGAACATAGGTTCCCGCCACGACTCAATTTTGGCGGACAGAAGTTGGGCGTAGAAAACCCCGAAGTAGTGATTGTGAACCAAAGGACAGCCCAGCATCGAAACTCCGCTAATGAGATTAACACAGTCGCGCTGCGCCTAGGGAAACTCTGAATAATTCGTCCATGAATTCTCAGAGCTTCCCTAGCAATCAACAACGCGATAAGCGCTATCGCGGCCACCACCACATATGCGCGAACATTCTCGGGCATAAATCAGGCGCCCCGTGTCATTTAATCGTCGTAGAATGGGAAGCCGATTTCGACATAGCGTAATGTAAAGCGGCCTCGAACTGCACCACCGCCTGCGACCACTCGTGTCGACGGGCCTGCGCGAGCGCGTTATCTGAGAGCGTCCGCCATCGCCCCGCGGACATGCTCGCAAATTCGACAATCGCTGCGGCGAACGCATCCGCATCCGATGGCAGCAACATACCGTTTGTTTCATCCACGATCTCAGGCGCCGCGCCAGCAGCGGTAGCCAATACAGGCGTACGGCATGCCATGGCCTCGAGGATCGGGAGGCCAAACCCTTCGCTCTCACTCGTGAAAAGCCATGCGTCACAAGCGGCATACAGATCCGGGATGCGGCTCTGTGGGGGACAATAGTGAAATTCTATCCACGACGGTAGTGGCAGCTCCTTATTAGGCTCATCAGCGCCGAATGCCACCGCGCGCAATCCTGGCACACGGCTTCTTGCTTTTTCCAAAGCGGACACCGCCAGTGCCACATTCTTGCGGGGTGATCGGGTATACAGGAAGCCCACCGTCGTCGGATCCTTCTTTGTCCGCTGGCACGCATTGAATTGATTCAGGTCCACCGGGTTCATGACCAAGGAAACGTCATCATCGCCATAGAGGCTCTCCATCGTCTCCTTTAGCCAGCGAGAAACAACAATCCTGTGGACCGGGAGCGTGTAGGTTCTCGCTACGCGTTCCCGCGGGAGGTGGGGGAAAACCTCGTGACCTTGCACGAAGTGCACCTTCGTTCCCTTCGAATGCGGCAGCTGCGCAATCCATTCTGCGGTTGTCCACCATGTGGCGATGACTACATCACCGTCGGGTATATCTCTTGCGGTAACAGCCGATGACCGATCCAGAATGCGCACGTCAAGCTGTTGACGCCCTAGATGTCCGAGGGCTAACGCGCGTTGTGAGCGTCTTCCAGTCATCAGAAGCATGCGAAGATACTGACGGAAACTGCGTGGATGCCGTCGGGGCGCTATCAACCTCACCTCGTTCCCCCGGATCTGTAACCGGTCGGCATACTCCGCGATCATGCGCACCCCACCGGATAAAGTTGCACCACCGCCCGCTGGCAGAACAAATGTGATTATCATCCGCGAACTCGCACCAGGTTGCGACGCAGAATGCCAAAGCTAGATTTAGCCTTAATGGGCCACGATATAGGCACTGAGCCCCAGCTTAGTTGTTCTTTGTTTGCCCCCATTAACCAACTATCCATGAGAATCTGTCAAAACATACGTAAGACGTAATTGCAACCAGCATGGCCGCAAAGTCTATCTGTGGCGTGTAAAGATTATGTCGCGCTAATAATACATTTGCCAGCATGATGCTGCCTACTCCCATACACACAATACCGACTATTGCTTCGTGTGCCCCCAAGTAATACGCCAGCGGCAAGACGATGCCGACTGTCCATCCAAAGCGATAAGCGTTGATCCAAAAGATGCTTCTGGAGTCGCCCACCGCCAGCAACGCGCTTCCAGCGGAGACTTCGAGCGCCACCAAGCCGACCTGTATGCCAAGCAGTTCGAGGATCCATCCGGCGTCACGATACCGTTCGTCGTAAAGGATGTGGACGATTTCTGAACCGCGGGCCGCCAGAAAAGCCGCGGCAAAAGCCCCGGTCATACCCATATAAAGGCGCATCCTCTGGACTCTGGCTCGAACGGTATCCGGCGCCTTCCGGTAAGCCTCGGATAGCGCAGGGAAAACCACGCGGTTGCCGGTGTTTCTCAATAAAGTCTCGGGTACCTTCTCAAGGTTTGACGCGATCGAATAGATTCCTAGAAAACCAATCGGGAACAGCTTGCCCAGAATCAATCGGTCCCCCATGGAGCCAAGGAACGATATCCCCGAGGAAAGCGTGATCCACCGACCGAAGTTGACTATCTCGGAAACTGAGGCGCGCTCGAGCTGCAACCTTGCTCTGTGGCCGGGAAGTGCAATGTGACTAACGCTTGTGGTCAATATTGCCGTTACCAATCCGCCCGCGACGAGCGCCCAAACTGTCGGTGAGAGCATCGCCCACCCAATCATCACCCCGACGCCTCCGATCTGGCTAATAATTTCAATCATTGTCAGCCGATGGAGTATAAGCTGGCGGCTCGCGGTGACAATGCCGATGGACTGGAACCCTCGAATAATAGCGGCAAGGCCGGCGACCGGAATGATTGCTGCTAGCAATGGCTCTTCATAAAACGCTGCAAATGGCCACGAGAGCGCCAATACGACAAGCCAGATAACGAAACCACGGCACACCTGCAGTGTCCAGGCAGTATCAAGGAAGGCAGGATCGTCGCCTCTTCGCTTTTGAATGACGGCCTGGGCAATACCGATGTCCGAGAACATGGTAATTCCTTGCTGCAGCACGGCGACAAGGGCCATGAGCCCGAAAGCCTCGGGAAAGAGCAGGCGGGCGAGTACGATGTGACCCCCGAGGCGAACCACCTGTTGACCGCCATAACCGACCGCTGTCCAAACGCCAGCACGCACCACACGCTTCTGCAGAAAAGCTGCTGTATCCCTTCGCCATGCCGCAGCATTCTTCATCTCTTGTCCGCCCTTTCTACAATTACTTTTACACGCGTTAAAGGAACCCTATTCTACCGTCCTGGCAAACGCCAGGTCAAGTCGACCCCAAACGCAAGTAACGCCTCATTAGCTTCATGATAGTCAGTCATCGACACAATGAACCACCTCACTTTTAAAGTTATCAACCAGACCATCAACAGTGCTCCTTCCGCCCACGTCCCGACGAGCTAGAGTGCTATATTTCCAAGCCGCCTGCGATTCCTCGCTGCCGGCCCATTCGGACTTGTCCCTTGAAACCTCAACCTATCCTGTCTACAATTGCAAACGTCATCGCATCGGGGGGGTTAGCAGTGGGGTACTCGCACCGAGAGCCGATGTCAAGGTCGGCGGAACGCATCTCTGCTCACGACATCGCCAAGCTGCAATCAGGAACTACTCAAGCGATATGCCGATGAGTGTCGCATCGCCTATATTTATCGCCGGCATACAGCGGTCGGGTACAACATTGCTCCGTCTGATGCTAGACCACCATCCCGATATATGCATTTTCGGGGATTTCGACTACGTATTCGACATTAGCGACCCGAAATCATCAATCGATTATTGTAGTTATCTGAACTGGCTTCAAAGTAATCGAATTTTCCAGGATCAAGGGTGGTCAATTGCCGGAAACAACCATGATGACTTTCTCAATGATATTTTGCGGCAAGCGAAGAGTCGGAGCGGCAAAGGGCATGTAGGTGCGGCAATTCCCCGCAACTTCAAAAGGGCTCTTGCGATCTGGCCGGATTCGCGGTTTATACACCTTACTACATATTCTACACCAGACCCCAACTTGGTCCGGCAGTGGCAACACAAGATCTCAGCCCGTGACCGAAGAATCGTGGAATCAGTCTGTGGCGATTTAATGTTGCAGCGCGGATACACGGATGTATTGCAAGAGAATCTCAAACTGCCTTTACGCGACAGGATCGAATCCAGTTTGATCGACTGGTACAAGACAAAGCTCTTTCGTATTAAGCGCTATGGCCTAGCGCTGTACATCCAGGAGGCAGCGGCCCGGCGTCTCGGGCCCGCTTCCTGGCGTCATCGAGTCAAGAACCGAGTAAATGAGGTAGCTAGGCAGCATCTAAAATAGCAATCCAGAAAGCGCGCAAACCCAAGGTCTCTGAGGTGTTATAACGGGCTACGGGGTTTTACGGTTTTTGGTATGGAAATACTCTTGAGACGCTCGCGATGGAATTAGCTACTGAAATCTGGGGTCCAGCGTAATTTGGACCTTGAATTGCTCGTTCACAGTTGCAAATTCTCGACCCAACGACTGGCTTTGCCGAAAAGATGGGAGATCAGCCGCCACCATGTCGGCGAACTCGGGCTCTAGAAACGGGGTAATTTCCACGAATGGGAAAGGTGTCGCGCCCCTGAATCGGTCACGAAGTGCATCACGGTCATAGGGTGGCAGCGTCATTGTAAGGCCCTATGCGATTCTGTGTTGTGTTTGTGAGAATTGTACCTTAGTTGTTCGACCGGGTCGCTACCGACAGCGAGGCTTGAACTACAGTGGGGAACCTAGTCAACCGACTTGTCGAATTTACCGATCGGCCACGGGCGGCCTTGCATCCGGCGGGCACAGAAAGTTAGAAGAAGTGATTGGCAGTTCCAACTTAGGGCGATGGACGTAATACCTGTTAAGAAGCAGAACAACTTCAGCAGATGTATAGGCTAGCTGCGATCATAGTGAATTTCAGGACTGCGGATTTAGTGTCGCAGGCGTTGTCCTCACTTGCGCGTGAACTCATACGAGGCGACGACTGTGCTGTCGTGGTCGACAATAATTCCGAAGACCATTCAGTCGATCGGCTTAAGGAAGAGGTTTCGAGTAGAAAATGGGAGGATTGGGTCACCGTAGTGGAGGCAGACACAAACAGGGGGTTCGGCGCTGGCAACAACATTGGCATACGTGCAGTATTCGCAAGGTACTACATTCTTCTCAACAGTGATGCATATATTCACGAGGGCGCAATTGCCCAGTTGCTGGCCACAGCAGAGTCCGATGCCCAGGCAGGCGTGATCGGACCGCGGCTCGAATGGCCGGACGGCTCACCCCAGGTGAGCTGCTTTCGCGCGCATTCGCCCTTGAGCGAATTGGTTTCGGCGGCGCGGACCCGGCCTGTTACGTGCCTGCTGCGCCGGTTCGAGGTCCCGATTCCGGTGGACGAGCGGTCGATCGAGCCCGAATGGGTCAGCTTTGCCTGCGTCCTGCTCCGGGGCGAGACGGTGCGCGCGCTCGGCGGCCTGGACGAAGGCTATTTCATGTACTTCGAGGACGCGGACTTTTGCCGCCGGGCCCGGGACGCCGGTTGGGCCGTGCGCTACGAGCCCGCCGCGAGGACGGTGCATCTCCAGGGCGGGAGCTCGCCGGTGAAGGCAGACGAGGCTTCGCTCGCGAGGCTGCCGCGATACTGGTATGCCTCCCGGGCCCATTATTTCCGGAAGCATTATGGACCTTTCGGGTTGTGGGTGGCGAATCTTTGCTGGTACGCGGGCCGATCCATTTCCCTGGCGCGTGAAATAGTGGGCCACAAAAAGCGGCATGTCTGCGACGCCAAATGGCGGGATATCTGGATCCATGACTTCCAACCGCCCGGCTAGTGAAGCGGTGCGACTGCCCGACTTCGTCATTATTGGGGCCATGAAGTGCGGCACCAGTTCCTTGCACGAGCAGTTGGCTCGGCAGCCGGGCTGCTTCATGAGCCAGCCGAAGGAGCCGAACTTCTTCAGTGACGACCGGCAGTTCCAGAAAGGCCTCGATTGGTACGCCTCGTTATTCGCCGAAGCGTCTCCCGATTCGATATGCGGCGAGTCCAGCACGCACTACACCAAGTTGCCCACTTATCCTCAATGCGCGCCCCGGTTGCACGATCAGCTTGCCGGCGCGAAGCTCGTATATGTAATGCGCGACCCGGTGGATCGAATCGTTTCGCAGTACATCCACGAGTGGTCCGAGCACGTGATCGACAAGGATTGCCCGATCGACGAAGCCATCACCACCCACCCGATTCTGGTGGATTATTCGCGCTACGCGATGCAGCTTCAGCCCTACGTCGAACTATTCGGCTTCAATGGAATACTGCCCGTTTTCTTCGAACGCCTGATAGACAACCCGAACGCCGAGCTCCGTCGCATCGCCACGCACATCGGTTGCGGCGGACCCGTTCGATGGCTCGACGACGACGCTGCCAATGTCTCGACAGAACGGCAAAGACGCCATCCCGCGCTCGATGCGATTCTTGATATTCGGTTGCTGCAACGGGTCCGGCGGACACTTCTGCCGGAAGCGCTGCGGACCAGAATCCGCTCGCGATGGACCATGCAAGAGCGGCCGCGACTTTCTGCCAAGTCCATCGCCCAGCTTCACGGGCAGCTCGATCCGGAGATGCGGACACTCGGCGAGTGGCTCGGCCTGAACCTGAATTGCCGGACGTTCAAGGCGCGGGTCAGGCAGGGCGGCGCCCCCGAATGGGCGAGAGAGGCGTCGGGTGCCTGATCACCGCCGGAACGTCGGCATCGTCGCCATTGGCCGGAATGAGGGCGAACGGCTCGAACGGTGCCTGCGATCGGCGGTGGCGGTGGCGGTGACGGACCGAGTCGTCTATGTCGATTCGGGATCGACGGATGATTCGGTGGCGTTTGCGAGGTCCCTCGGGGTCGAGGTCGTGAACCTGGACACTTCCATCCCGTTCACCGCTGCCCGGGCCCGGAACGAGGGGATCGCCCGGCTGAAGGAACGCTGGCAGGGTATCGAGTTCGTCCAGGTGCTCGACGGTGACTGTGAGCTCCAGCCCGGCTGGATCGATGCGGCGATGACGTTCATGCAGAGCCACGACCGGGTCGCGGTCGTATGCGGGCGGACGCGCGAGCAGTATCCCGAGGCGTCCGTCTACAATCGCTTGTGTGATTTGGAGTGGGACACGCCAGTTGGTCCTGCCCGGTCGTGTGGCGGCAACGCGCTGCTTCGGCTCGAGGTCTTTGACGCGGTGGGTGGCTACAACCCGGGGATCATCGCCGGCGAGGAACCGGAGCTGTGCGTGCGTGTCCGCGGTCGGGGCTACGAGGTCCATCGTCTCGACCAGGAGATGACGCTGCACGACGCGGCGATGACCCGGTTCGACGAGTACTGGCAACGCGCCAAGCGCGCTGGACATGCCTGCGCGCAAGGCGCCGATATGCACGGCAAGCCACCTGAGCGGCACGGCGTAAGGCAGACATGGTCTGCCCTGATATGGGGGCTGCTGCTGCCGGTTGCCGCCCTCCTGACGGCGTATTGGACGCATGGTGTCTCCCTGGTGTTATATATGGCGCTCGTGGTGATACAGATATGGCGGATCCGCCGCAACGAGCTCCAGCGGGGGCGATCGAAGCGGAATGCAATACTGCTCGGCGTGTTCTTCATGATCGCCAAGTACGCCCAGGCCAGCGGCGTGCTGCTCTACTGGTACCGCAGGCTGACCGGGCGGCACGCGACGCTGATCGAGTACAAGCACGGTGAGGAAAAGCCACCCATGGGCGGCACCAATGCCTGAAAGCGACAAATCAAGCAGGAGCCAAGGCACGAGCGGCGCCGGTCGCCGGTATCTGCTGGTCACGCCTTGCCGTGATGAACAGGACTACCTGCCCATCACTATCGAGTCGGTGGCGAAGCAATCGGTGCTGCCCGCGCGTTGGGTGATCGTGGACGACGGTTCGACGGACCGCACGCCGGCAATCCTGAAGGAAGCGAGTGAGCGGTACCCTTTCATCCAGGTTGTGCACCGCGCCCATGGCCGGGAACGCGCCGTGGGTCGCGGTGTGGTTCACGCGTTCAACGATACGGATAGGAAGGATAACCCACATACTCGACGTTCGAAAGGCGCTGAGAGAACGGTCTTGGTGGAGAGAAGTAGCCTTGAATCGGGATTGCGATGGCGCCGAATCAGAGGACGGGTGCGTGTTTCGGGTGAGAATGGCGGAATTTCGGGCCCGGCCCGGTTGAAGGACGAGCGTGAGCGTGGGGCGCGAGGTGGGCGCAGCCTCCTGGCTGGTGTCAGCTAATTGTTCCCTGCCGCTCGGTGGCGCAGGGTGGGGCGCGTGCCGGGTGTGACATCGTTCGACTGGACTTGGACCGTTGCCTGAGGTGGTCCAGCAACCGCTTGACGACCGCCGGGTCCTCGATGCAGGCAATGACGTGCATGGATGCACTAATGCCGCGAGCGCAGGAAGCGCAAGAGCGGCCACCTTGACCGTGCCGCCGCACTGTTCGCAGATTTCGATGTCGATCTTGAACACGCGTTTGAGGCGCTGCGCCCAGGTCATCGCGGTGCGGCGCTGGGCCGGGGTCTTGGCCTCGATGGGCTTTCGCTTGCCCCGGCCTGCCGGGGCTCACGTGGTGTCGCAGTGTGCTGTTGGGTGCGAAGATCCCGTGAAAAATGCGTTGGGAACGTATTTTGACCGCTTTAGCGGGCCCGCGAAACGGGTGAGTATCAGGACGATACGAGCAAAGCGGGTGAGATTTACGCGCGGTTTTGGCACCAGGGCGGCCAGTCGTGCGATGAAGTCGAGCGGTTCCAGGATGATGTGCGTGGTGCCGTCTCGATACGGCGTTTTCAGGGTGGTCGCTCCTGCGCATCCTGCGCTCGCGACATTTGTGAATCCCTTCACGTCATATCGCACATTCCCCTGTGGCGTGAGAGCCAATCGATCGGTGGCCACGGCCGGGCGGGCGATATACCGGCACAGGCGTTCGAGCTTCCGCCGTTGGTGGGCTTTCGCAGCGACGCCGGCATGTAGGGAGAACCCGGCGGTCTTGGCCAAGCTGCCGTTGTCGCTGTCCTCTTGCCTCGCGGGCACGGTTTGCAACGTGAACGCCTTGACTCTATCAAGCGTTGTTCATCATCGAGATCGCCGACCACCCGGAGTTTGTCGACAAGCGCGCGCCAGCGTTGCTGCCAAGGCAAAGAATGCATCAGTGGTCATCCCGTTTCGAGCGAACCCAATCGACCTGGCGCTTAAGCAAAAAGCCCAGGTACAGGGAGATTTTTTTTGCGGCATAGAAAGGCGCATACAGCAGCGACATAAACGAAATAATCTCGCGCCCGCAGCGCGCCCAGGCCAGCAGGATGGTGAGGCCCAACAGCACCACCCCGACCGAGGCAATCAGTGCTGGCGCCAGCAACTCGCTCAAGCCGAACAGCAGCCAGCTCAGGACGAAGGCGGCAACGGCCGCCAGGGTCAGTAACGCCAGCGGCGGAACCAGCAGATCGAGGGTCATGCCCAACAGCTTCCAGTTGCGCTGCCCAAGCGACTCGACAAGCAACTTGGGCGCATCGCTGAGGATCACCCCGAGGTGACCATGCTCCCAGCGCGTGCGCTGGCTGCTCAAGCCCTCCTCGCTGCGCGGAAAATAACTGCTGACCCTGGCATCGGGGCAGAACAGCGGCGGCTTGCCGTTGCGGCAAAAGTCCAAACCCATCTTCAAGTCTTCGACCAGGTGGCCGCTGGCCAGGTCGATCAGCGCCAGATCGCGCCAGATAAAGGCCATACCCGAGCCCATCAACTGACAGGGCCAGCCGAGGCGCACCCAACCGGTCGGGCGCAGCAGGTTCTTCACACACCAGGCGAATTCGGCGATGCGCACCTTCAAGCCGGAACCCTCGGGCGCATGCATCAGGTACAGCGCCTGAGTCGGTCGCCCGGACTGGATGCAGCAGAGGACCAAACGCTCGATAGCGCCCTCGCCCACCTGGCAATCGGCATCGACGATGATCAGCACTTCAGGGGCATCGCCCGCCAGGTGGCGCACGCCAAAGTCCAGGGCATAGCCCTTGCCGCGCAGCTGGCTATCGCTGCGCTCGATCACCTCGGCGCCTGTCGTTCGGGCCAGGGTTGCCGTGTCGTCGGAGCAGTTGTCCGCGACCACCAGCAGGCGATCACCAGCCAGTAATTGCGAGCGCAGCGTCTTCAGCGTCGTGACTATCACCGTCGACTCGTTGTGCGCCGGTACCAACACCGCCACCCGCGGGCGCGCACCCACCAACGCGGACTGAGTGCGAGCCGGCAGGCAGGCGAGCATGACCTGCACGAACAGCACCAGTACCGGCAGCAGGATAAGTAACAGCAGTGCGCTCAGTAGCCAACTCACTAGATCGATCATGCTTGCGCCCTGAACAGTTCGGCCAACTTGGCCGCCTCGGTATCGATAGCGTGGCGCTGCAACACGCGGCTATAGGCCGCCTCGCCCATGCGTTGCAGAACGTCCGGCGGCTGCGCCAGGCAGTCCGCCAACGCCGCGGCCAGCTCCTCAACCGCCCCGGCGGGAAACAACCAACCGTTCTCGCCTTGGCGCACCAGCTCTGGAATACCCGCCACATAGGTGGTCAACACCGGCCGGCGCAGCGCCATCGCCTCCATGATCACCACCGGCAGGCCCTCGGCAAAACTCGGCAACACCAGGGCGCGCGCCGCGAGGATTTCCGCCTGCACCTGCTCGCTGCTGATCCAACCGGTGATGCGCACCCGGCCCTGCAAGCCGTTGCGCTCGATCAAGGCCTCGATCTCCGCGCGCATTTCGCCGTCGCCGGCCAGCACGATCTCGAATGCCAGGCCCTGCTCAGCCAGCAGGCTGGCGGCCTGCATCAACAACAGCTGACCCTTCTGCTCGCACAGACGCCCGACGCAGACCAGGCGCGGTGCGGCCGGCATGGCAACCGGCGGCACATCGTGAAAGGCCCGCTCCAGGCCGCAATGCACCACCTTCACCTTCGGCCAATGGGCGTGATCGACCCAGCGGAACAGCTGGCTGCGCCCATAGGAGCTGATCGCCACGACGAAGGCCGCCCGGCGAACCTTTTCGCCCAGGTGAATAAATTGCGGCTTATCGAACTCTTCCGGGCCATGCACGGTAAAGCTGTAGCTCGACCCGCCGAGCGCCTCGGCCAGCATCACCACTTCGGCGGAATTGGTGCCGAAGTGCGCATGTACGTGCTGCGCGCCGAACTCGCGTAACCAGGGCAGCAGACGGCAGGCCTCGGCCAGGTACACCAGGTGATAAGGCCAGGCGCGGTCGGCGCGCCGCCCCATCCGCAAGGCCAGCAAGAGTGCCGAAAAGAACCGCCGTGGCTGCTTACGCAGCACCTGAAAAACCGGCAGCAGCAAGCCCCTCAAGCCCTCCTGCAACACATAGCGCGTGCGCTCGCGCTCGCGCAGATCCTCGTCGTCCACCAGCCCGTCATCCCAGCCGCGCAAAGCGATGCGCTGCACCTCGAAGCCATTGCGCTCCAGTGCCAGAATCTCTCGGCGGATAAAGCTGTGGCTGACCTTGGGGTATTGATTGATGAAGTAGGCGATACGCATTGGTTCAGTCGTCCTGACAGGGTCGAGGTTTAATAACAGCGGGGATTCCTACCGCCATGCAATTATCTGGCACATCAATCATCACCACCGCGTTGGCGCCTATCACCGCATGCTTGCCGATGTTCACCGGGCCGAGAATTTTGGCGCCAGCGCCGATATCGACATGCCCAGCAATCTGACGCGCCCCTCCGTGGCCGCGCGTGCCTATGGTCACCTGCTGGAAGATCAGGCAGTTGGGACCGATGCTGGCATCGGGGTGAATCAACACGCCGTTGGCATGGGGCAGCAATAGTCTCCCGGCTATATTTGCGTTGAGTGGAATATCCGCCCCGGTTATCACACTCCAGAAGCCATGGCGCAGTACCGCTGTAATTTCCGATCTGATTATTCGTTTGGAGACGCCGAATTTAGTTGAAACAGGTCGACTGTCTGAGCGTCGTTTGGAAGGCATGTTAAGTCAAGCTGAACCGCGCCGCCGAAAGGCTACATCAAGCTCTACCACTGCGATCCCACACGAAAGGCTCATTTGTCGCTTGCTGACCAATCAAGCGCCCGGCCCGCACTTCCGGCCGGGGTCCCCGGCCGCGCCGCCGCCGGTTCCGGCTCCGCACGGCGGGCCTGTCCCGTGCCGAAGCGCAGGGGGTCCGGGGAGGCGTGCGCGGTCGGGACGGTCATCCCCGATCCGCTAGAAGCGGTGCGAATTCGGTCCCTCGAACCGCGGTCCGGCATGCCTCCAGATTGCCGATCCGCTCGACCGGGCGGCCCTTGATGATCTTGCGCATCCGGACCACGGGCGCGAAATCCGGCAGGTCCAGAAACCGGAAGACCTCCCGGATGACGGCCTGCGTCCGCTCGGGCACGCCATAGAGGTCTTCGTAGGCAATCCGGTGCACCCGGTGGCCGGAGAGCCTGTCCAGCATGTCAGTGAGTTCTCGGTTCTCGGCGTCGATGTCGCGTAGCTCCGCAAGCAGGGTTCCGGGGTCGAGCGTGAGTTTTCGCTGCAATCCATCGGCGGCCTTGTCCAGCTTCACCACGCCGGTCTGCTGCAGCATCTTCCACGAGATGAACCGGTCCAGCACGTCGTCGCGCTGCAGTCCGATGACCTTGATATGGGGCCGTTCGGCGAGGAAGTCCTGAAGTTGCTTGCGCCGCAGGTTGAGCGAGAATTCTTTCACTCCGATGGTCTTCAGCCTGCCGAAGCGCTTGATCTCTCCGAGTTGCCGCGTCGCATGTGGGACAGGTTGCGATAGGTGTTGAGACCGCGCGCGATCAGTCGGTTGTGCAGGAGCGCATCGAGATAGGACGGTTCCGAACCTCGCATCGGGCGTGGCAGGTGGTCATACACCTTCCGGATGGTGTTCCAGTCCCCGAGAACTTCGCCGTAGTTGAGCACACCGGGATGCTGGTTGAGCAGGTTGATCAGCGTATTTGAGCCGGACCGGCCAAGGGTGAGGATGAAATGTTGTTCAAGCGACGGCATCGCAACCTCTTCGAACCCGGCAGACCCGAGACCGCTCCATTGCGTCGGTCGGGGAGGGCACGGACGACCACCCCTTACGTAGGGACAGTATATTGGACGGTAAAGTCATTTCGAGCGGGAAGACCGCATAGGCGGCCTCTCCCGCAGCGGCACGACATTGCCACCGGCGATCCTGTAGAACAGCTGCGGTCCGTCCGGCGGTGGAACAGTATCCGGAGGCGGGAAGGCGTCGCTGAAGGCCTGCGCCCAGTCCGCCCGGATGGCAGGCGGGTTCTCGATGCCGAAAAGACGGTGTGGACGGTAGGCGAGCGACGAGATCAGCACCCGCTCCGGTGCAGTTCCGTCCAGGGCCGCCCGCATCCGGGTGGGCTCCGTGCGCGCCGGGGAAATGGTCTCCGCATCCGCAAAATAGCGCAGATACCACGTGCAGGAAGTCACGATCAAATCCGCTTCGCCGCGCCGGGCGATCGCTTCGGCATTGTAGGTCCTCCAGTAGTCGGTGCGCCGGTCGGACAGGGGCAGCAGAGCCGCCCAGAAATTCACACGGATAGGAAGGATAACCCACATACTCGACGTTCGAAAGGCGCTGAGAGAACGGTCTTGGTGGAGAAAAGTAGCCTTGAATCGGGATTGCGATGGCGCCGAATCAGAGGACGGGTGCGTGTTTCGGGTGAGCATGGCGGAATTTCTGGCCCGGCCCGGTTGAAGGATGAGCGTGAGCGTGGGGCGCGAGGTGGGTGCAGCCTCCTGGCTGGTGTCAGCTAATTGTTCCCTGCCGCTCGGTGGCGCAGGGTGGGGCGCGTGCCGGGTGTGATATCGTTCGACTGGACTCGGACCGTTGCCCGAGGTGGTCCAGGAACCGCCTGACGCAACAGCAACGCCCCGCCATCTGAGGTGATCGCGCCCCCTTGAAAACTGGCCTCCACCACACGGCGCTGACACCGTGGAAATTCCATCGTAACTTGGGTACAGTTTGTCACCGGCGAAGCCTCCCGATAGTTCTTGCTAACTACCTGAATTATATTGGATTACGGGGCTTCGCTTTTTTCGTTGGTGAAATATTCGGGTTAGCTGGGTAAAATTGAAAACTGGCGAGCCCGAAGCTGCGGCTGACGTTCTAACACGCGTCGTGGAACGGTATCCGGACGAACCGGTTTTTCACTACCATCTGGGCATGGCGCTGTACGAGGCCTGCGACCTCTTTCTCACGACGTGCAGGCCAAGCTGCTGCGCGTTCTTTAGCAGCACTTTACGCTGTATCGCCTCTTGAGGAAACACAACCTCGGACCGCGGAGCGCGCTGCCGAATTGACGGACTCGCAATGGAGCTATCAGTAACGCTCTAGATCATCTACGCACTAGCGGTAAAGTTTCGCCTGGAAGAGTATATTCCTGTGATCACAGCCGGCAATGCGCGATCCCGGATCGACTTTATGGGAGTGCTCGTTGATTCTCTGGACGAGCATGAGTTCATCGAACATGTGATTCGCTGTTCGATAAGCGGGACTGGTGGATGGGCGATTACCGCTAATCTGGACCATCTCCGTCGCTATCACCGCGACCCATCGTACCGGCAACTCTGCCAAGCGGCTGATCTCATTGTGGCGGATGGCCGTCCGCTGTTGTGGGCGGCCCGAGTTAAAGGTTTTGCGTTACCCGGCCAGGTCGCTGGCTCCAATCTTATTTGGTCGCTCAGCCAAGCGGCCGCCAGCGCCGGAAGGTCGATCTATTTGATTGGCGGTGTTCCAGGAACGGCTGAAGAAAGCGCTTCGATTCTTTGTACGCAATATCCCGGGCTTCGCGTTGCCGGTAGCGAGTGCCCGCCGTTCGGGTTCGAACACGACATCGAATACATAGCGGCAATGGCCCAACGACTCGAACAGGCCGATCCCGATATCATCTACGTAGCACTCGGGTCGCCTAAGCAGGAGCAATTGATTGCCCGGCTTCGGCATCACCTTCCGACCGCCTGGTGGCTAGGCGTCGGGATCTCATTCAGCTTTGTCTGCGGCCGCGTAAAACGTGCTCCTCGCTGGATGCAGATTTCAGGTTTGGAATGGCTCCACCGCCTTGCCCAGGAACCCCGCCGCCTCGCAAAGCGGTATCTTGTCGATGACCTGCCCTTTGCGCTATTACTTTTCGGACACTCGATTTGGACACGCGGTAAACAGGCCCCGCGCGCTCGGAAGGGAGGCACTTCACGGGATCCAGGCTAGTGCGCGACCAATCATTGAACCGCAGTGAAACAGCCCGAACGCTGGTAGACCTGCGTGACTCCGGTCGGGGGCAGGCCTGACCGAGCCTCCGCGGGCTACCACCCGCCTCCGCTGTTTCTCGACCAACCCATCCGGCAGCCCCGGATGACGGGGGCTCATCGCTGCTGATCTGTGGCATTCGAGAGAAACGCCTCCTAGGGCCCACCCGGGTACAGTTCTACGCGAACGTCCCGGTATTGAGGCGCGTTACAAGTGTACAGAAAGTTTACATTCTCTGATCAATGGTCCGAGGCTGTGGTCTGTGGTTCGGCCCAAGAGCAAGTCAGTTCATGTACAAGCGATTAAAGCGCAGCCTTAAAGTGAACTCTCAACAACTGCGCCCATGGGCGGCCGCCCAGAGCCCGGACAGCGTAACGCATGGTTTACAGGGCCGCGCTTACGCCAGTGACGGACTCACAAAAAAACTTATAAAAAACAGCATGTTGGTTAGATGGCATGCTTCTTGCTTCTATGACGATGCGTACCGTGTAGCCAATCGTGGCCCCACGGAGCAGGAACTTGATCAAGAGGAGGACTTTGCATGCGTATCAAAAAACTTTTGGCATCCTTGGGTGCCGCCAGCGTCTTCGTGGGCTTGGCGATGCCGGCGCAGGCGGCGCTGTTGATTGACTTTACGGACGGCCTATGGACGCCCCCGAACGATGTCGGCGGCTTGTCGACAACACGATCGTTTGGCGGTTTGGAGGTAACTCTGGAAGCCTGGGACAGCTCGGGCGGTCAGACTGCTGACTATACGGAAAGCAATTTCGATGGCCCCGGTGGCCCTGGTGCTTATCCTGAGTGCGGGTTCCTTGCCTGTACCAAGGACGGTATCGGGGTCCAAGACGACGAGGTGACATACCATGACGGCGGATTCACCGATGGGGAACGGCTTCGCGTTACCTTCTCGAAAGCGGTCCCGCTGCACTCGTTGATATTCCTCGACCTTTTCGGGGCACCGGACGACGGCGCCGATGCTGAAGTCGCTCAGGTTTACATCAATACGAGCGACGGTGCCGGTTACACTGGTACCAAGAATCCTGGCACCACGGCGGGCTTTTTCACTGGCGATACCGACAACGATGGCCCGGTTACCGATATCGGTTCCAACGCCTTCGTTGGCGTGACGACCATCGATTTCTTTGCTGACAGCGCCGGCAGCGTCGACGGTCCTACCAATTCGGACTTCGCGTTGGCAGGTATCAGGGTCGTGCCGATTCCGGCGGCGCTGCCGTTGCTTGGCTACCGCTCTTGGCGCACTGGTCATGGTCGGGCGGCGCAGAAAGAAACGGATGGCCTGATCGCCTTGAAACCGTAAAGCGTCCCGTGGCGGGGACGGCCGACTCTCCTCCCGGATGGAGTGAGACGCGGCCGTCCCCGCTTTTTGTTCATCCTTCCGGCTCTGCTGCGATCCTGTGGGCCGAAACCAGGCCCGTCGCCCCTCTCCCTGCTTCCCGGCGCTAATAGCGAGGTGAGTGCGCCGATCCCCGCACCGGCGGCCGCTCTGCACGGGCCAGCCGGATCAGTCCGGGATATAGTCCGGCAGCATCGGGTAGATGTGCCCCAGGAACTGCTGGAGTCTCCGGTCCGCGGCGGGCGCGCCCCCTTCGGACTGGATGGGCGTCATGAGGCGGACCAGGCCGCCGTCCGTCCGGTTGCGGGTCAATCCGTCCCAGAGGATGTACCACTTGACGACGAACTCTCCGGTAAGCTCCCTGCCGCGCTCGCGGAACCAGAAGTACACCAGCACTTCGGACAAGCCCTTCTGGATGATGGCGCGGTTGAGCGTTAACGCGCCGCCCCCGGCGCCGGGGAGATCGACGTTCGTGGCCTCGATCTGTCGGATTTCGTAGCCCCCGCCGGGCAGACAGACCTCGGGTGAGTGCGACGCGTCGCCGTCCGACTGCTGCTCGAAGAACGCAGTGTACAGGTTCACCGGCGCACCGACGTCGGGGTGCCGGTAGGTGGCAACCAGGTGGTCATCCGCTCCCAGCGCCTGTACCACCCGGCTCTCGATCGGTTCCGGCTGGCCGCGCCATCCCTCGATGTTCATCGGAAACGCAGCGAAGGCGCTGCGCGAAGGCACTGCCTGGGCGTTCTGTATCGGGTTGAACAGTACGACGATGGAGCCGATCAAAAGAATGGCGAGAGTCGTGGTCGTGCTCCCGAGCCCGCCCCGCGGTGCCATGAACCTGCCCATGAGCTCGAAGTGCGGCAGCTTGAGGTCCAGCGCCTCCGGCAGCGACTGGCCGGTCCGGTTCAGCTTCACCAGGGCCCAGCTCTCGAGGAACAGCAGCGCGACGCAGCCGAGGAAGATCACCCAGCCCTCGAACAGGTGGATGAAGCCCTCCGCCTGCTCGATACCGTAGTAGTTGACCAGGATGCCGATGACCCCCACCCGCAGGCTGTTCATGGCGATGGTGATTGGTACCGTGGACACGAACAGCAGGAACCGCTGCCAGTTGGGCCCCTGGAATATGGCGGCGAAAAGGAATCCGAAGCTGAGAAGCGGAAACATGTAGCGCAGGCCGCTGCAGGCCTCGGCCACCTGCAGCTTGTAGATGCCGAGATCGATGATATTCCCGTCCAGATAAACCGGTATCGCCAGCGCCCGTATCAACGCGACCCCCAGCTCCGATGACAATAGCTGCATCCCGGCCGTCAGCTTGATATAGATCAGGCCGGGCAGGGGGATCATGAACGACAGGTGGATCAGCGGCGCCCACATGGCCAGGGTGGGTCTGATCCCCAGGTGCGAGACGAGCAGCGCGACGAGCGCGACCAGAAAGCCGTATTGCGCCAGGATGGGTACGTTGCTGAGGCTGCTCAGCACGCCGATCATCACGGCGCCCACCGCGAGGACTGGTCCGAGGAAGTGGCCGCCGGCCCTGACTTCCAGAATCTCGGGCAGACGCCGGAGCAGTAGATACGCCGAGATAACCGGCACTACATAGGCATAGCTGTATTCCGCGCGCGACCACTGGCTCACCATATCGGTCAGCCCGTCCCAGAAGAGGAATCCCGAGACCAGCGTAAAAGCAACGAAGGCCGCGATGGTGAGCGCGGTTCCGCTTCCATCGGCCGGGTATTGACGCAAGCGGATCGTTGTCACGACGCAAACCTTTCCCTGATGCTGGAGCCGGTAGAGGTACGAATTATATCTTTTACCGGACTCGCCATAAAGACATCCGGCCCGCGGCATCGCCTGTCGTGCGTCGCCATGATCGCCAAGTCCGTTCTACAGGCTGTTGAATGGTTTTCAAAACACCGATAGAGTGGGATATGGGGGTTACCACTGCGGGGCAACCCAGAGCGGAAAACGACAGAAGCCCCGGTTCGGCTGACTGCGCACCTGTCCCAAACAACGGCGGAGATTGTGCAGCGCGGCAGCCCGGTATCCGTCCTCCTTGCCATATTGGAAAGACGGTTCGGAGGATGCTCCCGGTTTCAACGAAAATTCCCCGTATACAAGGACTGGGGAGGATCATGGTTCTCAATCGGAGCAGTGAGCGGATGAGAAGCGTCGGAAACGCATTCGAAGGACCAGGAGCCTGTGCCGGACCGGTGGCCCGGCCAGGATGTCTACAGTCGCCGGTCCGGGTTCCGTGATGGTTGGAACCGCCTACCTGTTCGCCGTTTGTGTCGGCCTGACTATTTCCATGGCGCTGATTCCGCTCCTGGTCCGCGCCGCGCCCCGCTTCGGGTTGCTCGACGTGCCGGACTCCCGGAAAGTTCATGCGACTCCCATTCCCCGGGTGGGCGGCGTGGCGATCGTGATCGGGGGCCTCGTGGCGATGCTGTTCTTGGTGCCGCTGGACAGGCTCATGCAGTCCTACCTGCTCGGTGTGGCCGTATTGTTCACACTGGGTGTCTGGGATGACATCCGCGAGATCGGCCACTACACGAAGTTCGCCGGCCAGTTCGCCGCCGTGTCCATACTCGTATTGCACGGCGACGTGTACATCACCCGCCTGCCGTTCGGGTGGGAAACCGTGCCGCCGGAGTTCGGCATCCCGTTCACTATTTTCGCGATTGTCGGCATGATTAATGCCATCAATCATTCGGATGGCCTGGACGGCCTGGCCGGCGGTGAGTCCCTGCTGTCGCTGGTCGCGATCGGGTACCTGGCTCATGTTGCCGGTGCTATCGATGTCGTGATCATCGCCGCCGCCATGATCGGCGGGATTCTGGGTTTTCTGCGTTTCAACACGCACCCCGCGCGTATTTTCATGGGTGACGCTGGCAGCCAGGTGCTGGGGCTGACCCTGGGGTTTCTGGCGGTGCTGCTGACGCAGAACGTCAACCCCGCTCTAAGCGCGGCTCTTCCGGCGCTGCTCCTGGGGCTGCCGATATGCGACATACTCGGTGTGCTCTATCTGCGTATCACCCACGGCATGAACTGGTTTCGGGCCAGCAGGAACCACATACACCACCGCCTTCTGGCGCTCGATCTTGCCCACCACGAATCGGTTGTGGTGATTTATTCCATCCAGATGCTTCTGGTGCTGCTGGGCGTCCTGCTGCGATTCGAGACCGATGTTCTTGTGCTCGGCGTTTACCTGGTAATCGTGAGTGCGGTGTTTACGGTTCTGACGGTCGCGGAGAGATCGTCCTGGCGAGCGGACCGTTTTCGTCGCGAAAACCGGCTATTGCGAAGTCTTGGCGATGGGAGGCTCGACCCCCGGCTCGGTGACTGGTCCCTCACGGCGCTGCGGGTGTTGATTCCTGGCTATCTGATCCTGATCAATGTCCTCGCCGGTGCGCCACCGTATGATATCGGGTTGGTCGCGGCCGTGGTGTTTGCCGTTATCCTGCTGGAGATGGCTTTCGGCAACGGCAAGTCGTCGGTCCTGGTCAGGGCGGCGGTCTATGTTGCGGTGATTTTCACCGTCTACATGGACATGGTGCATGGACCGTTGTGGCTCGAAGCCCATGGAATATGGATCACGGCCTTCTTCGGCCTCATCGCCGTGCTCATTGGCGTCAACCTTCGGACCAGAGAACGCGCGATCTTCGAATTGACGCCCTTCGACTACCTGGTCGTGTGCGCGGTCATCGGTCTCGTTGTCATCGGCCAGGAGCAACGGCTTTCCGATGAGATTGCGGCCGGGGCGGTCAAGGCGGTGGTGTTGCTGTACGGCTGCGAGCTCATTCTCACTGCGGCGCGGCGCCGGCTCGGTGTGTTGAATATTGCAACGGCAGCTGCCTTGGGCATAATGTGCTTGAGGGGGCTGACTTGACGTTTCGATGTCGAGCGGCATCGAAGCTTCGCGGCGCCCGACACCAGCGAGCACCTAAAGGAGCGTAGCGGATGAAAACGCACAGGTTACATGCCATTGGTTTGCTAGTAGTTTGTATTTCGGTCGCTGGCTGCGGAGGGCCCGAGGAGCGGAAGGCGGATCACCTCGCCAGCGCCACGGAACTGTATGAAAACGAGGCCTACACCAAAGCGAAGTTGGAGTACAAGAACGTGCTCCAGATCGACCCGAAGCATGCGGAAAGCCTGTACAGGCTCGGGCGGATCGCCGAGGAGCAGGACAATTGGAGGGAGGCATTCACCTACTACAGTCGTCTGATTGACCTCGAGCCGGATCACATCGAGGGTCGAGCCCGGCTGGGCCGTATTTACGTGCGGGGTGGCGTCGCCGACAAAGTCATGGAATCGGCGGAAGCGATTCTCAGCAGGGAGCCAGACCATCCGGATGGCCTCATGCTTCGTGCTGCCGCGCTGAAGCAGCGAGGCGAGGACGAAGCGGCTGTGAAGACGGCGGAACGGGTTCTGGATCTGAAGCCGCGGCATCGGGACGCGACGGTATTCCTGGCGCTGGCCTACGCTTCAAACGACCGTGTCGAAGAGAGCACGGATATCCTGAGCAAGGGACTCGAAGCCCATCCGCGGGATGTCCTGTTGAAGCAGATTCAGGCGGAGCTTGCCGACGATTCGGGTGACAGCGATCAGTACGAACGCGCGCTCCAGGAGATCGTCGCGCTGGAGCCCGACAATCTCTCCCACCGTGCACGACTGGCGGATTTCTACGTCAACCAGGGGCGGATCGAGGAAGCCGAGCAGGTGCTGCGCGACGCCGTCGGCCGGCGGCCCGAATCCAACCAGGCCAAGCTCATGCTGGTCGAGCTTCTGACCCGGACACGTGGATGGGACGTGGCCGAGGAGGAGCTGAAGCGGTTTATAGACGCCGATCCCGAAGCCTATGAGCTGCGAAACACGCTGGGCAGGCTCTACGCAGCCAACGGCGAACGACAGAGAGCCGAAGAGGTCTACCGGGGAATCATCGAGGACGACCGCGATGGTCCCCGCGGCATGAAAGCGCGAAGCCTGCTCGCGGCGCTGCTGTTTACCCGGCAAGAGTACGCCGAGGCGCGCCGGCTTGTCGACGATGTTCTGCAAAACAATCCGCGCGATGGCGATGCCTTGCTCGTAAGCGGTAAGCTGGCGCTGGAGCAGGAGAACGCGGACAAGGCGGTTGCGGACCTGCGCACACTGCTGCGGGACCGGCCGGAGTCTTCCGAAGCGCTGGTGCTGCTCTCTCAGGCACACCTGTTGAAGGATGAGCCGGCTCTGGCGCGGGACAACCTCGAAAGGGCGTTGGAAGCCGAACCGGGGAACGCGCGGGCCGCGATCTCTCTGGCCCGCCTGCTTCTGAGACAGGACGATCGCGACCAGGCCGAAGACGTCCTGACCAACTTTACCAGGAATCAGCCCGGAAGTTTCAGGGCCTGGGACACGCTGATTTCCATGCAGGCGGGAGGGCAAGACTGGGACAGCCTTGAACAGACTGCAGGCCGGCTCCTGCAGGCACACCCTGGACACTACCTGGGTCACTATGCCATGGGTATGGCTTACCGGGGTGGCGGCCGGTTCCAGGAGGCCATCGAGCAGTTTCAGAAGGCTCTGGAAGAGGTGCCTGACCCGGCGAGGGTGCATGTTCAACTCGCCAGGAGCCACGCGGGTCTGGATCAGCTCGATGAGGCGCTCGCTTCGGTGGAAACCGCACTGGCGGAGGACCCCGGTCAATATGAGGCGAACCTGTTGCGCGGCCTGATATTGCAGCGCCGGGGAGATCTGGATGATGCGGCTGCGGCATTCCGCAAGACCATTGATCTCCGGCCGGAGGCGGACGAAGCGTACAGGCGCCTTGGTGGTCTGATGCTTCATCAAGGCAAGATCGAGCAGGCAGCATCAATTTACCAGGATGGGCTTGCTGCCACGGGAAACAGTGCAAGCCTGGAATCAGATCTTGCGGGCGTCTATGTAAACCTGGGCCGGATCGACGACGCCATCTCCCACTACGAAGCTGCTCTGGAAAACGATCCGGACAATGCCAACGCCGCCAATAACCTCGCGATGCTGCTGATCACCGTCTCGGAGGACGAGCAAAACCTCAAGCGCGCCCTGGAGCTTATCGACATACTCGAGGGCACGAACAATCCAGCCTATCTTGATACGATTGCCTGGGTGCGTCTGAAATCCGGGCAGGCCCGCGCAGCCGCCGAAATCCTGGAGCGAATCGTGCGGCAGTATCCGGATCACCCTACAATCAATTTCCATCTGGGGATGGCGTTGAAAGAGCTCGGAGAAGTGGATGCTGCCCGCGAGCATCTGGAAAAAGCGGTGGGCAGTAAGCTGGGCGAGCGAGATGAGCAGGCAGCAAGGGAAGCATTGGAAGCGCTCACGGGCGACTATACGCAATGAAGCCCCAACGATTGATCGATTCGATCAGTGTCCGAACGAGCACGCCTCCAAGAGTGCGCTCGCGGCTTTGACCGTTGACGTGGTTTCCTCATCGCCCAATTGAGTCTGGTTCCTTGGCTTTTCTTTGCCCTCGATGCCCTGCCTCGTTATGTGCAATTCAGCACATAACGACTCGGCCACTTCACCGCAGATTTTACAATCTTGACGGCACTCGCATTCGTATTCTACACTAAAACCCGTATTGGGGCACCTTGGGGGTGTCGAACACATTAAACGTGAATCCAGGCCGCAGCCGCCGCATGGCCCGCTTGCCAAGGCTGCTGAGGGGGTGGTGACTCCCTAAGTTGTACGCCTAACACGGCGGTGAGGCGATTCGGGACATGATTTCGATGAAGCAAACGGGACAGAGTAACTGGCTGGGATCTCGGAATATCCTATGCGTTGATCCGTCTTCCACGACCAGCACACTTCGTGGAGAGCTGGAGACCGTGGGATGGACTGTAAGCGTCGCGGGAGATGCAAGCGACCTGAGGCGTCATATAGAGGTCGGTAAGTATCATCTCGGGCTCCTTGTTTTTAAGGATCCGGGTTTTGCGGAAGACGTTCTGGCAGTGGATCCGCAGATACATTGGATAGCGCTCGTTGATGACGAGATGCTTATGCGTGAGGAGACGCAAGTCCTGCTTTCGCGGCACTTCTACGATTACCACCGGCTGCCGGTTGACGTAGAGCGGCTCACTACTACGCTGGGTCATGCCTCTGGTATCGCACGGCTGCGCCTTTTGCACAACAGCCAACGACGGCTAGGGACCGACGACGGGCTTATCGGTCACAGCAAAGGGATGAAGGAGGTGCGAAAACAAGTGGCCCAAATCGCCGGCAAGGATTTCCCGGTCCTGATTACCGGGGAGAGTGGTACCGGAAAGGAGCTCATTGCCCGGTCGATTCACGATCAATCGAAGCGCAGTTGCGCGCCTTTCGTCGCGGTGAATTGCGGCGCAATCCCCCCCGCTCTCATTCAGAGCGAACTCTTTGGTCACGAGAAGGGCGCATTCACCGGTGCGGACAAGCGCCGACTCGGCCGGTTCGAAGCAGCGTCAGGCGGCACACTGTTCCTGGACGAGATCGGCGACTTGTCGTTGGATCTGCAAGTCAATCTGCTGCGGGTGCTCGAGGAAAGCGTGATTGAGCGAGTGGGGGATCACCGTAGTGTGACGGTCGATACGCGTATAATTGCTGCGACGAACGTAGACATGAAAGAAGCCCTGCGGGAAAGCCGGTTTCGCGAAGACTTGTACTACCGCCTGAACGTATTCCAGATCGATGTTCCGCCCCTGCGGGACCGGGGTGATGACGTGCTCACGTTGGCCGAGACATTTCTCTCCGAGCTCAACGAGGGATCCGAGAAGCGGTCGTTATCGAGCAGGGCGAAGAGGGCAATGCGGGCTTACACCTGGCCGGGGAACGTGCGCGAGTTGATGAACCGTATCAAGAGTGCGCATGTCTCCTGCGAGTCCCGCGTCATATTGCCGAATCACCTGGGGCTCGAGTCATGCGAGACCAAAGATGCAGATACAGGGCCAACTCTCGAGGAAGCCCGAAGGCAGGTCGAAAAAAAAGTGCTTGCCAGCGCCCTGTCCCGCAATACGAACAACCTTTCCAAGGTGGCCCGCGAGCTCGCGGTTTCGCGCGTTACGTTGTACCGCCTTCTGAAAAAACATGACTTCGAGTCTTTGAACGGCTAGCGGGCAAAGAGGCGGTCAGGAGCGCCCGCGGTCCACCCTGCATCTTCTTGTGGACGTGGCTGTCTCCGGGGACGTGGGACCAAGGGTGTGGCAGCGGTGCCCCCGCCGTAACGGGATGGAATACGCTCGAAACTGCGTCTCAGTCGTCTCGGCACTCAAGAATTCCCTCGGCCGCCTGGCGGCCTTCCCAGATGGCGGTGACTACGAGGTCGGAGTCGCGCACCATGTCAGGATCACTGCTTGACGTTTACGTAAACGTAACGCAAAATTATCCACAGGTTCAGAAATTTTATGTAGGAGCGGCTTCAGTCCCGATTGGGACAAGAGATTTGCGAATTCTTGGCTTAAAAAGCCGCGCTTGCAGATGCACCGTCGCCACAAGTTGATATATTGGCGTCCGGAGGGTCAAGCTTATGTGTTCCGCGCCTGTTAAAGAGATTCCCCGAAGCGACGCCGAGCCGGCCGGCAAGGTCCGGTTCGTTACCGCCGCCAGCCTGTTCGACGGTCACGATGCTTCTATTAATATCATGCGCCGGATTCTGCAGGCCAGCGGCGCCGAGGTTGTGCACCTCGGTCACAACCGTTCGGTGGCAGAGATTGTCGACGCCGCCATACAGGAGGACGTCCAGGGGGTGGCGGTGAGCTCCTACCAGGGCGGCCACGTCGAGTACTTCAAATACATGGTGGACATGCTGCATGAGCGGGACGCCGGGCATATACAAGTGTTCGGCGGCGGCGGGGGGGTGATCATCGCCGACGAGATCAAGGAGCTGCAGGACTACGGCGTCGCCCGCATCTACTCGCCGGCGGACGGCCAGAATCTGGGCCTCAAGGGCATGATCGAGGACATGATCGAGCGTGTCAGCTTCGACCCCAGCGTCGAGAAGCCCGCCGACCTCGGTGCCATCGCCAAGGGAGATTTCACCCAGCTCGCCCGCCTCATCACCGCCATCGAGAACGACACCCTCTCCAGCCTGGCGCGGGCCCAGCTCGACAAGTCCGCCGAGGACAGCGCCGCGAAGATCCCGGTGATCGGCATCACCGGCACCGGCGGCGCCGGCAAGTCCTCGCTCACCGACGAAGTCATCCGCCGCTTCCGCCTGGACCAGGGTGACGAGGTCAAGATCGGCATCATTGCCGTCGACCCCTCGCGCCGCAAGACCGGCGGGGCGCTGCTCGGCGACCGCATCCGCATGAACGCCATCGACCACGAGAACATCTTCATGCGCTCGCTTGCCACGCGCGGCACCGACGCCGAGCTGCCCGAGTACCTGCCGGACGTCATCAGCGCCGCGAAGCTCGCCGGCTTCGACGTGCTTGTTATCGAGACCCCGGGCATCGGCCAGGGCGACGCCGCGGTGGCGCCGCTGGTGGATGTCTCCTTATATGTCATGACCCCGGAGTACGGCGCCGCCAGCCAGCTCGAGAAGATCGACATGCTGGACTTCGCCGACGTGGTGGCCATCAACAAGTTCGACCGCAAAGGCGCCCATGACGCCCTGCGCGACGTCGCCAAGCAGATGCAGCGCAACAAGGAGGAGTTCGGCAAGAGTTGGGAGGACATGCCCGTCTACGGCACCATCGCCTCGCGCTTCAACGATGACGGCGTCACCGCGCTGTACCACGAGCTCAAGCGCCAGCTCGGCGGCCACGGCTTCGAGCAGGCCGAAGGTAAGCTGGCCGACCCGAAGATCCACCACTCCACGGACGAGACCGTCATCGTTCCGCCCAAGCGCCAGCGCTACCTGGCCGAGATCGCCGACACCGTCAGGCATTATCTGCACCACGCCGACAAGCAGGCCCGCCTCGCCCGCGAGCGCCAGCAGCTCAGCGAGAGCAAGCGCATGATCGGCGATAAAGGCGGCGACACGGCAAGCTTCGACCCGCTCATCCAGGAGCGCGAGGACGCCCTCGACAGCCACTCCCTCAAGCTGCTCGAGGACTGGCCGCAGATGCAGGAGATCTACAGCGGCGAGGAGTTCGTCATGCAGGTCCGCGACAAGGAGCTCCGGCTGCCGCTCAAGCACAAGACCCTGTCCGGCAGCCTCATCTCGCGCGTGGCGCTGCCGAAGTACGAGGACCACGGCGAGCTGCTCAAGTGGCTGCTGAGAGAAAACGTCCCCGGTCGCTTCCCGTACACCGCCGGCGTGTTCCCCTTCAAGCGCGAGGGCGAGGACCCGACCCGCATGTTCGCCGGCGAGGGCGACCCGTTCCGCACCAACCGCCGCTTCAAGAACCTCTCGGCGCACGCCGAGGCCAAGCGCCTGTCCACCGCCTTCGACTCGGTAACCCTGTATGGCTGGGACCCGGACGAGCGCCCGGACATCTACGGCAAGGTCGGCAACTCCGGCGTCTCCATCGCCACCCTCGAGGACATGAAGGCGCTGTACGACGGCTTCGACCTGTGCAGCCCGACCACCTCGGTCTCCATGACCATCAACGGCCCGGCGCCCACCATCCTGGCGATGTTCCTGAACACCGCCATCGACCAGCAGCGCACAAAGTTCGAGGAAGAGCACGGCCGCGAACCCAACCATGAAGAGCGCGAGCAGCTCCGCCAGTACGCCCTGACGAACGTGCGCGGCACGGTGCAGGCGGATATCCTCAAGGAGGACCAGGGCCAGAACACCTGCATCTTCTCCACCGAGTTCTCCCTGAAGATGATGGGCGACATCCAGCAGTGGTTCGTCGACAACCAGGTGCGCAACTTCTACTCGGTGTCCATCTCCGGCTACCACATCGCCGAGGCGGGCGCCAACCCGATCTCCCAGCTCGCCTTCACCCTGGCTAACGGTTTCACCTACGTGGAGGCGTATCTCGCCCGGGGCATGGATATCGACGACTTCGCCCCCAACCTGTCGTTCTTCTTCTCCAACGGCATGGACCCGGAGTACACCGTGCTCGGCCGGGTGGCCCGGCGCATCTGGGCGGTGACCATGCGCGACAAGTACGGCGGCAACGAGCGCTCGCAGAAGCTCAAGTATCACATCCAGACCTCCGGCCGCTCCCTGCACGCCCAGGAGATGAGCTTCAACGATATACGCACCACCCTGCAGGCGCTGATCGCGCTGTACGACCACTGCAACAGCCTGCACACCAACGCCTACGACGAGGCCATCACCACGCCGACGGATGAGTCCGTCAGACGGGCCGTGGCCATCCAGCTCATCATCAGCAAGGAGTGGGGCCTGTCGAAGAACGAGAACCCCAACCAGGGCTCGTTCATCATCGAGGAGCTCACCGACCTGGTCGAGGAAGCCGTACTGATGGAGTTCGAGCGTCTCACCGAGCGCGGCGGCGTCCTCGGCGCCATGGAGCACGGCTACCAGCGCGGCAAGATCCAGGACGAGTCCCTGCACTACGAGCACAAGAAGCACGACGGCTCCCTGCCGATCGTGGGCGTGAACACCTACCTCAAGGAAGACTCCCAGGACCTCGGCCCGGTGGAGCTGGCCAGATCAACCGAAGAGGAAAAGCAGAGCCAGCTCAAGCGCTTGAGAGAGTTCCAGGCCAAAGACCCGGAAGACTCAAAGCAGGCCCTGGAGCGCGTCAGGCAGGCGGCGATGAACAACGACAACGTCTTCGCCGAGCTGATGCACGCGGTGCGCTACTGCTCGCTTGGCCAGATTACGCAGGCTATGTTCGAGGTGGGCGGCCAGTACCGCCGCACGATGTAGCCATGAACGCCCTCTCCCAAGAATGGGAGAGGGCCGGGGTGAGGGTTGAAGGGTAAACCCGGAAGGATTGGGATCAGCAAAATAGTATCGAAGGGCGTGTAGGTCGGGTTTCAACCCGACAACACAACACAGCGGTAGACGTTTGCCGAGGAGGGCGCGACGATGTCGTCAGGAGCGGCCAGGGAGGCCGAAGCATCGAACTGATCGGCGCCGGGGATTCATCTATGGTTTGGACAAACCCGCCGACGCAGAGCCGGACTGAACGAAGCCGTTCAAACCTTTATCCGGCATCGCGAGCCCGGGTACGCTGGATTTTTCGCTTCGGTGCGAAGAAGCCACCTCGTTAACGACCGGCAATCAGTTGGAGACGTCGCTTTGCAGACTCTTGACCCGCGGCTGCCTGCGGCGCCGGGTTTTCGCCGGAATCACTTGCCGCATCGACTCGACCTTGCCGTAGCACAAGAGCTTGTCGCCCCCTTCAAGGACACGGTCCGCGCGGGGGTTCGGGATGATCTTGCTGCCGCGGTACAGGGTCAACACGTTGATGTCCTGTTCCCATAACTTCGTCTCGGTAATCGTGCAGCCCACGAATTTCGAGCCTTCGGGTATGTAGATTTCATTGACCCCGTATCCCTTGCTGACCGTGAGCCGTTGGCGAATGTCGAGCTCGGGGAAGTCCACCTGCGCGGCGATGTACTCGATCACCGCGCCGGCGATGTCGAGTTGGGTGCACTTCTCGATGCCCTCGAGGCCCGGTGAGGAATTGACTTCCATGATCTGCGGCCCGCTCTCGCCCTCGAGCATATCCACGCCGGCGACCCTCAGGCCCATGATCTGTGTCGCCCGCACCGCGGTTTCCCGGTACTCCTCGGGCAACTCCACTGCTTCCGCTACGCCGCCGCGATGCACGTTGCTCCTGAATTCCTGGCCCTGAGCAACTCGCCTCATTCCCGCCACGACGCGATCCCCGACCACGAAAGCCCGGATGTCCTTGCCTTTACTCTCAGCGACGAATTTCTGTATGAGCACGTTCTGCCTCTGGCTCTGAAGCAGCTCGACAATCGACTCGGCGGCCTTCGTGGATTCCGCCAGCAACACGCCGATGCCCTGGGTTCCCTCGATGAGCTTGATAATTACCGGCGCCCCACCGACGCGCTGAATAGCCGGCAGGACATCCTGCTTGTCCCGGACGAAGCTGGTCCGGGGTATGCCGATATGGTGCCGGCTCAGGAGCTGCAGACTTCGCAGCTTGTCGCGGGAGTTCAATATGCCGTGCGCCGTATTGGCGCAAAAGACGTCCATCTCCTGGAACTGCCGTACCACAGCCGTGCCATAGTATGTAATTGATGCCCCGATGCGCGGCAGCACGGCGTCATATTCAGTCAGTGGCTTCTGTCGAAAAAATAAATCGGGCTCGCCCCTTTGCAGGTCGATGGCGAACTTCAGAGTGTTCAGCACTTTAACGTCGTAACCGCGCTGTAAAGCGGCTTCCTTTAAACGACGTGTGCTGTAGGATCGAGGCCCGCACGAAAGGATAGCAAGTTTCATGATTTGCTCCGGTGTTGCTCAGCCAAACTTTGACCTCCGTCCGGTATCGCTGCTCCCTGCCGCCGATCGGCATCCGTTTCCCTGCGGCGGCGGGGCCATGGCGCACGGAAAGCGACCATGGCCCCTGGCAGATCGCTAGTCCTGTCGAGATTGCTCAAACGGTTTAGACCAGCGTTCGATGGCCCGGGCGGCCATATCCTTGCCACCGATACCGAACGCGATGGCCGCGGCAATCGCAACGGCTCCCAGAAGCAGGCCGAACGCAAGATTCACGATATCATCCGCGATTCCGGTCTGGCGCAGAGCCAGGGCGAACGCGAAGATCATGATCGCCACTCTGGCGCCCTGTGCAAGCATCGGAGCCTGAGCGCCGCCGGTGGAACTCACGACATTGTGAGCCAGGTTCGCGAAATACAGACCCAGGCCGAATACCACCACGGCGAGCACCACGTTGGCGGCGAACTGGATGAATCGAGTGATCAGATCCGCCAGGACGGTGAAGCCCATGAGCTCCGCCGCTTCAATAGCGGAGAACAGTATGATGGCGACCAATACCAAGTAGCCCGCGATCTGGGACGGCGTGCGGCGCGTTTCGGTTCCCAGTTGCGCAAGGCCGATCCGCTCCAGTACGTCGTCGAATCCGACACCCGATAACACGTCCGTCACCAGCTCGGAGACAAGCTTACCGACGAAGTAGGCAATGCCGAGCACTACCGCGGCGCCGAACACCAGGGGTATCGCCGCCAGCAGCGCGGTCAGCATCTCGATGGCAGGATCGGAGATGGCGGATATCTCGAGGGCGTGGAGCGCCGCGATAATCGCCGGGATCATGACCAGCGCGTAGACGATCGTTCCAATGATTCCTGAGAGGCTGCGTCCGTCCGGCGTCGACATAAGGCCGATGCGCTCGCCGGCGCGGTCAGTGCCGGCAGCTGTCAGGAGGCTGGTCGTTATCTGCCGGAGCAGTCTGGCGATGAACCATCCGATCAACAGCAGCAGTCCGGCGGCAAACACGTTCGGCAGCATCGCCAGTACTTCGTCGATCATCCGCTCGACCGGGCCCAGCAGACCTTCCATCTCCAGGGCGCCGAGGACAGCGGGCAGAAACAGCACGAAGGTCAACCAGTAACCGACGTTGCCCAGGGCGTCGCTGACCGATTCTCTGGACGGCTCCTCGATGCCTGCCTGAGCTGCCAGCCGTTTGTCGAGACTGGTGGCCTTGAGCCCGCGTCCGACGGCGAAGCGTATGGCGGTAGCCAGGGCCCACGCAATCAGCAGCAGCGCAACCGCAGCCACCAGCTTTGGTGCGAATACGAAAAGCTGGTTCAGAAACGCGTTGATCGGTTGTGCCGCGCCGGTCAGCTCCAGTCTGTCGAAAACAGCTACCAACGCAACCAGTATGATTATCCAGAACGCGGCCCTTCCGGCCCACTTGTCCACTTCGGATGATTTTTCCTCCTCTCCGATCATTCCGGCAATGCGCCGGCTCAAACCGGAGCTGGACGTGCCCTTCCTGATGAGGGAGGAAGCGAGGAAGGCCAGAATCCAACCTATGATCAGTATGGCCAGGGCAACAAGCAGGTTGCCGGTGGTCGCCCCAACGATGTTCCCGAATTCTTGCAGGAAGTCTTGCATGACATCCTCCTATTCGCCAATTGCGGAGATTTCCACCCTGACGACGCATGATACAGAGAACCTGAAGTACGAACCGTCAGAGAACTATGTTAACCTTAACGTATATACGGCAGGAGATGAAACGTTCTCGTCCGTGCGGCGGGGTACGGCAGATGCGTTCGTTCCCATCGCGCTGAAGCGCTTTCTAATCGGCGGTATGCCCTCCTACCTGAGGTCCCTGCCACCGCGTTGACGTCACAGGCTGCTATCGGTTCTGGGGGAGGTGCGGGTAAGCCGGCCCGCAAGCAGGCCCTGGAGCGCGTCAGGCAGGCGGCGATGAACAACGACAACGTCTTCGCCGAGCTGATGCACGCGGTGCGCTACTGCTCGCTTGGCCAGATTACGCACGCTATGTTCGAAGTCGGCGGCCAGTACCGCCGCACGATGTAGCCATGAACGCCCTCTCCCAAGAATGGGAGAAGGCCGGGGTGAGGGTTGAAGGGTAAACCCGGAAGGATTGGGATCAGCAAAATAGTATCGAAGGGCGTGTAGGTCGGATTTCAACCCGACAACACAACACAGGGGTAGACGTTTGCCGAGGAGGGCGCGACGATGTCGTCAGGAACGGCCAGGGAGGCCGAAGCAGGGAATCCCGCATGGCGCTATGCGCGCCGCCGCCCGGAACGCACGCGCTCTTCCGGGCACCGTTTGGAACCGGTGGCCTTGGTTGTTCGGCGGCGCTGACTATTCGGCAGGTGTGCGGGATTGGTGCCGTGCCCGCTCGGCCACCGAGTATTCCTCGTAGAGGTCCTGCAGCACGCGGCGGGCCTGTCGCTGTAACCGGCGGCAATGCCCAGGGCCAGGGTCAACATAGGACCGGGGAAACGGCTCCGTACCGGTCCGGTGGGCTTCTACTCATCTCATATTGCAAAAAAATCTCCGAAACAAAAGAATCGCCCAATGGCGCGTTCTTCGGGATGTCGGCCGCGGTTCTGTCCGGACATGGTATGGACGCGCGTGTGCATCTAAGGCAAGCTGGGCCCGGCATTTCGATTGCAATGGAGTGATCGATACAGGGAAGAACATTGCAAACTCCAGCAAGTGGGAGGTCGAGATGAACAATCCAGTGACAAAAATCACCGTTTTTCTGCTCGCAGTGTTGGCCTGGACCACGGCACCGGTCCAGGCGCAAACCCATGTCAACGTGCCCCCGCAGGATCTGGTCGTTCTCAGTGGAGATGGCTTCACTTACGATCCGGGAGGGGGCTCTATCCTCAATCCGAGCGACTTTCCCAATGCCTTGAGGTTCACCAGCAGAATCAGGCACGACGGCACCCGGGTCGAGGACTACCGGATTCCCCGAGGCAAGGTGCTGGTCGTCACGGAAGTGCACTGGGCATTCCTGACGGACCAACCCGACCATACGTACTGCCTGGTTCTGTCCGTGGGGCAGAACAGTCCACCGTCGGGTGCGGATCACAACCTGTCCCAGACGTGCCTGACAACCGACGGTGACGGCTTCGGCAGCGTTTCCAAATCCTTTACCACCGGCTTCGTCGTGCATCGAAACGAGCAGCTCTATACGAGCGGGCCCTGGGATCCCCGCAACGGCGGTCCAGCCGGCGGGGACTATATGGGCCGCCCGGATGGCCAGGATGTTCTCGTGCGCGGTTACCTGGTCGACGAGCGGTCCGGACCCGGACTGGACCGCGGCGGCCGCGGCGGCCCGGACTGGCGGTTTTAACGCCCGTCTTCCGCCTGCTGAATGACCCGCTCCCGGGACCGCCTTCCTGGCGTCCCGGGGGCGGATCACTCCAGCGGCGATCGACTCGCCATCGCCTCACGCTCCAGCACGCGCTGCCGCGAACGCCCAGCAGGAAGCGTACCGTGACGTGGCTGCGGTGACTGCCCGGTTTCTGATCCAGATCAATATCCCGGGCCGGCCGTTTGGTAAGTTGCAGCGAAGAGTGAACTCAACGGAGTAAGCATGATCAAGAAAATTCTGGTGCCGCTGGACGGATCCGGATACTCGAAAAAGGCCCTGGAGCTCGCCTGTGACCTTGCCGACAAGTACGAAGCGGAACTGTACCTGATGCATGTCATCCTGACCGGGGAGAGCAAGCGCACGCTGGTCCTGGGCGGTGCCTCGATAACCGTGAACTCCTCCAGGGAAAAGATCGAGGAGGCAGGCCGGAAGGTGATGGAAGCCGCCGAGCAGATCGCCGCTGATCGCGGCTGCAAGAAAGTGCATTCGGATGTCCTTGTCGGTCCGGCAGCCCAGGCCATCCTGGAACACGCCAAGGGCAAGAACGTCGACATGATCGTGATGGGCAGTCGGGGACTGAGCGATATTTCCGGACTCGTGGTTGGAAGCACCTCCCACAAAGTCAGTCACCTTGCCGAATGCACCTGCGTCATGGTGCATTAGAACTCGCTACGGGAAAGCCCTGGGTTCTGGGGGGTTCTGGTTCTGGGGACAGTATACTTAACTATGTGACCGTTCCCTGGATTGATGAGATTCGGCGGGATTCCCAGCTCTATGGAAGGGGAGGATTGCTAGACAAGGTGCTCGGCCGGTTTGCGGCCGGCCTGAAAAACCTCGAACAGTTCTATATGCCCCGGGTCGATGCTTGGGTCAGATATGACAATTCGGGCGGCGGGCCGATCGAGATGGATTGGAGCGAGAAACCATGAGCAAACGATCGATAGAGGAAGCCAGCGATCCTGACTTGCGCGGTTCCCTGCCGGCACTTCGACGCGCCGCGCTGCGGTTATTGAATCAAGGGAAGAGGAAGAGATTTACCACCGGGGCAAGTCATGAACGATTTTGAGAAAATGCGATCGGCGCGTTTTTGAAATGCCATCCTCCTTTGCCCCCAAGAATTGCCAGCAGCAGGTGCTCGAGAGCATCGAGCAGTACTTCAATATCGCCGTAATCAGTAAACTGTCCCCGTAATTCCCACTCCGGCAAGACCATATTGGTGCCGGCCCGGCATGGCATCCATGCCGGCTTCAGGTGATCGGTTCGCTTCCTGTCATCTGCCTGCAATGCGGCGCAAATAGCATTTCAACCTCACGTTCGATGTTGAGGTTTGCTAAAAATGATCCGATCTCCTGCAGTGATGTCCGCCGTGGCGCTGTTCGCCGTCCTTTTCGTGGCCGCACCGGCCCCCGCGTTTCAGCTTGGTGCCGGGTTCGAAGACAAAGACGGCGATCTGGTCGCCGACATACCCACCGATCCGGCCAAGCAGATCGACCCGGATACGCTTATCTTCGCCTATACGCCGGTTGAGGATCCGGCCGTCTATCGCGAGGTCTGGTCTGAATTCCTTGATCACATGGAAGAGCTTACGGGCAAGCAGGCGCAGTTTTTTCCGGTTCAGTCAAACGCCGCGCAGATCGAGGCGATGCGCGCCGGACGTCTGCATGTCGCGGGTTTCAACACAGGTTCCAATCCGATTGCAGTGGCGTGCGCGGGCTTCCGGCCGTTCACCATGATGGCGGGCAAGGACGGCTCTTTCGGTTACGAGATGGAAATCATCACCTATCCGGGCTCCGGAATCGACAAAGTCGAGGACATCGAGGGCAAGACGCTCACCCACACCTCGCAGACCTCCAATTCCGGCTTCAAGGCGCCAACGGCGCTGATGAAAGCTGAATTCGGCATGATCTCGGGCGAGGACTACGATGTTCAGTTCTCCGGCAAGCACGACAACTCGATCCTGGGCGTCGCCAACAAGGATTACGAGGTTGCCACCATCGCCAACTCGGTCAAGAATCGCATGATCGAGCGGGACGTGGTGTCGGAGGATCAGTTCAACGTCCTTTACACCTCCCAGACCTTTCCGACCACCGGCTATGGTGTGGTTTACAACCTCAAGCCGGAGCTACAGGAGCAGATCAAGCAGGCCTTCTTCACGTTCGAGTGGGAAGGCACCAAGCTCGCAGAAGAGTTCGGCAAGAGCGGCGAAGAGCAGTTCATCGAGATCACCTTCAAGGAAAACTGGGAGGTGATTCGCAAAATCGACGCCGCAAACAACGTCACCTACGACTGCCAGTAACGGCTTTTATCCGGACGGGGCGCGCGCAGACATGCTGCGCGCGCCCACGCGTGCGAGTTCCGCCTATGCTGTGCGTCGAAAGCCTGAGCAAAACCTATCGAACCGGCGACAAGGCCCTGAGCGGCGTCAGCTTTAGCGTGCCCCAAGGTCAGGTCGTGGGTCTCATCGGCCCGTCGGGTGCAGGCAAGTCGACGCTCATCCGTTGCGTGAACCGGCTGGTCGAGCCGACGTCGGGGCGGGTGCTGCTCAATGACACCGATCTGACGCGCCTCAGCAAGAGCAGGCTGCGCTGCGCGCGCCGGCGCATCGGCATGATCTTCCAGGAATATGCACTGGTCGAGCGGCTGACGGTGATGGAAAACGTCCTCTCCGGCCGGCTCGGCTATGTGTCGTTCTGGCGCGCGTGGCTGCGACGATACCCGCGCGAGGACATCGCCAACGCTTTCCGCCTGCTGGACCGGGTCGGTCTGGAAGGGCGCGCCGACAGCCGCGCCGACGCGCTCTCCGGCGGCCAGCGCCAGCGCGTCGGGATCGCGCGCGCTCTTGCCCAGGAGCCCGAGCTCCTGCTGGTGGACGAGCCGACCGCCGCGCTCGACCCCAAAACCTCGCGCCAGATCATGCGTCTTATCACCGAAGTCTGCGCGGAACGCGGGCTGCCCGCGATCATCAACATGCACGACGTGGTGCTGGCGCAGCAATTCGCCGAGCGGATTATCGGGCTGCGCGCCGGCGCAGTGGTCTACGACGGGTCACCCGCCGAGCTGGATGTTGTCGCGCTCACCAGCATTTACGGCGAGGAAGACTGGACCGCGATGCGCAAATCCGCTGCCGAGGACGCCGCCGCGGACCGCGACCAGGCCGAGCGGATGGCGGGCCTCGCATGAGCGGCGTCTATCCAGCAACCTGGCGGCGCCCGCCGCAACTTATCAAGGACCCTGTCTGGCGCCGCGTCATCCAGATCGGTGCGCTGATCTATCTCGTGCTCGCCATCGGGACGTTGGAGGTCAACTGGCAGCGCGTCTGGGAGGGCCTCGATCGTGGCTGGCGATTTGTCGAAGGCTTCCTGCAGCCGGACTTTTCCTCGCGCTGGCGCGACATCAGCGAAGGCTTGATCGAGAGCCTGACGATGACCGTCACTTCCACCGTCGCGGGCGTGATTCTGTCGGTGCCATTCGGGGTCGGCGCGGCGCGCAATATCGTGCCCATGCCGGTGTATCTGTTCTGCCGCGGGGTCATCGCGGTCAGCCGGTCGCTGCAGGAAATTATCATCGCGATATTCCTGGTGGCGATGTTCGGATTCGGACCGTTCGCCGGCTTCGTGACGCTCAGCTTCGCTACCATCGGCTTCCTCGCCAAACTGCTGGCCGAGGATATCGAGGAAATCGACATGGCCCAGGTCGAGGCGATCCGCGCGACCGGCGCGTCCTGGACCCAGGTCGTCGTTTATGCGGTGCAGCCCCAGGTGATGCCCCGGCTGATCGGCCTGTCGCTCTACCGCCTCGACATCAATTTCCGCGAAAGCGCGGTGATCGGGATCGTCGGCGCGGGTGGCATCGGCGCCACGCTCAACACCGCAATAGATCGATACGAGTACGACAGCGCGGGCGCGATCCTGCTCATCATCATCGTTTTGGTGATGGCGGCGGAGTATTCGTCCGGCTATATCCGAAAGCAGGTGCAGTGATGCCGGTGCGCGAAACCCCGCAAGGGCCGGTCTGGCGGCTGCATACCCGGATCGGCGCTCTCCTGATCTGGATGGGCTGGTTTGCGGGGGTGGCGCTTACCGTGTGGTGCTGGCAGTTGATGACCGAAACCACGATTTGGGCGTTCGTGTACGATGCGCCGCGGCAGGCCTCCGATATTGGCGGCCGCATGATCCCGCCGCGGATCGACTACTTACCCGAGTTGTGGAAGCCGTTGTGGGACACCATCAACATCGCCACGCTTGGCACATTGATCGGGGTGGGGATCGCAACGCCTGTCGCATTCCTCGCCGCGCGCAACACTTCGCCGAGCCCGCTGGTGCTGCGTCCGGTTGCGCTGCTGATCATCGTCGCGTCGCGTTCGATCAATTCGTTGATCTGGGCGCTGTTGTTGGTTTCGATAGTCGGGCCGGGGATTTTATCCGGGGTGGTCGCCATTGCGCTGCGCTCCATCGGCTTCGTCGGCAAGCTGCTCTATGAAGCCATAGAGGAGACCGACCGTGCCCAGGTGGAAGCGGTGGAGGCCGCCGGGGCGAGCGGCCCGCAGATTCTCGTCTATGGCATCTGGCCGCAGGTCGCACCTTCGTTCTGGGCGATCTCCGTGTTCCGCTGGGACATCAATATCCGTGAGAGTACAGTGCTGGGTCTGGTCGGCGCGGGCGGCATCGGACTGCAGCTCCAGAACTCGCTAAACACCCTCGCCTGGCCACAGGTGACAATGATACTGATACTGATCCTGACAACGGTGCTGGCAAGCGAGTGGGTGTCGGCGCGGGTGCGCAGGACGATCATCTGAATAATCAGTAAGGTAATAGTGGGGTACATACGAATTAGATTGTACGGGTCGCCGAGCTGATACACGCGGTGCGCCATTGCTCGCCGGGGCAGATTACGCAGGCTATGCTCGAAGTCGGACGCCAATACGGCCGGACTATGTAACCTAGAACCTTTTCTCCGATGAACGGGAGAGGTCCGGGGTGAGGGTTGAACCCCACAGCACCGCTCCCCACGCAACCCATCCCGCCAGCCTGGTCAAGAACCGGCGACGGGTCACACCGAGATCAATGCCGTTTCACGAATTGCCTTGTTCTAAAGAACAGCGTGCCGGGGAGGTTGTGTCGCGCGATATTGTTGTCAATATCCCCGTAATCAGTAAACTGTCCCCGTAAATACGTAAATACCGAGGTAGCAAGCATGGGCGTTTTAGCAAGCCTGTTCGGCGGCAAGCTGAACGAGCAGGAGCAGGTTCAAGGGGCGCGCGCGTTGCTCGATGAGGCCAGGTCGGTGGCCGCCCTAGACCCTGAAAAAGCGATCCGGAAGCTGCGAAGAGATTTGAAACGGCACTACCAGGCTGTGACGTTCGATGGGCTGGTCCATGCTCAGTTTCGGGAGCTGGTTCAGCCTCTACTGGACCAAGCTGCATCGCATGCGGATCAGCTTCCGAGCGTTCGGGTCACGCTGTGGAGCACCTGGAACGATCCCATGATCGGGGATCTGACGCAGCTAGCCGCAGACATGAAAGAAGATGTTCTTTACTGCAAGGCCCCTGCCGCTCGTGGCACGCGTGATGCCGTGGCCGAACTGGAGGCCCTGGATACCTTTGCCAGAAACGATCAGGTCGCGATGATTGTCATCGGCGAAGAAGACATGCTGTTTCGCCGCTCGTTTCTGGTCGAAGCCGCAGGCGGCACCGATCCGCAATCCGAAGACGTTGGCCAGGATTTGGCGGATTTCGCCACAAAGAGGGGTTTGAAAACCGAATCCTATTGAGGGCACTTCTAAAAATGCACCCTAGTAAATACACAATGGCCGCGATAGCTGCGTCAGCGCCGTGCTCGAATCCTCCCATACTTCACATTAACCATACTTCATGTAAACTGCGGTTCTGTGCGCGGTGCTTCCTTGCTCTCACGAAAATATCGCTATTTTTAGAAGCGCCCTTGATTCAATACCGCTCCAGATCGGCATAGGCTTCCGGGCGGAGCCTGGGTGTGCAGATGACCAGGAAGCTCAGATCCTGATTACCCGGGTTTGTGATCTGCGGGCTCAACTCCTGGCGGGATGATCATGACATTGCCCGGACCAGCCGCTTCGCCGGCCATCTGGCCGACCGTGAGCACACCGCGGCCTTCGAAAATGATGGCGTTCGGTGATTCCATCGAGCCGATGCAGGCGGGTGGTCAGGCCTGCCTCGATCCGTGCGCGGGCGGCCGAGCGGAATCACTGAATCAATGTCACCGCGCCGGTACGGGTCGATTGCTGTTTCTCGTTGGGGCAGATTACGCACGCTATGTTCGAAGTCGGTGGACAATACCGCCGCACGATGTAGATCGGGATTGATCCCGGGATATCTCGCGAGCCGTCGGGATCAGGGAGCGGCCAGCCCCGTGAACTCGATCTCTCCGCCGGGAAGCAGGTACAGCACAAGGGAACGGCCGCCCTCGACGGTGGGGAAATGATCCGAGCCGGGCTCGAATACGCACCAGCCGCGCGGATTGTCGTTGAAACGGGCGGCTTCGTCCACCGGCATCACCATGCAGATCTCGCCCTTGGGATGGCGGTGATGGGGGCCGACGACGTCCTGCAGGTCGACCACGTCCACGCTGAGGTCGTGGGTCTCTGCGCCGGGCTCGACAACCCTGCCGAAACGGCGCCCTTCGCCGCCCTGGGCGCACATCCAGCCGTCGGAGATCGCCTCGTGGCAGGCCGCCTCGATCGCGCGGAACGCTCCCCCCTCACAGGGGAAGCTCGTGTTCAGCGCCTCGGCGAGCTGTTGATCTACCGCTCTTCCCGCCACGGTGTCCATCACCGGCTGAAGAAGGCGTTGGAATGCGTCAATTTTCATGGATCGAAAAGTCTACCTCTGGAAACAGCGAAATGAAAGAATTACAGTTCAATCCATATGTCCCCATTGACATTGACCCATAGGGAAACTCCGAATTGATCAGAGTTTCCCTAGCCGTCGAGGAAGCGATTGCCGGGTTTATCGTAGACCAACAGTTGGTCCGACTTGCCGTCTTGATGCCAACCGGCTTGCCAGCGCGTCAGTTGTACAGATTCCGCAGCCCTGATATCAAATTTCCAACTGGCCCTTTCCGTTTGCCCGCTCCATGAAAGGCCATACGAGGTCAAACAACCATTGCTCCCGCAGCGGTTTTACCTGGCTGGACCGCAGTTTCTTGTCCATGCCGTCCTCATGTGTCTTGCCGGTTCTGCGCGTCCCAACCGGCACCCGGTAACTGGGCTCAGGGACCTGCGTTGCCCCCGGATCCGCTCCCTCCCGGACACTCGAAACTGGAGTCGGCCGTCTCGAACGAGATCGACACGAACCCTCCATTGCCATTGAAACCGCCCTCGCCACCCTCGCCGCCGGAACCACCTTCCTGGGCTCCAGAGGTATAGCCTACACCTCCGTCGCCCCCGTCGCCCGCCTCATCTGGCCCGCCGGCTTCACCGCCCGATGTGCCGCTGCCGCCCTCCGGGACATTAAGTCCGCGTTTGCCGGCGCCGGCGCCGCCGACGGGTCACCGAAATCAATGCCGTTTCACGAATTGTCGCGTTCAAAGGTACAGCGTGCCAGGAAGGTTGTGTCGCGCGATGTTATTGTCAATATCTCCGTAATCAGTAAACTGTCCCCGTAAATCCGAATATCTGTATCAACCCCCGTGGGCGCATTGGCGCCGCCGGCAGCGAGTCGGGTAGCATGGATGACCGTGAGCCAACCCCGTAAGGAGAAGCCCTTGAACACGCAAAGCCGGCCGAACTGCCGCCTCGAATATGACGACGAAGGCATCGCCTGGCTGTATCTGGACCGCCGGGACGCCGATACCAACACTCTGTCCCTGACCTTGCTCAACGAGCTTTCCGGCGCGCTCGAAGAGCTGGAACAAAAACGCGACCTGAGAGGGATGGTCCTGCTCTCCGCGAAGTCCGAGGGCTTTGTCGATGGGCCCAGCACCGAAGAGCTTGAGACGATCGATGACGAAGACCGGGTGCGAAAGCTCATCGAGTGCGGACAGTCCGTTACCGGCCGGATCGCCGCGCTGCCCGTTCCCACTGTTGCCATGATCCATGGCAACTGCCTCAACGGCGGCCTGGATCTGGCCCTGGCTTGCCGCTATCGCCTCGCCAAACGGGCCGGCGCGCGGCTGGGCTTCCCCGATGTCCGGCTGGGCCTGCATCCGGCTTATGGCGGAACGGCGCGTCTCCCGGACGTGGTCGGCTACTGGCAGGCGCTCGAGTTGCTGCGCGACGGCGGTTCGATGGTCGCGAGCAGGGCAGTCAAGCTCGGTCTGGTGGACGCTGTCGCGGCGGAAGACTCGCTGCGGGATGAGGCCTGCGATCTGATCAGGCGGAATCCGGGCCCACATTGCCCGGCTCGTTGGAACCTGCTGCTGCGTGCGTCGATCATCCGCCGGGTGATTTATAAAGTCCTGGATTACGAGTTGTCCCGGAAACCTTGTCCCGAGAACTTTCCCGGTACGTATGCCATCCTGCGGTTGTGGCGGGACCATGCGGGCAAACCGATGGCGCAGCGTCTGGCGGCCGAGCGCAACAGCTTTGTGGCGCTCACCCACCAGCCGGCTTCCCGCAACCTGGTGCGAACTTACCTTCTGCAGAACCGGCTGCGCACCGAGGCGCTGTCGCTCGACGTCCCGGTGCCGCGGTGCGTCCACGTCTTCGGCGCAGGCGTGATCGGCGCCGGCGTGGCGGCGTTGCTGGCCGCCCACGACCGAGAGGTGACGCTTCACGATCCCAGCGAGGAGGCCCTGCAGGCGGCCGAGGCGGGTGCGCGGAAAATTTTCGCCGAGCGCCTGGGGGACGAGGAGGCGGTGGCCGAGGCGGGGAACAGGCTGCATCTCGATGCGGACGGGAACGGCATCGGCGACGCGGAGCTCGTGATCGAGGCCATCGGAGAGGACATGGCGGCCAAGCAGTCGTTGCTGGGAGATCTGGAAACCGCGCTGGGCAAGGACACGGTAATCGCTACTACCACCTCGACCCTGTCCATCGAGGAGCTATGCCGGACCATGGACTGGCCGCAGAGACTGATCGGCCTGCACTTCCTCGATCCGGTGCAGCAAATGCCGATGGTCGAGGTCGTGGCCGGCGAGCAGAGCAGCGAGCGTGCCGTGGCGGCCGGCCAGGCATTGATTGCCTCGGTGCACAAGCTTGCGCTGCGTGTTCGGAGCGGACCGGGTCGCCTCGTTCTGCGACTGGAGCTTCCCTACATGCTCCAGGGTGCCTCGGGTTACCACCGGACGCGGCGCGAGATCATCGACGCCGCAGGGAGGAAGTTCGGCATGGCCCATGGCCCGCTCGAGCTGGCGGATGCGGTGGGGCTGGACGTCTGCCAATGCCTGGCGGAGCAGCTTGGCTATCCGGTTCCCGACGAGCTGCGCGAGCGCGTGGAGGCCGGGCGGCTCGGCCGGCGCACGGGGCAGGGTTTTCACGACTGGCACGGCGGGCGACGGGTCAGCATCGGCGTCCCGCCGGGCCGCCACCCGTTCAAGGAGCTTGCCCGGGAGCTGATCGACCCGTTGCTGAAAGAAGCCGTCCGGTGCCGCGACGAGCAAGTCGTGGCCGACGGCGACCTGGTCGATGTCGGGGCCCTGTTCGGAGCCGGATTTCCTGCCTACACGGGCGGGCCGCTGACCTGGCTGGATTCACGGGGGGGTTCATAAGAGGGTCGGACAACGCCAAGGCATTGTGCACGGCGTGGGCAAAGCCGAGGGAAGTTGGGGACAGACTTCAGTACCGGCCTGGAACATTAGTTGACCGAAGGTCGTCGAATCGCGATCCACGGCGCCACAAGGTGTAGAGGCTCGACAGGCCATCGTTGATTCCGGAGAATCGCAGTTTCAGGGAAACTCCGAATTGATCAGAGTTTCCCTGGCTCGAAGGTTGGGCTCGCACGATTGAACAACGCAGTGCGCACGTGCACGTAGGTCGCCTGGGACGCACAGGCTCGGCTTGACGATGGAACAGCCTCAAGCGGCGGAATATGGCAAAACCCGACACTGTGGGTAAGCGTCTGGCGGCGGCGCGCGAACGCGCGTTTGTCGGGCGCCGGTCGGAGCTGGCGCAGTTTGATGCGTTCGTGGACGGCCGTCGCGGGAACCTGATCTGGTTCATCGTGGCTGCCGGTGGCATGGGCAAGACGACTCTGTTGCAGGCTTTCGCCCGGCGGGCGCGGGAGGGCGGCCGGTTCTGCGCGGTGCAGGATGCGCGCAACGTGCCGCCCAACCCCCCGGCGGTGCGCAATGCCATCGAACATGCCGTTGAGGGCGCGTTGAGGTGGCCGCAGGAGGGTGACGGAACCGCGCCATTGCTGCTGATCGATACCTTTGAGAGCTGGCAGGTTTTAGAACCCTGGTTTCGGGATGTTTTTCTCCCCGAGCTCCCGGCGAATCTGCGGATCGTGATCGCCAGCCGCGCGGAGCCGGAGACCGAGTGGCGGACGGATCCCGGCTGGCGGGAGCTGGCCTCGATTACTCACCTGTCTCCCTTGTCGGCGGACCAGGCGCGGGACTACCTGGCGCGTCGTGGGCTGGCGCATGCCGGCCGCGAGGACGTCGTCGCATTCGCCGATGGCCACCCCCTGGCGCTGGTAATGGCGGCGGACACGCTGCTGGCGGGCGGTTGCGTGGACACCGTCCGGGCCGCGGACAGCCCGGTGATTCGCACCCTGGTAGACAGCTTTACGCGCGAGGCACACGACCCGATCCGGCGCCGCGCCCTGGACGCCTGCGCGGTGGTCCGCGAGCTGAGCGAAGACCTGCTCGGTCGCATGCTGGAACAAGAAGACGGTCAAGCCCTGTTCGATTGGTTGCGGGGATTGTCCTTCGTCGAGCAGGGCGCGGAAGGCTTGTTCCCGCACGATCAGGTGCGCGAAGCGCTGATGCTGGAGATGCCACAGCGCTTCCCCGGCCGATACGAAGCCTACGCGTTGACGGCTGTTGCCTGGGTGGTCGAGCGTATCGCCAAGCGCGAGGACATCGGCTGGTCCGAAGCCACGGCTCTGGCCGGCGACGCAATGTACGCCCTGCGTGAGTTGCCAGTGATGCGGCAGGTGGCGTCCGCCGCCCACACACGTTCGCTGTATCTGGACCAGCCACGTGCCAATGATGCCTCAGCCATGATCGAGATGATCGATCAGCAACAGGACAGTGAGTCGCGGCGATGGCTCGAGCACTGGATCAAGCACGCCCCGCATGGGCTGCACGTGATCCGAAACGAGAATGCTCTTGTCCAGGGTTTTTTCCTCAAGCTTGACATGGAAGCGCTGGCACCGGCGGCACGCCAGGCCGATCCGGTAACGCGAAGGCTGTGGCGTTTCCTGCAGGACGATATGGCGCTGCGTCCAGGCGAGCACGTCCCGTTCATACGCCTGTGGGCCACCGGCGATGACATGCAGGTGGCATCGCCCGCCAGGCTTCATATTCTTATGGCGGTGAGTGCCTACAATCTCATGAGCAAGAACCTGCGAGCCAGCGCGCAGTTGCTGGTCGAGAGCCCGGTATGGACGGAGCTGGCACGTACCCTGGGTATTGCAGCCGTGGCGGACAGCGATACCCGGATCGGTGAGCAGGCCTGGCGCATCTATTTTCAGGACTGGCAGAAGGAGTCACCGGCGCGTCATTACCAACGGTTCGCCAAAGGCGTCATTGCTCTCCAGAAAGCCGCCGGACGCGCGGAGCTTGCGTCGTCAGCGCCGCGCGGCCTCGAAGAGGCGGATTTCCGCCACGCCGTCCGGCGCGCGCTGAAGGACTATCACAATGCCGGTAAGCTGGGCCGCAATCCGTTGCTGGGCGAGGCGTTCGTGCTCGCCCGTACCGAACGCGGCGATGGCGTGGACGAACGCCTCCATATCCTGCGCGGGCAACTGGAGGACGCGGTGGCGGCGGTTGAGCAGGCCGGAACAGGGGGGTTGCGTCTCGGTGAGGTGCTGCGTCGCGCCTATATCGCGCCGGCGACCAATCAGAAAGCTGCTGCCGCGGCGTTGAACATGGGTTACTCGACCTTCCGGAAGCAGTTGTCTGTTGCGCGCGACGCGCTGGCCGACGAGCTCTGGCACCGGGAGCTCGCGTCCCGCCGAGACTGAACGCACCGCAGATGAGCAAGCGGTATCGTGCGTGAAGCGTGAGTGGTATCGACGACTCCGTGAGTACCTGCGTGGTCGCAGCCGGCGGTCGATCACATCCGGGCGCTACGATTTGTCCGGATCAGCCAATCAAGCACACTTTCCTGCCGCCAGTCGTGCAGTGTGATTACTACCGGTGTGTCTCCCAGGTGGCTCGGGGATACTTCCAGGATCTCGTGCCCGGCGAGCTCCGCCATGGCTCGGGTGGCGGGCGCGTCCGATTCCAGGAGGCCCATGAACGCGGTGCTGGGCTGAGCGGCCGCCACGGCGACCGTCAGGCTCAAGGTGTGCGCCTGCACGGCCGAAGGCGCAAGGTGTTGCTCGGCGTCCAGCCAGAAACGAATCAGGCTGGCCTGGGAGCCCGTGGACAATCCCAGTTGCCGGACGCGACGGCGATAAGCGTCGACGATGGTGTCGTTGCTCGTATCGGCGTCATCCAGTCCCTCGACGGCCAGCACCAGGGCACAGCCGGCCGGCTCGCCCCGGGCCTCGCGGAATACCGTGAGGCCTCCCGGCTGCCGAGCTTGCCAATATTCGAAACAACGGCGCTGCGCGGTACCCTGAAAGTGCTCGATCCGGTTCGCCAGAATCTCGACATCCCCCGGGTGCGGAGCGTCCGGATATGCTGAGGACTGCGCTATAAGCTCCAGCATCGAGCGCATCATGGGCAGGTCGCGGGACAGAAAGGAGACCTCCTGGACCGCCCGCAAGGCAGCGGCGGCGTCGGCGCCTGAAAGCTGTTCGCGGTAATGGTCCTCGGCCCGGCGGCACAGGAGCTCATGCAGTTGCGGCGCCCGCTCGCGAAAATCGCCGGCAATGGCCGCACGCGCGATGTCGTGCATGATCAGGCTGTCGCTGCCGGCCTCGATGCAGGACAAGCCGGCGAGCCAGTCGAACAGGGCGGGTCCGTCGTCGTCGGGCAGCATGCGGGACAGCAGCCCGGGCGAAATCGCGCGCACCAGTGCCGCGGCTCTCAGGGCGCGTGACTGAGGCGCGTCCGTCGCCTCCCGCAGCATCCGCCGGGCCAGCTCCGTGGTGATCTCGGATGTGTCCGGGGCCGGTGGCCACGCGTTGTCACGGCCGGTCAGGTCGCAGGCCATGGCCAGGGCCAGGGGGTGCCCGCCCGTGTATGCCAGGATCCTCTCGGCGTGATCCGGCGGGACTTCCCGGCCCGCCAGATAGTGGCGCGCCTGCGCATCGGACAGCTCATCGAGCGCCACGGCCGGAACCCCTTCCGGCGCGACGCGACCGGCGGCGATCACGCGCACGCGCGGGTCCAGGCCGGGGAGGAGCTCGTTGTACAGCCATCCCAGTACCGGCTCCAGGTATTCGCAGGTATCCAGCAGAACCAGAGCGGGGCCGCGGCGGCCCAGGGCTCGCAGCGGCGTTTCCAGTGCGTCCCGCAGGGCCTGCGGCGCGGGCGTCAACAGGCGTCCGTCGAGCTGGATTACGGGCACACCGCGCCGGACAGCGAGCTGGTGCACCCGCTGGAGCAGGGTGGTCTTGCCGATCCCGCCCGGGCCGTGGAAGAACAGGTACGGGCTGTCGACCTGTCCCGCCAGCAGCGCCTCGGCCTCGGCCAGTGCGTGCTCGCGGCCAACGAATGTCCGCCGGCGGTAGGCCTCGAGCAGATCTCCCAGGCTCCGGGCGGCAGGCTTTGAACGGTTTTCGGTCACGGGTCTCCCTGGCTGAACAGCGGTCACCGGGCACGCATTATCCAGCATCCGGGCGCGCAAACGGACCCCGGGGAACAAAATCGAGCGTTCCCGGGGTTAACGGTGAGCGCTTTTTCCATGAATACTCGTTGCTACTCGATGCCCGAAAGGAAATGCCATGAGAGAACAAGCCTGTGTCCGGTTGCCGGACACCACGCCCCTGATAATCGCTCTGGCCTTGCTGGTGCTTCACTCCCTCACGCCGGCAGTGGCGGACTCACGAGACTGCGACTGCTCGTGCGAAGCCTTGTCGGAATTCGAATCCGCGCTGCGTCAGCAGGGCGGCGACAGTATGTCTCCCGAGGTCGCGGCGGTTATGAACTGCTACGCGCCGTGCTTACAGCAATGGCAGCAGTGCCAGGCACAACAGCAGGCGGAAGCCGACGGGCCCAAATGGGACTGCGACAATAAGCCGAATTCTCCTGTTGAACGCGAAGAGTGGCAGCGCGAGTGCGGCACGGATGAGGATACCGGCTTCTGGGCCTCGCGACTTGGGGAGCCGCGCGACGACCTCGGGCGCTTCTATGGCAGGTATGAAGGCGCCGAAATCGATTGGATCGTCGCGCCCGCGGAAGCTTCCATGGAGATGCAGGATCAAGGCCGCGGCCAGATCCCGCCGGGGTACATGATGATCCATGCCGCCCGGGGCGACGTGGCCCCCTGGTATATGAAATCGACTGGCGACGCCCGCTTCGAGGCCAAGACCGTCAGCGGCGGCGAAGTCATCGCGGAGTTCCAGCTCGGTCCCGACAATGCTGCGTCAGAAATGATTCTCAACTCACCGTACCAGGACGGCGTGCGCTATATACGTACATCCGAGGGCGAAGGGCAACATGCGAGCTCCGGGGGATCGGGTAGCGAACAGAGTGGAAACGGCGATGACCTCGCGGGCGAGGCGGCGAACGAAATCGATCGGAATCGCGACGATCCGGTGAAGGAGAAAATCAACGACGCATTTGAATCCGTATTCGGTGACTGAGCCCGGCGCAAGGTATTCGACTCGCCCGGCAAGGACCTTGTCCCGGCGGGCAACAAAGTGAAGTGTGAGTCAATGAGGAAGACAAAAAGATGAAAAAGCGCTTTCTGGCTGGTGCCGGAGTTCTGGCCGGCCTGCCTTTCGGCGTGCGGTTGATCCAGGTGCGCAATCACATCCACACGGTGGTGTTCGACGGGACTACGGGGTCCGACCTTCGGACCCGGTACACGCTGGATCAAAAACGTGGTCTGTCTCCGATTCTCACTCTGTCCGCGGCGCCGCTCTTTCGCGGTACCGTCTCCATTCTCGTCAGTCTGGCGATCTGCGTCATGGGCTGGCCCGCGGCGGCTGCGCCCGTCGTCATCCCGCGCGACGATCATCCGCCAGAGGCGGAGCGCTTGACCTCGCGGGCACCCGCGATGCTCGAGATCATCCGCGAGCTGCGCGCCCTGATCGACCGAAGTCGCTTCGATCCGCAGGCCGTGCTCGACAGGGCGGACTACGACGACCGGGAGATCGTCGCTTGGGTGAAGGAACGGATCGCCTATGAGCCCTATGCGGGTGTTCTCCGCGGCGTCGAGGGCACGCTCGGCAGCGGGGCGGGCAACAGCGCCGACCAGTCGCTACTGCTCGCGAGCCTCCTGAGGGACGCGGGGTTCGAGGCGCGCATCGTGCAAGGAGCGCTATCTCCGGCCGGGGGCGATCGGCTGCGGGAGGAAATCTTCCGCCGCCCGAGTAACGAAACCGATCCCCCAATCCCGCTTGAAGAGGCGAAAGCCGTCATCGCTCGCTTTGCCGATCGCGTCGGCATGCCGCAGAAGGAGATCGAGAAGGCGATGGGCGAGGCCGCCGACCGCCAGGGATCTCCCGAATTTTTCCGTTTCGAGCAGAAGGTCGAGGAGACGGTCGCGGTCCTCCAGGAAGCGGTGGGATCCCACATGAATCTTGATCCCGTGCCGATCGCGTGGCCGCCGGAAAAATATTATTGGGTCGAGTACCGTCTCGCGCCAGGCGACCCCTGGCACGCGGCGCATCCGAGCCTCCACGACCCGGCGCACGCCGATTTCGCGCCGGAATTTCACGCCTATCACGCAAAGCAGATGCCAGCGGAGACTGTTCAGACGTTTCGGCTCGAGGTACATGTCGAGCGGCGCATCGGCGACAAGATCCAGCGCACGCCGCTTATGGACCCATGGGAACGACCGGCGGCGAACCTCTACGGCAAGCTCCTGCAGTTCCAGCTCATCCCCGACACGCTGTTTGGCACCAACCTGCTGGAAGCGCCGGAAGCCATGGCCGACTGGCGCTACGCTGTGCCGTTTCTCAACGGCACCCTGCCCGCCGGTGGAAAGGCCGTGAGCCGGCGCGGCCTCATCGCACCAGCGAGCATCATTTCACAGCCGCAGGCCGGCGTCTTCAAGGAATTTTCCGACAAGGCGTCGAAGGCCGTCGAAGCGCTCGGCAACCTCGGATCGAAGGAGGAGCAAAGCCTCCTGGCGCTTGAGCGCATCGTGCTCACCTACACGGTCGCGACGCCGAAACGCACGCTGACCGAGCAGCGTGTGATCTTCGAGGGGCCTGTTGAGGAGAACGGCCGCATCGCGGTGCCGCTGCGCAGCGAGGCCCTTCTTCTGAACACGGGACGATACCCGGAAGCATTGGTTCTGGATCGGCTTCTCGCCGAGACGGAAGGGCAGTTGAAGATGCTATCAGAGGTGCGCCCGATCGAGGCGGGCTACCAGGTGCCTCAGGAGGCGGCCCTCGAACGGCCGGTGGCCGAACACCTTGCGCTCTATCATTTGTTCGACAAAGGCGCTGCCAGAGTTGCTGATCCGGCCGTCTACCGGGCCATTCCGAACCTTGTTTCGATTCACGGTGAAATGGACTTGGAAGAGGGCTTGGGCACTGGCGGCAAGGGAATCGACATTGTGTTCAATGACCGCCGCGCGATTCGTGCCGAGCGGTCCCGCGTTGTGCACGACCGACGATCCGCGATGCGCGTCGGTGTGTGGGAGTCCTTTGCTGAAGACGCATTCCTTGAGTTGGCTTCACCAGTTCCGAAGGTTCAGAGTGCGAGTGGTGCACTCTATTCTGGAGCTTCCGGAGGATACAAATTGCATATGAATGGCGGCTCTATCTCATTTTCGGACAAGGCAACACATGTCGACCAGAAAATGGCCTATGCATATCCTGTTAAAAGCAACTCGACAGGCAACTCCAAAAGCACTGAGCGACCACTACTGGATTCCCCAAAATGGCGGCTAAATCTTAATCATGGCACAGTCTTGGCCGTCGACGCAGATGGCAGAGGAGCTGTAGTAACAGAACATATAACGACTAGGGAGATTGTCAAAGGCGCTGTTGTGTTAGGCGCAGCTTGTACTATTTTTTTCATTTACCTTTTTGGTGATGCCTTCAATTTCAGAGACGGCCTCGCTTGCTTCGCTTATGGATTCGGACTCACGAGCCAGGTTGCTTGGAGACTAGGGCTGGCGGTCGGGTTGGCTTTAGCCCGATTTTTTAGCCGGGCATTGGATATTAGTCGTGAATAGTAAAGCCTATGATCTGGCTAGATTCAGGTTTTTCTGTGGCGCTGCTGCAACGCCTGTTTTACTCTACGACGCGTTATCGAGCTGATCCCGAGGACTGAACGCGACTACCGGCTCGCTCGGCGCGCAGGAGATGCCGTTCGACAATTGCAAATACATGTAACCTTTACAGTCACAGCATTATGCCAACAATGTCTTCCCGCTGTACTGCGACCAGGAGCAGCCTTTATGAGACAACATGCCCAGAGCCGCGCTGCAGTCTTGACACCCATGATGGTTGGTCTGCTCGCTCTGATTCTTCAATTACAAACGGCGCTCTCGCGGAACTACGATTGTTCCTGTGAAGTTTATTCGAAATTCGTCTCCGGCGTTCAGCAAGGCTACGGGTTCCGGGTTTTGGGTTCCAAGACTCGGACAACCGCGCGACGATCTACTACTATGTTATAAAACATGGCATTACAGAACTCTCTTCAAATGATTAGTGAGATGCCCCATGAGCCGGGGTCTGAAAGGGCGGTTTGATCGATACTGCGACACGATCGTGAAAGCATTGATGCATGCGGATCGGGAGTGGGCCGAGGACGCCGAGCGCAGGCGGGGGTACCGCAGGACGTGGAATTTGCCACCAAGCCGGCGTTGGCGATGCGACCCACGTGCCACGCTGTGCATCGCTGCTTACGGTTTTCTGATACTCGAGCGGCTTTCTGGCAGGAAAAAACGCCGCTCGATTCGAAGAACCTGCCTTACCCGACGGCTTCCAGCCGCGCGGGGCTGGACCTCAGGCAACGTCATGAGCCCAGCTCGATCGCCACGTTTCGGTTTCGACTGGCGCGAGTGATCACCAGGGCGCTGATACATTGTCCTTGTTGTGGTCAGCGAACGATGGTTAAGGCAGATTTAATAACACAGTAGTACTGGAGACTCCCGTGAACAATCGGGCGTTTTTCATCAGTCGACAATGCAGTGTCGGAACAAGATAGATCACCCGCCCGGGTCGTGTTCCCGGGCGTGACTACGTCAGCGAGGTGGAAACGTGGAGATGAACCGCTTTCGAAATTTCTGTTGGAAAATGCTTACGAGAACGCTGGCAACGACAGCGCTGCTCGTCGTGGGCCCCATGGCGATCGGTGCGAATACCGCCCAGGTCTATGAGTCCGAGCCCAATGATACGCCGGCGACGGCCAACCCGGTGGCCGGGGCCGTCCGCATCGCCGGCGTACAGACCGGCACCGACCAGGACGGCTTCATGTGGACGGTCTCCGACGAGGATGCGCGCAAGCGCTGGACGCTGGAGCTCCAGGGCATCGCCGGTGCGCTGACGGTGGTCGAAGTGTTCACGGTGGAGTTCAAGGCCAACGGTGTCGACGTAAAGTCCAGGGAAAAGCTGTTCAGCATCGGTACGCGCGGCGCGCGCCCGGTGGTGGCGGAGAACCTGATCTTCGAGCCGGGCGATTACCTGCTGGGCGTCGCCCACGCCGGCGGTGGAGATGGAGGCGGGATCAAAAAAGGTCTGCTGACCCCGGATGTGGATACGTCGGCCTTCACGGGCGAGACGGCGGAAAGCAAGGACGGGAAATCCGCGGTCAAGGATGAGTCCGAGGGCGCGTTTCGTTTGATCATCCGGCAGGGCGACAAGCTGGTGGTCGCCGGGCGCACCCCGGAGAACGAGACGAAGGACAACGCCTACGACCTGGGCTACAGGGGGGAGCACGCGGCTTTCTACCCGTCCACCACCGCCTGGTACAGTCTGGAGATCCCCGAGAAGCTCGCCGGCAAGCACTGGCGGCTGGTCGCCCGGACCGCCGTCGGGCGCGAGATGACGCTGACATTGTACGACGACCAGGGCGAGGAGCTGACCGACGCCCGTACCGACCGCCAGGGTCACCTGGCGATCCCCGATCTCGGACTGGCGCCGGGCAACTACCCGGTGCAGCTCGAATCCCGGGAAGGTGGTGCCATTCGCGTCGTATCGGCCGTCGTCACGGGGCAACGGGTTGCCGGCGAGGAAGCCGAGCCTAACGACGATTGGAACCAGGCCAATCGCATTGATCCCGGAACCGTGACCACGGGTCGCTTCGGTACCAAGGGTGATGAGGACCGATTCGCCTTCGAGTGGTCCGGGGAGCGCGCCGAGCGGACTCATACGCTGCGCCTGGAGTCCGGGTCGTCCGAGCGCCTCAGCCTGTGCCTGCTGGACGGCGACGGCAGGAACGTCCAGTGCCGCAAGGGGTCGGGGCCGATCGAGCTGGTGGACCTGCTGCTCGAGCCGGGCACCCACGGCGTGCGCGTGGACGGCCGTGAGCAGGGCGCCGGGTACCGGCTGCGGTTCATCGAAGGCGACCCGTACCGTATCGGCCGGGAGGTCGAGCCCAACGACCGGCTGAAGGAAGCGGTCGCCCTGACCGACAAGCTTCGGGTCAAGGGTCGCTTCGCGGGCCGCGAGACCGACGTCTACCGCCTCACCGTTAACGATGAACCGCAGCTGTGGCGTTTCCAGGCCATCGGCGGCGGCGTCCGCAAGATGATCTACTACGACGGGGCGGGGGCCAAGGTGGAAGAAAAACGGTTCCCGCGAGACAGCCGGCGGGCGCGTTTGCCCAATGTATTCCTGTTGCCGGGCGACCACTACCTGGCCCTGGAAGGGGAGGACAGCGACTACACGCTGCTGGCGCGCGCCATAGGGCCGCCGGATATGAACGCGGAGCGCGAGCCCAACGACGACGATTCACGTTATCACCGGCTGGCAATCGGCCAGGTGCGTACGGGCATCCTGAGCGAGGAAGCCGATCTCGACGGCTACCGGTTCTTTCTCACCAATTGGGACCGGATCCGGCTGACCGTGACGCCACCGCCCGACGGCGCCGTGCACGCAGAGGTGAGTTGGGAGGACCTCGGCGGCTCCCGGTCCCTCGACAATGCGTCGGAGCCCGGCGAGCCGCTGACCCTGGAGGGGCTGTTCCCGCCGGGGAATTACAAAGTGGAATTGTCGCCGGCCGAGGTCAGCGAAGCCGAGTACCGGCTGGGGATCGAGCGCCTGCCGCGCTACGGGTGTCCCGCCGATTGCGAGCCCAACGACCACCGCGGCATAGCGAGCCCGCTGCCGCGCAACCACGTGATCGAGGGCGGGACGGGAGATTGGTACAAGGCGGACTTCTACCGTCTGCCGGTGTTCGCCGTCGACACTGATATAGAGATCCATTCAAAGAATAACGTTCTGAGCATCGTGACGGATACGTCCGACGACGATCTCGCGGAGTACGATCGCGATAAGAACCTGTATCGGGCCACGCTGCCCACCAACACGCCGACGTTCCTGTCGATCTACACCGCGCCTTCCTACCGGCTGGAAATTTCCTTTCCGTCCGGCGCCGCCGCTGCCGCGGCGATGGGTCAATCGCCGATCAACATGGCCCTGGAGCTGGAGCGCGATACGGTCGCCGCTTACCGGCGTCATGGACAACGGGTTGCGGGGACCCTTGAGCTGACCAACGAGTCGGACCGGCAGCGCAGTGTCAACCTGGAAGGTACGACCAGCGATCATCGATGGCGTATCGAGCTGGACTCCCGCGAGGCGGTCGTTCCCGCCGGCGGCAGCGCCGAGATACCGCTGACACTGCGCGTTCCGGCGGATGCCTGGGCGGAGCGAGCGGTGCGCATCAGTGTTCTCGCGGTCGACCCGAACGGCAGGCAGGTTGAGACTTTCTCCGAGATTCGGCCGGAGGCCGGGGCGCAGCCGGTCGGGCCCGAGAGATACTGGCAGCTGCCCGAACCGCTCCTGGGCGGGGCGAATGTGGCGTGGCAGGCACTGGGTGGTCGTTGGGTCGCCACCGATGAACAGCGCGACCGTGACGAGATCAAGGGCGTCGGCAGTGGTTACAGCCAGTTGTTCGACGGTATGGCGGTAAAAGGCCGCGGCTTAATCATAAGAAGCAACCAGGACGAGACCAGTGCCACCGTGGAGCTGGCCGGTGATGAACCGGTTCCGGTCGCCGGGATCACCTTGAATCCTCTTGGACAACTGGCCATCGATCACGCGCCGCGGGAGTTCGAGTTGGCGTTGTCCACGGACGGTGAGCGCTACGAGACCGCCCTGCAGGGGCAGGCCGAACCGATACCCAGCGAGCAGGCATTCGTGCTGAAGCACCCGGTCCCGGCCCGCTACGCACGGCTGCGGCTTATTGAAAACTTTACCGGCGAGGACCAGCCCGGATTCGGGCTTGGTGAATGGAAGGTGATCGCGGAGCCGGGTACGGGCTTGAAGAATGAGACCGGATACAACCTGGCGGACAACGACCTGGGCGGCCACGTGGTCTGGTCGAAACCACGGATCACCGAGCACTGGGACAGCACGATCCTGCGCGAGGATGAAAAGGACCCCGACGCGGTGCGCCTGTCGGCGGGCGAGCCGATGCAATGGGTGGTCGCGTTCCACCACCAGCGGGCCGCGCGCATCGCGCGGCTGCAATGGGTGACGGATGACGACGCGGATGCCGAGCAACGCATCAAGCGGGTGCGGATCAGCGCGGCCCTGGACAGCCCGTTCGGGCCGTGGCGGCCCGTGTCCGATTGGAAGCTCGACGGCAGCAAATCCCTTCAGCAGCTCGAGCTGGATGAGTCCGTGTGGGCGCGCTACCTCAGATTCACCGTGCCCGGGCCGGAACGGCCGGTGAAAAGGACGCCGCCGGAACGGATCGGCGTTGTCGAGCAGTCTCCCGGAGATGACTACCGTTCCATTCTGACCGAGTGGGGTTTCGCCTCGAAAGCAGCCTTTTACGAATCCACTCTGCCCATCCAGCCGCCGCCGGCGTTCCGGCCGTCCGGCAACAATGACCGTCCCAGCGCGGCTCCCCTGGAACTGGGCCAGGCAACGGCCGGGCGTGTTCAACTCGGCAAGGAGTCCGACTGGTACCGCCTCAGCGTTCCCGACGGCATGAACCTGTTGGACGTGACGGTGAAGGGCGAGCCCACGGTCCGGACGCGTCTGCACCTCGAAGATGCCGCCGGCGAGCCGGTGATGGCCGTGCGCCGGGATGCGCAGACGGCCCGGCATCGGTACGAGTATGTCGTCGAGGCGGGAGAGGACTATTGGATCCACGTCGAAGAACCGCCCCGGAATGTCGTGTTTTCATGGGATACCAGCGCCAGCGTCGGCGCCTATCTGCCGGTGACCTACAACGCCCTCATGGCTTATGCCGAGGATGTGGTGCCGGGGCGGGACGGCGTCAATTTCATTCCCTTCGGCAGCTCACCGCTGGTCGCCGACTGGTACGGCGAGCCCTATGTGCTCCAGACGATTCTCAACGAGCTGCCGCGCGACACCAGCTCCAGCGCGGCGGAGAAAACGCTCGCCACGTCGAGTACCGCTCTGGCGCCGAGAGAGGGCACCAAGGCCGTGGTGCTGATCACCGACGCGGCCACGACACGCCATGCGCGGGTCTGGCAGAAGTTCCGCGAAGTTCGGCCCCGCATTTTCGCTCTCGGCCTCAGCTCTGATGGCGCGTTCAGCCGGAACCCGCCCCGCGAGCAGGATCTCCTCCAGGGCTGGACGGATGTGAACGGCGGCCACTACGACCATGTGCTGTCCGCCGGCGAAATGGAAGTCGCCTTCGACCGCGCGGCGACGCTGCTGCGGGCACCGGCGCCGTACGAGTTGTCGGCTGCTGCGCGGTTCGACGCGAACGCGGGCAAGCCCGGCACATTGGCCGTAGTAGCCGGCGACCCGGGTGAAGGCGCCGCTGCCATGCACGGAGCCGTCGAGCTCATTCTCGATGCCTCCGGATCCATGCTCCAGCGCATGGAAGGCCGGCGCCGCATCGACATCGCGAAAGCGCTGCTGATCGGGGCGGTGGAAGAATCACTGCCGCCCGGCACGCCGGTTGCCCTGCGCGTGTTCGGCCATCAGCAGCCCAATGCCTGCCGCACTGACCTGGAGCAATCCCTGGCGCCCCTCGATGTTGAAAACCTCACCCGGAAGCTGCGCGCCATCGAGGCCAGGAACCTGGCGAAGACCCCCATTGCCGATTCACTCGACAAGGTGCGTGACGATCTGAAGGACGCGACCGGGAGCAGGACGGTGCTTCTGGTGACGGACGGCAAAGAGACCTGCGACGGCGACCCGCAGTCGGTAATCGAGTCCCTCACCGACGAAGGGTTCGACGTGACACTGAACATCGTCGGCTTTGCCATCGACGATCCGGATTTGGCCGAGACCTTCCGCCAATGGGCGAACCAGGGCGGCGGCCGCTACCTGTCCGCCAATGATCCGGCTGAGCTGAGCGCGGCGCTGAAAACTGCTTTGCAGACAATCTACGAGGTCCGGGACCGCAGTGGCGAGCTCGTTGCCGAGGCTGTGGTCGGCGGCGATCCGGTGGAGCTGGAGGCGGGACACTACGAGGTGACGGTGCGCTCGGTCCCGGCGATCAGCTTCGACCAGGTCGAAATCCCGCCCGGCGAGGAGGTTCTCCTGAAACTCGGCTCGCCGGACTCTGATATTGAATGACTAAGGAGCATGCAATGATGATGCGGGGCTGGGTGTTGCTGCTCGGGTTTGTGGGAGTGACTCTGACCGCCTGCTAGGAGGATTCCGAGCAGGGCGCGCAAGGCACGGCGGTCGCGTCGGATGCCGCAACCGCGAGCGCCGAGGCAGTGCTCCAGGAGTTGCCTGATGCCTGTGAAATCCTGACCGCGGACCAGGCGGCGGATGAGTATGTGCATCCAGGAGAGGCTCTCGATTTTGACGAGGACGGATACGCGAATCTGGATGACAATTGCCCGGCGGAGGAGCATCCGCGCCAGCCCGATACCGGGCTATCGCTAACGCGTGAGCGGAACGATGAATGGAGCCGCGCCTGTCGAATATCGAGAACCCCTACCAGGGCTCGTTCATCTTTAAATATCCATTGTCCGGCACGGCATTCATTCGCGTATTATTGCATGGCAAAATCAGGTGTGGGCTCAGGGATGAGCCTGGACGATTTCCGATGCGCCCGCCTACACAAGACTTGGAGCTCATGAGGATTAGAGAAAGCCCGTTCCGTGCAGAACAAAAAAGGGAAATTCGCCGGCTACTGGCGATACCGGAGCAGCCCGAGCGTTTCGTTTCGGACAAGTCCCGATTGGAGATTTCCGCGGTCCGATCGGCGCTGGAGCTGCCGCCCCTTCCCTACCATCGCATTCTGGGAGCGGGCAGGTGGCTGGCGGGGGGCAGTATTTCGCGGTGGCTCCACAACGGCGGCGGCGAGGGGCAACAGGCCGGGGACTATGACTTCTTTTTCTTATCGCTCGACGAGCTCAACGCTCTTGCGCGGGATTTGTTGCGTGAAGGCGCCACCATGAGTGGTTACGTTCCATTCTGTCGCAACGCGAAAGAGTACGTATACAGGCATTTCATCAACCGGCGTATCGAAGGCATCACGGACTCGGGTATGCTTGACGCCTGCGGCAGACTGGCGACCATTTCGGATGACGATGTAAGGCGGCTGAGACTGGCTTATATCGAGTTCCTGTCGCCTGAAAACGATAGGCTTCAACTGGTAAGCTCCTGCTACCGCTCGCCCGTCGATATCATTTCACGGTTTGATTTCAGCGTCGCCCAGTTTATCGCGGACGACCGGTACATCTACTTCGGACCCCGGGCCTGGCAGGACCTGATCGACGGGCGATTTCGGCTCGCAAGATCGAATCTGCCCCGGGCGGGACATTCTTTCTGCCGGATGGCCGCGTACCTTCGTCGTGGTTTCCGGCCCTACCTCAAAACCGTATTTCTGGTTTCCTGGCTCGCCGCTGCAAACCTCATCACGGCTCCGTTCCGGGGGTCCTCCATACGCTCCGCCTCGTGGTCCGACCTGTTCCCGTGAACCTTGACCGGCATTGTGCGGCCACGTGACGGTCCGTGACCTGTTCAAGGACCAGCTTGCCGGCTGCGGTGGAAATTCCATCCCGGTGGAGCACGTACAGCGAGTGTTGGGTCTCGTTCCCGTCCCGTATATCGAGATTCTGAGTTCTCGATGCTGGCTGGCCGGTGGCCGCGTGCTTCGGTGGCTGACCGAAGCCGGGGGGGATGGAGGAACCCCCCCGCGCGCGGGCGACTATGATCTGTTTTTCCCGAGCTTGGAGGCGTTGAATGACACCGCTGGTGTTCTGCTTTCCAAGGGGTTCACCTTGACTGCCTATCAGAGTTTTCCGCGGACAATCCGGGAATTGAACGAAGGTGGTTTCCGTCACGAGGAGAAAAAGTCTCTACTGTTGGACGATGCGGGGCGCCTGAGGCGAATAACGCCCGATCTGTGCCGGGAGATGAGACTGTCGCTGGTGGAACTGCGGTCACCCGGCGAGGAAATATTCCAATTGATCTGCACGATTTTTCCGGATCCTTACAGTACGATAATGGGTTTCGATTTCACGATTTGCCAGTTGGCGATCGATGACCGGCGCCTTACCTTCGGGCCGCGCACCCCTGAAGATCTGGTGGATCGACGCATCAAGGTGCACAGGCCAATTTGGCCCGGTTCCCTGCTGAAGCGGTTGAGGAAGTTCCAGGCAAGAGGTTTCAGGGCACCCGCCGGTACGACTTTGTATATCTATACGGTAACGTATCTGTGTAAAGCCTATGCCCGTACCCGATTGACCGGAGAGATGCTGTTTTCGAAGTAGCGCCGCGTGAATGCCATAGGATGCCTGAATGCGTCAGCCACCTTAGAGATTCATTGGCTCGCAGTATCCTGCGCCCAGCTCGGGGACCACAGCCATCTCGCTAAAAGGCTCATTGGTCTTCTGTTCCGACCCGGAGCGTCATGAATTCAATCTTCGCACCGTTGGCGTGCGGGCACAAGCCGTCCTTGTGACAGCCGCGTAATTGAATGGTCCGGCACGGTTCCAAGTCGTGTACTCTTCCGGGGTGAGAGGTTCATGAAGCTTGACGTGAATTTGAATCAACCATCACGGGCACTAGACCTGGGAAGAGACGAGTCCTGGTGCTTCTTTGTTGTGGGTCCACCCCGCGCCGGCACGACGATGCTGCGCCTTATGCTCAATCGTCATCCGGACGTTTGTGTGCCCGCGGAAACCTGGTTCTTTCCCCAGCTCATGGAGCGTGCCACCGCCTACGGCAGCTTTGATTCCGATGCCGCCATCGAGCTGTTCTCGCGCGACGCCGCTAAACGCTGGCGCTTCGCCATCGAGGATATCGAGTACGGCCGGTGGGACCCGGGTTCGGACCGGCTGTTCACGCTGCTCTACGAGGACCTGGTTACGAACCCCGATTCATGCATGAGGGACGTGTGCCACTTCCTGGACCTCGATTTCGAGCCCGGGATGCTCCAGTTCCATCGCGACGCCCGGATGGCCATATCGGGGCTGGCTGCCGATTGGCATCAAAGCCTGAGCCAGCCCATCACGCCGACTCACATCGGAAGGTTCCGCAAGGATCAATGGGGTCAGACTCGATTGATCCCGATCGGCTCAGTTCCCCGGCTGAATCCGGGCTCGCGCGTGGAAAAGGAAGCAGCAAGATGGGTGAACCAATGCCCTGATCAAAGCACACGGCTGCAATGCAACGATGTCGCAGTCGCGGTTCTATAGCAGATCGAAAACCGGCGAAATGTCGCAATCGACGTCGTGTAGGCGAAAACGGGGACGGAGCGAGAACGGGGACGCAGGGAATGCTCTTGAGTCCCTCCGTACCCTTTCCTGCTTTTCCTGCAGGCGGTATGTGCTCGTGCAGCGCCGGCTAACCCTTGCGTCCGGCCGCCATGGCCTTGACTTTTTCAGACGTCAGCGTCTCTCCGCCGATCGCCCAGTCGCCGCTTGTGACTTCGTTGATTTTCACCCAGGTGACGCCGCGCATGTTCTCGCCTTCGACGGAGATCATCGCCTCGGTCACCTTGTCGATGAGATCCTGCTTCTGGGCCGGCGTGAAGACGTCTCGGATGATATGAATATCAATGAGTGGCATGGTTGGTTTCTCCTCTTCAGGGTTTGGGGTTATCTATCGCCGCGACGTGTCGGTGCGGCACTGATCAGTGCTGGCGTTGGCTGTGGAGTTGCTGAACCTCGTTTCCACCGGCAGGTCGCTGCGCAATGTCTGCAGGACAACGCAGCACTGCTCTGCGGCTGATGTGAGCTTGCTGATCTGCGTGGGGTCGGTGCTGTCCTCGGCCTCTACGCGCGCGTCGACATCGATGCGCTGGAACCCGGCCGGCACCCGGGGGTCCACCATCAGGCAGCCGCGCACGTCGGCAAAGGCGCGTACCTCGACTTCGAGGGTCTTCAGCGTCAGGCCCATGTTGGCCGCGATCATCCGCAATGTCGCATCCAGGCAGGCGGCGAGCGCCCCGCACAGCACGTCGCCGGGGTTTGGGAGATCGTGATCGCCGCCAACGGCGCGGTGGATGCCGAAATCCAGCGAGAGGCGGCTGTCGCCGGCGACAACCGAGCCGTGGAACGGGTCCGAGCCGAGGTTGGAAGCCCGTGCATGGTCTGAGATCTGCGCCTGGTCCGGCGTCTCGCGATAGCGGCTGCGCAATGGCTCCTGACGCTGCTTCACGAGGGTGATTGCATTCTCGTTCATCGGTTGACTCCTTGATGCGTTGTACGATGATGCGAGTATGCGGGAAGGGCCAAGCCAGCACATGAGGCGCCGGTCCTGGTGGAATCGACCATTTTTGCTGCTGGAGTCCCGGATTCGGGACGTTTGTCCCGCTCAGTCTCGGCCGAGACCGGCGTCGCGTGCGGTGACGATCGCCTGTGAACGGCTTGCAAGGCCGAGCTTGGAGAAGATCGTCGTCATGTGATTGCGCACCGTCTTTTCGGCGATCCTCAGCAGTGCCGCAATCTCGCGATTGCTGAGGCCGCGGGCAACGGCGTTCAGTATCTCCAACTCGCGCGGCGTCAACGTATCAAGCGTGACTTCGTCACTCCGGGCGGCGCCGGCTTCCGGTTCCAGAAACGCCCCGAGCTCACGGCAAAAAATATTCCAGGCGTCTTCGTCGGGAAGAAGAATGTGGTTGCTGGTTTCCAGAGGCACGAAACGCGCATCCGGTATCAGCGATGCGAGCTGGCGGCCGGCTTCGAACGGCACCATCGCGTCCTTACGCCCGTGAAAGACCAGGGTCGGTGCCTCGATACTCGGTGCAACCCCGCGGATGTCGAACCAGTGGAAGGCATCCCATATCAGGCGCGCGTTCCGTGCCGAAGCGCTGCGCCTTTGCATCTCGCTGATCCATTCCAGCGCCTCCTTGCCCGCACCCGGCATGAGAAGATTTGCGAAAACCTCTCGAAACGCCCCCGTCTCCTTGCCCCAGCCAACCTCAATCATCTGCGACAGGGTGCGCGCCTCCTGGGCAAGCCGCTTGGATGCGCCGTCGATATAGGCGCCGAAGGGATAGCTGTCATACAGGACAAGGCGGCTCACCCGGGCGGGATGTCGTGCGGCGTAGGCGGCGGCAACGGTACCGCCCTGGCACAGGCCGACCAATGAAAAGCGCGTCAGTCCTGCGGCCTCGACGACGGCTTCCAGGTCTTCGACCCAGCGCTCTAGCAAGAACTCATCCACATTGCGGTCGGACAGGCCGGAGCCGCGCGGATCGTAGCGGATGAGGGTCCGCCCCTGTGAAAGCACGTCGAACCAGTGCTGCCAAACCGCGCTCTTCCAGTCGAGATCGATATGGGTAAACCAGTTGGCCGCCCTGACCAGCGGTGGGCCCTTGCCGGTCTCGGTAAACGCGATCTGAACCCCGTCCGCCGAAGCACAGAATTTGACGTGCTGTTCCATACGCACACTCTACTTGCTCGCAGCGAATCGATAAAGCCGTGCCCGGATAGGACGCCGGTGTTGGACTGAATAACGTGGTCTGTCCCCGATTCAATGAGCGTCGAGTCCGGTGCCGTGGCCCAGGGCTGGTCGGGCGCGCCGTGGTATGTCCACTGTTCGGACCCGCCGGATTGCGCTCCCGCCGATGAGGTCTACCAACAGACGCTGGCAGACGCCGGCCGCTGGCTCGATGGGCTGGGCTTCGGCCCGCCCGAGCTGGCGCAGGTCGAGGGTTGGCCCGAGGGCGCGTTGCACGCCGCGGTATCGGACGCGGAAACCATCAATCGGGAAAAAGAGCCCATTGGGATATATTCGAGATCCACGCGGCGCTTGTACCTCAGCAGCGAGCATTTCTTCGCCATGGGCGCGCCGGGACAGAGCCACGAAGATCCAGCTTATAGCTTGGCGGAGAGCCTTCCGTTGGTCCCGGTGCACGAGCTCTTCCACGCGGTCCAACGCGGGTATCAGCCGGCAAATGTTCCGCTGTGGATCACGGAAGGGACGGCGAACGCCGTTCTCAAGGCGTACCAAGAACAGTTCCAGCCGGAGCTGCAGGTGGCGCCCGCCTTTGACCGCTCCTATGCGATACCGCTGCACAAGCCACCGAACGAGAGCGTCGCCTACGCCACCTGGCGCTTCTGGTTCGAGCTTGGCCAGCAGCTCGGCTCACCCGCCGGGATCGGGTACCTGCATGACGTTTTCAACGAAGATTTGAGCAGCAATGAGGGATTGGACGGCGTGGATCGCGCGCTTCCCGGCGGGCTGGCTACCCAGCTACCGCGGTTATTCGCCAGTTGGCCCATAACTCCATTCGAGCCGGAGACCCATCGAGCGGCGCCGCCGCAGATACCCGCCACCAACCGCTTTCCGCTGGAGGTGAAGGAAGTCGCCGGCAAGGGCGCCGCGGTCACCGTTGTCGTACCCGGGGATGAGGGTGCCCTGGTCCATTTCTCCCTGGAGCCGGGCCATCCGGACCTTCACCTGATTGTGGACGGCGAACTGCATCCCCAACCCGTGGCTGCGTACGAGATGGCCGCCGGCGGCGACAGGACGTTCAACGTGGTGGTTGTCAACGTCGCCGGCAAGGCATCCGACAGCAAGCCGCGCAATCCCACCCTGAAAGTAATGCTGCTCGACGGCTGCAACTTCCTGGCCGAAGTCTCCGGCGATATCTCGGGCAACTTCCCGGGTCAGGTCGCCTACTACAACGCCTTCGAGGACGGACAGGGTGTCGAGACAGGTCTGGCGATGGGCACCGGTGTCGATCCCGGGATGCACGACCAGTTGCAGGGTTTGATGGGGATGGCGGGAAACCTGGCCGAGATGGCCGAACGGATGGGCTATCAGCTCGACGAGGACACAAAGAGGAAACTGCAGAGCGCCGCTGACCAGGAGACGCAGGCGGTGGAGGAAGCCAAGGAATGGGAGCAGGAGCTGCTCCATTCCGGCACAGACACCTTCGGCGTCACCCTGCAGTCTGCGCCGCATGGAGGCATGGCTGCGTTGCTGGGTGCCGGTTTCAACATGGGGATTTCGGGCGAGCACTCCATCCCGCAGGGACCGGGTCTGGCAGGGGCGATCGATTTGCAACCCTCGATGGTCTACGCCCACGGTCCCCTGGTGGACGGCAACTCGGAAGCGGTCAAGTTCGTGTGGGAGCCCGGTGAGCCGGGATATGTCAACGCAACTTTGACTAAGCCCGGCGAGCTTCCGATTGTCTACGGCGTTGTCAACGCCGAGCTGCACGCGGAGCGAAGCTACGACGGCCGCCGGCCGAAGATCAACGTAAAGGCCACGTTTGCGGCGCTGCAGGGATTCGAATCGTGCATGCGGTGACGGATGGATTCCGACCCGCTTCAAGCGGGGGCAGCAGCCACGCTCCGTGCCCGTTCCGCTCATTCGTGCCGGCGCTCCGGTCGGTGGGAGGGGCCGGGGCCGGAAGGTTCGGTTCAACCGCGTCAACGTAGCGATCGTACGTCGTTTGTGCGGTCGTTAATGTATCTTGGGGTTATGTCAACAGGCCGCGCGGACAGGATGAGCTGAAGTTCTGCATCCCTTGATTAGACAATAATCGATCATTGGTGGATCGGGAAAGTCGCCATTTTGTGGGTCGACCTTTAAGCACCACACCCGAACGAAGGGTCCCCCGCCCCCGGAGGGGGAGAGGGAGCAGGATACGGGGCAGTTGACTAAGGCTGATATGTCGGGCGTCAAGCCCGACCCACAATGGCTTCTTTTTGTCATATCAAGGCTGGAACTGAAGCTGGAACGCGACTTCCAGCACCGGCTGCCCTTTGTGGCTGCAGCGGATTTGCCTCATCCGCGTTTTCTTGTCCTGAATGTCCACTAGCTGGTACATCGGCACGACCATACGCCCGTTGGCCGCAGGGATATCGACGCTTCGCGGCACCGAGGCCGGACCGGCATCATCCGTCCCGACGCGCTCTGCTTCGATCGGGTTGCCCTGTTCGTCCAGCGGCGCCATGCTGATCCGCACGTCTTCAGGCGTGTCGGCGCTCTTCAGGACTTGCTGCATCAAGCCCACGAGTGCGGCCATGCCGTCTTCGCCCGAGCCGTCGCCCTGTTGCGGGATCATGTCGGCGCTTTTCTTGAGGATGTTGCCCACGAAATCACCCCCGCCCGTCACTTCGCCTGAGCACAGAAGGGGAGCGCCGGGCTCAGCGTTCTCGTAGTCGAACTCCACGCCATACTTCGTGCACGGGCCGCGTTCGCAAGTGTCCTGCCCGGTGACGCGGATCAATGTGGCCTGCTCGCAAACGCCGTCGCCGCACAGCGGCCCGGAACGGAAGTTCATAACGCGCATCGCCCCCGGACCCGCCGCGGGATAGGAATCGAACACCGGTTCGACAGTACCTCCCGCGGTCACGCATTGGCCTTGGCCGCCGCTGCACTGTAGCTCAGTGCCTTCCGTGCAGCGAAAGGCCGGCTCCAGGCCATCCGGTGTATCCCGGGTGTATTCGAATGTGATCGGAGAATTATCGAACGGCCCGCCGCCAGCCGCCCAGGAGGTGGCGTTCTGTAGACCGAATGCGTTCACGGCATCGGCATGGCAATAGGTATCGCAATCGAAGCCCTGCGCCCGGTTCTGTGCGCACCTGTCCAGGCAATCGTCGTGGTCGCGGCAGCCCTGGTGGGTGCCGCAGATGTAGGTGTCCACCCGCAGCAGACGATCCGAGTCGAGGCACTCATAAACAGTTTGTTGCCTGCATGCGCTCGGACAGCCCGCACCGCATGCCCCGCGGCACATCGAGGCGCTCTCGCCTTTCGAGGGGCCAAACGCATTTCGTACCGTCTCGCCGGGCTGAGATGCCCATTGAGCCGCAACCACGGTCGGAAGAAACAGGGCCAGACACGCCAGGATGAACAGGCAGGGCCGCAGGGATCTGATAGTCACCATCTGGAATTCTCCTTATCGTCGTGAATCGACCTCCGTACCGGGAATGCCGAGCAGTTGCGGATTGACTTCGCCGGTGATTGCCTTGCTCTTCTCGAGCGGTTGGATTCCGAGTAAACCAGAAATGCCGGTAAAATCGAGGCTATTCGCATCCGGTGTACCCCGCTGGTATCGCGTAGGTCCCGGCCGGCGCCGGCTTTTCCTCGATGGATTGCAGCTCGACCCACATCTGCATCGAACCCATCTGGACTTCCTGGCGGACCGGGAAGCCACCCAGGTCGTAAATCGCGAGCATCCAGGCCGTCTCCGGCGTTGCGACACTTTCCATGTAGGCTCGTTGAACCGCATCCACGGGAATCTCATCGCTGATCCAGACAACCAATTCCAGTGCGTCGTCGCCACTACCGGTGGTCAATTCATGGACCTCCGCCTGCCAGTCGCCGATTTGTTCGGAGCCGCCGGTGCTGCGAAACTCCACTTCTTCCACGGCTTCTTTCAATACCGCCGGGTCGCGATCGGGATCACGCGTTGACATCGCATGACAGGTTTTGGCCTGGTCGTTGACGAGATACAGCATCCCCGAGGACAGGTCGGCGATCATCTTGCCGTTGTCGTCGATACGCGCGATCCGGTCGTCACCGGTCCAGAATTGAACCGTCGCGGCGGATTCGTCGCCTGCCCCCGACCCTTCGCGGGTCACGGTCAAGGTGTCGGCCAGGGCTGCCGGAATCGAAGAAATCGTCAGCAGCAGTGAACAGGCAAGTCTTTGAATGCTTATGAGCACATCCCCGGTTTGAAATGTCGTATTGCGATTGAGCCCACTGCTACGGACAGCAAGAGTAACCGATATACGTCGCGGGTTACAGCGCTTGCTGACTCGGATTTGGCGGAACGACGCGGATTACGGGAGAGAAGTCGGGTTCTGTGGGTGGTTTGTAAGGCGCGCGGCGGCGCTGGGCGAGTATCGGGACGACGCGAGAAGACGGAGGCACGCAGGTCAACCCCTCGGGCATTGAATCGAAAACTCGATACTTGCGGGACTATGCATTTCGCTGTCCAGTGTATCGGCTCCTGACCAGATGCGCGCTCCTGGTCGTAGTCCATCTCCACGTGAGAGGTGTCCCGTTGCGGACCGGCGGTTCCAGGGCCCCCGGCACCCCAGGATCCTTCCGGCAATCACGATTCAGCATGCCGTCGTCGATTCGATTCTTTCTGTCCGAAACCTCCGCATTGGCAGGCGCGCAGGGTCGGGGGTCACGACAGTCCACGGCCCATCGGGTCCATGGCCATTCCCCGGCCACCGAGGACGGCGCCTGCGAGAGGGGGCCAGAATCCCGCAGATCAGCGCCGCCCAAAGACGCATGGCAGGTGCGTTGTCGTGCCCTGTTCGTCCACCATTCATAGTTGGATCCGGAGAGTTATTCGATGAATGGCGAGAAAAGCCTGGGCACGAACAGGAATAGTAACCGATGTCCCTGATGGAAAGTAGGTGCTTACAGGATGGGTCTCGTCGATGCGGTCCAATACGACTGAATGGATACAGGAGGTAGAGCAACGCAGGCGCAGTTGCCGCAACGCCACCCATTAATGGTGCGTACCTGGACGAATTATTCGGAGTTTCCCCAAGAGCGTCGTGCTCAGCGGGCCGAGCAGTGACACCCGTGAACGCTGAGGCGCTCGCGTGGTCTACTCTGACCGTCCGTCGTCGGCGTCGGGCTTCTCCGATAATGCTCAATCGGTGTTGCGGCGGGTAGCCGGTACGATGAAGACACACAGGAGCGATTCTTCATGATCGAGCTCGAAGACCTGAACATGCGCTACGCCGTTGACGGGCAGGCGGTGGATGTCCTGCGCGGTATCGACCTCGCCGTCGCCGCGGGGGAGAGCGTTGCCGTCATCGGCCCGTCGGGCTCCGGCAAGACCACGCTGCTGTTGCTGCTGGCCGGGCTGGAACAGCCCCGCGGCGGATCGATCCGGCTGGACGGCGTGTCCATGGCCGGGCTGGATGCCGATGCGCTCGCCGATCTGCGCCGGGATCGTGTCGGGATCATTTTCCAGGCATTCCATCTGGTGCCCAGCCTGACGGCGCTCTGCAACGTCGCGCTGCCGCTGGAGATCGCCGGTAGTCCGGACGCGCGCGAGCGCGCGCGGCAAATGCTCGACCGGGTGGGGCTCGCCGACCGCGCCCGTCATTATCCCGCGCAGTTGTCCGGCGGCGAGCAGCAGCGCGTGGCCATTGCCCGGGCCCTGGTGCATGCCCCCGCACTGGTGCTGGCGGACGAGCCCACCGGCAACCTGGACAAGCGCACGGGCGAAAAGATCAGCGATATTCTGTTCGAGTTGCACGACGAATCCAATTCGACCCTGGTTGTTGCCACCCACGACGCCCGCATGGCGGCGCGCTGCGACCGTGTGCTGCAGCTCGACGAAGGGCGCCTGATTCAGCAGCGAGGCGATGAGCTTCTCAATTAGATTCGCCTGGCGCGATCTGCGCGCCAGCGGCCACACGCTGTGGGTGTTCTGCGTCTGCCTGATGCTGGGCGTCACCCTGGTGGCGGCAACCGGCGGCCTCTACAGGCAGATCGGAGGCGCCCTGCTCGACGACACCCGGGCGCTCATGGGCGGCGACCTGGAAGTGGAAGCACGTACGCCGCTGCCCGATGACGTGCTCGCCTGGATGCGGGAACGCGGCACGGTGTCCCTGCTGACGGAGGTGCGCACGGTGATGGGCACCCCGGATGGCGGTATCCAGGTCGTGGAGCTGCAGAGCGTGGACGAGCACTATCCGCTGTACGGCGAGCTGGTGCTCGAGCCCGGAGAAAGCCTGGAAACGGTCACGTCCCGCGAGGGTGGACAGTGGGGACTTGCACTGGACGGGATGATCGCCGAGCGCCTCGATATCCAGATCGGTGACGAGGTTGCGGTGGGCTCGCTCACCATGGAAGTGCGCGCCCTGGTGCGCCATCAGCCGGATCGCAGCCTGCAGGCCAACTGGCGCGGCGCGCCGGCCCTGATCTCCCCGGAGGCTCTGGACGCCAGCGAGCTGGTTGGGCCGGCCAGCCGCGTCGAGTACGAATACCGCGTGCGCACCGAGGCCGATGCCGGCGAGTGGCGCCGGCGCTTCTACGCGGCCTTCCCGGAAGGGGAGTGGGAGGTGGACACCTTCGCGGGCCGCAGCGAGCGCATCGCCGAACGGCTCGGCCAGGTGGCATCCGCGCTGCTGATCATCGGATTCAGTACCTTGTTCATCGGCGGTCTCGGCGTCTACAACAGCATCCAGGCGTATCTGCAGGGCAAGCTCTCGACCATCGCGACACTGCGCGCGCTGGGGCTGCGCAACGGGATGCTCGCCGCCGTCTACCTGCTGCAGGTGGGCATACTCGCGCTGGGCGCCTCCCTGGCCGGCGCCCTTGCCGGTTTCGGCATCGCGCTTGCCGGTGCGATCGTCGCGGCGGAGGAAATGCATTTCGACACGGCGGCGGCGGGCATGCTGCCGGCGCTGTTCGTCGCGGTGGCGTTCGGCCTGCTCACGGCCTTCACCTTCGCCATGCCGGCCATCGGCCGCGCCCTGTCCATCGACCCGGCCGCCCTGTTCCGAATGATCGACGGCTCCGCCACCGCCACCCCGAAGCGCTGGTGGGCAGCCACCGCGGCCGGATGCGTGCTGATCGTTCTGCTCGTGGTCCTCGTGCTTCCGGACCCGCTGTTCGGCCTCGGCTTCATCGCCGTGGCGGGCGGGCTGCTGGCGTTGCTGGAGGGCATCGTGCGCGGGCTGCGCCGGCTGGCGCGCGCCCTCGACGATCATCCCGCCCTCCGCAGCCGCTTCGCCCTTCGGCTCGCCGTCGCCAACATGCAGCGACCGGGCTCGCCGCTGCGCACCACGCTGCTGTCGCTGGGCTCCGCGCTGACGCTGCTGGTGGCGTGCGCCATCGTGGTGGGCGGGCTGGTGCGCGCCATCAACGAAACGATTCCCGGGGAAGCGCCCGCGCTGGTGCTTTACGACATCAGTGACGATCAACTGGACGATGTGGTGAATGCCCTGCACACCGCATCGGATGCCGCCCGCGTCGACACCGCACCGCTGGTGCTGGGGCGCCTGCGCGCGGTCAACGGTGAGCCGCTGCGCGGCAGCGGCGACGAGCGGCACGAGCGGGAAGCGCGTGACGAGCACAAGCTCACCTACCGCGCGAACAATATCGACAATGTGACCCTGGAGCGCGGGTTGTGGTGGACCGGGGAAGACGCAAGTGGTATCGCCCGGGTGGCAATGGAGGACAGGGAAGCGGACCAACTCGGGCTGCGGGTGGGGGACCGGCTGACATTCGCCATCGCCGACGGGGAGCTGGACGCCGAGCTCACCGGCGTCTACCGGCAGAAAGGGATGCAGACGAGTTTCTGGTTCGAGGCTATCTTTTCCGACGGTGCCCTGGATCCGTTCATCTACCGCTACGTGGGCGCCGCCTACATGAGCGACGCCACCGCGCTGACGGCACAGAAAGCGATAGCGGGCATGGCGCCCAACGTCGTCACGGTTCGCACCGAAGCCATTCTCCAGACCGCCCGCGGGCTGTTGGGCCAGGCCGTCGCCGGGCTGGCGGTCATCGCGCTGGTGAGCCTGGGCGTCAGCCTGCTGGTGCTGACCGGCGTCATGGCCACCAGCCGCACCCGCCAGGTGTACGACGCCACCATTCTGCATTCACTGGGCACGCGGCTGCGGGCGATCGGCCACAGCCTGCATTTGGAGTACGCGCTGCTGGCATTGATCACCTCCCTGTTCGCCATCGTCATGGGCTCGGCGATCGCCGTGCCGCTGCTGGCCTGGCGCTTGAAGCTGCCGGTGGAAGCGCCGCTGCTCCTCGGCGTAATGGTGGCCTTGAGCGTCAGCGGCCTGTGCCTGTACCTCGGCGCGCGCTACCTGCTGCGGCGCCTGCGGCTGAACCCCGCCATGCTGCTGCGCAGCGGGGGCTAGCCGAAAGCGTGCTCGGCAAGACTTTGGACGAGTCCCTGTGCTGCGAGCACGATAGGCATGACGGCGCCCCGGTGTTCGTCGGTGCGAACAATTTTCGCAAGGAAGACGGCCGGAGGATTTCGGCCCTGTTGAACTGTCATAAACGACCTGGAACGAGAAGCAGAGCCAGACCGAGTACGTGTGGGGCTGAATACATCGGAGTTGCGTATGTGGCGACACGATGGGAACGCGGGAAGAATCGCGAAGTTTCTGAATCAGCGTCACAGCGAAACCGCATGCTCAGTGCGGATCGTCCCAGGATGGCGTCTGTGGTTTCAATTTGAATAGCTCCACTGCCAGCAGGCGTCGTTTTTTTCTCATCCATCGCGCCAGGTGCACGAGACAACGAGCCCGCTCGGCGGGAGGCAGCGGCGTCGACAAGACAACCACCAGCAACTCCTTCAGGTAGCGCCAGGTTGGAAACATCAGGCCGGTCCGGCTGTGGGCACCCCACCATTCAGCATATCGGCGCGGCTCGAAACTCAGGTGGATCGACTGGCCGGGATGCAGCCGCGACAGAAAAAGCTTCTCCGGGATATGCCGGAACCGGCCGAGGAGCCCAAGGTGCGCGACGAGTACGTGGTCCGCGGCGTGATAGGCGCCGAACAAGGCGGTGCGCCGCAGCGCGGTGGTGCGGATCAATCCGTATATCCGGTAGCCGTACTGGTCTCCCCGGATGAGCTCGCCGAAACGCTCGCTCGGTGTCGGTAGGGAGGTATCCAGCCCGTCCTTGTCCCGCCAGTGGATCAGAAAGCTGGTGTCTCCCCCGGGCATTTCGTAGGTGTCGGTATAGGCCAGCACGCACTCCGGGTGCGCGTCCAGGGCCGCCACGCAACGCTCCAGGAACTCGGGCCGGCACAGGTCGTCGTGGGCGGCCAGCTTGAAGTGCTCACCACGCGCCAGGCGCATGACCTCGCTCTGGTTCCAGGCGGCGCCCATGTTCCGCGGCTGACGCACGTACCGGATCCGGCCGTCCCGCGCCGCGTATTCCCGGCAGATATCCCCGGTTGCGTCCGTGGAGGCGTTATCCGACAGGATCAGCTCGAAGTCACCGTAGGTCTGCTCCAGGAACGAGGCAATCGCCTCCCGGAGGTAGTTCTCGCCATTGTAGACCGCCAGGCCGATGGAGACCCGTGGCGCCCCGTTGTTGGGACGTTCGCTCAAATTTCGTCTTTAACCTTTTGAATCTGCTGGTGTTATTGTTGCTCTGAGAGTAGTTTAGGTAGATATACGTACAGACATCGGGCGGCATGGAGACACAGGATATCAGGTCAGAATATTGATCGTGCCGCTTGACTCCGGGGACAAGCGCCACCAAAATTTCAAATAGAATAAAACACTGGGGACATACCAATGAAGAACCGTAGTAGTACCGACACGACCCGGCGCCGCGTACTGAAGGGCGTCGCACTCGGCGGTGGCGCCGTCACCGTATCCCACTGGAGCAAGCCGGTCGTACAGTCAGTGATCCTGCCTGCCCACGCAGAGACGTCTCCCGGAGAGGGAGTCCGGGCTGTCGGCTTCGACTTCGATGTCACCCAGAACCTGTTCGTGACATTCCCGGATCAAACGTAGTCGTAACAGACCGCACGACGCAACTCGCCATAAGAATTCACAGATTCCAGCCGGGAGGCCAGGAAAATGTCCTACACGACTCCATATTCCTTGAACATTCCCGTGGGCGTGTGCTCCGAGGACAACGTCAACTACGATATTCGGGTCCTCGACCACGACGGCACCCTGTTTTCCGAGTCCATCGCTCGCAGCGGCAACACCCTGCCACAGGTCACCTTCAACAACTTCCTGTTCGGTGTGACCTCTAGTGGTTGTCCGGGACGCCTGAGAATCAGTGGCACCATCGGTGCGGGGGAAAACGAGGTGACGCTCGCCCTCAGTGGTGACAACATCAGCGCCTGTGGCGGACTCATGTACGACTACGCGTCAGGTAGCTTCGACGCCGAGGTGACCGTGCCCCTGACCCTGGCCGGCGATTGTCCGGAAGGATTCCCGAAAGAGGGACCGTAAGGGCTATACCGGGTCGAACGGCTGGTTCTCCCGATATCCGTACCGGCCTTGTGCGCTCCGGTTGGACAACGGCGGTTTGTGAAGTCCGGTTCGCTCCCAGATTCGAGGGCGAGTACAACCCGGCCGTAGCCGTCCAGTGCTACGGCCTTCTCGGCGATCTCCTGTCGTTCGAGAACGTCGCCACCCAGCTCGTGCTGCAAATTTCGCGGCGGTTCGAGTCGGTCGCGGCGCACGACTATCGCCGGTCCATTCCAGAACACGGCGCCGGACCAGGCGTATTCGCCGATCGCTCATTCCTGACGCCGGATGCGCCCATTGGCGTGTATCACGGGCTTCCCTACATAGAGCTGCCGGAGGCCATGGCGGGCCATCGCTGCCGGGTCGGCTGCCTGGTATGCGATGCTGACGTGGTGCCACCAGGCGAGATCGAGGTTTGCCACGACAGCTTCGACCTCGTCGTCGTGCCTTCTGAATTTTGCCGACGGGCATTCCAGGCCAGCGGCCTGCGAACGCCCGTGCTCGTCGTGCCGCACGGCGTCGGTCTGGACTTCCAGCCCGTGCCGGATCGACGCCCCGATGTGTTCACGTTCTATAACGTCTACGATCAGATCCGCGACTATCGCAAAAGCGGCGCGGAGCTGATCCGCTGCTTCGTGAAGGCGTTCGACCGCGACCCGGGCATTCGCCTGAGGCTGCGCACCGCCATGTCGGGCACGTTGAAGGCGCAACTGGACGAGGCCGATGCCTGGGAGGTCGTCACGGTCGATGCGCACCCGCTTCCGGAACTGGAATACGCCCGCGTGTTCTCCGAGGTCCATGCAACCGTGCATCCCAGCAAGGCGGAGGGCTTCGGCATGATACCCCTGCAGTCGCTGTCCTGCGCCACGCCGGTGATCGCACCCTGCACGACCGGTATGAAAGATTACCTGACACCCGACAATGCGATGCTGCTGAATACCAAGGGCACGGTGCCGGCCCTGGGGGATACTGGCTGCGACGTGGGCGGACAGTACCACGCCATCGACGAGGATCACCTGGTGCAGTGCCTGCGGGCGATGCACGACAACTGGGACGAGGAGGCGGCCAAGGCAGTTGCGGCAGCGCCCGGAATCCGCGAGCAGTACAACTGGGCGCGCGTCTTCGAGCCGCTGCTGGATATCATCGCCGCGCAGCTTGCCGGTTCCGCGGTGGCCGGCAAGACGGCATCGTAGAGTCCGCCCGGCATGCGTATCGGCATCGGCATTACGGCTTGGCGGCGGCCGGAGTACTTTACCCGGGTTATCGACCGTCTAGCGCGGAATAACGGTGTCGAGGACTGCGAGTGCTTCGTGTCCGTGGACGGTGGCTATCCGGACGCTCAGGAAGCCATCGACAAGCTGTTCAGGTCCAGCGGCATTGCCGGAGAGATTGTGCTCCAGGAAGAGAACCTGGGCTGCACGGACAACACCGGTCTGGTGTTCCGGACGCTGTTCGACAACGGCGCCGATGCCGTAGTCATGCTCGAGGACGACACCGTTCCGGCCGTTGATTTCCTGCACTACATGCGCACCATGCTCGAACGCTTCCGGGACGATGAACGGATCTTCAGCGTGTCCGGCCACCACCGGCGCGTACACCGGCGCGATCCGGCCGCGCCGAAAGCCGTAGAGGTCTGCGACGGCGGCGACGGCTGGACGCGGGTGTCCATCAACCTGCTGGAGCACATGTTCCCGGTCGAGCCTGCCAGCGTCGGCAAAGGGCGCGGGGACGCAGCGTTTTTCCGGGAAGGTTTCGACTGCCTCGGCTGGGGAACTTGGCGCCGGATCTTTGAGGAGATCGGTCCCGGCTGGTTCGGGGTGCTGGGGGCCAGACTCCGCGAGCTCCCGGAGGGAGAGGCATTTCTCGACCACGTTACCGTGGCATCCAAAGGGACGTGGGACTTTCCCATGGACAAGTACTGGCGGCGCGGCCGCCTGGAAGTCGCGCCGGATTTGTCCCGGATCTGCAATATCGGCGAGCATGGCGGGATGTACAATCCGGATCCCGAATGGCACCGCCGCAACGTGAGAACCGAGATCTGGATGGACGGGGACGAGGGTTACTTCGGGTCGTTCGAGCTGATCCCGGGACCTTCCTCGCCGGCTGACTCCGACATCACGTCGTAGCTGCGCCTTGGGCGGCGGCTCGCAATCGACCCACCCGCAGCCGGCCCGACTCGCGTCGGGCGCCGTCACTCGTCGCCCGGAAACCGAACCCTACGTGAAGTACGCGGGAAACTCATCCGGGTACAAGCGCACCGGCGGCGAACTCAGCGTTTCGTAAAGCCGGTATTCCGAACGCCACGGTTCCGTGATGCCGCGCCGGGCACTGGTGAAATCCATCGAGAGTTCCTGGGTGTAGTTCCGGCGGGTCGACTCGTCGAGGCCCAGATGCCGCTTGAGTTTGTCGTAGTCCGAGTAGTGCACAGCCCTCATCGGTACCGGCAGCCGGTCGGGCGCCTCCAGGCACCAGCGTTTGGTGTAATGGGATAGAATGCCCCGGTAAGGCTCCAGCGGGGAGAAGTCCCCGGCGGCGACAGAGTTCAGTTTCGTTTCCAGCATCGTGTCCACCAGGGCTTTCCAGCCAGCGTCGTCCCCGCCTGGGGATCCGGTCACGCCGAAGCGGGCAGCGAACTCCCGCGCGCCCGGCCTTTGCAGGGCCGGGTCCAGTTTCAGCATGCGGGCCTCGAACTTCAGATGCGATAACGCGATGTCGAACGGGTCTCGCACGATGCAGAAGATGATGTCCTGCTCCCGGATCAGACCGAGCCGATGGTAGTATCCCGGTTCGAAGTGTCCGACCAGGCACATCCTTTCCGAGTCCGCTTCGACAGCCTGTACCGCATCGTTCACCCTGGCGAGGTGGTCGGCCAGCGCGGGCGACCAGGCACGGTCGATATCGTGATTGATCACGGCCTCGCCGCGGGAACGCAGTGCTTCTCGCAGGTCGCTGCCGGCGGTTCTCGGAATATGGATGAAAAACAACCGCTGCAGCGCGGGGTACATATCCGGGATAACCTTCCTGAACAACGCCCGGAAATGATCCGCATTCGTGCTGCGCATCGCCGGCCACGTGCCGATGTGATGTGCCGCGTAGCGTTCCGCCTGATCAAGCAGTTGCCGGCTTGCCGCGGAATCGACGCGCCCTGTCGCGACGACGCCGCGGTAACAGTGCAACAAGGATGCCGAGTCCCTCTCCAGTGGGCTCATGGTTTCGTTGATCCCCGGGC
>JAXHNI010000011.1:0-126118 GCA_034520625.1 Gammaproteobacteria bacterium | reverse complement strand
TTACCCGATTTGTATTTCTGTGGCTATTTGCCCACCCAGCGATAAGCGGAGGTCCGTTGTAGTGAACTGTCCACAACAACTTCCGGAGTTCACGCTTGGTTACGGCTCAAATCCTACCGATGCGCAGATCGACGAACTATGCTCTTGTATTTGGATAAGATTTCAAACGATGAAAGGACGAGCAGTGTTCTCCAGGGTAACCTAGAAGATCTCGACGCAGCGAAAATTGACAAATTTTCAGGGCTTTTTGGCGATTCCGTAAGACAATGCGGGGGGATGGATCTGTGATTGGAAATGTCGCGTACGTCACCTAACATGGGCATTGTACCCAACAGCCGCTTTGGGTCGATTGCTGCTATTGAAACACATGTATTGAACAGCCGGAGTCCAGCCCATCGCGGACATTGAGTTCACCCATACGGGTGAGAACCGGTCCGTTTGCCGTCACCCATTTGGGTGAGATCTCGCCCTTCGTGGTTGGACACTAGTCGACAATGCCAGCACGAACCGTTTGCTTGGGCAATCGCGAATTGCAATCCCTTCGGAAGCCACGCGTGCTGAAGGATAAACTTCGTGTTCAGCAGTAGACAATCTGACCGAGAGTGGGCTTCGGAACCCTACTTTGCCGAAGAGACGCCGGAGCGGGAATGTATCGGGTATCGATTACATTGGCGATGTGACTTATGATCGAATATTAGCCTCACGGTAGACCTTCCAAAAACTCTCTCAGTGTCAAATCTTTGGCCTCACTGATTAGCGCCAATGTTTCCTCGCTACGAGGCGCCATTGGAGGTTCCGCTTCCCACTCGATCTGATTCATCAGGGCTTGGACCCTCCGGCGACATCACGATCTGTACTGCCAGGTCGGCCGGCTCCTGAGCGTCCGTCATCGTCGGGAACATCGCTTCGAGCGTCTGCTTCGCTTCCGTGTCCTTCTCCACGACGTCAGCAGCTTCGCCTCCATCAGGTCCCTCATTTCTCGTCGATGGGGCCGTTTGCCGCCCGGCGTCATGACTGTCAACAAGACCCTCGACATATTCTGCGTCGGTGACGTTGGTACCCTCAGACTCCGATGGGCGTATGGATTTGGCATGGCGTTGTCCATGCTTAGTCAACCACTAAGAGTCATTGAGTTCAAATGGCTTTCGGGTGTGCAGCCGACTTCATCCAGCTTACTTCATGATGAATGACTCCGCATCCATATCACGCGCCCCCCTTTTGAGACACTGATCCGCAAGTTTTCCGAGCCTCTCGAACGGTGCAATTTTGTTTCGCCTGGGCGGTGCGACCCTGCAGTGTCCTAATCGAGCGAGCAGACTCCGGTGACCGCCGGCGCAAGCGGATACCCGTCGGCGTCGAATAACCATTCGCGTTCGGGCATGGCATCTTGTACAGCCATCCTGGTTGTTGGCGATAGGACTCATCAACTGACTTCCCATTTATCTTCCGCCGCAATCAATACTTATCCTCTATCTCGCGAAATAGTTTCCATGAAGCGATTGATAACAGGTCGAGGGGGTGTTTTTGGCAGTAGTTCAAAATCCAATGTTTGATCGACTCAGAATCTGCTTCTATTCCAGGGCCGGGGTCTTCCCCCGTATGGACGAACGTGGCGTACTGAGCCCTTTCAACACACCCGATACATACATATCGAGCATGTCATGCGCTTCAGGATCGGTTTCGCTCGCTTCAATCCAAAGACCGCATCTAAAGTCTAATGCTGCAGCGTAATTGGTCGAAAACATCAAGATCGCTAAAGCGACTATGTAGCTCCTGATTCGCATATCTAACGCCTCGCCCAGTTTCGTCGGTACCGCCCGCGTTCCTTTGATTGGACGGAAATCGCATCAATTGTAGACTATAGTCCGTGGACTGTCAGTCTCTGTAGGCATCCAATGCGGCGATGCGGCAGACAGAGCTACAGGCGGCCTTCGGAAGGATTCTCAGGCAGTTGCGGGTTCAGAAAGGATTGTCGCAGGAGGCGTTGGCAGACGCGGCCGAACTGGACCGCACCTACATATCTCTCCTTGAGCGTGGCCAGAGGCAGCCCTCCCTGACCACACTCTTTGCGCTCAGCGCTGTCCTGAATGCAAAGCCTTCGGATCTGATTAAACGATTGGAGAAATCCTAAGAGTTGCCCGCCCGTGCGATACCCGGGCAGCACTTGAAATTTTCTGTGTTCGAGTTCTGATCACCTGTGCCGGATCTGTAACTAGTGCCACATAACGCCATACTTCATCGGTACGGAGGCCGCAAAGCCAACCCGTCAACTGGAGACCTTGGTTTTGCATAGGTTTCTCAAAGCTCAACACGTTCAAGAGGAACCCCGTAGATTGACCCACCATCTGCGCGTACCAACCTGAGCCGCATTACGAAAGACGTACGGATTCCCGCGATCTGGCGCGGGTGAGCCGTGGGGTCCTGTGCTTCAATGAAGTAACCGTAGGGCTCATAACCTTGTTCAAAAACCAACCTCAGCTTTTCATCGTGGTCGTTTCGTGCGGGAGATCGGCAGCCTGCCTCATCAATGCCCCAGCCAGGTTCCTGAATCGTGTACCTATTCTCGCCGGCGTGCTTATGGACAAGGTCGGCCCATACGCTGAAGTACACTTTTCGCTCTTCGTCATTGACCGCGCACCAGCTCCAGACAGTGTTTGCTTGGACGGCGCCAAGTTGGTCCATCAGTTGCGATCGGTTCTCAGCTTTCATTCCTGTCCCTGCGCATAGCGACTACGCGCAGCCACCCTTGACGGCGACCAACCGGAGCGGCAGCGACGGGCGGGAGCAGTCAAGCGTCGGACTCCATCGCTTGGTTAGACGTTTTATACAACAGTGTATCTACCAACTTTCGGTACCCTTCCCAACCTCAAGAGGCCAGTCTCCAAACACATCCTCCAGTTCTCGCGTGGTACAAGTCTTTAGATTTTAAGTGCTGAGGGAACACGTTCTGGGCAAAAACGCCTCCCTGTTCAGATTTTCGCACTTATCTAGCTTCAGCTTCCTGATCGTATTCGCCGGAATCGGGCTCTTACATTTAGCCAACACGTTGGTTAGCCTTTCATCGGAGGATAGTATCGTGACGTTGTTCTTGCCATGCACGTGCGCTAGATGGATACCCATAGAGATAATCAGATGGTCGAAAGTTCCCATAGGGTTAACGTTTGGGTCTACATATTTGCCCTTCTTAGATGGCTTCTTCGATCTACTCTTTTTAGCTCTTGATATCTGAAAATGATGATCAATAGGTGCCACAAGGTTAATCCCGAGTATGTGATACCTCGATAACTCGTAGTGATAAATAAAACGCCCGTTGTGAATGTCTGCCTCGAACTGATCTACGATTCGATTATAATGTTTCGTATTGATCGTTTCTTTTACCTGCTTGTTCCAAGACCCAAACGAGTGTTTCATAAACACACTAAACACTTCCGCAACGCAGAAATTCGGGAGATAGAAAAAGTCTTTCCGTTTTCCAGACCTGACCGAGTCGAATATTATCTCGATCCTTTCGCGCGCTTTCTTCGACTTAAGGGATCTGGGCAAATAGTAGCCTGCCGTCACATTTGCATCTAGTGTACCCCGTCAAACAGTCTGTAACTTATTGAGCGTTTGGCGTCCTCGTTTCACTTTTTCGAGGATATCCTGTGCCGACTGCGTCCAGATGAACGGAGCCGGGGCTTCATTGTGTTTATCAACGTAGCTCAACACGGCCTCCTCCAAGTCGGGCACACTACGAAACACGCCCCGGCGCAGTTGCTGCTCCGAGAGGTCTCTGAAGAACCGCTCAACCATGTTCAGCCAGGAAGCACTGGTCGGGGTGAAGTGCACGTGAAACCGCTTGTGGTGCTTGAACCAGCTTTTGACCTTGGGATGTTTGTGCGTGGCGTAGTTGTCACAGATGATGTGAATCTCCTTGTCGGGGGGCGTGTTCTTGTTGATGAACCGTAGAAACTTCAACCACTCGGTGTGGCGATGGCGCTTGGCACACTGACCGAGCACCTCACCCGTGAGCACGTTGAGCGCTGCAAACAAGGTCGAGGTCCCATTGCGCTTGTAGTCGTGCGTCATCGTGGCGTTCCGCCCCCGCTTGATGGGCAGGCCGGGCTGGGTCCGGTCCAGGGCTTGAATCTGGCTCTTCTCGTCGCAGCTGAGCACGATGGCATTGTCCGGCGGCGCCAGGTACAAACCCACCACATCTTCCAGCTTGTCCTGAAAGTGCTTGTCGTTCGACAGCTTGAAGGTCCTCACCCGGTGCGGCTTTAGACCATGCGCCTGCCAGATCCGTCCCACGGTGCTTTCGCTGATACCCACCCGCTCGGCCATCAGTCGCCGGCTCCAGTGGGTGGCGTTGTCGGGCTTCTCTTGGGTCGTGAGCCGGATGACCTTGTTCACCGTGCGCTTGGATATCTCTTTCCTGCGTCCGGCTCTGGGCGCATCCTTCTCGATTCCGGCCAGTCCCGACTCATGATAGCGGTTGCGCCAACGACCTACTTTCTGCCGGCTGATACCCAGGACCTCAGCAATCTCCCCGTTGTCACGCCCTTGCGCCGCCAGCAGGACAATCTTCGAGCGTTCGGCCAACCTGACCGAGGTCGACCGGGACCGCGCCAATTGCTTCAACCTTTGGCGCTCCGACGGTTCCAAAACAATATCCACCGCCACACGCATACCGAATCTGCCATAGTGAAATGAGCTTATATTGTACACTATTTATGACGGGGTACACTAGTAGTATGTACATGCCGCGCTATGCGTTCATTGACGTCTGACGTCGGCGATGAGCCGCACTTGGCGGCGACCAACCGTAGCGGCAACGAAGGGCGGGAGCAGTCAAGCGTCGGACTGCAGCGCCCTTGTTGAATTCTCTATACATCTACTTGCCAGTCAACATGTGCTGTCATTTCTATTTCTTACGGCTACGCTTCTTCTTTGTCTTCTTTTCGGACTTTGGACGTTTGCGTATGAAAGTATCTATTCAACTCGTATATAAACGGGGGTGTGCCAACGACACCGCGGGAGCCTTCAGTAATCTCAAAGTCGCGTAAACTGCTTTTCTCTATACACCTGTGCAACTCCTTGATCTTCTCTTCCATGACATCCATTAACATTCCAATCTCTTGCTTTCGCTGCTTGGCCAGAGTGTCCACATAATCTTTCGACACTATGTCAATGGTTGAATGTAGTCTATAGCGCTCTGCACCCCGCCAATGTAATCGCACGTATTCTGTCTCCACAAGCTCCATCTCAGCATTCTTCTCGTCGTAGAATGCCTTATACAGCCTTCCATCGATAACAATTACGGGGAACGCCACGACGATAGAGTCCATAGAGGCTAAGATAGACGTCCTGCCTCGATCATGTTCTTTCAACTTAAGCAAGGACTTCGATACCACCGCTTGTAACGTCTCGTAGACAATATCATTCTGCGAGGAAAAAGCTTGTCGTCCACCAAACCCTGGGTAGTTCGGCGTGTCAAAAAGGCTCAGATTCTGAAGCCGTTGGTCACTAGCGATAGCCCACAAGACTGCCGTACCTACGTCATTAGCGAGAGTTTGTGTTATACATGCCGAAGTCACCAAAGAGCGTGGAGACAAGAATATGACCCACGGTTTATCACGCGAATATTTGCACTCTACAACATGAATATTCGCAGCAACGAATCTCCTACATCCACCGAGTCATCTGCAACCAAGTCTATTTCTCGAGCAGCGCCAGTTCTCGGGTCACGTACATATTCACCCTGGTGTGGATAGAAACCGTACGAATCAAAGATGTTCGCAGTTTCAAACTCGAGCGGATAGCCCTCTTTACAGAGCCAATCGGCAACTTTGTCTTTTAATTTCTGATTGTTCGCGCTCACAGCACTCTACAGCCATATCGATCAACGCTGAGAATCCAACGACGGCGCTCAGCCGCGCTTGACAGCGACCGAGCGGAGCGGCAGCAAAGCGCGGGAGCGGTCAAGCGTCGGACTCCATCGCCCTTGTTATAGCACCTCTTAATCTATTCATCGTCGTCTAGTTTGATTTTCTCGGCTAATTGAACCTGCTTCTTCACTAGCAACCCGCGTCCTGCGATCCAATAGCTTCCTAGTACTACAAAAAGGAGGATGTAGAGAGTCAGCGACCATCCCTCGGAACTCAGCCCTATAGATCCAAACCATTGGATCAAGAAACCTAGCACCAAAAGAACAGTTCCGAATACACCGTCTGTCCTCGATCGCACTAGTGATTCAAGAAGGGCTTGATTTCAATCATAGAAAGTGCTGCTCTCAATAAGTATGTCCTTCAAAGAGCGCGAGAAAAGCGCAGTACCCGAGAACCAGCACGCCGAATCCATCGTAGGCTGAGTCCCGCAGCAGTTAAATTGGCGACACCGAAATTCATACAGCGCTATAACAGTGAGCGGGAGGCGAATCGCCGTGAATAAGACACGGCTGATCGCCGTATAGCACGCGGGAGGCGAGGTGGTCGTTGAGAGTTCTGCTCGGATTCCATGCATATTCTCCTTCGCATTCTTCGGTTTATATCACGATTACCCGGCGAATGTCTGTACTCACCGTGGCGTAATACGGCGTTTGGCCGCTGCTCTCCAGGTGGTCGGATCAAGTCTTTGTGGTGTATCGGGCCTTTGACGATTCGCGGGTGACCGGCGTAATCGACGACTTGTCTTTGCCTGTCGTCCTCCCCAGGATACAGGTCATGTTCCGTCGATATCCGCCATGCGCGACGTTCGCCTGAAACGCGCCGTCATCGCCGCCGCGCTGTTCACCGCTTTGCTTTGGATCATCCAGATCGCGGGCACGATGATGGCCTTGCGGCTGGAACTGCTCGGTGTCCGGCCGGGGGCGCTGGCGGGGCTCCACGGCGTGCTCACCGCGCCGCTGGTGCACGGCTCGTTCATCCACCTGCTGGCCAACACCCCGCCGCTGCTGGTGCTGGGCCCGGCGATGCTGTACGGCTTTCCGCGCGCCGCCCGGATCGCGCTGCCGGTGATCTGGCTGGGCTCGGGGCTGGGGGTATGGTTGTTCGCCCGCGAGGCCATCCACCTGGGGGCCAGCGGCCTCACCTACGGGATGCTGTTCTTCGTGTTCCTGATCGGCGTGCTGCGCCGGGACCGGCCCTCCATGGCTCTGGCGATGATCGTGTTCTTCCTCTACGGCGGCATGATATGGGGCGTGCTGCCCCTGAAACCCGGCATCTCGTTCGAGTACCACCTGTTCGGCGCCCTCGCCGGCATCGTCGCGGCGATCGGGCTGCGCCGCCGGGACCCGCTGCCCACACGCCGGGTCTACGACTGGGAGACGGACGATCCGGAGAACCAGGAGCAGGATTACCTCATCGGCGGGCTGTGGCGCGAGACGAAGGAGGCGGATGTCCGGGACCCGGGGCGCCGCAACGGCGAATAGCCGGTTTTCTCAATCCAATCTACCGGGAAGACAGGATCATGGGTCAGACAAAGCAACCTATTACCGCTATTCATTCCCTGATCCCGACCCAATGGGACGGGAAGTTAACGAGACAGCCATGTCTGATAAGCAATTAGAATGAAAAGCGAACCGCTTCGACCTACCATGGGTAGTCTGGAGATATCCCATTGCTGACGGCCCTGTATCGCCTGTACTTCGTTTTGCATGCCCCGATAGCGCGTTCCTGGCAGTTGTCGAGGCTGTGGTATCGATTGTTTGGTATCCACCTGGAGGGCGCCCCGGACGACGAGGTGTGGTACTTCGCATTCGGTGCCAACATGCACGACAGCGTCTTCCGTGGGCGGCGGCAGATGACACCGGTGGAATGGCGGCCGGGTCGCCTCAAGGACTATCGACTGCGCTTCAACCTGGAAGGCCAGCCCAAGGGTCGGGCCGCGCCGGCCAACATCGAGCCCGCCCCGGGATCCGAAGTCTGGGGCGTCCTGTACCGAATGACCCGGCGGGACCTGCTCTGGCTGGATCACACCGAAGTCGTGCCGGGCTGGAAGTACCGCCACCTGTGGACGGAAGCGGAAGACTGCCAAGGTCATCGGCTGAGTCCTGCCGTCACCTACATCGCCAACGGGGCGGACAGCGATGGGCGACCGTCGCAGCGCTACATCACCCTGCTGCGTGAAGGGGCGCGGCAGCACGAGCTGCCCGAACATTGGGTGCGTTTCCTGGAGCGGGTCGAACCCGCGGACTGAACCTTCGGACCATCCCGAGCAGGTGGCGCTCCTGCCCTGGACACGGTGCCCAGGGGGCCGGCAACCGGCCGTCAGTCCTTCCAGAAGCTCTCGAATCGGCCCGAAGCCAGCTCGGTATACCGCACGGTATGCTGGATCTGCTTGTGCCCCAGATAGTGCTGAATCGCCCTGGTGTCGTGCCCATCGTTCGCCAGCTTGAAGCCACAGCCATGGCGCAGCATGTGCGGATGCACTGAGAAGACGATACCGGCCCCCTCCCCCGCTCGGGCGACCATTTTCCTCACGGTGGACGCCGTGAGAGGCCCTCTGCGCTCGGTAACGAATACATACGGGGATGGGCCATACTCGCGCTTGAGACGCCTGAGAGCGCGAATCTCGGGGCCACGCAGGGGATGCGTCGAGTCGGTCCCATTTTTGGCTCTCACGACCGCCAGATGGCCTTGTTTGAGATCAATCTGGGCCCACTTGAGAGCGACCAATTCCGAAACCCGGAGTCCATGCCGGTACGCCAGCAGGATCAAGGTGGCGTCCCGCAGTCCGTGCCGACCCTTGGATCGCGCCGCCTTCATCAACCGGTCGACCTCGTCCTCGGTCAGATACTCGCGGGGCCGAGTGTCGGCATTCTTCGGTCTTTTGGGTGACTTTCCCGAAAATGGTGTTTGGCGCAGGGGGATGACGTCGGCGGAATCGGGCATGGTTGCTACCTCCGATGTTTGGAACTTTCCCGAAAAGAGTCATATTCGGGAATGTATAGGTCGTGGTATACGCTGGGTTGCGTTTCAATGCAAGCGCAGTTCGTGCTATACCGGCAATCGGAGGTACGTTTATGGCAACCAAACAGGTCGCTTTTCGGCTTGATGAGGATCTGCTCGACCGAGTGGACGCCTACGCAGAGCAAATGACCCAGGACACGCCCGGGGTCCAGTTCACGCGAGTGGACGCAGTGCGTTTTCTGCTCACGCATGCCTTGGACGAGCTGGAGAAGGGACCAGCGCGGAAACGGAGTAACAAGAAACCGCGCTAACGCTTAGCGGTATATATTTGTCGGTAGTGTGAACGTCGCGCAAGCGCCACTTTCCGGACCTTCGAATCCAGTAACCTCAAAGGCAGGTATCGACCGCTTCCGAACTTTCGACGCAGTGATTCACTTCATGAAATGGATTGTTCCCCTTTGCTCAGGGAGGTCAGTGCCGAGTCGGTCCTGGATGCCGCGTACCGGTGGCTATGCCAACAGCGCCGGCACCGCTATCCCGCTGACGCCGACGTCTGGGATTTGCGGATGCACTGGGCGAGGGAGAATCCACAGCTCATCCAAACGCTGCGCAGCATCCGATATCAGTTCTCTCCCAATCGGGCAGTCCGCAAAGACGACGAAACCCTACTATTATGTCTTAACGTTGTCAACCGCTATGGATACATCATCAAAAGTTCGCGCTCGCAGGAGAATATATTGGCTGGTCGCGCTACTCCCCGCCCCAATCTTAAGCGCAACCTTCTACATTCTTTATGAAAGCACAAAATTCTTCGCGTGCACTCCTTTAATGTTCGACTCATGGTGCCCTACAGTTACTACTGCTGCTATATGGGTTGCCGCAGCACTTGCTTGCTACGGCTGGATTCTATCAAACACATATAGGTACTGCAGGAAGTACGAGGAAGAAGACCCGGAAATATATCGCAAAGAAATAGAAGAAATACTAGACGCCCATGGCGGAACACAGGCATTTATAATCGGCTTCTTTCAGGGTTTGGTCTTCACTGTTTTTGTCATGTTGGCTGCAGGTGTTGCTAGCGACGATGAGACTCCTCACGGGTGGTATATGACAGGCGGTAATTTCCCGGAAAATTGGTCGATTCGAATCGCCAAGAGTTCGGATGACAATAGTGGTAAATACAGCATTGTCCTTGGCATCACATGCGACGCTAGTGATGGAGCACTCGATATAGTATTCAACGTCAATCACTCTAGCGCTTATATAGAGCGGCATGGGATTCAGTCGCTATCTTTTGGGTCGAATAGCGAGCAAATAAGGGTGAAAATCTGGATTAATGATCAACTCACATTTGACGGTTTTGGCAAAAATCGCTTCCGTGACCTGAGCTTAGGACACATCAACATTGGTAAACAATGGACTCCGCTAGTAGAAATCGCTCGGGGCGGACAGTTAGTGTTGGAAGTGCACGACCCAAGTAGCAACGAAACAGTTATATCTGACATCAACTTACGCGGAATCGACGTAACATATGCAAATTTCACACGGGAATGTGTGTTGTTACATCGTAAATACGACGACCGGCACACTCCGTCTTACGTCCAGTTTAATCGCCTTTTTAAATGAAGGCGTCTGCCTTCTATTAAAGACAGCTGGGTTTAGAACTGGGAAGAAACGGTTTTCGGGAAAGTCGTGTCATACTGAATACTCGTCTACGCCACTGACAGACGCTCTGGAATAATTAGCCGTCCCTCGCCAACCTCCAAGTTCAGCCGCCCCTGAAGCAACGCCATAGGCGACGGGCCCCCTGCTGTTGGGTCTCCCTTTGAGAAAGCCAACAAAGAGCTTTCCAGCCTGCGTTTTAACCCCGTACGCATCCCTGCTGTTGGGTCTCCTTGGGTGCTCCAACCGTTATCGCACACTTTTAGTGCGTCAACTCTGTCACGTGCCTGGTTGCCCCGTCTGTATGTACTTCCCTGAATCCATATATTTCAAATCCGGACGGACATAACATTGGAGATCTGTAGTCGAACTGTTTGCGCGGGTGTACACAGATACCGTGATCGCCCGACCAGACGCGTTCACTGCCTTCAGCATAGTAATACATAAAGTATGCCTCGATGTGTGGGGTTATGGTCTCGCAATGGCCCCGAGCAACGTCAAGCCAGCCACGTTTCCGCCATTCATTGTTCTCCAACAAAGAATACGCGATGTAGACTCTCGACTCGTTACTGATTGTTGCAGATATGCCATCCAGAGCCCGCTACCTGTTCACCGCCGGCAGGCCTCGCTGTATGTTCATCGCCGCCTACTGATTCATTGTTTGTTGGATCCATAAAACCGGCGACGAATAGCTTTATGTGGTCGGACCCGTATATCGCGATAACACCAACAACAACCAGTGCAGTCACAACATACATAACCGGATCCTGTGGTGTCTTGTATGATTGCTCTGCTTTGACCTGGCCCGTCCGGTCACTTGACGAGTTGCTTTCCGTATCATCGGATGCTGTTGGTGAGACGTTCGCCACAGACTCTAACTCCTTAGAACGAAGAAAGACATATACGTCATCGATAAGGAGAGATGGGTTTTCACTGCAAACTTTTTTCGCCTTTGTCAACACGTCGGATTTATACTTCCCCAGACTCGCCTCCAACCGGGCCACTTTTAAGTTGTTGTCGGGCTCCCGTGGGTTATCCTCGGAGGAAGTAGGACGAGCGGTGCCGATACCGCGCTGAGATGCAAGGGATTGCTGGGAGGCTTTAGATCTGCCAAACCAAATACCCCCGATACTTCCCACCAAGCTAAACCAAAACGCAGCACCGATGCCTCGTCCAATGGCGGCGGTGTTTCCATCAGCCCAATACGCGGCTATCGGCATGCCAACGACCCACCCGCCGATCAAGCCCAAGACGAGTGCAGGTATTATCTTCCAGCTCGGCCCACGTCGACTCATGTAGTAGGCGATAAGGCCAGACACCAGAATCGATACGATCTGAACTGTCAGCATAATGAGTCCCGCTCTTGGGGGAGGACTTGGAGAATTCGATACCGAAAGGCCAACCAATTGTAGACTATAGTCCGTGGACTGTCAGTCTCTGTAGGCATCCAATGCGGCGATGTGGCAGACAGAGCTACAGGCGGCCTTCGGAAGGATTCTCAGGCAGTTGCGGGTTCAGAAAGGATTGTCGCAGGAGGCGTTGGCGGACGCGGCCGAACTGGATCGCACCTATATATCCCTTCTTGAGCGCGGGCAAAGACAACCTTCCCTAACGACGCTTTTCGCTCTCGCCGCTGTTCTCGATGTAAAGCCTTCGGATATCGTCGAGAAACTGGAGTAACTCTGAGACTTGTCGGTACCGCATTTTGTACTGAATTAACGAAGCTCCCTGCGTTGGCGAACTCTGTCATCCCGATCGTCTCAAACATCGAACAATCCCCCCAGAATCCCCACGCTAGAGGGACTTCGGGCGGGCCATGGCCACCGAGCACATGAAAAATCCGGATCTGGTATCCGGGAAACGCAAGTGTGGCCAAGACGCATTGACGATCTCACCCATCTGAGTGACATCTCCTGACGAACTCACCCATATGGGTGATGATGGGAGCGTTACCGCTCCTTTCGCCCGATAATCACGACCCGGGGCGGCTCACCGTCCAACGTCGAGGGGCCTGGGGGAGGATCGACCTCGATATCCTGGGTCACGTCCATCGGCTCGTTTCCGTCGCCCTGCCAGACCGTGCTGATGTTAATCGACACGCGCGGGCCGTTGTCCTGCTGATTGGGGAAAACGTTGTTAGTTTCCACGGCATATAGATCCTTGGCGATCTGCCGCGCCCGGGCGGCATCCTCGATATGCACTCGGCCATCCTCACCGACGTACTTGGCGGTGGTGACGTGGAGCAACTCGTCCAGCGTGGCCATGTAGCGGTCCCGGTCGAAGGCGATTTCTACGCGGCGCCCTTCTTCGATCTCAGCCAAGCGGGTGTGTAGATAGGCTTGGGCATCAGCATTTCTCAGCATCCTGTGCCAGTTTGAGGCAGCGATTTGGGCGGTCTTGGTGTGGTACACGCGCTGCCAGCTCTTGGTGCCGTTACCGTGACACTCGGGGTCCGCGGACAGGTACCAGTCGATGGCTTCTCGGTTTTTTGCGGTGAGCGGCATCTGGGCGACCGTTTCAAAGACTCTGTAAGAAAAGCCAGCAGTATAACGGTGATCAACGTGCCGTGTTAACTCCAGCCAGGAGCAGCCGTGCCTCTGAAGGCACCCCCATGCCTGTGGAGACATTCCTACGGTGTCTGTGGAGACACCCCCGTGTCCCTGAGGTGGGGCACGTCGGGGCACGTGTTCCAGTTTGATACACGCGCGCGCGTGGGGAAATATGGAAAGCCTGCCCCAATGTGCCCCACCTCAGTCTGCATCGTGATTCCAGGCCTCGGGGTCGGTTCTCAGGGCAATGCCGACAAAACCGCGTTTCCCGTGGTTTCCCGGCACATTCTTAACGCGCCGGAACCCGGCATTGACTAACCGATCCGCTGAAACCTTTGGAGCTGCCGGCGTCCTCGCCCTGCTTCTTCGACCAAGCGGCCCAGGATGCGAACAAACGGGCGCTCGGCTCGCCGGTGGTCTCGGATTTTTTCTCAGTGCACTCGACCAGCCATTGGGTGAACGTATCCTGCACGTCGAAGTAGGCGTCCGTCTCCCGCGTCACCGCGTCCGGCACCACCAGCCCGTTGTGCTGCCAGTCCAAGCAGCCGTCGATGGCCCATTGCAGTATGCTCGGTTGCTCCGCCCGCAGCTTCTCGGACAGCGTCTTGTCGGGCGTCTCAGGCTTGTGGGTGAAAGGCACGATATGGAACCGCCGCCGGGCGGCTTCGTCCACGTTGATAAGGACCGGCTTGTGGTTGCCTAAGAACACCAACTTGAACTGCGGCACGTACTCGAAAAGGTCCTGGCGCATATGCCGCGCCGCCACGGGGTCCCCGCCGGTCAACTGTTTGATGCGCGACTCCGCCCAGACGCGGCCCCCCTCGGTTTCGCTGGCCGATACCAGCCGGGCGCCGCAAAGGTGGGCCAGCTCGGTAGGGTGACGGTCATATTTCGACGCCGTGAATGTGTCCATCCCGGCGGTCACTGCGTAGTCTCCCATGATGTTGCTCAGCGTGTTGATAAACACCCCTTTACCGTTGCCGCCAGTCCCGAAGAGGAAAAACAACGCGTGCTCTCGCGTATCGCCGGTGAGAAGGTATCCCACCACCTGCTGCAGGAATCGTTGCAGCGCCTTATCGCCCCGGGTCACTTCGTCCAGAAATTGCAGCCACCGGCACGGCTCGATATCGTCTGGGGCTACCGCCGTGATCTTAGTGATGGCGTCCTCGCGCCGGTTGTTGCGTAACTTGCCAGTCCGCAGGTCCACGGTCCCGCCAGGGGTACACAACAGCCACGGGTCCGCGTCCCATACCTCGTGCGTCACCGCAAAGCGCCGGTCAGACTGCGCGAACTTTTCAACCGCGGATGCTGTGCGAATCTTTGGGAGGGCGTTGCTCTGGTTCCCCTTGTTGTACTCGCGGCAGAGCGTCCGTGCCCAGTCAAAGGCGAGCTGCGTTGTCTCCACCTTCCATCGGGCACCATCCCAGTGATACCAACGGCTGCGGGTATGGTCATACTGCAGCGATTCCTTGTGGCGCTCCGCAAAGGCCAGTGCAATACCGTCCTCGGTCAACGGCACTTGTAGGTGGGTCGGTTCTTCCTGCTGGGCGCCATTCCTTCGATGCGCCCGCTGTTGTCGCTCGAAGAATTTCTGGGCGTTTTCCTCCCCGGACTTCCGGGACTGCTCAGCCTGTTCTTGGCATATCTGCTCCAAGCGATCCGGATCGGTGACGTCACCCATGACACACCTCCAGCAATGCACCGCTAGCGACATCCTCCATGTAGACCGCCGCGAGATTTTCTTCATTTCGACATCCGACGAAGCAAAAAAGGGCACACGGCTGACGGTCCGTTTCCGTGATCAGAAGCGGCGGTCTTTCTTCCTGGCAGACAGGGCACTTAGCGAGCCAGTGACGTCCACAAACGTATAAAACGCTTGGCAGCACAAAAACATTTTCGACGAGAGAAGCCAGTGGGATATCATCCTGTTCGTACCCATCGTCGCCTTGATGGCTTTGACCGCCGGGGGTTGCCGCCCCCAGGAAGTCGTTTGAAACAGTCATGTGGCATCCTCCCTGATTTTGCTCCCTAAAGCCTGACACCCGACCGATTTGCCCCCATCGTGGGATGTTCCCGGTTCAGGAGTAGTAGAGGCTAGGGTGGTTCCGTCTCGCTGAGAAAGGCGCGTATTGGCCCCGTGGCAGCGCAATACGCTCTCAGGAATCCTCGCCTTGGTTTGCGGGCGGTGCGGCCAGAGAGGGACACGTAGTAACGGCGCAGAGTGTCGTCTGGTTGGCGCCAAGTGCCGGTGGCAAGATTGTCGTAGGAACAGTCGCGACACTTGGGAGTGATCGCTCGTCGCAAGCTCATGCCACCTCCCCGCCGCTCCGGCTCTTCTCTACTTGCTTCTCGATCCACTCTTGCAGGGAGCTTTCGGTCCAGGCCTTGGCCCTGGCACCTAGACTGATCGGTTTTGGAAATTCCGGGTCGTAGTAGGCGGAGCGGGGGTTTGTCTTGTTGTAAATCTGGGGAATTGGAGAGGCCCGTAATGGAACTCACGCCTCTAATGCGATGAAGTGTGTCGACCATGTCTCCTACCTGGTGTTCGTCCCAAAAATGGGACGATTCTGGACATGCGACTAGATTATCGAGGCGATCCAGAGTTAACCTTACCGCCCACTTTTGTTCGCGGACCGAATTGGTCGATCCAATTGCTATTTTTGTGGACTTTACGCCGTGCTCGGCCGTTACACCGCGCATATCCCTCATTCCCGAAAAACGTTACGAATACATCTTGCTTACTATGCAGATTTATGCCCTGCAATTATCCAGAGGGAGATGGCTATATTTCATCTGTTTCTGAAAGCGTCTTCAGTTCATGCTCTGACAAGCTCACAACCAAGTTAATAAATTCCTTCCGCTTTCCCCAAATCTTTTCAACAGTTGCCGGTTCAATACCGAATCTTGAGCCTGCTAGGTTCTTGGCATCGCCAATTGACATATTGCTTCGTTTCAGTAACTCGACAAGTGCTATGATCCGAATTTCTCGAGAAAAGGTGTCCTTTTTCGGGCGATGTTTCGGTTTCTTTTCTCCGAAAACCACATCCGGAGATATCCAGTGCGGGAGCACGTATTCGTCCTCGTAACCTCTCAGCACACTCCCGTCTCGGCCCGCAAGCTTCTTGAACACAATACGAGAGAAACGAAGAATATATTCATCGACTAACGCACCATTCGGTACGTCTTCCACGCCTTCCCAGCGGCACCAGTCAAAAAAGGCGATCAAGTAACACGCTGCCTTTTTTCTATCGTTTTGGTTGTTAGAATATTGAAACTCCGAGAGCGCCTCCTCAATTTCTCGGCTGGTTACCGTTAGCCAATGGCTTCTTACAACTTCCGCGCTTTTGTAGTCGTCCGGTTCTACCGTGGAGCCCCGATGTCCTTTGACCACAAGTTCACTGATATTGCTGTCTGGGCCATCATTGTCCTTCTTCCCCTGAACCAATCTTCTGCCCATCACAGCCCGTCCTAGCTAGCTTTCCTACGGATCGGCACAATTCCTTTACCCTCTTTAAGGGTATCCAGGTAGTCTGCCCACTCCTGCATCATCTGCCGCCGTTCTTCCAGGTATTCCGCCTGGTTGTAACTCGCCCGAACTTTGTTTCGTTCCTTGTGGGCGAGCTGGCGCTCGATTACGTCAGAGCGATAGCCCATCTCGTTGAGGATTGTGCTTGCGGTACTACGAAAACCATGTGCGGAGAATTTGCCGCCGTATCCCATACGCTCCAGAGCCCGGTTGAGCGTAGTGCCTGTCATGCACTCCCTTGGCCGGCGGTGGTTTGGAAACAGCCTAGTGCTCGACCCGCTGATTTTCCTGAGTTCGGTCAGCTCCTCGACCGCCTGGGTGGACAGCGGGACAATATGGGGCTCGCGCTTCTTCATACGCTCGGCCGGAATCCGCCATTCAGCGGCCTCTAGGTCGATCTCCTCCCACTTCGCGGCCCGGAGCTCTATTGTCCGGGTGAACGTCAGCAGCATCAGCCGTAGGGCATGCTTCGTGGCTGCGTATCCGCCGTACTTGTCCACGGATTCCAGAAATTTCGGTATTTCGTCCCGCGGCAAGGGAGGGTTATGGCGCACCTTGGGGCGTTTCACAGCGCCTTTCAGGGCGGCTGCAGGGTCCGTGTCGGTCCTGAGGGTAGAGACGGCATAACGGAAGATCGCCGACATCCATTGCCGGCACATCACCGCGAGGGTCTCGGCGCCCCGTTTCTCCATCTTCTCGAGGATAGTCAGCAGCTCGGCCGCGGTCACCGACTGGATCGGGTCATCACCGATCGCAGGATAGACGTCGGCCTTCAGGGTGTTCTCGATCTGCTTCCGGTAGGTGGGCGTCCAGTGGGTCCCGCGCTTTTTCATCCACTCCTTCGCGACGGCCTTGAACGTATTGGCGTTCTGTGCAGCTTGACGGGCCTTGTCAGCCTTTCTCTGGCGCGCTGGGTGGATGCCCTTCTTCACCAACTCCCGGGCGTTCTTACGTTCCTCACGAGCCTCAGCCAGCGGCATAGTCTTGTAGTCACCGACGGCGTACACGTTCTCACGACCATCGATGCGATATCGATAGCGCCAGAGCTTGGCGCCGTTGGGGCGGACTTCGAGGTAGAGGCCGTTGCCGTCCGTGAGCTTGAAGGGTTTGTCCGCGGGCTTGGCGTTGCGGATCTTAGCGTCGGTCAGCGCCATATGCGGGTATCATCGATTCCATACCCGCAAATATACCCGCTTTTTCTTTGGATGAAAATGTTTCCTTTTGGGTTATTCTGCCGAGTAGGTTATTGTTTTTATTGGTTTTTCCGTCTACTCGCTAAAACTCTCTGGATCGCTCTGTTGAAGCATGCGGGTGATCGATCATCAGGAGCATGCCGGGTATCTTACCCCGTTCGAGCTCGCTTTCGAAACGGCCCGATAGTGGCTCACGTTGAATCTATGATCGGATCAGGGACGGAGGGGCGTTCCCCAGGGCTGTCGAAAACAGGGATGTTTGAGCCAGAGCGTACATGGATGTATTCCATCCTTCGGTCCGCAAACGGCACTTCCCTGTGCCGCTCCTCACAGCGGCCCTGGGGGACGCCCCTCCGTCCCTGATACACCAAAACACTGGCGCGCATTTTCAAACCAAGCCACTACGGGCCCCGCGGCGGGGCGAATGCTCAGTACAGCAGACTCGCCATCCGGCGCCGGTAGCTGTTCACCAGGTCCGGGTTGTCCGCGATCTCGAATACCGACAGCATGTCCTTCTGGGCCGCGTTGTCCCCGTATCTCCGGTCGGTCTTCAGCAGCTCGAGCTGAAGCGCCAGCGCGGCGTCGTAGTCGCCGGACAGGACTTTTCGCGCCGCCAGCTCCCGCAGATCCGGCGGTGAATGCTCGGCGGCACCGGCTTCCAGCTGGGCGTCGCTGCGGGCGGGGTCGACCAACGCGTGGAAATCCAGCAAGGCACCGAGCCGGAGCACCGCCGGCTCCCGCGACGACTCCACCGGGACCGAGCCGATCAGGTGCCTGACGCGGTCGATGTCACCGGCAGCCAGCATCGCCTTTGCGAAACGCAGGCGGGTATCCAGATCCTTCGGGTCGTCCTCCAGCACCTGCTCGAACACGGCCGCGGCGCCTTCCGGATCGCCCTGGCGCGCGAGCGTTTCCGCTTCCTCCACGCGGGCGTCGGGCTCCCGCTCGATGTACGATTCCAGGAACGCACGGATCCGCGACGCCGGCAACGCCCCCATGAACTCGTCGGCGACCCGGCCGTCCTTGAACAGCTTGACCGTCGGCAGGCTCCGGATCCGGAACTGGCCCGCGAGTTCCATCTCCTGGTCGGTATCCACGGTCACCAGTACCGCCGCGCCCTTGAGTTCTTCCACAATGCCGTGGAGCACGGGCGTCAGGGACCGGCAGGGGCCGCACCAGGCGGCCCAGAAGTCCACCAGAACCGGGACCTCGCCGGAGCGTCGAATGACCTTGTCGTCGAAATCGGCGGCGGTTGCCGCATCGATATGGGGGGATTCGCTCATGCAGTTCACCAGGTTGTGCTGTGGAAAACATTGGGGCGATCGGAACGGTTTCAAGCCGCGATGACACACGCATCGGGAAGCAGCTCGACCGACATGATTGCCGTGAGCCGTAGTCAACGTCGCTCAGGCCACCTTGCCGTTGCGGTGTGGCAATTACGTCCCGGAGTGCGCCCGCAGGCCTTGGCCTGGTTCGAGAACCCGCGGCAGGGAAAGGGAGCAATATCAATGGGTGGGTACACCAGGAGCCTGTCCGAGTAATCCTCGCTACACGCAGATTACTCGGACAGGCTTCTAACCTGCGGCCTTGACTTTGCCCTCGTCCTGTTCATCGGACAACCCGCCCGGGGAATCGTCTTCACCGCTTATGAACGCCTCGGTCATCCGGTAGGCCTCGCTGTCGGCGTACTGGCGCGGCGGGTGCTTGCAGAAGTAGCTGGCGGGGGCATACAGCACACCACTCTCGCCGCGGTCCAGGGCCAGCGCCGCGCAGCGGATGGTGTCGATCGCCACGCCGGCGGAGTTGGGCGAATCCTCCACCGACATGCGCAGCTCCAGGTTCATGGGGACGTCACCGAACAGCCGGCCCTCCATGCGAATGAAGCACACCTTGTTGTCATTCTGCCAGGCGACATAGTCGCTCGGACCGATGTGAATATCCGCATCGGCGAGCCGTGCAGCCGCTACGGACTGCACGGCCTCGGTCTTGGATTTCTTCTTGGACTCCAGGCGCTTGCGATTGAGCATGTTCAGGAAATCGGTATTGCCGCCGGTGTTGAGCTGGTAGGTGCGGTCCAGCTTAACGCCCCGGTTCTTGAACAGGTCCACCAGGGCCCGGTGGATGATCGTCGCGCCCATCTGGGACTTGATGTCGTCCCCGATGACGGGGAGGCCGGCGGATTCGAAACGTTTTGCCCACTCGGGATCGGAGGCCACGAATACCGGAATATTGTTGACGAAGGCGCAGCCGGCTTCCAGCGCGCACTCGGCATAGAAATGGGTCGCTTCCTCGGAGCCCACCGGCAGGTAGTTGAGGAGCACCCGCACCCCGCGGTCCTTCAATACCCGCACTACGTCCTCCCGGGAGGGCTCGGGACGATTGGCCGGAACGAAGGTTTGCGCGGGATCGTAGTGCTCCATATGCACCGAAAAACCGTCCAGGGTCCGGCCCATCTGCACGTCAACGCCGCACCGGGGGAGCTCGCCACAGAAAACGGTGGTGCAGTTGGGCGGCTGGAAGATCGCCTCGCTCACGTCTCTTCCGACCTTGCGCTCATCGATATCGAAAGCCGCCGCCACCTCGATGTCGAACGGACGGTAACCGCCCAGCGTCCAGTGCATGATACCGATGGCTTCGCCGGGCTCCTTGTTCCGGTAGTAGTGAAGGCCCTGGACCAGCGAACTGGCGCAGTTTCCGACACCGACGATTCCGATCCTGATCGCGCTGGTCATGATTGTTTTCTCCTGACAAACAGGAACAGTTCTTTGGTCATCGTCAGGCACCTCCTCGATCGACGGACGCTACCGGGCTCATGAATAACGAAACGGAATACGCTTTGGCAGGTTGCGGCCGCCCGAGACCACTCAGGTGCGGTTTCCTTCGGACGAGATGGGGCCGACTCAGTGCCATTTAAACCACCGGGACCCGGCCGGATACTCCATTCTACAGCATAATGCCCGAAATACACGGGAGAGCACGTAGCCGCTCAGCAGCTCGATGTTCCCGCTACGGTGTTCGCGGGAGGGTGCCACCCAGCCCCTCACTGGCCATGTTGACGGCGCGGAAAATCGCCCGCCCCTTGCTCATGGTTTCCTGCCATTCCAGTTCCGGCACCGAGTCGGCGACTATGCCGGCACCAGCCTGAATATGAAGAGTCCGGTTCCTGATGACGGCAGTGCGGATCGCGATGGCGGTGTCCATGTTGCCGTTCCATCCGATGTATCCCACTGCGCCCGAGTAGACGCCGCGCCTGGTGGGCTCCAACTCGTCGATGATCTCCATGGCCCGAACCTTGGGGGCGCCGGAAAGCGTGCCCGCCGGGAAGGTCGCCTTGAGCACGTCGATGGCATCAAGGCCCGCCGCGAGCTCGCCCGTGACGTTGGAGACGATGTGCATGACATGGGAATACCGCTCGATCGTCATCCTGTCGCTCACCACCACGCTGCCGGTGGCCGCCACCCGGCCGACGTCGTTGCGGCCCAGGTCCACCAGCATCAGGTGTTCCGCGAGCTCCTTAGGGTCCGAAAGCAGCTCCTTTTCGAGCCGTTCGTCCTCTTCCCGGCTGCCGCCTCGCTTGCGGGTGCCGGCGATCGGGCGCACAGTCACCGTACCGTCCTCCAGACGCACCAGAATCTCCGGGGAGGAGCCGGCGATCTGAAAATCCGCCAGCTGGAGATAATACATGTACGGGGACGGGTTCACGGTACGCAGCGCGCGGTACAGATCGAAGGTGGGCGCCTCGTAGGGAATCGACAGGCGCTGGGACAGGACCACCTGCATGATATCGCCGTCGTAAATGTAGCGCCGCGACCGCTCCACGGCCTGCATGAACTCCGCCTCCCCGAAGCTGGACACGAAATCGGATTCGTCCACCGCCCTGCCCGGGGCATCGGGAAGCTCCGGGTGGCGGCTGCGAAGCTGGGCAACGAGATCTTCCAGCCTTTCATTGCCCCTTATCCAGGCGTGGGGCTCGGCGGGGTCGACATGGGTAATCAGGTACAGCCGTCCGCTCAGGTTGTCGAACACCATCACTTCCTCGGACACCATCAGGAAGATATCCGGCGCTTCGATGGGATCGGGTTTCCGGCACTCTCCGAGCCTCGGCTCGATATAACGCACCGTGTCGTAACCGAAATAACCCACCAGGCCGCCCGTGAAACGGGGCAGATGCTCGATCTGCGGTGTCCGGTAGCGGTGGTGCAGATCCCGGACGGCCTGCAGCGGATCATCCACACCGCGGCGCTCGACGACCTCTCCATCCCGGCTGATTTCCAGGTCGTGGCCGCGGACGGAAAGGTGCGTCCGGCAGGGCAGGCCAATGATGGAATAGCGTCCCCATTGCTCGCCCCCCTGCACCGATTCCAGCAGATACGTGTAGGGAGCGTCGGCGAGCTTCAGATAGGTGCTGACGGGGGTGTCGATATCGGCGAGGATTTCCCGCATCACCGGAACGCGGTTGAAGCCGCTCGCGGCGTATCGGCGAAGGTCCTCGGCGCTAGTGGCGGGCTTGTCTTGAAACATGGATCATCTCCGGCGGAACTACGGAATCAGGGGCGAATCGGGTCTGTCAGCGGCGCCATCGCCAGCCGATCCAGGGCCACCTGTCTGTTCCGGACATGATCATCGTTTGGTCGGTTTCTTCCCGGTGTTCATCAATGCTTCGGGCAACGCCCCGAGGCTGTCTATCATTGCCGCGCAGGTCGACTTCGTCAAGTCGGCGTCCCGGTTGTACCCGTAGGTCACGGCAACCATGGGCACCCCCGCCGCATCCGCCGCGAGGCAGTCGGTGATGGAATCCCCTACATAGGCGGTGTCCTCCGGACACAGCCCCAGCGCCCGGCAGGCGTGGTGGATCGGCTCCGGGCGGGGCTTACGAAACGCCAGCGTGTCGCCACCGACGATGACATCGAACATCGATGCCAGCCCCAGCACATCCAGAAGCGAACGACTGAGCTGTTCGGGCTTGTTGGTCACGCAGCCGATCAGTACGCCCGCCGCCCGCAGCGATTCGAGCACCTGCCGCGCATGGGGATAGGGCTCGCTGTGCACACAGATGTTCGCCGCGTAGTGTTCATAGAACAGCGCAAGGCCGCGTTCAGCCTCGGCGGACGGCGGCCGGCCGTCCAGGTTGCCGGCCAGGGCGCGCTCCACCAGTCGCGGAGCGCCGTCCCCGACCCAATCGAGCACCTGTTCCACGGTGTACGGGTGCCGGCCCATAGCAAACAGCATTCCATTGACGGCCGCCGCGATATCCGGCCCGGTGTCCACCAGCGTGCCATCCAGGTCGAACAACACGGCCCGGGGCCAGGCCCTCGAAACCTCGCGATCCGGTGCGGCGGACGGACCCGGAAACGCTTTCACGAAACGGCTCCGGCGATCTCGCTGCGCATGGCCTGGATGGTGCCGGGATAATCGCCACTGCCGAATATCGCCGAGCCGGCCACGAAAGTGTCGGCGCCGGCGGCGGCGACGGCGCCGATATTGTCGATCTTCACCCCGCCGTCGATCTCCAGCCGGACATCCACGCCTGCGCGGTCGATCATGTCGCGTGCGCGGCGCAGCTTGTCCAGCATGGCGGGAATGAACGACTGTCCGCCGAACCCGGGATTCACCGACATCAGCAGCACCATGTCCAGCTTCTCCAGCGTCCAGTCCAGCACACTGAGCGGCGTCGCGGGATTCAGCACCAGCCCGCACCGACACCCCCGGTCCCTGATCAATTGCAGTGAACGGTCCACATGCTCACTGGCCTCGGGATGGAAAGTAATGTAGCTGGCTCCGGCGTCGGCGAACATGCCTATCAGCTCGTCCACCGGCTTCACCATCAGGTGCACATCGATGGGCGCGGTAATGCCGTGGTCTCGAAGCGCCTTGCAAACCACCGGACCGAAAGTGAGATTCGGGACGTAGTGATTGTCCATGACGTCGAAATGGATGATGTCGGCACCCGCCGCCAGCACGTCCTCCACTTCGCGGCCGAGGCGAGCGAAGTCCGCCGACAGGATGGAAGGCGCTATCAGGTAATCGTTCATGGTGAAGCCGATTGATCGTGTGACGCGAATGATGCCACACGAATCGAAGGCGCGCCCGTCGGACCGGTGCCAGCCCGCATAATGCACCAGGACCCGCACCCTCGCGTAAGAGGCGAGCGCTCTCGCCGATTGCGGCTTCGAGCAATGCCTCATCGGCCAGGGGGCTGGCCTCCTACGGGTCAATATTTGTAGCGGGAAACGCTAGCGAATCGCCAGAAAGTACGCCCGTTGCCCGCGCTGTATGCTGAATAGCAGTTCCCGCGAACCGCTCACCAGGCGCCGGAACTCATCCAGCGTGGCGAACCGGCGACGGTTGACGGAGGTGATGATGTCTTCGCTGCGCAGCTCGTTCTGCCAGGCGGGACTGCCGCGGCCCACCGCCTTCACGTGTATCCCGTGCTCCACACCGCTGCCGTCCGGCAGCGGCCCGAACACCGCGCCGTCCAGCGCCGGGTGCAGCTCGGCACCCTGGAGGACCCGGGCTTCCTGGGCCTGGATCACAGCGTTGATGCGCATCCGCTCCCCATTGCGCAGCACCACCATCTCGATGGTCTCTCCCGGCCGGAGCAGGCCCACTTCATTGCGCAGCTCCGCAGCACTTCGCACCGGCTTGCCGTTGATCCGCGTCACCACGTCCCCCTCCCGTACACCGGCCTCCTCCGCCGGCGAATCCGGTGTGACCTGTGCGATCACAGCACCGCGGTTGGCGTCTATCCCGAACGCCTGGGCCAGGCTGGGGGTGAGATCCTGGATGTAGACGCCGAGACGGCCGCGTTCCACTTTACCGTGTTCCACGAGCTGCCCGGTCAACTCCCGGACCATGTTGATGGGGATCGAGAAGCCGATGCCGACGTTGCCCCCCGACGGCGCCAGGATCGCCGTGTTGATGCCGACGAGCTCGCCCTTCAGATTGATCAGGGCACCGCCGGAGTTGCCCGGGTTAATGGACGCATCGGTCTGTATGAAATCCTCGTAACCTTCTATGCCGAGACCGCTGCGCCCCAGGGCGCTGACGATTCCCGAGGTGACGGTCTGGTTGAGGCCGAACGGATTGCCGATCGCCACCACGAAGTCACCAACACGGAGCTCGTCCGAGTCGCCCGTGGGGATCTCCGTCAGGTTGTCGGCGTCGATCCGGACAACGGCCACGTCCGAGTCCGGGTCGGTCCCCACCAGTTCCGCCTGGAGCTCCCGGCCGTCGTGGAGCGTAACCTTGATCTCATCCGCTTTTTCGATGACGTGGGCATTGGTCACCACCAGACCTTGATCCGCATCGATCACCACGCCGGATCCGAGGCTCTGACGCCTGCGTTCCCGCTGCCGGGGCGGCAGGTCGAAGAACCGCCGGAAGAACGGGTCGCGCAGCAGCGGATTCTCACGGATTCGCACGGTTCCGGTCGTGGATATGTTGACCACCCCCGGCAGCGTTTCCTCCAGCATCGGCGCCAGGCTCGGCACCTCGCCCTGGAGGGCGGAAAGCGGCAGGGACGCCGATGCGAACGACGTGCCGGCCATCAGCACCATGGCGATCAGGCATTTGTGCAGGTATCTCACTGAAGCACCTCTCTTTGCATTATTCGACTGCGCCGGAAAGCTCCGCACGAGGACGACGTTTCGCCTGCGTATGCACCGACCGGTGCCGGGGAAGGACCTTTTCCCAAGGGGCGCAGGGAACCTTGGTTCCGTTGTGGGCGTTGCCGGATGCGCCGGAACTTCCCGGGAACACGGTCAAACGAATACCTTGCCGGATCGGTGACCCGGGACGTCAACGTTCCCGGCAAGGATCAACGGATAGCACTGAAATCGGAGGTGCGGATCGACCGTTTCAAGGCGCCGGACGCAGCTGATACCAGCCATCCCGCACTCGTACCCAAGCCATCCCCGGCGAATCCGCTGGCACGGCCGGCCGGCCCTGGGGTGCGAACGCCATGTGGAGCACGGACCCGCCGTCCCGGGCAAACATGTTCGAGGTGAACACGACATAGCCTTCCCGCTCGTGAACCCGCACTTCCATGTCCGACAGGACCTCGGGCGGTGCGAGGCCGGTGCCCCGGTCCGGGCCCAGCACGCGGGCGGCGTAATCCCTGGCGGGCTCATCGAACATGTAAAGCCATTTCTCCGCGTCCGGCCTGCGCTGCCAGCACTGCTGCATCATCACGCCGATCAGCAGTATCAGCGTCACGAATATCAGAAACCGGTTAAGTGTTATCTTCATACGGAAAGCCGCTGATCAAAGAGGCCGCACCCCGTTGATTCGTTGGCCGGCGCAGCTCCAGATTTCGGCGTACCCCGCCACGGATTCTGCACCATTCAGCCGCCCGCGTGAATTGCTCGGCTCGAAGACCAACATGATCCCGGTGGCCGGTGTCGGGGGCCGTCCCCCAGGGCTGTCGAAAACAGGGATGTTTGAGCCAGAGCGTACAAGGATGTATTCACAGCGACCCTGGGGGGCGGCTCCCGGCACCGGCCCATGCCAAAACCCGGGCTCTCCAAATGTGCCACAACCCGCGGGAACAACCCGCTAGGCTTCATTGGCGACGCCGTGGGGCACGTGGCCGGTGGGCACGTGCTGGCGGGTGGAGTCGCAATGCCCCTGCTGGTCATCGAAGAAGATATCGGCGCCGAAGGTGCGCAGGAACGAACCCTTGTCGAGTCCGCCGAGGAAAACGGCTTCGTCGATTCGAATCTGCCAGGCCCGCAGGGTCCGGATCACCCTTTCGTGGGCGGGGGCGGCCCGGGCGGTGAACAGGGCGGTGCGAATAGGCGATTCCTCGGGAGAAAACTCGGACTGGATTCCGTGCAGCGCCGCCAGGACGCTCTTGAACGGGCCGCCGGGCAGCGGCTCATTGGCCGATACCCGCTCGGAGGTGGAAAACGCCTCCAGGCCCTCGGTTTTGTAAACGCGTTCCGCGGCGTCGGAAAACAGTACCGCATCCCCGTCGAAAGCGATGCGCAGCTGGTCGCCGCCATTGTTGCTGACATTCATGCCGACGTTGGAGGGCAGTATGGTGGCAGCAGCGTATCCCTGCTCCAGGGCGCTTCGCACGTCCGAGGGGTTCGTGGACAGGAACAGGTGAGCGTTGAACGGCTCGACATAGCGGTAAGGGGACTGGCCGCCGCTGAAGGCGGCGCGCGTGATCTTGAGCCCGTAGTGCTGTATCGAGTTGAATACCCGCAGGCCGGTGTCGGCGCTGTTCCGGGAAAGCAGCACGACCTCGACGCGTTCCTTCGTCTCACTGAGGGTGTTCAGCCGCAGGAGCTTCTCGACCAGGGAGAAGGCGACACCGGGATCCAGCAGATCGTTCTCCCGCTCGATCTGATAGCGGCAGTAGGCGTCCACGCCTTCGGTTTCGAACACCCGGTGGCTCTCCTCCAGGTCGAACAACGCCCGGGAGGATATGGCTACCACCAGCTTCTGGATACTCTTCATAGCACCTTCAATTTAACGCATTCCGCATCCCGACACTACAGCCGCCGGCGGTAGTGGCTCTGTTTGAAAACGAGTCGGCCGGGGTCGTGCCGGGGACCCTCCCCAGGGCTGTCGAAAACAGGGACGTTTGAGCCAGAGCGTACACGGATGTATTCACAGCGGCCCTGGGGAGGATCCCCGGCACGGCCCCCTACTGCCTCTATGTTGAAACTGAGCCGCTACCCGTCCGGCATGCGGGCTTCAGTTCCCGTATACCCATTCCCGCCAGGCGCGCAGCAGAGGAAAGTACAGACCCAGCCTGATCTCGCGCTGTTCCATCGCGCGGAATGCCCGGGCATAGGACTCCATCCGGGCGCGGTACCGCCGGACCTCCTCGTCCAGGAACCGTTCCCGCTCGCCCCCCTCATGGGCGCTGGTCTTGTAGTCCACGATCCAGCGCACCCCGGATGCGTCGACGAAAGTCCGGTCCATGCGCAGCCGCCTGACCCGCTCGCCGTCGCGCACACTGAGCTCGTACTCGTCCGCGGCGCGGTCATGGCCGCCGTTCAGCAGCCACGCGGCGGTCTCATCCTCGAGCAGATTGCGAACGGAGTCCGCGACGCGGTGAACCGCGTCGTCCAGCTCACGGGACGGCACCCCGATGTGGTGAAGACGATCCCGCCAGCCGGGCAGGGACGCCTCCACGCGTTCCATGCTCCATCGCGCGAACCCCTCCGCAGCGATGCGCTGTATGAGCTCGTGCACCAGTATGCCGACGTGGCGGGCGGTTTCTCCCGCCCAGGAGAACTCCACGCGCTGCTCGTCCATACGAGTCGGCGCCGCCACCGGCAGCGCATCGGGCCACCCGGGCGCCGACCAGCCCGACGGGACTCGCCGCAGCGGCTGACCCCGCCCCGGTTCCCGCCGCTCGAGGTCGTCGCCGCCGGGTTCCACCGCCCCAGCGGCCGCTTCCAGGAACCGGGCCCCGACGGACGGCCAGATGCGCTGCAGCAGGCTCCCCTTGCGGGGCGCAGTCACATCCCCGTCCCGAGTGGAAACGTTTCCCAGCAGGTGCAAACGTTCCCTCGCCCGGGTGCAGGCGACGTACAGGAGCCGGACATCCTCGTGCTCCGCCTTCTCCGCCTGCAGGGCGCGCAGGTACCGATAGTGGGGATCCTCGCCGGCCCCGCGGGCGGACATCGCGGCAAGCAGCAGGCCCTGCCCGTCCGCCGGCTCCTCCCACAACAGCAATCGCTTGTCCTCGCCGCGGGGCACGCTTTCCAGGGCGGGCAGGAACACCTCGTCGAACTCCAGCCCCTTCGCGCGGTGTATCGTCATGAGCTGTACCGCACCGGAGCGCGCTTCCACATTGGCCCAGTGGCTCTTGAGGGCCTCGTCGAAGGCTCTTTCGTCCGCCAGGTACGGGCCGGCCTGGTAACGGCCCAGCAGATCGAAGTAGGTCTGGGCGTGCCGGATCTCCGGAGCCTCCATCAGCGCCGGCCCGTCCAGCGACACCCAGGCGCGCCGAACCCAATGTCGGAGCGGCAACCGGCAGCGCTGGTCCATGGCGCCGGCCAGTGCGGCCTTGAACCGGTCGATCCGTTCCCTTCCGTGGGACGACATGCCGGCGAGGGTCTCCGGATCGTGGAGCGCCGTCCAGACCACGGGCGGGCGCTTCTCCGCCAGGGCAACCAGGTCTTCCAGCAGCAACCCGCACCATGGCGCCCGAAGCAGCGCCAGCCACGCCATCCGGTCCCCGGGATGAATCAGCGCCCGGGTCAGGCTGTGCAGGTCCCGTACCGCCGGCTGGTTGATCAGGGCGGCGATGTCCACGCCCGAATACGGAATGCCTCTTGCCTGAAGCGCAGGGAGGAGCGGCTTCAGGTGGGAACGGGCGCGCACCAGCACCGCGACATCGCCGGAGCGCTCCAGCGCCCGACCGATCAGCACCGCAAGCTCGTCCGCCCAACGAGGCGCGGCGCAGTCCACGAATGGATGGACATGCACCCCGGCCTCTTGGTCCGGCGACGGCCGTTGCGGAATCGACGGCGCGTAAGCTACCGCGCCCGATGTACTGTCGGAAACCGGGGGGAAACAATCCCCGAACGCCCGGTTCACCCATTCCACGACCCCCGGAGCGGAGCGGAAGTTGCTGCGCAGACGCAAGGCTTCCACGGGCACGGTCGCCAGTCCATGCTCGCGGATTCCCAGGAATACACCCACGTCCGCCTGGCGGAACCGGTAGATGGACTGCATGGGGTCTCCCACCAGGAACAGAGTCCGGCCGTCGCCCGGCGCCCAGCCCTGGGTCAGCAGCTCGAGCAGCTCGCGCTGGGTCACGGAAGTGTCCTGGAACTCGTCCACGAGCAGATGCTGGATACGGTAATCCAGCATCAACGCCAGGTCGGTGGGCGCCTCGAGGGCGCCCAGCGCCCGGTTGGCCCGCTGCGTGACCTCCACGAAATCCACCTGCCCGGTCTCGGCGAAGATCACCTGAAGCTGGGCGACCCCGAGCTTGAGCACGCCCACCATGGCGTCGAGCACCAGAGCCTGTTCAACCTCGAGCCCAGGGTCCGGCAGCGACTTCACCGTGTAGAGAACGCCGGGGAGCCCCTTATCCCCGGCGAGCAAAGCGAGCAGCTCCTGCATGGCCTGCTTGGCTTCGGTTTTCGGGAGAAAGCCCTGGTTCCGGTTCACCTGTCGCCGCCATTGCGGCGCCGACTGCGTGACCAGCAAATCCACCATGAAACGCCAGCGCGGCAGCTGATCGGCCCCGGGCGCGGGGAAGCCCTCGCCTTCGAGCCAGGCCCGGGGTCCCGCTGCATCGCCGTCCTCCAGGCGCTGCCACGCGGCGGCGGCGGCGCATTCCGCCATTGGCGCTTTGAGCGCTGCGGGAAACGCCGCATCCACCCGCCTCAGATACCCTTCGACCACGTTGCGCCAGCCGGACTCGAGGTTTGCCTGCAACATGCGGTCATCCCCGAGGTAGCGCAGCCACTGGTCGCGGGTCGCAAGCATGGCGGAAAGCAGGGCGGTGGCCCGGGCCATGTCATTGTCGACGTGGACCAGGAAGCGGCGGAGGACATCACGCCACTCGGCATCCCCGTCGCCGAGCTGACGTATCGCGTCAACGGCGGCCCGCCGATAGGTCGCCCCGGCATCTTCCAGTATCCCTGAAGGCGCCGCGAATCCGGACAGATAAGGCAGCCTCCGGCTGAGCGACAGGCACAGGGCATCGATGGTCTGGATTTGCAGCCGCGCCGGATGGCTGATCAGCTCCCAGCCCCGCCGGCGGTCATTCACCACCACCCGGCGCGCCAGCGCCAACCGTCCGGTCTCCACCTCGCCGGTGCCGCTCTCACCCGCGTCCGCGCGGCGCAGGGCCGCCAGGATCCGCTCGCGCATCTCCCCGGCGGCCTTGCGCGTGAAGGTGATGGCGACGATCTCCTCGGGCTCCTCGACGCGGCCCAGCAGGTTCAGGTACCGCTGAATGAGCAGCTCGGTTTTTCCCGACCCGGCTGGTGCCTGGACGATGAACGACCCATCAACAGCGAGCGCCCGGTCCCGCACGGCCTGATCATCGCTGTCCTGCATGCCCTGCGTCACGCCACTGGATCCCCGCGTTCGAACACCCGGCAAAGGGGCGCGGCATCGCAATGCCGGCAGGTCCGCGTGCTCCGCGGATCCACCCGGGCGTCGCCGTTCCGGTACGCATCCACCAGGCTGCCCAGGGCGGACTCCCACCAGGACCGGATCTGCGCCATGCTCTGGAAGCCCAGCTCGGCCACCGGCTTCACGGAGCCCATATCCTCGACATTGTCCGCGACACCGCGCAGCTCGCACTCGCCCCGCCGGATGCCGGCCAACGCCAGCGCCGCGATGTCTTCGTCGATAGACAGCGCGTACATCGGCAGTTGCGGCTCGTCCATTCGCGGCTCCGCCCAGTCACCCACGGCGGGAAGTCGACCCGTTTTGTAGTCGATGATCACCCGGCGGCCATCGGCCAGCTCATCGATCCGATCGGCGCGGACGTCGAACCAGGCACCGCCCAACTCCAGGCGCATGGCCGTCTCTGTACCGACAACCCGGAACCACGGTCTTTGTGTTTCCACCGCCAGCCATTCCCGGAGCAGCCCTGCCAGGCGTGTCCGCTCGATGTCGAGAAAGCCGCGCTGGAAAAGCGAGTCCGCGAACTCCCCCGCCAGCGCCCGGGCCGAAACCTCTGCCACCAGGGCTTCGAGGCCAGCGTCGTCGAGACCATTGAGCGCATCGCTGTCGCCCAGCCGGTCCCAGGCCTGCTTGAGTACCTCGTGCACCAGCCGGCCCCGGGTGGCGGGATCGAGGCCCGGCACCACCTGCTCCAGGTCCCGGGCATGGAGGCGGTGGTGGGCCAGGGCCCGGAACGGGCAGCGTGCCTGGTCGGCGAGCACTGCCACACCGCCGCGCAGCGCCCGATCACGCGGCGGGGGTGCATGGTGGTCGGCCACGGTTTCCAGGCCCGGCCCGGCCCGCATCAATTGCTTCGTACGCCCTGGATAACCGCCGGTATCGCCGGGCTCGCCCTCCGGGCAAGCGCTGAACAGGGGGCTCAGCACCTCGTGGGTGCCGCCATCGTCCGCCGCAAAGCTGACGGTGATGCACCGGGCGCTCGACATCAGGCCCGCCGTCCGCGTGCGTGTGTGCGCCAGCACGGCCTGTGCCGAGGCGTTCGGCATGCCGCTCTCCTTCTGCAGGGACACCGGGATGAACGGGTCGGGCCGCGGCGGCGGCGGCCACACCGTGTCGCTCATATCGGCAAGCCAGATCCGGTCGAACCACAGCCCGGCGCATTCACCCGCCCCCAGGATCTGCAGCGGTGCCTGGTCATCATGGAACTGCAGGATTCGTTCGGCGGTCATGGCCGACAATTTCCCGACCGCTTCCGACAGCGTCCAACGCTCCCGGACCGTGTTGAGACCGGCAAACCGCGACAACTGCTCCCGCCAGGCGTTGGCGGTCTGGTGCTCCTGGCTGTTCAGGGACCGTTCCCCCGGCCAGTTGAATGCCCGCAGCCAGACGCTGAAGTACGCCGACCAGCCGTCCGGATTCTCCTGCTCCGGCGTGTCCAGGCTGCGGGCGACTTCGAGGTGGCGGGCGAACGCCTCCAGCCCCGGGCGCTCGCCGGCGAGTCTCGCCAGGTAGTCGAGGGTGAACGTCTCCTGTCCCGTCCGGCGCAGAGCGATCTCGAAATCCACCCGCGCGTCGAGATCGTTGCACGCACCCACGTAAGGCGAGCGCAGGGTGCGTGAAACGACCTCGAAAGGGATACGGGCCCCGGACCAGCGCAGGAGGTCCAGCGCCGAGCCGACCAGCGGATACTCCGTCAGCGGCCGGCCCAGCGACAGGTGGAATACGCGGGGCGCATCCACCCGCCACGCCAGTTCCGGATGCAGGACGTCTTCGAGGATCTCCTCGATTGCATCGCGCCGGCTGTGAAGGTCGGGACAGACTACGCCCAGCCTCACCTGCGGTTCCTCAGTAAGCGCGTCCCGCGCCCATCGTGCAATACGCTGCCATTCGTCCTCCGCGTCCCCGCAGGCGACCACCGTTGCGCCGGGGCAGTCGATACCGGCATCGCCGAAATGCTTCTGCGCCAGTCCATGGTCCGCGAGCAGCTCGATCACCATCCGCGTCGCCGGCGTCATGGCGTCGAACCCCATCCACCAGACCGGTCCCTCCCGGCCCGGGAGCCAATCGGCGGCGTGGTTCACGAGATATTGGGGCAGTTGCGCGGGCGTCAGCCAGTTACGATCGGCAAGTGTCCGGCGCACCTCGCCGGCCCAGTCCACGAACGCTTCGGTGTCAGCGCCGCGTCGCTCCCCCATGCGGTGCCAGTCGATCTGCCAGTCGTGAGTCCGGTTCCATGAGTTTCGCGCGGCGCGGGCCGTTCCGGAAAGCTGAAGCGGGACCCGGTCGCCGCCGGCGGGGGCCCGCCGGCGAATCACCTGCTCCCAGAGCAGCAGTTCCTGGTCTTCGGTCAGCAATCGAGGCGCACCGGGGTGGTGCTCGAAACCGGTCTGCCAGATACCGTGCAGCCAGTCCTCCCAGACTCGCACCCGCGGGGTTGGCCATGCGCCCGCGCCTGCCTCCATCTTCCACTCGGCGTAGCGCTGCTCCACCTGTCTGGAAAGGCGGCGGGTCGATGTGATCGCCAGGCCGCCCCGATCGAGCTCCTGGAACAGCTCGCTGACGATGGAAGTAGTCAAGCTCCGGTGTGCACTAGTTCGGGGCCGTGTTCTTCGGGGCACCGCCCGGACCGGATCCGCCCGCTGCGGGAGCGTGATCCTGGCTTTCCGCCATAGCCATTCTGAGCTTCTTCTTCAGGTCGTCCGGGTCGTAGCGTTTCTTTTCCGACAGGGTGATGCGCGGCAGGCCGATATCCCGCAGGACGGTATCGACGACGTCATGGGCGGAAATTCCGCGCCGCGCATAGTCGGTCCTGGGCAGGACCCGGATCGCCACAAGCGGCGCCATGTCGTGCTTCCGGCAAATCAGGAAATCGATCGTCTGGCGGTGCACCTTGATCCAGTGCAGCTGATGAAACCGGTTCCCCGTCTCGACCTGAGGCTCTACCAGCTCCGAGAGCTTCACCTTCACAAAAACATGATAGGCCTGGCCAAGCACCCGCTGCAGGCAGTCGAACAACGCCCGGTCCGCCTCCCGCAGGAATCGGCCCCGGCGCTTGTAAAGAGGCAGGTCGGTGGAATCCTGATGCGCCGGTTTACTGAACCACGATTTCATACCCGGAAGCCCCCTGTTCAAAAGCCATCAACGATTATTGTTTGTTGACTGCCGCACCCACGGCAGCCGGCCGGCTGCCGCTGCCCGACGCATTTTCATGATGCGCTCTACCATATCAGACGGGGCCAGGGGCATCCGTGCGGCAGTGCAGGCACGCTCCCGCCGACACTGCATACCTTCTATTGTGCATTGCAGCAAAACCAGCTATGATATTGTGCAATGCAACAAAAGGCCGGTTTGCCCGGAACGGGTATATTGGCGGAGATTTTCCATGATATTTCGCACATTCGGCAATCAATTCGCACTGTCCATCCTCCTGTTTCTGGTCTCCAACTCACCCGCCTGGTCCTGAAACCACACCCCGGAACTCCCCCAGCGGATTCGAAACGCAATCGGGGGCGGATCCGAAGCAGCCGCCCCGCGACTGCTCAGATCAGGTTGCGTAGCATCAACTCAGGCGGGTGTGGATTGAGGTAGTACTGGCGCTGCATGTACTCGTCGGGGTGGCGGCGGAAGTGATGGTTCAGGAGCGTGATCGGCACCACCAGGGGAACCCGTCCCAACCGGTAGGTTTCGATGACCTCGTTGAGCTCCTGCTTGTCCTCCCCGTCGATGTGATCCTTCAAGTACCCCTGAACATGCTGAAGCACATTGGCATGGTTTTTCCGGGTCGCGCGGATACGCAGCGCCGCCATGAGCGCGGAGATGTACCGGGCCCCGAAGGCACGGGACTCCCCGGTCCCGCAATCGGCGACCATCCTGCCCAGTTCCCGGTATGCCTTCTGGCTGTGCGACATGATCAACAGCTTGTGGCGGGTGTGGAATTCCACGATTCCAGCCGCCGTCTCGCCCGTCCCGACCAGTTCCTGCCAGCGCCTGTATGTAAATACCCGTTCAATGAAGTTCTCCCGCAGCACCGGGTCGTTCAGACGGCCTTCCTCTTCCACCGGCAGCTCCGGCCACTGTTCCATCAAACTTCTCGCGAACTCGCCGACCCCGTCGGCGGCGGGGATGCCGCTGGCCGCATCATAGACCTTCACCCGCTCCATGCCGCAGGTCGGTGACTTGCTCTTCAGTATGTAGCCGCTGATACCGGGGTCCGCCCGGGCGACCTCGCGCCCGTAGTCGCCCAGGGGTTGGGTCACGTCAAGCCCGGGTTGCCGGACCCCGACCACACGGATATCTCCGTCGCGGCGTTCCAGTCGTATGGGATCCCGCGGTACGCCCAGCCCGATCGCCACTTCCGGACAGTATGGAACGAACTCGAAATGCTCGCTCAGCACACGATTAATGAACGCGTCCCGCTTGTGACCGCCGTCGAAACGCACCTCCTGACCCAGCAGGCAGCTGCTGATGCCGACCCGGATCACCGGAGCTGAGGCGCTCTGGTTCATCGCTCCGCGCCCAGGGCCAGTGCCCGGTCCCGCCGCTCATCCAGCACGGCCGGGTCGTCGTCCGCCCCGAACCCGCGCCAACCGCCGGTGTGCTGCTCAATGAGATTCAGCACCAGATCCCGGTTTGCCGGATCGTCGTTGAGGCAGGGAATGTACCGGAACGATTCACCCCCCGAACGCTCGAACAGCTCCCTGTTCTGGATGGCGATCTCTTCCAGGGTTTCCAGGCAGTCCACGGCAAAGCCCGGACATACTACGTCCACGCTTCGCACCCCCTGGCCGGGCAGCGCCGCGAGCGTCTCGTCGCAGTATGGCTGGAGCCAGGGCTCGCGGCCGAAGCGCGACTGGAACACGACCTTCCATCGGTCGGCCGGCAATCCCAGCTTGCCGGCGAGGAGGCGTGCGGTGGCGTGGCACTGGCAGTGATACGGATCGCCCTCGAGCAGATAGCGCTTTGGAATGCCGTGAAAGGACATCAACAGCATTTGGCCCGGCCCATCCGTCGTCTCCCAGGCACCGCGTATTTTGCCCGCAAGGGCCTCGATATAGAGCTCATTATCGTGGTATCCGTTCACGAAACGCAGCTCCGGAACCCACCGCCAACGCCTCAGCTCCCGGGAAACCGCATCGAAAGTGGACCCCGTGGTCGAGCCGGAATACTGGGGATACATGGGCAGCACCATCAGCCGGTTCAGCTGCGCACTGTGCATCCTGCGCAGTGCCGACGCAATGGAGGGCTGGCCGTAGCGCATGGCGACCTCCACCAGCGGCGGTCGGGGAAGGCGCTCATCCAGTTGCGCCGCCACCTCCTCGGCAAGCCGCCGGGTATGCACCATCAGCGGTGAACCCTGCTCGGTCCAGACCTTGCGGTAGAGCTCCGCGCTCCGCCGCGGCCGCAGGTTCAGGATCACGAGGTTCAGAATCAGCCACCAGAGGGGACGCGGAAGCTCCACCACGCGCGGATCCCAGAGAAACTGCTTCAGATAGCGGCGAAGGTTCCGCCGCTCGGGAGCGTCCGGGGTGCCGAGATTGGTCAACAGAACCCCGTCGCGCAGGGGCTGATCGTGGCTGAATCGTAAGTGGCCGAGAAATTGACTCATTGGCGGTTGACCGTGGCAGAAGGGGACGCAGGCCGATACTCTACGCATTCAGGCAACCAGAGAAAATCCGGAAATCATCATGTCCGACACCATCATCGTCTGGTTTCGCAGGGACCTGCGTCTGCATGATAACGCGGCACTGTCGAAAGCCCGTGAAGAAGGGGCACAGATCGTGCCGGTGTATATCTTCGCACCGGAGGAGGAAGAGCCCTGGCAACCGGGCGCCGCGAGCCGCTGGTGGCTCCACCACAGCCTGGAATCCCTCGGCCGCGGGTTGCGGCGCCTGCAGTCTCATCTCCTGGTATTCCGGGGCGACTCGCTGTCGGTGCTCATGATGCTTCAACAACGCACCGGCGCCTCGGCGGTGTATTGGAACCGTCTCTACGACCCGGCCACCCTGGCCCGGGACACCCGGGTCAAGACCGCGCTGCGGACCATCGGTATCCGTTCCCGCAGCTTTCCGGGATACCTGGTCCGGGAGCCCTGGGAGGTTATGACCGGCGGCGGCACGCCATACATGGTTTTTACGCCCTACGCCCGGGCCAGCCGCAGGCTCGGCGACCCCGGCCCGCCCCTCGCGGGCCCCGGGTCGATGAATGGCGCCGGCTCCGCAGTCCGGGACGACGGGATCGATTCGCTTCGATTGCTGCCACGCGTGCGCTGGGACACGGGCTTTTCGGACCATTGGCGGGTGGGGGAATCCGCGGCATGGCGGCGCGTCGAGTCGTTCATCGAGTCCGGCGCCGTGGGCTACGAAGCGGCGCGCGATCGCCCGGGTGCGGAAGGTATTTCCCGGCTGTCGCCTCACCTGCATTTCGGCGAAATATCCCCCCGTTCCCTTTGGCACGCCGTGCTCCACGGAACGGGCAGCATGGGGCGCGCCGATGCCGCCGAGCCGTACCTGCGCCAACTCCTGTGGCGGGATTTCGCCCATCAGTTGCTGTACCACTTTCCTCATATCACGGAACGCAATTTCAAGCCGGCCTTTGACGCGTTTCCGTGGCAGGACGATTCAGCCGTCGCCGGGGCCTGGAGGAAGGGTGCTACGGGTATTCCACTGGTGGACGCCGGTATGCGCGAACTCTGGCGGACCGGTTTCATGCACAACCGCGTGCGGATGATCACGGCATCGTTCCTGACCAAGAACGCGGCCATACACTGGCGCTCGGGCGCGCGCTGGTTCTGGGACACACTGGTGGACGCCAACCTCGCCAACAATACCATGGGCTGGCAGTGGGTAGCGGGCAGCGGGCCCGATGCCGCGCCCTACTTTCGGATATTCAACCCGGTGACCCAGGGACAGCGTTTCGACCCCGGGGGCGAATACGTGCGCCGCTGGATTCCGGAGATCGCCGCGCTGCCGGACCGCTACATCCACAACCCGTCGACGGCGCCGCGCGATGTCCTGTCTAAAGCCGGCGTGCGGCCCGGCAGCAACTATCCGGACCCGGTTCTGGATCTGAAACAGACCCGTCTGCGCGCCCTGGAGGCATACCGGCGCCGCGTCGCGAAGGCGTAGGCGGGAGTCGAATTCCGAACTCGGCCGGGGCGGCGACGCCACATGGCGTCGCTATGCGTCCCCGGACACCTTCATGGCCGGATGGACGTGCTCGCGGGCGAAATTCACCATGCGCTTCAGGGACTTCTCCGCCTCGACACGGATGGCTTCGTCGATAAAAACCTCGTTCGCACCGGTATCCAGAACATGCTCCAGGCGCTGCAGGTCATTGAGCTTCATCCACGGGCAGTGGGCGCAGCTCTTGCACGTAGCGCCCTCGCCGGCGGTCGGCGCGGCAATGAAGGTCTTGCCCGGCGCCTGCTGCTTCATCTTGTGGAAGATTCCATCCTCGGTGGCGACGATGAAGGTGTCGTTGGGGAGCTCCCGCGCCGCACGGATGATCTGGCTGGTGGAGCCGACCCGGTCGGCCAGCTTGATCACTTCCGGCGGGGATTCAGGATGCACGAGCACCGCGGCATCCGGATACTCCTGCTTCATCCGGGCGAGCTCTCCGGCCTTGAACTCCTCGTGCACTACGCAGGCGGCCTGCCACAAAAGCATGTCGGCGCCCGTCTGGCTCTGCACGTACTGCCCGAGGTACCGGTCAGGAGCCCAGAGGATCTTCTCACCGCGCTGCTTCAGGTGCTCCACGACCTTGAGCGCGATGGACGAAGTCACAACCCAGTCGGCACGGGCCTTCACCGCCGCGCTGGTATTGGCATACACGACAACCGTGCGATCCGGATTGGCATCGCAGAATCTCGTGAATTCGGCGGCGGGACAGCCGAGATCCAGGGAGCATTCCGCTCCATCCTCCACCACCAGAACCCGCTTCCCCGGACTCAGTATCTTCGCCGTCTCCCCCATGAAACGCACTCCCGCGACGATCACGGTCCGGGCCGGATGCTCGTAGCCGAACCGCGCCATTTCGAGTGAGTCCGCCACGAAGCCGCCGGATTCCTCCGCCAGGTCCTGCAGATCCCAGTCCACGTAATAGTGGGCCACAAGGACGGCGTCCTGCTGGTGAAGCTTTCGCTTGATACGCTCGACCAGGCGTGATTTCTCGTCACCGGTCAGAGCCTGGTGCTTGACGGAGCGGGCCCGAAGCGCCGCCCAGTCAATGGCCGCCTGCAGCTCATCGGGTATGGTGTTCAGTGGTGCTGTCATTGCCGTCCCCTACTTGAGAATTTCGATGGCGTCGCGCGCCGTGTATCGGTACAGGCGCGCGGGCCGGTGGAACCCGTTCCGCCGCTTGTGGTCGGTAGCCTGTACATGTTCCAGAGCGAGTACGCGTTTGCGGAAATTGCGCTTGTCGACGGGCCTGTCATAAATGGTTTCATATACACCCTGGAGTTCACTCAGCGTGAACCGGTCCGGCATCAACTGAAAGGCGATCGTCGAATACTCCAGCTTGGCCGCGAGCCGCTCCCGGGCGGTATCGATGATCTGCTCGTGGTCCAGGTACAGCGGCGGCAGCCGGGCCGCGTCCCACCAGGTTCCGGTGCGCCCCGAATCGAAACCGGTGAGCCTGTCGCCGGGAACCAGGGCGAAATACGCGACGGATATGACCCGGGGTCCGGGATGGCGCTCCGGCTGGCCGAACGTAAAAAGCTGCTCGAGGTAGATATCCGCCAGGCCGGTGTGCTCCGCCAGCGCACGCCGCGCGCTGGCGTCCAGCGGCTCGCCGTCGGCGACAAACCCGCCGGGCAACGACCAGACACCACGCTCGTTCGAGGCGGTCTCCTGCCGACACAGCAGGACTTCGAGCCTATCGCGCCGCACCGTGAAAACCACGATGTCGGTGGATACCCGGAACCGGGCATCGTCGCGAACTTCCCTTAGTGTATCTTTCACACTAATGATAATAGGGGCGGCGCAGTGGGAATTCAATGCGGCTACGCCGACCGGAAGTATGGGCAGCTACTTGATTACGGCCCGGTCCGGCTCGGGATTCGCATCCCGGATCTTGCCGAGCTCGGCACGGAGCTGCTGCTCCCAGTGCCGGACAACCCAACGCGGCCTGCTGGGCTTGCCGGTTACCTCCCCCAGCATGGTCTTCGCGTTCCATCGAACGGACTGGGGGAAGCTGGACTGAACACCGGTTCCAGTGTTGTACATCCATCCGAGTATGCGATACACGGGAGCATAGTTCTGCTCCGCCAGGGCGAGCGCAACCCTGGCGGCGGCGGCGGTATCGGGATTGGAACCGAATATACCCGCAAGTATCAGGTTATACCGTGCGCCGCGTACCTCCGACTCCGCTGCGCGCCGGAGCCAGTGCAGCGCCCGCGACTCGTCGCGCTCTACGCCGTCACCGTTGCCGTACGCCACGCCGAGATAATACTGCGACAACGCGTGGCCCTTGTCCGCCGCCTGCTCGTGCAGGTCAGCTGCCGCCACCAGGTTGGCTTCCGCGACTGTCCCCGACAACAGTGCCTGGGCCTGGTTGAAGAGCGATTCAGCATCCAGGCCTGAGGCGGTATCGGTATCGATCTCCGTCCCGCGGGTTGGCGAGTCCCCTGGTTCAGGTACCGGCCCGGGTATCGCGGCGTCCTCGCCGCCCGCTCCCGGGACAATCGCCGATAGCGCTTGATCGGTCACGGAATCCATGGCCGGTTGCTCGTTACCGGACGGCCACGGGTAGACACGGGATTCAACGGCATCCCCGCCGGACGAAACCAGGCGGGATACCGTCTGCCTGAACTCCTCTCCGGACTCCGGTGCCCAGACGGCTCCAGGTCTATAACCCTGCATCCACAACACGAGTGCCGCCACCGGCAACAAGACCGTTCCGGCCGCGATGGTCCATCCCAAGCGGCGATTTCCGTCCTTACCCTTGCCGGACCGCATCCAGCGGCGCACGCCGCGAAACCAGCTTCGCGCACCGGGCTTGTCCGGCTTGTCCAACCGCTCTACGAGCAGCGCACAGTCGGAAATGCGTTGATCCGGGTCCTTTGCGAGCAGGTCGTCGATCAGTCGCTGGTATGCCGCGAGCTCCCCGGGAAGCCGCGGTATGGGTTCATTAATATGCGCGTAAAGCAGTGACATGCTGCCCTTGACGTCATACGGAGGGCGTCCGGTCAGCATCTCGAAAAGTATGACGCCCAGGGCGTATATATCCGACCGCGCGTCGCTGTCATGGCCCTGCGCCTGCTCCGGACTGATATATCGAGGGGTCCCCACGACCACGCCGATGCTGGTTAATGCGGTGTCCTGGGATTCCGACTTGGCGATCCCGAAATCCGTCAGCACGGCATCGCCGTTCTCCCGGAAAAGAATGTTCTCGGGCTTGACATCCCGATGGAATACGCCGCGACCATGGGCGTAACCCAGAGAGTCGGCGATTCTTCTCAACAACGAGACCGCCTCCTCCGGCGGCAACGGGCCCCGGAGCCGGTCCTTGAGGCTCCCGCCGGGGAGGTATTCCATGGCGATGAAGGGCCGGTGATCCGCCACTGCGACATCGTAAACCGACACGATTCCGGGGTGGTTGAGCTGGGCCACGGTCTGTCCCTCCCGGATAAACCGCTTGTTGAAGCCCTGTTCCACCGCCAGGACGGGAGACATGACCTTGATGGCCACCTCTCGCCCCAGCAGTTCGTGCCGTGCGAGATAGACGGTCGACACGCCTCCGCGGCCAATCTCCCGGAGGAGAGCGTATCCGGGCAGCTCAAAGCCGAATTCCGGGTTGTTGCGTGTCATCGCGATGCCTGTCGTCAGGATCGGCTGGGATTTTCGAAAAGAATAGCGTAACAGACGGGGGGTTCTAAGGGTCCCGCCTCTGCTTCACGACGGGCGGACTAGGGGGAGCGGGAAACGGTGGGAATGGGGTATGGAAAGAAAACCGCCGGCCCTGGGGCCGGCGGCTAAGCTTCCTTTTGACTGCTCAGTGCTTCAACAGCTCAGAAAGGCAGAGGGATTCTCATCCCCGCTTTTTTCTTAGTGTTTTTTTTTGAGCCTCGCTTTTTTGAAGTCTTCTTCTTTGAAGTCTTCTTTTTGGCAGTCTTTTTCTTGCCGGTTTTCTTCCGGCTCACTTTCTTGCCAGACTTCTTCTTGGCCTTCTTCTTGGTGGCCTTTTTCCTGGAAGTCTTCTTCTTGGCCTTCTTTTTGGCCTTTTTCTTGGCCTTTTTCTTAGTAGCCTTTTTCTTGGCCTTTTTCTTGGTGGCCTTCTTTTTGGCCTTTTTCTTGGCCTTTTTCTTGGCTTTTTTCTTGGTAGCCTTTTTCTTGGCCTTCTTCTTGGTGGCCTTCTTCTTGGTCTTCCGCTTGGTCTTCTTGGCTACTTTCCGAGCCGACTTCTTACGAGTCGACTTCTTCTTCGTAGCCTTCTTCTTGGCTCGTTTTTTGGCTGCTGCCATGACGCGTCTCCTCAGTTGAGGTTTAGTGAGTTGAATTGATCCACTCGCCGCTCGAAATCCACGAACGGAACTGCGGTTCCGGAATCAAGCGGGAGTGGGGCTGAGAAGATAGGGGGTAAGAGTGCGTGGTTCCCTGCATGTTGCAGTAACCCTTCCTGCCGGCGTTTATGAGTTGTTCCGCCAATAGCTCGAAATTTGTCGTGTACAGTTCCTTTCAAACGTCCTTGGTGCCCGTTGCGATGCAAACTGTAACGTGATCCACGATTGATTTGTCGCAGACTATATTCACGTCTGAACAAATGTCAAGTCAAATGCAACAACTTTTGCAGAAATGCAACGCAAGGAATCTCTGCTTCGATGAGTGCGCGGGATGCCTTGATCGAAGTGGTTCGTGAACGGCGACGATGCAGCGATTGTTTGCAGACTCGGAGCAGTATCGCGGTGCATTGATTCGTATGTATTCCGCAACAGAACGCGAGCGGGTTGTTAGTGCGTTTTTCACAACGATTTCAACGGAGTTTGTAACCTTTTGTAACATTTCGCGCGTGCATATCCGGCGCATTCGCCGCCGGATGCCGAATTGTCGAAGTTGATGCCTGCACCCGAATACATTTATTGATGCTTGATCGACGATATATAATTCCCATCAACACGCGCCACTGCGCATCCGATCCACCGCCCGCGCGGAGCGCCGGCGCCCCTCGACAGACCCGTTATCCGATGGAAGACATCCGTGCCATTACCCTGGATCTCGACGATACGCTCTGGCCCATAGAGCCGGTAATCGAAACAGCCGAAAACAGGCTTTACGAGTGGCTTTCCGCGAATTGTCCCGGAATCACGCCTTCCCACACCATCGAAACCATGCGGGCGGCCCGCCTGGAAATCGTCCGCACCCATACGCAGATCGCCCACGACGTAACCGAGGTGCGGCGCCGGTCGCTGCACAGGATCCTCGTCGTCGAGGGAGGCTACCCCGACGGGTACGTGGACCAGGCCATGGAGGAATTCCTGATCCATCGCAACAACGTGGAGCTTTACCCTGATGTTCTGCCGTTCCTGACCAGCGCGCGGGAGCGCTATCCCTTGTTGAGCGTCAGCAACGGCAACGCCGACCTGCATCAAATCGGACTGGGCGACCTGTTCGTACGTCACGTTTCGGCCCGGGACGTCGGCGCGGCAAAGCCCGACGCGAGGATGTTCCAGGCCGCCTGTGAGCATCTGGGGCTGATACCGGCCCAGGTGCTGCACATTGGTGACCATCCGGTACAGGATATACTCGGCGCCGCACGGCTCGGCATGAAGACCGTCTGGGTCAATCGAAACGGGGTGCAATGGGACGAAGGCGCCGGCGCCGACCACGAAGTCTCCTCCCTCGAACGTGTACTGGACCTGCTGCCACTCAATAAATCCGGAGTCTACTGAATGAACGAATTCCTGTTGGAGTACGGGCTGTTTTTCGCCAAATCCCTGACATTCCTGATGGTCGTCGTGGTCATCGTCGGCCTGGTATCCGCCCTGTCCAGAAAAACCAGATCCCCCGAAAAGCTCGAGATCAAGGATCTCAATCGGAAATACGACGATATGCGGAATCTCCTGCGCTCCCACATTCTGCCCGCGAAGGAGTGGAAAAAGCTGGTCAAGCGGGACAAGTCGAAACGCAAGGCCTCCCGCAAAAAAGGCTCGGATGAAGAATCGGGCCGTGTGTTCGTCCTCAACTTCCACGGCGACATCAAGGCCACCGGCGTAGCCTCCCTGCGCGAGGAGATCACCGCGATTCTGACCCTGGCAGAAGCCGGTGACGCGGTTCTGCTACGGCTGGAGAACATGGGCGGCATCGTCCACGAGCACGGCCTCGCCGCCTCCCAGGTCAAGCGACTGCGGGAAGCCGGCGTGCATGTCACCGTCGCGGTGGACAAGGTGGCCGCCAGCGGCGGCTACATGATGGCATGCGTCGCGGACCGGATTATCGCAGCGCCGTTCGCCGTTCTCGGCTCCATCGGCGTCCTGGCCCAACTGCCGAATTTCCACGAGATGCTCAAACGCCACGGAATCGGCTTCGAGCAGGAAACCGCAGGAGAATTCAAACGCACCGTCACCATGTTCGGTGAAAATACCGACAAGGAACGGGCCAAGCTGCGGGAGCAGATCGAGCAGACCCATGAGCTGTTCAAGGCTTTCATCGCCGAGCACAGGCCGAATCTGGATCTGGGAAAGGTCGCCACCGGGGAAATCTGGTACGGCAGCGACGCCGTGGAGGCCGGTCTGATCGATGAAATCAAGACCAGCGATGACTACCTGCTGGAGGCCAGCGGCACCTCCCGCCTGTATGAAGTGAGCTATCGCGGAAAGAAGTCCGTCAGCGAACGGCTGCTGGGCAGTATCAACACCGCACTGGACCGAACCGTCGACGCCGCCCGGGAGAGACTGAGCCAGTCACCGCTTTGACGCGGGCGATCCCGCAGGCCAGCACCCGCGCGCGACTGCTGTCCGAACCTTCTGAATGCTTCGGAACCGTTCGGAGTCGGACCAATTCCGCAGGCCACGGCCGGTTGAAGAACCGGTGCCGGGGGGCAAGGCCGGTGCCGGGGGCCATCCCTCAGGGCTGTCGAAAACAGGGATGTTTGAGCCAGAGCGTACACGGATGTATTTACAGCGGCCCTGAGGGATGGCCCCCGGCATCGGCCCGATCCGCTGGGCAGGTGTTCAAATCGTACCGCGGCGAATGGGTTGCCGAGTGGTGCAATATCACTTTGAAAGGGCACTAACGCGGCTGGACTGCAAAGGAATCCTGCTGCGTGTCCCCGGAAACGCTCTGCGTCATCAGCTGCCGCCTTTGCAGGCGAATCAGGTCGGACAGTATGTTCGCCGCCTCCTCCTGCTTGACGCGGTGGGCGTCCGACACATCGGTCGGATCCGCGGTGTTCTGCTCCTCGCTCAGCTCCTCCAGCGTCGCCAGGGGAGCCTCGCCCACGCTTTCCCGATAGAGATTGAGGCGGCGCAGACGCTGATTGTCCAGCTGCTCCCGCGTCCGCTCCCGCTCGCGGCGGTTCAGGCTGAAGTACCGCTGCCCTTCCATCCGGCTGGCGGCCTGCGCTTCACTTCGCAGATATTCGAATCCCAGGTCGTCGGCCGTTCGCTCCCGATGAAGCTCGACCAGGTCCGGGATGTGCAGGGCGCTGAATGCCGCCACTTCGTACCGGGCAGGGTTCACGGCTTCCCAGGGCAGCGCGTTGTCGAAGGCGCGCTCCCCGTTGCTGTCGTTGTTGATGGCCATGGGGTATTCGATATCGGGGGTAACGCCGCGCAACTGGGTGCTGTCGCCGCTGATTCTGAAAAACTTGGCGATCGTGTACTTGAGCTTGCCCATCTCCGGCCCGTTGCCCAGATTCTCGACCCGCTGAACCGTGCCCTTGCCGTAGGTCGACTCGCCGATGAGGACGCCGCGCTCGTAGTCCTGGATGGCTCCCGCGAAGATTTCCGACGCCGACGCGCTGTAACGATCCACCAGTACGGCCAGCGGCCCGGAATACACGATATCCGGATCCGGGTCGCGGCTGACATTGACGCGGCCCAGGGAGTCGCGTACCTGAACCACCGGTCCCCGCGCAATGAACAACCCGGTCAGCTCAATCGCCTCGGGCAGGGAACCGCCGCTGTTGCCCAGCAGGTCGATCACCACCCCGTTTACGCGCTCGCCGCGCAGCTCGCGCAGGATATTGCGTACATCCCTGGTGGTGCTTCGAAAATCCTTCTCCCCCCGGGCCCGGGCTTCGAGATTCGAATAGAATGTCGGAATCCTGATTACGGCGATTCGATCCATACCGTCGGATGTCGGCACCTCGTGAATCGTGCTGTGCGCGGCGCGCCCTTCGAGCTTGACCTTGTCACGGACGAGGTCGATCTCACGCCTTGACCCGCCCAGCGGCTCGTCCGCCGGCAGGATCTCCAGACGCACCGTGCTCCCCTTGGGACCCCGGATGAGATCGACGACCTCAGCCAAACGCCAGCCGACGATATCGACCATGTCCTCCCCACCCTGGGCGACGCCCGTTATCCGGTCCCCGACGAACAGGCGGTTGCTCAGGTCCGCCGGCGCACCGGGAATCACCCGGCGCACCACCGTATGCTCATTCTCCGTCTGCAGCGCCGCGCCGATTCCCTCCAGGCTCAGGCTCATATTGATGTTGAAGTTGTCCGATGCCCGCCGGGCCAGGTAGCTGGTGTGCGGCTCGATGGCGCCGGCATAGGCATTGATGAAGGTCTGGAACACGTCCTCACGGTCCAGCTGGTGGATGCGCGTCTGGATGCGCTCGTAGCGGCCGGATAGATTCTCCACGATCTCATCATCGGATTTTCCCGAAAGCGACAGGGTCAACCAGTCGTTCTTGACGCGCTGGCGCCAGATTTCGTTCAGCGCTTCCCGGTCCGCCGCCCAGGGGGCCTGGCTGCGGTCCAGCATCACCTCCTCGTCCACGGTGAAGTCGAAACCGGCGTCCAGCAGCGACGCCGCGTACTCCACGCGCTCCTCTACGCGCTGGCGCACCCGCTTGAAGATGTCGAACGCCGCGGCCAGGTCTGTTTCCCGGATGGCGTCATCCAGCGCCAGCCGGTAGCGCGCGAAGTCTTCCAGATCGGGGGCCATTAGATAGCTGCGGTTGCCATCCAGGTTCTCCAGATATCTGGCGAAGATACGCTCGGAGAGCGCGTCGTCGAGCTGTACATCCCGGTAATGGAACCGGTCGATGAAATAGTGGACGAGCTTGGTGGCGCGCTCCTGCTCCGCGGACGGGTACAGCTCGGACGGGTCTACAGTGGTCGGAACAGCGAGCGCGGGCAATGTACCCGCGATGAGGAGGATTGCCAGCAGCTGCTTGATTGGTCTAGTCATGGTCGTATCGATATAAATCACGTTCCGGAAAGCGGATTTCACCGGTCGCCCCGCCGAGGGCGGGATTCGGGTATTCGGACGTTCGGCGCGCGGCCACCATTATCCACAAGCATAGTACACTTGGCGAACGATCCGAACCGGCCACCGGCCCTGCGCCGGAGACGCCTCGAATCCGCGAACGACCTCATCCGGGACAATCTCGCAAAAATGGCATCATATCCAGAAAAAAAGCAACGAATTTCCGACCAGTTCAAGAGCTCCGCCGGTGAACTGCGGTTGGACAAGGATACCTCCAACCTGTTCAGGGAGCGTGAAAGCCACAATGAGTCGAGGCTCAACGTCCGGGACTTCAACGAAGTGCTCTGCGTGGACACCGGGGAGGGCTGGGTCGAGGTGGAGGGCATGACGCCCTACGCCGCGCTGGCTGACGCAACTCTCAGGCAGGGCGTAATGCCCTGCGTCGTGCCGCAGCTGAAGAGCATCACCATCGGCGGCGCCATCGCCGGCGTGGGAATCGAATCAACGTCGTTCCGATACGGGCTCGTTCACGAGACCATCATGGAAATGGACGTGCTGACGGGCAGCGGCGAAGTCGTGACCTGCACCCCTTACAACGAGCACCGCGGCCTGTTTTTTGGCCTGCCGAACTCCTACGGAACCCTGGGCTACGTCCTCAAGCTGAAGGCCAAAACGATACCCGTGAAGCCCTACGTACGGCTGGAGCACATTCACCACCGCGACGCCGACGACTACTTCGGGCATATCGCCGAGCTGTGCAAGGATCAAGGGGTGGATTTTCTGGACGGGACGATCTTTTCCCCGGGGGAGTACTACATCACGGTCGGCCGATTCAGTGACGAAGCACCATACCTGAGCGACTATACGTACAGAAATATCTACTACCAGTCCATCCGCAAGCGGAAAGAGGATTACCTCACCATTCACGACTACATCTGGCGCTGGGACACGGACTGGTTCTGGTGCTCGAAGAACGTCGGTGCCCAGAACCCCCTGCTGCGCCGGCTGCTGGGCCCGGACCGGCTGACCTCGGTGTTCTATACCAGGCTGATGCGGTGGAACGCGCGGTGGGGCTTTACCCGAATACCCAACCGCCTGCGGGGCCTGCACACGGAGTCCGTGATCCAGGATATCGACATTCCCCTGGAAAACTGCGCCGCCTATTACCAGTTCTTCGACCGGGAAATCGGCATCCGGCCCGTGTGGATCTGTCCCATCGAAGTTTACGACCGCGACGCCCACTTCCCGCTCTATCCCATGGATCCCGACAGGCGATATGTCAATTTCGGCCACTGGGACGTCGTCCGAACCAGGCACAACCATCCCGAGGGGCATTTCAACCGCCTCGTGGAAGAAAAAACCGCGGAGCTGGGCGGGATAAAATCCCTGTATTCGGAATCCTACTACCCGGAGCGGGAGTTTTGGGAGATTTATAACGAATCCGCTTACCGGTCGTTGAAATCCCGATATGACCCCAATGGCCAGCTCAAGGACCTTTACCGAAAATGCGTCCTGCGGGAGTAGCCTTTCCGGTCGATTCCGAACGCCGAGGTGCCCGATGATGCTCAAGCATATTCTCGTACTGACACTCTGCGCCGCGCTTCCGGCCACCGCCCTGGCCGGCGGCTACGGCGGCCGCCACCACTGGGGCGGCCACTATCATCACCGCCACCACGGCGGTGGGGACGCCGGGGCACTCCTGGCGGGGCTGGTCGTGGGCGGGCTTTTCGGCTATCTCATCAGCGAGGACCGGCACCACCGGCGGACCTACTCCCGATACCGCTATGACCACGGGCCTTACCATCGGGGCGGCACCGTTTACTACCGCCATTACGACGCCCGCGGGTACGGTTACCGCAGCCCCGCATACCGGGAGTACATACCGGTGCGCCCGGCGCCGCAACGCGTCGTGATCCGGCAGAATACAGATTTTCCCGGCCACGACTGCCGCATGACCCGGGAGTACACCACCACCATCGAGATCGACGACCGCCAGCGCGAAGCCTACGGCACCCGGTGCCTGACAGCGGACGGCTCCTGGGTGCTGGGGCCGCCCAAGCTCGTACCGGGTTTCGCGCAGCGCTGAAGGGCGAAACCGACGGGAAAGGCGTTCACCAGGGCGTTTCAAAACCGGCAAGACCCGCTGGACACGGCACGCCCATCGAAGCAAATATCATCTCGAAACCATGCCCGTGCGGCGTCGACCAACCACCGCTTGACGCGTATATCTTTGTCGACACTTGATCCCGCTCAAGACTGTCCCTATATTCCGCGAGCCGATTCAGCGCAAGGGACATCAGCGTGGCCGACGAGTTGTCCGCCTACGAGAAGATCTGGCAAATGGTTTCCCGCATCCCCCATGGCCGCGTGGCCACGTATGGCCAGATCGCCCGGCTGGCGGGGCTCGGCAAGCGCGCACGTATGGTCGGCTACGCCCTGCACAGAACGCCGGACGACCGCGTACTCCCCTGGCACCGGGTCATCAATGCGCAGGGACGTATATCGTTTCCGCCGGACAGCGATCAGTACCGGCGGCAGCGCGACCGGCTCGTTGCCGAGGACATCCCCTTCGCGGCGGGACGTGTCGATCTGGAGCGGTACCGATGGCGGCCCGAGCTCGACGACGCGCCGGACATCTATTTCGACGGTTGAATAACCCGCCGCGGGAACCGCCGCTCCCGGGATGCGTGGGGGGAGGCAACCGGCGGCTCACCGAGGGCTACATCGAGTGACTCGAAATAAAGTGACCAGACGCATCTTGACGCTGTGGCTGCTTGGCATCGCCTCGGCATTCGCACAGGACGGGACGCCGGTGCAGGTCCGGGAACTGTCCACCCTGCTGTCCCCCGTCGTTTTCACCGCCCCCGCGGAAGCGGTAAGCGCCAACCGCTCGCAAATCAGCGCCCGGATCGAGGCGCGGATCCAAGCCATTGCGGTGGACGTGGGCAATACTGTGGAGGCCGGCCAGGTCATCGTGATGCTGGATTGCTCGGACAACGAGCTCGCCCGGCTGCAAGCAGAGGCAGAACTGGAAAGCGCGCAGGTGCAGCTGAAGCGCGCCCGCCAGCAGCTCGCACGCAGTGAAACGCTGGCGCCCAGGCAACTGCTTTCCGAAGACCTGCTGGAGCAGCGCAGGACCGACGTGGAGGCCGCCGAAGCCCGGATGAGACGGGTCCAGGGCGGCTTGGACCAGGCAGCGCTGGCGGTGAGCCGGTGCAGCATCCAGAGCCCGTTTGCCGGAGCCGTCACCGAGCGCCACGCCTCACTGGGGGAGCTTGCCCGGCCCGGCACCCCGCTGCTGGAGATCGTGGACCTGGATACCATCGAAGTCGCCGCCCAGGTGTTTCCGGCGGAGCTCGCTCATCTGGATGCGAGCCCCCGGGTGGTTTTCAGTTTCCTGGATCAGGAGTACCCGGTGACCACCGCACGCCGCTCGCCGGTAATCGATCCGGTGTCGCGTACCCAGGAGGTGCGCCTGACATTCGTGGAGCAGGCGGCGCCGGTGGGCGCCAGCGGACGCCTGGTCTGGCACGGCCGGGAACCGGGCGTGCCCGCGGGCCTTCTGGTGCAGCGAGGTGGCTCGCTGGGCATATTCATCGCGCGCAACGGCCGGGCGGTCTATCACCCCCTGCCCCGCGCCCAGGAGGGCAGGCCCGCCATGGTGGACCTGCCCCCGGATACCCGGGTGGTGACGGACGGCCGCCAGGGGTTGCGCGACGGCGACCCGGTGACAGTCGTCGACTGAAGCGACGCGGATGTACTTCCGGATATTGCAGAACCACGTCCTGGCGAACCTGCTGTTCGCCCTGGTCATTGTCGTGGGCACCGCCTCCTACCTGCTGATGCCGCGGCAGCAGGATCCCACCATCAACTTCAACTGGATCGACATCACGACGATATTTCCGGGCGCCAGCGCCACCGACGTGGAAGCCCGGGTCACGGACGTACTCGAGGAAGCGGTGCGCAACGTCAGCGATATCGATTTCGTTTCCAGCAACAGCCGCGAGGGCGTATCCAGCATCCTGGTCCGCTTCGAGGACATCGGCGAACGGGAATTCGACCAACGGGTCACTAACCTGCGTCGGGAGATCCAGAACAAGGACGACGAGCTTCCGGACGAGGTCGAGGACCCCTACATATTCGAGGTCACCAGCGCCAACGCCTTCCCCACCGCCACCGTGGTGGTCACCGGACCGGCCGACGACGAGCCACTCCGCTACCAGTCGGAGCTCGCCATGAAGGATATCGAGCGTATCGACGGCGTGGACCGCATTCTCGATACCGCCCTGCGCCAACCCGAGCTGCAGGTGCTGTTCGACCCCGTGGAGCTGATGCGGCACCGGATGGCACCGACCGAGCTGGTGGACACCGTGGCGGCCCACTACCGCGACCTGTCGGCAGGACGGGCGGAGATCGGCGACGAGAACTGGCTCGTGAGGCTGGTGGGCACGAACCGCGATCCGGGCCATCTGGCCTCCCTGCCGGTGACCACTGCGCGAGGGGAAGTCCCGATCGGCGCGCTTGCCGCCGTCGAGCGCGGCCGCGAGGACCCGCGGCAGCTGGTGCGCTTCAACGGCGAGCCCGCCGTAATCCTCGCCGCCACCAAGAAAGGCGACGCCAATGTCCTGAACGTGGTGGAGCGCATCCGCTCCTACATCGACGAGCGGAACCGCGAGCTGGAGGGCACCGGCATCCGACTGGTGCTGGCGGACGACCAGACCGAGGTCACCAACAACGCCATCTCCGTGATGCAGACTAATGCGCTGCTGGGGCTGATTCTGGTGCTGTTCGTCACCTGGCTGTTCGTCGGCAGCCGGATCGCGCTGCTGACCTGCATCGGCATCCCCTTCATCCTGGCGGGGACGTTCTGGATACTCCGCGAGGCGGGGCAGACTCTCAATACAAGTGTGCTGCTCGGCGTCGTAATCAGCCTCGGTATGCTCGTCGACGACGCGGTCGTGGTGGTGGAAGCGATCTACTACCGGCTGCAGCGCGGCGCCGAAGTCCTGGAAGCGACCCGGCGCGCACTGCAGGAGGTGGCCGCGCCGGTCACCACGGCGGTGCTCACCACCATGTCCGCGTTCCTGCCGCTGATGCTGCTGCCGGGCATACTGGGCAAATTCATGCTGGTCATCCCGCTGGTGGTTACCGTGGCGCTGGCCATCAGCCTGGTGGAGGCCTACTGGATGCTCCCGGCCCATGTCATCGCTGCGCGGGTCGGCTTCGACAGGCCATCGCGGATACACCGCTACCGCGTCTCGGCACTGCACTGGATCCGGCTTCGCTATACGCGGCTGCTGCTCAAGGTCATGCGTCGCCCCACGATCGCCCTGCTGGTCATCCTCGCGCTGTTCGTCGGCGCGGTCACCGCCAGCGCCACATCCATCCGGTTCGATTTCTTCGCCAGCGATCCGATCAGGCTGTTCTACGTCAACGTCCACATGCCCACCGGGACCCCCCTGGACAAGACCATGGCAACGGTGCGGGAAGTGGAGGAGCGGGCCAGGCGGCATATCGAGGATGCGGAAACCCGTTCCATCGTGAGCTACGCCGGCCAGATGTTCACCGAAACGGCGCCGTTCTTCGGCGACCACTACGGCCAGATCCTGGTGTCGCTGCAGCCGAAAAGCCCGGAACTCCGCAGCGTGGACGAGCTGATCGGCGCCCTGCGCGGCGACGTGACGTCCACCCCCGGCCCCGAACGGGTGACCATACTGCGGCTCGCCGGCGGCCCACCCACCGCCAAGCCGATCAGCGTCAAGGTGCGCGGGGATGACCTGGATCGAATCCGCGCCGCCGCGGACGAACTGAAGACATTCCTGAATGGCCATGAATTCATTACCGACGTCGCGGACGATTCACCTCCCGGACAGCGCGAGTACTCCCTCAGGATGGACACCGACGCTGTCAGGAAAGCCGGCATTCCGCCGTCGACGGTAGCTCGCACCGTCGGCCTGCTGGTGGACGGTGAAGTGGCCGCCACCATGCAGGACCGCGGCGAGGAAGTGGCGCTGCGGATTCGCGCGCGGCGCGATGCCTACCAGTCCCCGGACCAACTGCTGCGCTTCGCGCTGCCGGCCGAATCCGGCGCCCTGGTACCGCTGGAGACCCTGCTGAAAGCCGACAAGGCCCGGGGCCCGGCGAACATCCGGCATTTCAACTTCCGGCGCGCCATTACCGTCGAGGCCGACATCGATGCGGCGCGCATCGACACCGTGGCGGCCAACCGGGCATTGCTCAAGCACTGGGAATCCATCAGGGACCAATACCCCGACCTCGATCTCAGTTTCGAGGGAGAGCTGGATGACATCCAGGAAAGCCTGGATGCCATATACGTCCTGTTCCTGTTCGGGGTCGGACTGATCTATCTGATCCTCGGCACGCAGTTCAGAAGCTATTTCCAGCCGCTGATGATCCTGGTGACCCTGCCCATGGCCTTCACCGGCGTCGTGCTCGGCCTGCTGATCACGGGCAATCCCATGAGCCTGTTCACGCTGTACGGCGTGGTGGCGCTGGCGGGGATTTCGGTCAACGCGGCGATCGTGCTGATTTCAGCCGCCAACGATCGTCTGGCAGCGGGGATGTCCCTGCTGCACGCAACGGTCTACGCCGCGCGGCGCCGGGTTATTCCGATCATCATTACCTCGCTGACCACCATCGCCGGCCTGCTCTCCCTGGCCACGGGTCTCGGCGGCCAATCCCTGCTGTGGGGCCCCGTTGCGACGTCCATAGTATGGGGACTGTCCTTCTCAGCACTGATGACGCTGTTCGCCATCCCTCTGCTTTACCGGCTGACCATGCCGCGCTCGAAGCGGGTCGGGGTCCGAACGGAAACAGGGCCGGAAAATCGTGGCCCGGTCCTTTCACGATGAGCCAATGTCGAGACCGGAACCGTTTCTTGGCGGATGGAGGCAGATGATATGATCCGGATGCATATAGCCCTATAACCCGAATGGGAATTGGTTGAGCCGCGTGGCGCGGCGTCGGCGTGTTCCCGCGGCGGGCGCCATTCGCCCCTGAACCCGGTTCCGCTCACATGAAAGTCGCCACCTGTCGTTATCAAAACCGCAGCCACCTGGCCATCATCCGCGGCCAGACCGCACTGCTGCCCGGGCTGATTTCCAGACTCACCGCATTTTCGGGCGTGCTCGAGCTCATCCGCGACTTCAACAGGGCCGGACAACTGCTCGAAGCCCTCTCGGAGTCGGAGAAGGACCGGGCAACCTTTTCACTGAACGATGTCGAGCTGCTCCCACCGATACCCAGGCCCGCCAAGAACGTAATGTGCCTGGGGCTGAACTACGCCGACCACGTCAAGGAAACTTCGGCCGCCGGCGGCCAAGAGGCCCGGCTCCCGGAGCACCCGATCGTGTTCACCAAGAACGTTACCAGCATCACCGGCCCGGACTCCGCAATACCGTACGACCCGGCGGCCACCGAACAGCTGGACTGGGAAGTCGAGCTCGGGGTGGTCATCGGCAAACCGGGATATGCCATCGACGCTGCCCGCGCCATGGATCACGTTTTCGGCTACACGGTTGTGAACGACCTTTCCGCCCGGGACCTGCAGTTCCGGCACAAACAGTTCTTCATCGGCAAGAGCCTGGACGGCGGCTGCCCCATGGGGCCCTGGATCGTCACCGCCGACGAGATCAGCGACCCCCATGCCCTGGCCATCCGCTGCACTGTCAACGGCGAAACCAAGCAGGATTCCAGCACCCGCCACATGATCTTCGATATACCCGCGGTGATCAGCACCCTGTCCCGGGGCATGACACTCGAGGCGGGGGACATCATCGCCACCGGCACGCCGGACGGGGTCGGTTTCGCCCGCACGCCCCCGGAGTTCCTGCAACCCGGCGACGAAGTGGTGTGCGAAATCGAAGGCATCGGCGTGCTGCGCAATACCATAGCCAAACCGGAATGACCGCTCAGCCGTGAGCCGGGGCTGCGTTCCAACCCACCCCGGCACTGGCTCATTCCCCTTCACCGATTCTCAAACCGAGCCACGGCTACAAAAGGCAAGATTACCCGGAGACATACTCCTACAAGAGGGGGTTACCGTCCCCCACCGTAGGAGGCGAGCCCCCTGGCCGATATTCCTTCGGTCTACGCCGCAATCGGCGAGGGGGCTCGCCTCCTACAACAGCAGATCCTTGGCCTGGTTGATCTTGGCCGCGAGATAATCGGAGCCGCCGCGGTCGGGATGCAGCTTCTGCATCAGCCGCCGATGCGCGGCGATGATCTCCTCCTTCGTGGCATCCGGGTCGATACCGAGAATCTGGCCGGCCTCCTCCCGGCTCATCGGCCCGCCGCCGGGATCCGCATCCTGCCGCTCCTGGCTCCCCTGCTGTTCCCAGCCGGCGTGGTAGCGATCGAGATACGCCTGCAGCAGCGCCGCCGAATCCTGGTCCTCCGTCCGGTAGTCGTCCAGTAGTGCCAGGAGATCGCCGACCGGCAGCTGGGACAGGCGCTGCCCCTGAAAATCACCCTGCAGGATTTCGCCGTCCATTTCACCGCTGTCGTGATCCAGCGTCATATGGAGAAACTTGGAGCGTACGTAGGACGTATCCGGGCCACCGGGATTGTTCCCCAGTCCGGCGGCCTTCGCGCTCTGGGTGTTCTGGTAGTGCGAGTAAAGCTGGCTGAACAGCGGAGCGAACCGCAGCAGCGAAAGCAGGCGGGCCACAAACGGCGCCGCCGCTCCCAGCACGGCGAACAGCCAGTGCAGGCGCCCGGTAACCGCCAGCAGAACCAGCACCCCGGCCCCGGCCCACAGAGCGCCGCGACGCAGCTTGGCGGCGACGAGCTTTGGATCCTCGTTCATCAGCCAGTGGACGAACACGACGGCCGCAACGACCGCGATGAAAAGCAGGAGCAGGCGCGTCATGTATCAGCGATCCGGATCCAGCTGACGCGTAAGCTGCTTGACCGAGGCGTGCCGACCTTCGCTGAATTTTTCAAGCGCCCGCCGTCCGCCGGAAGCGTAGACCGCGACGGCGCTCAGCAGGTCCCGGAGCTGCCCGGCGCTGGCGTGATCGAAGGGGCAGGCCGCACCGCGTGTAAGCTGCGCAATCTGCCTGAAAACCCGGATAGTGTTCGGATCGTTGCCTTCATGAAACAGGAAAACCGGTACGCCGAGTATGCCAATCTGGCCGGCGAGGTGTGCGAGCTGATCGGGATCCTCCTCGACGCAGTCGCCGATGAACACCAGCGCATTGATCTTCGACTTTTTCGCTTCCTTCAACGTATGTCGGAGCACCTTGCCGATCTGGGTGAGGCCGCCCAGGCAGAATACCGACGTCATGCGCTGAACCACGTCGTCGGAAACCGTATACCACGGGCTGGCGCTGAATTCGCCCATGCCCCGGTAAAAGCACAACTGGACCGCCAGGCCGCCGAGGTTGTCCGCGGCGCGGAACATGTCGCCCTGTATCCCGCAGGCCCGGTCCCACGTGGGTTGCCGGCTGGCGGTGGCGTCCAGGGCGAAGATCAGCCGGCCGCGGGGGCCGGGGCCCGTCCTGGCGGGCACCTGCTTGGACTTGTCCACGAACGCCCGGATGTCCCGGCTGGAGGATCTGGCGGGCAGGTTGTCGTCGTCGGCCATGGTTAAGGAAAGGTTGCGCTGCGTCGAGCCTGAACTCCCGACTATACCGCAGCGACCCGTCCGGACTCATTACCGGCTTGCAGGTGCCGGACTGTGAAATCGATGATGGTCAGGGTGTTCCCGTTCCAGAGGCGGGCGCACTCGGCGGTAAATAGCCAGAACGCTTACCAGGAGCACTCTCACAGAAAGGAGCATTAGAAGGCCCGCACGATCGGCGGCGGGGCCGGTGCGGGGGGCGATCCCCCAGGGCTCTCGAAAACAGGGATGTTTGAGCGAGAGCGTACACGGAAGTATTCACAGCGGCCCTGGGGGATTGCCCCCCGCACCGGCCCATACTCCTACGCCTGCTCTCAAACCGGGCCATGGGCCTCTGAGCGGTGACACATAGGAGATGGGTTGTACCAGATCGAAAAATTGCCGGTTTGGCTTTGACCGCGTTGCGGTTAGTATTCGGGAAATTCCATTTCCCGACCGACCCACCACCGTGACAGCCGACCCCTTCATCGACGACTTTCATCGAATTCCTGGGGGCCTCCCCCACGCCGTTCCACGCCGTCGCGAACATGGCCGGGCGTCTCGAGGCCGCCGGGTTCATACGTCTGCGCGAGCAGGAAAACTGGAAGCTCACGGAGAACCAGCGCTATTACGTGGTACGCAACGGCTCCTCCATCGTGGCATTCTGCAACACCGGAGATCCTGGCCAGGGTATCCGCATGGTGGGCGCGCACACCGACAGTCCCTGCCTGAAGATCAAGCCGCAGCCGGAGCGCGTTAAAAAAGGCTACTTCCAGCTGCTCGCGGAGGTCTACGGCGGCGTGCTGTTGAATCCCTGGTTCGATCGGGATCTTTCCATTGCCGGCCGGGTCACCCTGCAGACTCCCGACCAGTCATTGATTCACCGGCTGGTGGATTTCCAGCGGCCGGTGGCGGTGATCCCAAGCCTGGCCATCCACCTGGACCGGGACGCCAACAACAACCGCTCGATCAACCCCCAGACACACACCGTGCCCATCCTGTTCCGGACCGCCGAGAAGCACCCGGAATTCCGCGCGGTGCTGGCCACGGAGCTGGCCCGCAGGGATCCCGAGCACGCGGACGCCATGGTCCTCGGCTTCGAGCTGAGTCTCTACGACACCCAGCCGCCGGCGCGGGTCGGCATCAACGGGGAATTCGTCGCCGGCGCGCGGCTGGACAACCTGGCGAGCTGCTACATCGGAATGCGCGCCCTGATCGACCACCACCACAAGTTGCCCACCCTACTCGTGTGCAACGACCACGAAGAGGTCGGCAGCCAGTCCGCCGCCGGCGCCGATGGACCCTTCCTGCGCGACGTCATCAACCGCTGGCTGGGAAACCGCACCTCCATGACCGCCGCCATGGACCGGTCACTGCTGGTGTCCGCCGACAACGCCCACGGCCTGCACCCGAACTATACCGACCGGCACGACGAGAACCACGACCCGCTTCTGAACGCCGGGCCGGTGATCAAGACCAACCACAACCAGCGATACGCCACCAACAGCGAAACGGGCGCCCTGTTCACGGCGCTGTGCCAGCGGGCGGACATTCCGGTACAGAACTTCGCCTCCCGCGCCGACATGGGCTGCGGCACCACCATCGGACCCATCACCGCCGGCGAGATCGGGGTCAAGACCATCGACGTCGGGATCCCGCAGCTCGCCATGCACTCCATTCGGGAGACTTGCGGCGCCCGCGACCCGGAGTACCTGTACCGGGCCCTGCGGGAATTTTTCGACACCCGGAACCTGCAGGCCCGGGAGGCGTTCTAGGGAAGTTCTGATTCGCGTGGCGCGCGGAGCAGAGCGACGAAGCAATCCAGAGATAACAGTCCCCGGCACACTGCTTGCCCGGCGCCCGGTACGACTGCTCCCGGGAAAGCCGGTCCCGCGCGAGGCGTCAGAAAATCCGGAACCATTGATTGGCCAGTAAATTGGATTGCTTCGCGACGCTCGCAATGACGAAGTGTCCGAATGACCAGAGGTTCTCTGGGGGCAATATGCGGGCCAGCACCCTCCTCCGTTCGGGCCGGTGCTGGGGGCGGTCCCCCAGGGCTCTCGAAAACAGGGATGTTTGAGCGAGAGCGTACAGGGATGTATTCACAGCGGCCCTGGGGGACCGCCCCCGGCGCCGGCCCAAACCCTGGCACCTATTCTCAAAGCCGGCCAGCGCCTGCGAGCCGCTGGATGGTTCATTCTCCGTTGGATTTGGTGAACGGTGGCCGGCGGCGTCACGACCCGGGCGAGTTCACCCCACCGAGGCGCACCGGAGCAGATCCGACGTCTCCAGGCCGCTCAGGAGCTCCGCGGCGCTCAGCGGCTCCGCGGAATCTCGCAGTGACAGCTCCCGGGCGAATCGCCCCACCAGGGACTCCGGAGTGCCCCCTGCAGCACAGTACTCATCCAGCGATGCGGCGGCGTTGCGCTTGCTCATTCGCTCTCCGTGCTCGTCACACAAAAGCGGGACGTGCCAATACCGCGGCGTCGGCAGCCCCAGCGCATCCTGGAGCGCAATCTGGCGAGGGGTGGAGTCGGCAAGGTCCCCGCCCCGCACCACGTCCGTCACGCCCATCAGGGCATCGTCCACGACAACCGCGAGCTGGTAGGCGAATATTTCATCCCGCCGTTTGATGACGAAGTCCCCCACTTCCCGGCCGAGGTGCTGGCGGTAAATGCCCTGCAGGCAGTCGTGGAACCGGACCAATTCTTCCCCGACCGTGAAGCGCCAGGCCGGCGCCGGACCTGCATCCTCCGGGGTGCGCTGTCCGCCGGAGCGGGCGTGACGGCAGGTCCCCGGATAGACGACGGCGGCGCCGTGGGGTGCACTCGCCGCCTCCCGGATATCCTTTCTCGAACAGAAGCACGGGAAAATCCGGCCTCCAGCGTCCAGGCGCTCGAACGCCGCCCGGTAGCAATGGTGCCTTCCCGATTGCGAGTAGGGACCCAGCGGGCCGCCCACGTCGGGGCCTTCGTCCCAGTCGAGACCTATCCGCCGCAGGTCCCGGAGGATACCCTCCGTGCAACCCTTCCGGTTGCGGGTTGTATCGAGGTCCTCCATGCGCAGAACGAACACGCCCCCGGCGACGCGGACCTGCAGCCAGGCCACCAGGGCGGTCCTGAGATTGCCGAGATGAAGCGCCCCGGTGGGACTGGGTGCGTAGCGCCCGCATGCCACGCCGCGGCGTACGGTGACGGCGCGTTCCAACATCTCGTCGAAAAGCTCAGGCACGGCTCACCGGCTGCGCCCGGACCGGGAACGGGGACCGGCATAGTCCCGTTTCCACGACTGGAAACAAATGTCGGGCTGGCGCCCGACCTACACGCTGTTTCGAATCGGAACGCCTACTGGGACTGTTCCACCATGTAATCCACGGCGGCCTTGACCTCTTCATCGCTGAGATTAGCGAATCCGCCTTTCGGCGGCATCATGCCGGCGTCGCCCTGGAAGCCGTTGATGGAGTTTTCGTACAGCGTATCCATGCCTTTCGCAATCCTGTCTTCCCAGGCTTCGGCATCTCCCTGCTTGGGTGCGCCGGCGACTCCCTGGGCATGGCAAGCCATACAGGCCTGGTCGTAGACGGCCTTGCCATCCGCCGCGGCGGCCGGGCCGGCGGCGAGAATGGCGCATAGAGCTGAACTGACGATGAATGCGTTTCGCATTGTTGATGACCTCGAGGTTAGTTTTCCTGGAATTCGAAATTTGGTACGGTGAACATAAGCCCGATGCATGGTTTTGTAAATTGACCGAAATCAATGCACCGGCCGGCGGATACTGAGCCGGACCGCTCACACTTCCCGGGTCGCCCGGAACTCGACATCGGGCCACCTTTCCTGGGTGAGCTGCAAGTTTACCTTGTTGGGCGCGATATATGTCAGGCTGCCGGAGCCGTCCATCGCCAGGTTGTCCGAGGCTTTCCTCCGGAACTCCTGCTCCGTCCTGGCGTCGGGACAGGACACCCAGCGAGCCGTGGAGACCGGCACGGCCTCGAACGATGCGTCGACGTTGTATTCGTTCTTCAGGCGGTGCGCCACTACGTCGAACTGCAGGGTGCCTACGGCGCCCAGAATGAGATCGTTGTTGTTCAGGGGCTTGAACACCTGGGTCGCCCCTTCCTCGCTGAGCTGGATCAGGCCCTTCTGAAGCGCCTTGGCGCGCAGCGGGTCGCGGAGCTGCACCCGGCGGAACAGCTCCGGGGCGAAGTTCGGAATACCGCTGAACTTCAGGCTTTCACCCTCCGTGAAGGTGTCGCCGATCTGAATCGTGCCATGGTTGTGAAGGCCGATGATATCCCCGGCGTAGGCATCATCGACCTGCTCCCGGCGAGACGCCATGAAGGTGATGGCGTTGTTGATCGTGATGTCCTTGCCGATGCGCACGTGGCGGAGTTTCATGCCCTTGTTGAACCGACCCGAGTTCACCCTGAGGAAGGCGATCCGGTCATGATGGGCCGGGTCCATGTTGGCCTGGATCTTGAAAACAACACCGGTGAACTTCGACTCCTCCGGATTCACCACCCGCTCCAGCGCCTCGCGCGGCTGCGGCGCCGGAGCGTAGTGCACGAAATTGTCGAGCAGCTCGGCCACGCCCCAGTCGTTGAGCGCCGAGCCGAAAAACACCGGAGTCTGCCGGCCCTGGAGATAGCGTTCGGCATCGAACTCGTGGCTGGCGCCCCGGACCAGCTCGATCTCCTCCCGCAGGCGATCGGCGTCGTCGCCCAGTGCGGCGCTGAACTCGTCGCTGGCCAGTCCTTCGATGCGGGTGTCCCGCGCCGGATTGCCGGGGCGGCCGCCGATGAGGTGGACACTGTCGTCATACAGACGATACACGCCCCGGAAACCCTTGCCGGACCCCACCGGCCAGGTCAGCGGCGCGCACTCGATGTTCAAAACCGACTCCACTTCGTCCATGAGCTCCACGGGCTCCCGGCCCTCGCGGTCCATCTTGTTCACAAAGGTCATGATGGGCGTATCCCGGAGCCGGCACACATCCATCAGCTTGATGGTCCGCCCCTCCACGCCCTTGGCCGAATCGATCACCATGAGGCAGGAATCCACCGCCGTAAGCGTCCGGTAGGTGTCCTCCGAGAAATCCGCGTGCCCCGGGGTGTCCAGGAGGTTGACGACCCGGCCGCCGTGCTCGAACTGCATCACCGAGGATGTCACCGAGATCCCCCGCTGCTTCTCCAGCTCCATCCAGTCCGAGGTGGCGTAGCGACCGGCCTTGCGCGCCTTCACGGTGCCGGCGAGCTGAATCGCGCCCCCGCTCAGCAGCAGCCGCTCCGTCAGGGTGGTCTTGCCCGCGTCGGGGTGCGAGATGATGGCGAAAGTCCGGCGTTTGGCCACCTGGCCGCGAATATCTGTCATAGAAAACCTGCGAAAACCTGCGTGAAACGGGGCGCGGGGCGGCGGATTATAGCGGACTGCGCAACCGATGAAACCGGGGCCGTTGCCGCCGAAACCACGAAATCGCCATGATTCGCCCCTTTCCAATCCAATGGAATTTTTCTATAAGTATTCAAGGGGAGGATCCAAATATGCGCAAACAGAACCAGAATCAGACGCGTACACCGGTGGGCGTGGTGCCGCGCCGCCAGGCGGGCGCCATCGAGCCGCTCATGTCGGATACGTACGAAACCTGCACCGTGGACGAGGGGGTCGAGCGGTCCGGCGGCGCGGCGCCGGCGGCCTGGTCTCGATGGCTGCCCTCGGTGACCCTCGTCACCGTCGTCGCAGGCGCCCTGGAGTGGCTCAAATTGACGCGATGAGCCCGGCAGACCGGTGAACCGCAGCCCGCCCCCGGGCGCAGCGGCCCTCGACCCGGATCACATTTCGTAGAGCGTGTCGTCCACCCTGGGCGGCAGATACTGGCGCCGCAGGTCGTTGAGCAGCTTGCGCGGCTTCATCGCGAACGGCTCTTCCTCCTCCAGCAGGTCGCCCATGTCGGCCTCGATCTGCTCGGCATCCTCCCCCGCCTCCATCCGGCTGATCGCCTCCTCCATGCCGCCGCTGAGTCGCAGTCCCGTGGAGTCGAAGAGCCGGCGCATCATCCTCGCCGCCTGGCGCGGATCGTTCTCGTCCATGTTCTCCATTTCCCCTGACATCGACATCATCGCCTGCTCGAGACGGCTTTCGTCGATATTGTCGAGCATGTCGCCGTCGTCGTCTTCCCCGCGCCCCTTGGAGATCGCAAACAGGGATACCTGGCGGGCCAGTCGATGATCGCGGCCGCCGTCGCCCGGGCAGGCCGGGGTACCGTCCGTATTGATGCGGCGGGAATAGAAGCTGTATATCGTGTGGCAATCGGGACAGTAGAACTCGTAGATCGGCATCGGTTCACATCAGCTCGCGATTCAGGTTGATTTTGTGCATGATCGTGGTAGCGATCTCCTCGACGGACTTGGCCGAGGTATCGACATACGGTATGCGCTCTCGGCGGTACAGCGCCTCCGCCTGCGACACCTCGTACTGGCACTGGCGCAGCTGGGCGTAGCGGCCCTTGTCGTAGCGCGCCTGCCGGATCTGCTGCAGGAGCGCGGGGTCGATCGTCAGCCCGAACAGCTTCTTCCGATGGCGGATGATTTTATCCGGAAGGCGCGCCCTTTCAAGATCCTCTTCCAGCAGCGGGAAATTGGCCGTTGACACCCCGTAGTGCAGTGCCAGATACAGGGAAGTGGGCGTCTTGGCCGTACGGGACACGCCGATGACCACCAGCTCGGCATGCTCGTAGTGGCTCGCGTTCATGCCGTCGTCCGTGCGCATAGTGTAGTTCAGGGCGCTGATCCGCGCCGTGTACTTGTTCGGGTTCAGCACCCCGTGGGAGCTGCCGACGCTGTGCTCCGAAGCCACCCCCAGCTCCTTTTCCAGGGGTGCCAGGAAGTGATCGAAGAGATCGAACAGCACCCCGTTGCTCGAGGCGATGATCTTCCGGATCTCGTCATCCGCCAGGGTGGCAAAGATCAGCGGCGGGCCGCCGTTGCTCTCCGCAACTTCACTGATTCGCCGCGCCGCGTCCCGCGCCTTTTCCGGCGTATCCACGAAGGGAAGCGCCACGGTCTTGAACCGGAGGCTCGGAAAATGACACAGGAGACTCACCCCGAGGCTCTCGGCGGTAATGCCGGTGCGATCCGATACAGCAAAGACGTAACGATCAACCATTTTTTTCAGTACAATACCGACTGTTTCCGGATTCGACGACACCGGTCCCGGGCGGCTGCCGGGCCGGCCCGTCAAACCGGGGATTCAGGGGTGCGCCCGGGCGGTGCCGGGGAAGCACGACGCAAGTCCCGCTATTCTAATCCATCCATACCGGGAGCTGTGACACCGTGGACCAATCGCTAGTCTGGTTCGAAAACCTCGGCATGCAGGACGTTGCCCGCGTGGGCGGCAAGAACGCCTCTCTGGGCGAAATGATCGCAAACCTTTCCGACGCGGGAATCCGCGTCCCGGAAGGGTTCGCCACCACCGCCGAGGCCTACCAGCGGTTTCTCGAGCACGAGGGGCTGAACCGGCGCATTCACGGGGCGCTGGAGGGGCTGGATGTAGAGGACGTCGATGCCCTGATGCGCTGCGGCGCGCAGATCCGGCAGTGGGTCATGGAAACCCCGCTGCCCGCTGACTTCGAAAGGGACATCAGCGAAGCCTATCGGGAGCTCGAATCCCGAACCGGGGGCGGGATCTCCGTGGCCGTGCGCTCGTCGGCCACCGCCGAGGACCTGCCCGAGGCGTCGTTCGCGGGACAACAGGAAACCTTCCTGAACGTGCGCGGGTTGGATGCCGTTCTGCAGGCCGTCCGCAGTGTTTTCGCCTCGCTGTTCAATGACCGGGCAATCTCGTACCGCGTGTACCACGGCTTTGACCACGCCGATGTCTCCCTGTCCGCCGGCATCCAGCGCATGGTGCGCAGCGACCTGGGGGCGAGCGGGGTGATGTTTTCCGTGGACACTGAATCCGGGTTCGAAGACGTGGTATTCATCACTTCCTCCTGGGGGCTCGGGGAGTGCGTGGTTCAGGGCTCGGTGAATCCCGACGAGTTCTACGTCCACAAGCCGACCCTGGCCGCGGGACGCCCGGCGATACTGCGGCGCAAGCTGGGCAGCAAGCTGGTGAAAATGATCTACACCGGGAACACCCGCAGCCCCGGCGCCCCGGCGGTCCGGACGGTGGATGTCGAGGACCCCGATCGGTTGCGCTTCTCCATCGATGACCGCGACGTGGAGGCGTTGGCGGCCATGGCCCATGCCATAGAGCGGCACTACGGGCGGCCCATGGACATTGAGTGGGGCAGAGACGGCGACGACGGGAAGCTGTACATCCTCCAGGCTCGCCCCGAGACGGTCGTATCCCGCAACTCCGCCACCGTGTTCGAACGCTACCGTCTGGCCGGGGAGGGCGAAGTCCTGGCCGCCGGAAGCGCCATCGGCCAGAAGATCGGCGCGGGCAAGGTGAGAATCGTACCCGGAATCGAGGATCTCTCCAAAGTCCAGCCGGGGGACGTCCTGGTCACGGAGATGACCGACCCCGACTGGGAACCGGTGATGAAGCGAGCCGCGGCCATCGTTACCAACCGCGGCGGACGCACCTGCCACGCGGCGATCATCGCCCGGGAGCTCGGCGTGCCGGCGGTGGTGGGCTGCGGCAATGCCACCGAAAGCCTTCCCGAGGGAGAGACCGTAACAGTGTCCTGCGCCGAAGGTGACACGGGCAATATCTACCGCGGCGCCCTGGATTACGAGGTCAAGACGGTCAGCATGGACGCGATGCCCGACATCCCGTTCAAGATCATGATGAATGTGGCGAATCCGGACCGTGCCTTCGATTTCCGGCGGCTGCCTCATTCGGGAATCGGCCTGGCACGCCTCGAGTTCATCATCAACAACATCATCGGCATTCATCCCAAAGCACTGCTGAACTACCAGGACAACGATGCCGAAACCAGGGCGCGGATCGACCAGCGGATCGCGGGCTACCCCGACGCGGTGGAGTTCTACGTCAGCAAGCTCGGCGAGGGCATCGCCACCCTGGCGGCGGCCTTCGCGCCGCACCCGGTGATCGTGCGCCTGTCCGACTTCAAGTCGAACGAATATGCCAACCTGGTCGGCGGTGAGCAGTACGAGCCCCGGGAGGAGAATCCGATGATCGGGTTTCGCGGCGCCTCCCGCTATATCGACGAATCGTTCCGGGACTGCTTCGAGCTCGAATGCCGCGCCCTGCGCTACGTGCGTGAGGAAATGGGCCTGAGCAATGTCTGGGTGATGGTGCCCTTCGTGCGGACCCTGGCCGAAGCCGACCAGGTGGTGGAATTGCTCGCCGCGAACGGGCTGGAACGGGGGCGCGACGGCCTGCAGTTGATCATGATGTGCGAGATCCCGTCCAATGCCCTGCTCGCCGACGAGTTCCTGGAGCGTTTCGACGGCTTTTCGATCGGATCCAATGATCTCACCCAGCTCACCCTGGGGCTGGACCGTGACTCCGGAATCATCGCGCGGGCCTTCGACGAGCGCGACCCGGCGGTGAAGAAGCTGCTGCACATGGCGATCCAGTCCTGCCGCAAGGCCGGCAAGTACGTCGGCATCTGCGGCCAGGGTCCGTCGGACCACCCGGACCTGGCCCGCTGGCTCATGGACCAGGGCATTACCAGCATTTCCCTGAACCCGGACACCGTGGTGGAAACCTGGTTGTTTCTCACCGAGGAATCAGGCGAGCCGTCCTGACCCGGGCGCCTACCGGGGCTCGAGCAACACCTCTTCCTCTCCAACGCCCAGGATCACGCCATTGGGCAGGATGCGCTTGACCACCACACCCTCGGTGACGGGTTCCGATTCGCGCACGATGCGCTGGTCGATCATTACGAAACGCCGTTGCGGGCTATCCGAGTAGGAAACGACGGTCAGCGACAGATCCGCAACGCGGGGGTGTACGCCGGAATCCGCAGCCGCCGGGGTACCGGTCTCCGCCCCGGACCGCGGTATACCCTCCTGCACCGCTGCGGTATCCGACGAAGGGGAGCGACTGCCCTGTTCCACTACCGGCGTCGCGACCCGCGGACCGGCTGTTTCCGGTGATTGGTCCGGGGGCGCCTGGGAAGTCGGCGCACTGCCGATGCTGTGCAGCAGTTCCGGAGCGATGAGCCAGGCAACGGCCGACGCGGCGATGATCAGGGCCGCGCCGGCCGAGACGGCCGGCGGCAGCCGGCGGTAGCCGGTGATGGTCCGGGGCGGCGCACGGAGAATCGGTACAGCGCTGCCTTCTCGCTCCTGTTCCGACTTGCGAAGTGCATCGAGTATGTATGACATTGCCGCGACTCAGCCCGGGGCCGCATCCAGCCTGGGAACATCCGGATCGACGATGCTGTTGAGCCGGATGATGGTGTTGACCCCCGCCACGCCGTCCACGCGAAGATTGTTCGATTCCTGAAACGCCATGACTCGTTCCTTGAGGGACGAGTCGTAATAGGTGTTGTCCACTTCCAGAGACGGAGTGCCAGGTACCCGATTCAGTGTCTGGCGCAGCCACAGAACATCAACGCCCTCCGAGTGCTCAGCGATGGTCCGGGTTCCCATTGGCGGGGAACGCCAAAGCAGCACATAGCTCCCGTCCCAGTAGGGCTCAAGGTCGGACCTGTCAAACTGAAAACTGTCATCGCGGCCAGCGATGGTCGCACGCTCCCGGTCGAGGCCCGTCAGTACCAGATACGAGATGCGGCCACCGTGGTTCACGGCCAGGGCTGCCGCCCGGTTGTGGCCTTGCAGATCCTCCCAGGTTCCCTGCTCCCTGAGGCAGCGCAGACCGTACAGATCCTCGATGTCTGCGCAGGCCGCCTCCCCGGCGGCACCCGCCGCGGCGATGCGCCACACCCTCAACAGTCGTTGCAGGGCTTCGGACTCGCCGCGGGCGGCGTGCGTACTGTTCAGCAGCTCCGGCAACGGCAGCTCCCGGCCGGCATCCCCATCGCCGGGGATGGCATCCCCGCCGGGCGGGCCGGACTCCGGGGAAACCGGCCCTTCCGGCGGGGCTTCCTGGGCGATCGTCCGTGGCACCTCGACAGCGTCCGCCAGCGCCACCGGGTTCGCCGTGTCGCCGGCCGCGGGCGCCTCGGTCGTTACGAAACGATCGAAATAATCGACGCCGGTCCATTCGGGCCGCATGACGGCAATGGCCGCGGCAAACACCAAGGCGGCGGCCAGGGCCGACCCGCCGGCCCGGCGCCACGCAGCACCGGGCCGTCGAACCCCGCCAAACACCTCCCCCGCCGCCCGGGAGATCATGGCGGCTGTCACCCGGTCACGGTCGCTCGAGTAAGCACCCAGCATCGCCCGGTCGCAGACCACGTTGATCAGCCGCGGCACACCCTGGGTGAGGCGGTAAAGCCGGCGCAGGGCGCCGCCCGTGAATACGGTGCGATGGCAACCCGCGATGCCGAGCCGGTACCTGACGTACTCCCCGGTCTCGTTCCGGGTCAACGGCTCGAGATGATAGCGGGCGGTGATCCGCTGCGCCAGTTGCCGGAGATCCTGCCGGGAAAGTATGTCCGCAAGCTCCGGCTGACCGATGAGTATGATCTGCAGAAGCTTCTGGCGGGTGGTTTCGAGATTGGTCAGAATCCGGACCTGTTCCAGCACTTCCCTGGACAGCATCTGGGCCTCATCGATGACCAGAACCGTGCGCCGGCCCGCCGCGAAGGTCTCGATCAGCTTCTCGTTCAGCAGGGCCAGAAGCCGCTTGGGACTGGCGTCATCCGGATACGACACACCTATCTCGTCACACAGCGAAGCCAGAAGCTCATTGTGGCTGATCTGTGGATTGAGGATAAGCGCCACGTCGACGTTTTCCGGAAGCTGCTCGAGCATGGACCGGCAGATCGTGGTCTTGCCGGTCCCCACTTCACCCGTCAACAGAACGAAACCGCCGGACTCCTGGATACCGTAGCGCAGGTGCGCCATCGCTTCCTGGTGCCGCCGGCTCATGTAGAGGTAGCGGGGATCCGGCGAGATGGAAAAGGGCGCCTCGGTCAGGCCGAAAGACGATGCGTACATATACCCCCGCGGTGGTTACCTGGACCTCATTATAGGGCGCGGCGTGCGTACAAACTATTGAACGCACGCCGTCCGTATTCTGTCAACGTAACCTTCGCCGCGGGACAGCCAGGCCAGCAACGCCGCCAGTTCATCGGCCCTGGACTGGGTAATACGATGGTGGGGGGATTGGTCCCCCGCGGGCGCGTCGCAGGCGAGCGCGGTAAGCCGACGGGCGAGCATCACGGAATCCCGGTGCTCCGCCAGCGCCCGGGCCAGCCTGGGGGCGCCGCGCATCCCCAGCCGGGGCACTTCCTCCAGGCGCTCATACAGCTGTTCGATGTCCTTGAACACCCGCAGGAGCCGCGACGCGGTTTTCGGTCCGATACCCGGCACGCCGGGGATGTTGTCTACCGTATCTCCCACCAGCGCCAGAAAGTCCGTCATCTGGTCAGGCCACACGCCGAAGTATTCATGGACACCCTTCCTGTCGAGCTTCCGGTTGCGGACATAGTCCCACCACAGGTCTCCATCGTGAACGACCTGGGAAAGATCCTTGTCGCCGCTCACCACCACTACCCTGTAACCGCTTTCCCGGGCCAGTACCGCGACGCTGGCGATCAGGTCATCGGCTTCAAAGCGCGGGTGTTTCAGGCTCGAGATGCCCAGGCAGTCCACCAGCCGCTCGCAGGCCTGGAGCTGCGCCTTGAGCTCGGGCGGCGCCGGGTCGCGGTTGGCCTTGTACTCCGGGTAGATTTCGCTGCGAAACGAAGTGGTGAGGCTCTGGTCGAACGCCACCATTATATTTGCAGGCCGCGTCGCCTCGAAGAATTCCGTCAGGAAGCGAAGAAACCCGTAGACCGCGTTGACCGGCGCTCCGTCGGCGGCGGTCAGCGTATCCGGAAGGGAAAACCAGGACCGAAAGATGTAGATACTGGCATCGATCAGGTAGATGGTTCGCTCTTCGAGGGGGTCGGCGTCTAACACGTCATCGTTGAACCTGTGCAGTGCGCTTCAGCAGAACGGCCATAGGGGACATTCCATGTTGAATACACTGTCGAAAGCCTTGGCGCCGATCTGGGGGTAGGTGCCCCGACTCTGGGCCTCCTCCGAGAGCTTCTGGAGATAGTGGGCGAGGTTTCTCTCCGCGACCTGGATCTGTTCCTCGCGCTCGATGACCCCCTGGTTGACCATCCTTTCGACCCCGTTGTTGATCATCCTTTCGATGAGGGTGCAGCACGAGGCCGTCAGGCCCAGCCCGAGCTTCGATGCCTTCTTGTTGTAGAAGCTCTTGAGACGGCGCTGAAGCTGTTGGTGCTTTGCCTGCATGTGTCGTCCTTTCCATTGGTTCCATTATGTGGAGCCGGGCCGCGGTCAGTCTGTCAGCTCCCTGTATCTCGCCAGCTCCCGGTTGTACTCCTCGATGATCTCCCGGCGCTGAGCTTCCAGGCGTTGAATCGCCGCGTCGTACTGCTCGAGCTGCTCGTCAAGATCGGCGGCCCGCTGATCATTGTCATCAACCGATGCGTCCTGTTTCTCGTCCACCAGGTCCTGCCGGAACATCCGGTGGCTTTCCAGCTCCTGCTCCAGGGCGCTGACGCGCTGGTCCCGGGCCCTGATGATCGCCTCGTCGGAGTCATAGGTCTGCAGCAGTCGCCGGTCTTCGGCCTCCTCCCGGGCCCGGCGCTCGGCTTCCTGGCGCTCGCGATCCTCCTCGGCCTTCCGCGCATCGAGCTCGTCCTGGGTGGGCGGCGCATCGGTCTCTTCCACTTTCAGGCCCCGTTCATCGATCTCCGTGATGGTGGATTGCTCGGCGCAGGCTTCGGCGGCGAAATCGCCGTAGTGCCAGTTGCCTTCCGCATCCTGGCACTTGGTGATGGACTGGGCGTGGACGGCGCCCACCAGCAGCACGGCCACCGCCACGGAGACGAGTCCCGCCGGCAGGGGGAGCTTCGCGCCGGATTCCGTTTGCCTTGATGCGATATGTGGACTAGTCATTCGTGTTTTCCGTCGTCCGTTCCGCGGACTTCAGCGGCAGGAAGAATACCGCGAGGCCGAATAATACCATCGGAACGCTCAGAACCTGACCCACCGTCAGCCAGCCGAAGGCGAGATAACCGATATGCGGATCGGGCTGCCTGACAAACTCCACGGCGAATCTGAATACACCGTAGCACATCAGAAACACGCCGGATACGCGTCCCGTAGCCCGGGGGTTGCGGGAATAGATCCACAGCACCGCGAACAGCACCACCCCTTCCAGGAAGGCCTCGTAAAGCATGGAGGGATGCCGCGGCAGGCGCTCGAGGTCGGTGGCGGGAAACACCATCGCCCAGGGCAGGTCCGTGGGCCGGCCCCAGAGCTCCTGGTTGATAAAGTTGCCGATGCGGCCCGCCAGCAGGCCCAGCGGGGTCAGCGGCGCGATGAAATCCGCCACCTGGAAAAAATACCGCCCCGTCCTGCGCGCGTACCATGCCATGGCGGCGATCACCCCGAGGAGGCCGCCGTGGAATGACATCCCGCCCGACCAGAGCTGCAGGATTTCGAAGGGATTCTGGAAATAGTACGCCGGGTTGTAGAACAGAACGTAACCCAGGCGGCCGCCCAGGATGACGCCGATGGCGATGTAGAACAGGATGTCCCCGACCTCGTGGGTACCCCAGCCGCTGCCCGGGCGCGCGGCCCGCATCACGCCCAGGCCGTAGCCGCCGGCGAAACCAGCGAGATACATCAGTCCGTACCAGTGGACGGCCACGGGCCCCAGGGAGAACGCGACGGGGTCGATACCGGGGTGAACGATCAAGCGGGGATCCCTGGGTCTGTTGAATTTACGGCAATGCGAACCGGCGGGCGGCGCCGTTGGACCGCAAAACCTTACTCGATACCGGGTGCGGCGGCAATACCGTCGGATACGCGGGTAGCGGCTCGGTTTGAAAGATTTTCCGGGTCGGAGGCGGGGGGCACCACCCAGGGCTGTCGAAAACAGGGATGTTTGAGCCAGAGCGTACAAGGATGTATTCCGTCCTTCGGTCCGCAAACGGCACTTCCCTGTGCCGCTCCTCACAGCGGCCCTGGGTGGTGCCCCCCGCCTCCGACCCGGACCTTTGCGCTTGTCGGCAAACTACGACTCTACCGAAGCGCGCCTGACGGTTCGTTCGTCTTGCCCTGATGAATGTGGCACAATTCCGCGCCTGAACCGGAGGGTACTTTTTCACAGTGCAACACATTTTTCGCAGGCTATGGCTCCTGCCGCTGGCCGCCGCGCTCGCGGGCTGCGGCGGGGGCAGCAGTGAATCCGGCGGCGCCGGCAGCGCGACCCCCTTCACCGGGACGTGGTTTCTCGTGGCCACGTTCAATGTCAACATCGGCGGCACCGCCACCTTCCTGACCGACACCACCCGGGTCGTGGTGGGCGCCGACGGCAATGCGGTGATTACCGGGACGGATTCCGAATGCAGCCTGGACGTGTTCGTCAACGGCAATGTGATGACCTATGAAACCACCTGCATCTTCACCGCCACCTCCGACGATGCCACGGCGCCGTGCGTGCTGACGCTCCGGAGCCGTGCGGGTATCAGCGGCCCGCAGGGGAACGCGCGGCTGTCCGGCTCCTTCGGTCCGGACACTGAGGTCTGCAGCGGCGCCGCGGCCTCCTACGCCGGCAATCTCGTGGGCAACCAGGACGGGCCGCCGGAAACGACTCCTCCCATGGACACCGGGAACGATACGGAGAACGGGGAGGAAAGCTGACCGCCGGGTCACAATCGACGCAGACTCCACCGGAGGCCCGATAGCCTGATGGGCGCCAACCGACTCGCGAACGAAACCAGCCCTTACCTGCTGCAGCACGCCGGCAATCCCGTCCACTGGCAGCCCTGGGACGAAACCGCCCTGGCCCTGGCCCGGGACACGGCCAGGCCCATACTCCTTTCCATCGGCTACACGGCCTGCCACTGGTGCCACGTGATGGAGCACGAGTCCTTCGAGGACGAAGCCACGGCGGCCTTCATGAACGAGCACTTCGTATGCATCAAGGTGGACCGAGAGGAACGGCCGGACCTTGACAAGGTGTACCAGATCGCCCACCAGATCCTGAGCCAGAGGCCCGGCGGCTGGCCCCTGACCATCGTGATGGATCCCGTGCACCACGTTCCGTTCTTTGCCGGCACCTACTTCCCGGATCGTCCCCGCCATGGCATGCCCTCGTTCAGGGATGTCCTGAAACGCGTCGCCGAGTTTTACCGGAACAACAGGGACGACCGGCTGACCGGGCACGTTTCCGCCATGAAGGATGCCATGGCCCGGCTCCAGATCAGCGAGCCGGGTGACGCGGACCCCGCCCTGCTGGACCAGGCGTCCCGGGAGCTGGAAAGCGCCTGCGACACGGTCAACGGTGGGTTCGGCGCCGCGCCCAAGTTCCCCCACCCCACGAACATCAGTCTCTGCCTGCGCCTCTGGCACCGTACCGCGAAGCAGGGCCGGCCGCGGACCGCCCTGAGGGACATCGCCGAGCACGCCCTGGAGGCGATGTCCACGCGCGGGCTGTTCGACCATATCGGCGGCGGCTTCTATCGCTACTCGGTGGATGCCCGTTGGGAAATTCCGCATTTCGAAAAAATGCTGTACGACAATGCGCAGTTGCTTCCCTTGTACGCGGACGCCTGGCTGGCAACCGGCAGCGAGCGATTCCGGGAGGTGGCGCTGCAAACCGGCCGGTGGGTCATGGCGGAGATGCAGTCTCCCGAGGGCGGGTACTACTCGACCCTGGACGCCGACACGGAAGGCGAGGAAGGACGGTTTTATCTGTGGACCCGGGACGAATTGACGTCGCTGCTGGACGAGCATGAATGGGCCGTGGTGGAAAGCCGCTTCGGCCTTCAGGGCGGAGGCAATTTCGAGGGCAAATGGCATTTGAACATCCACAACGACCTCACCATCGTTGCGGAGCATGGCGGGGTCGAGCTGGAAACCGTGGAATCGTTGCTCGACTCGGCCCGGGCCAAGCTGTACGAAGCCCGGAACCGGCGGGTCCGTCCGCTGCGGGACGAGAAGATCCTGACGAGCTGGAACGGACTGATGATCCGGGGCATGGCCCACGCGGGCATGCAGCTGGCGGAGCCGGCGTTCACGGAATCCGCGCAGCGCGCCGTCGAATTCATTCACCGGACGCTGTGGCGGGACGGCCGGCTGTGGGCCACCACCCGGGACGGCGCCACGCGCCTCAATGCCTATCTCGACGACTATGTGTTCCTCATCGATGCCCTGCTGACGTTGAACCAGTGCGACTGGAACACCGGCCGGATGCACTGGGCGATCGAGCTCGCGGACTTCGTGCTCGAACACTTTGAGGACCCGTCCACCGGCGGCATGTTCTTCACCTCGAACGACCATGAAACCCTGCTGCACCGGGACAAACCCGGCACAGACGACGCCCTGCCCGCCGGCAACGGCATCGCGGCGCGGGTCCTGCTGCGCCTCGGGCACCTGGTCGCCGACGCCCGTTATCTGCGGGCCGCGGAGCGCGTTCTGGAGGTCATGTCCGGGATGATGGGCCGCTACCCATCCGCCCACGGGGCGCTCATGGAGGCACTGTGCGAGCACCTCGAGCCGCCGGAAACCATCGTCATCCGCGGCCGGCCCGGCGCCATGGCCGAATGGCGCTCCCGGTGCGCGGGCTACCATCCGGACCGGCTGGTATTCGCCATTCCGGAGCAGACCCCGGGCCCGTTGCCCGGTATAATCGACAGCATGACGAATCGCGGGGATACAACCGCGTACCTGTGCCGGGGAACCGCCTGCAGCGAACCCATTACCGATCCGTCGACGTTCAACCTTCGCGTCTCTGGTCCATGACGGGGAGTGGACGGCCGCCCTCGCGTGCGGCGCGAACCCGGCGAGAGCCGCGCCGACCTCCCGGTCGCAGCGATCGTTGCGCGCTGTACCGGATACGATTTCCGATTTCAGACATTTGCCAATTACAGCGGAGCCATTCATGAGCTACCAACACGTCAAGATTCCAGAGAGCGGACAGAAGATCACGGTCACGAACGGCCGGATCAACGTGCCCGACGAGCCCATCGTGGGCTTCGTCGAGGGCGATGGCATCGGACCCGATATCACGGCCGCTTCCATGCGGGTGTGGGACGCCGCCGTGGAAAAGGCCTACGGCGGCAAGAGGAAGATTCACTGGTGCGAGCTGTACCTCGGCGAGAAGGCCGCGTCCCTGTACGACGGGGATTATTTCCCCGGAGAGACCCTGGAAGCCGTCAAGGACCTGGTGGTCGCCATCAAGGGGCCGCTGACGACACCGGTCGGGGAAGGCTTCCGTTCCCTTAACGTGTCGCTGCGGCAGAACCTCGACCTGTACGCCTGCGTCAGGCCGGTCCGTTACTACGAAAACGTCCCCTCCCCGCTTCGTGAGCCCGACCAGGTCGATGTCGTGGTATTCCGCGAGAACACCGAGGACGTCTACGCCGGCATTGAGTACGAAAGCGGGTCGCCGGAGAACAGGAAGCTGGCGAAGTTCCTCAGGGACGAGATGGGCGCCACGTTCTTCGACGATGCCGGGCTCGGCGTCAAGCCCATCAGCCCGTTCGGCTCCAAGCGCCTGGTTCGCAAGGCCATCGAGTTCGCCATAGACCAGAAGCGGGAAAGCGTTACCCTGGTCCACAAAGGCAACATCATGAAATTCACGGAAGGCGCGTTCCGGAAATGGGGCTACGAGCTCGCCAAGGAGGAATTCGGCGACAAGGTCATCACCGAGGAGGAGCTCTACAGCGAGCACGGCGGCAAGCAGCCCGAGGACAAGATCGTCATCAAGGACCGCATCGCCGACATCATTTTCCAGCTCCTCCAGCTGCGGCCCAGCGAGTTCGACGTCCTGGCGACCATGAATCTGAACGGCGACTACCTGTCCGACGCCGTGGCTGCCGAGGTGGGCGGCGTGGGCATCGCGCCGGGCGCCAACATCGGCGACGGCGTGGCGGTGTTCGAAGCCACTCACGGCACCGCCCCGAAGTACGCCAACCAGAACAAGGTGAATCCCAGCTCCCTGCTGCTGTCCGGGGTGATGATGCTGGAGTACATGGGCTGGAAGGAAGCCGCCGACCTGATCAACGCCGCCTACCCCAAGGTGATCGGCGACCGCTTCGTCACCTATGATTTCGCCCGCCAGATGGCCGGCGCCCATACCGTAACCACCAGCACATTTGCCGACGCCCTGATCGCCAAGATCACCGGCGACGCCGATGACCTGGCCCGCTTCGAGCGCGAGCGCCGGGAAGCCCTGGAGTCCGAGCGTAAGGAGCGCGAAGCGCGGCGCGTGGAGGACCCTCTGGAGGCGATGCGCGAGTCGGGCCACCAGCCATCCACCGCGGGGGGCGTGATGGCGCCCGTCAAGAGCATATCTCCCGACACCAGCGTCGAGGACGCCATGCACAGGATGCGGGAATGGGACGTCAGCTACCTGCTGGTGGAACCGTCCGGTGAGCAGGACTGGGGCATCATGACCAAGCGGGACGTGATCACCAAGATCCTGGGCGCCAACAAATCCACCCACAGCAGTACGGTGAACGAAATCGCGAGCCGACCCCTGATCACGGTGCCCGCGGACGCGTCCCTCCGCGCCGTGTCGCTGATGCTGAGCGAGAGCAACATCCGGCGCGTCGTGGTGGAAGCCCGCGACACCCCAGTGGGCGTGGTTTCCGACACCGACCTGTTCGACATCGTCGAGGAGCTCGGCTGGGGCCAGGAGGAATAACGGCGCGGCTCGGGATTGATCCTCGAGGTCCGGCGGCCGTCCCGATACGACCCAGCTCTGGCCCCATTCCACGGCGCCGGTTCTCTAACCCGATTCGCGAGGCGGGAGGGCCGGTGCCGGGGACCGTCCCCCAGGGCTGTCGAAAACAGGGACGTTTGAGCCAGAGCGTACACGGATGTATTCACAGCGACCCTGGGGGACGGTCCCCGGCACCGGCCCATTTCCGGCAATATTTCTGAAACCGGACTGCGGGCAGATGGCGAGACGAAATCAGGCGCGGGGGAAACCGGGTTTCTTTTTCGCCTCGGCCGCGTCCTCCACCAGCGGGACGGCCAGCTCTTCATCCCGGGTGATGGCCCCGGCCCGGTCGCGTTCGCCGCGCAGCATGACGGCGCCCGCCGTGCCCACCAGGAAGGCCCCGGCCAGGGAAAGCCAGTCCCACAGCTCGCCCCAGAACAGCCAGCCGTACCCGGCGCCGAACAGCACGGCGGAGAATGTGAACAGACCGGCTTCGGATGCGGGAGCCGCTGAATACCCCCGGGTCATGAACAACTGACCGAGGGTCGCCAGCGGCCCCAGGGACAGCAGCAGGATCCACTGGTCCGCCGTGGGCGCGCGCCAGGCCCATGCCAGGGGCACCACGGAAACGCAGACCCCGAACAGGGCGAAATAGAACACCACCCGCGCGGCGGGCTCGGTTCGCGACAACCGCCTCACAGCGGTCTTGGCCACGGCGGCGAAAAAACTGCCGGCCAGTGCCACCAGCAAAACCCAGTTGACCTCACCGCCGGGCTTGAGAATCAGCAGGACGCCGGCAAAACCCAGAAACAGGCAGAACGCCGCCCGCTGGTGGAAGCGCTCGGACAGCCACAGCCAGGCCACCACCGGTATGAATATCGGCACCGTAAACTTCAGCAGCATGGCGTCAGCCAGCTTGATATGCCCGATGGCGTAAAAAAAGCAGTACATCCCGCCCAGGCCCGCCGCGGCGCGCACCAGGTGAAGGTGCAGCACCTTCGTCCCGAGCCCCGGGAGGCCGCCCTTGACCAGAAACGGCAGCAGCACGGCCAGTCCGAACAGATTCCGGAAGAAAACGATGACCTCGTTGGGCATGTCCTGGGCCAGCGTCTTGATCACGGCCCCCATGGACACGAGAAGGAATTCGGAAGCCAGTATGAAACCCGCGCCGGCGATGAGGCTTTGCTTGTACAGCATTTGAAAAGCCGTATAGAGTGTCTTGTTGAATTTTCAATCCACTGCGTCCGTCCCTTGCGTCGACATATGCCTTACGGTTCCCCGGAAACCGCCTACATCGGCCTGGGCAGCAACCTGGGTCACGGGCCGGCGCGGCTCCGGGCCGCCATCGCGGCCATCGATAGGCTGCCGCGTACGACGACCGTGCGGCGCTCGGCGTGGTACCGCTCGCTGCCCATGGGAGGCGTCAGCCAGCCTTCGTTCACCAATGCCGTGGTCCAGATACGCACCCGGCTGTCGCCGCTGGTGCTGCTGGCGGAGCTTCACGGGATAGAACGGCGCTGTGGACGGATCAGAACGCTGCGTTGGGGCCCGCGCACCCTGGACCTCGACCTCCTCGTTTATGCAGATATTGTACTGGACCGGCCCGACCTGAAAATTCCACATCCGGGCGTCCCGGCGCGCCCGTTCGTCCTGTATCCGATGCTGGAGATCGCCCCCGGCCTGGAAATCCCCGGCATGGGCACACCCGCCTCCCTGATCAGGGACTGCCCGGGCCCGGCGCCGCGCCGCTTATCGGACTGACGGCCCGCGCCCGGGCGGACCGTCATGGATTCAACGGCACCCCGAAATTGTCCTCGTAGCGCCGCGCGAACTCCTGTGGTGTAAAGGAGTGGTTCTGGGTGCCATGGGTTTCGATCTTGATGCTGCCGGCAAGGGAGGCGATCCGGCCGGTGGTTTCCCAGTCCAGGCCCCGGCTCAGGCCGAACAGCAGCCCGGCCCGGTATGCGTCGCCGCAGCCCGTCGGATCGGCGATGGTTCCCGGCGGGACCGCGGGGACCTCCAGGACCTGTCCGTCGGCATGAATACGGGATCCCTCCCCGCCCCGGGTCACCACCAGTGCCTGGACTGCGGCCGCTATGTTCTCGAGGCTGCGCCCGGTCCGTTCCTGCAGCAGCCGGCTCTCGTAGTCGTTGAGGGTGATATACGTGGCGGCGTCGATGAATTCCTCGAGCTCGGGCTTTTCGAACATCGGCAGGCCCTGGCCGGGGTCGAATACGAACTGTATTCCACGGTCCGCGAACTGCCGCGCATGCTCGATCATGGCCTGCCGGCCGTCGGGGGCGAGTATCCCGATTTCCACGCCATCAACGCTGTCTGCACGGTTCCTGTGCGCTTCGTTCATGGCACCGGGGTGAAACGCCGTGATCTGGTTGTCATCCAGATCCGTCGTAATGTAGGCCTGCGCCGTATAGGTCCCGAACACCGGCGTGACGTGAGTGCGATCAATGCCGTGTCGATCCATCCACTCCGCGTAAGGGTCGAAGTCATCGCCGACGGTGCCCATGGGCAGCGGATCGCCGTCCAACAGCCCCAGGGTATAGGCGATGTTTCCCGCGCATCCGCCGAACTCACGCCGCATTTCCGGCACCACGAAGCAGACATTCAGAATATGGACCTGGTCCGGCAAAATGTGATTCTTGAACCGGTCCTGAAACACCATGATCGTGTCATATGCGAACGAGCCGCAGATCAATACCGACATTAAAAACTCCCCGTTGCTTGTTACGCTGGACGCCTGAACCGGCGTCGCGGTGGTGATGAAATGGGTGGATGGAAGGAACGGTTCCGTCAGTAGCGGGAAACCTGGGTCAGCGGGTTGCCCGCCCGGGAGCGCTCATCGGGCGCGTCGCGCCGCAGCTATTCTGAATCCAGCAGTTCCTGATACGCATCGGCATCCATCAACTCGTTCCAGTCATCATCGTCGTCGGGCCGAATGCGGAAGAGCCAACCATCCGCGAAGGGACTCTGGTTGACCAGCTCGGGCTTGTCATCGAGGTCGTTGTTGGCTTCCACGATTTCCCCGTTCACCGGCGCGTACACGTCGGAAGCCGCTTTGACGGACTCCACGACCGCGCATTCATCGCCGGCACCCATCGTACTGCCCACCTCGGGCAGCTCGACGAATACCATGTCTCCAAGCTGATCCTGCGCGTGATCAGTGATCCCCACTTCAAAATGCCCGTCCTCCATGCGCCGAACCCATTCATGCGACTTTGTATATCTCAGTTCGCTGGGTATTTCACTCATTGTCGTTCACCTCCCCACTGTCACTTTGGATACCCCGGCCCGGGCCCGGTCCGGGAACTAGGCGAACTATAGCCGCCAAGCCGCCCGATCTCTAGCTTGACGAAGCGCCGATACTTCAGTACGTTTCCGGCAACTCTTGCTAATGATAACTATTCTCATTAATATTCCTAACATTCACCGTAAACAGCCATATCCGGAGAGTTTTCATGATCTATCGCCTGGCCTTCATCACTGCGCTCGCGGCGTGCCTGGTCGGCACAGCCACCGCCGCCGCAGCCGCGGAAGTCAACGTTTACTCAGCGCGCAAGGAGGCGCTCATCAAACCGCTGCTCGACCGTTTCGCGGAGCAGACGGACATTGAAGTGAACCTGGTAACCGGGGATGCCGACGCCCTTCTGAAACGGCTGGAAATGGAAGGCACGAGTTCCCCGGCTGATATCGTCATTACCGTGGACGCCGGCAGGCTGCACCGCGCCAAAGCGGCGGACCTGCTCCAGCCCGTGGAGTCCGATACCATCGCGGCGGCGGTGCCGGCACAGTACCGGGACCCGGAGAATCTCTGGTTCGGCCTGTCCCTGCGGGCGCGGCCCATCATGTATGTCAACGACCGGGTGGACCCCTCGGAGCTGTCCACCTACGAAGCGCTGGCGGACGAGAAGTGGCGGAATCGGATCTGCATCCGCTCGTCGAATAACATCTACAACCAGTCTCTGGTGGCGTCCATGATCGCCGCCAACGGCGTCGAGGCTACCGAGAAGTGGGCGCGGGGACTGGTGGAGAACATGGCCCGCCCGCCCCAGGGCGGCGACCGCGACCAGATCAAGGCCGCGGCGGCGGGTGAATGCGACATCGCGGTGGCGAATACCTACTACCTGGGCGGCATGCTCAACGACGAGGGCGATGCATCGCAGCGCGAAGCGGCCCAGAAAATGGCGATTCACTGGCCCAACCAGGACGGCCGCGGCGCCCACGTGAATATCAGCGGGATCGGCGTCACCCGCTCGGCGGGGAATGTCGACGAGGCGATTCAGCTGATCGAATTCCTGGTGAGCGACGATTCCCAGGCCTTCTATGCCAGCAGCAACTACGAGTATCCGGTGAAGGAGAATGTACAGTGGAGCGAAACCCTTGAACAGTGGGGCACGTTCAAGGCCGACAGCGTGAACCTTTCGGTTCTGGGTGAGAACAACGCCGACGCGGTCAAGCTGATGGACCGGGCGGGCTGGAAATAGCAGGCACCTTCCTGGCATTTACCGATACAGTCCGCGCGCCGGCGGCCCGCCCGCTGCGCTCCAGGGTTCATCCCTGGAGCGCACTGGTGGTGTCGGTTACCGGCATCCTCGCCATCCCGGTACTGGTGGTATTCAGCTATGTCTTCCACAGCGGCGGGGATACCTGGCAGCACCTCGTGGACACGGTTCTGGCGGACTATATCCTCAACTCCCTCAGCCTCATGCTCGGGGTTGCCGTCGGGACACTGCTCATCGGCGTCACCACCGCCTGGCTGGTCACCCAGTTCCGCTTTCCCGGCCGTGAAGTACTCGTCTGGCTGCTGCTGCTGCCGCTGGCCATGCCGGCATACATCATTGCCTACACCTACACAGGGATGCTGGACTACGCGGGACCGGCGCAGACCGCACTCCGGGAGGCGTTCGGCTGGTCCGCGGACGACTACTGGTTTCCGCCCATCCGTTCCCTGGGCGGGGCCGTTGTCATGTTGTCCCTGGTTCTCTATCCGTACGTCTACCTGCTGGCCCGTTCCGCGTTCCTGGAGCAGTCGCCGTCCCTGAACGACGCCAGCCGCCTCCTGGGAGCCGGGCCCCTGCGCCGCTTCCTGAAGGTCAGCCTGCCGATGGCGCGTCCGGCCATCATCGCCGGACTGTCGCTGGCCCTGATGGAAACCCTGGCGGATTTCGGCACGGTCCAGTATTTCGGTATTCCCGTTTTCACCACCGGCATATTCCGGACATGGTTCGGTCTCGGTGACAGCGCGGCGGCCGCCCAGCTCGCGGCGCTGCTGTTGTCGTTCGTATTTATCCTGATCGTGCTGGAGCGCTGGTCGCGGCGTCGCGCCCGGTATCACCACGTCGGTCACCGCTCCCAGCCCTTGTCGCTGACACCGCTGCACGGGGGGCGGGCGTGGCTGGCGACCGTGGCGTGTTTCGTGCCGCCGTTGCTGGGCTTCCTGGCGCCGACCCTGCAGCTCGGCTACTGGTCGGTGCTCACCGCTCCCGAGATGCTGGACGCGGATTTCTGGCACCTGGCGTTCAACAGCTTTGCCCTGGCGCTGGCAGCCGCCCTCATCGCCGTGGTGATCGCAGTGCTGGTTTCCTACGGCAAGCGGCTGCGCAGCACCCCGGTCGTGGAACTGTCGGCCCGGGTCGCCGGGATGGGCTACGCGATTCCGGGGACAGTCATCGCGGTGGGCGTCATGATTCCGTTCGCCTGGTTCGATCGGACCCTGGACACCTGGATGCGGGAGGCGTTCGGGATATCCACCGGCCTGCTGTTGAGCGGTACGCTGTTCACATTGCTTTTCGCCTACACTGTGCGTTTCCTCGCCGTTTCCCTCCAGACCGTGGAGGCGGGTCTGACCAAGCTGAGCACACACATGGATGACGCCGCACGTTCCCTGGGCTATCGGCCGTCGGAGATCCTCACCCGGGTCCATATTCCATGCATCAACGGGGCCCTGCTGACAGCGGTGTTGATCGTGTTCGTGGATGTCCTCAAGGAGCTGCCGGCAACGCTGATTCTCCGGCCGTTCAATTTCAATACCCTGGCGGTGCGCACCTACGAGCTGGCCTCCGATGAACGCCTCGCCGACGCCTCCCTGTCAGCGATCGCCATCGTGCTGGTGGGCATTCTGCCGATCCTGGTGCTGAGCCGGGCCATAGGGCGGTCCCGGGCCGTAATTCACTGACATCGGTTATTCAGGCGCGGCTAGCCGCCCAGGACGCCCTCGTTTTTCTTGATCGAGCACTTGCCGTTCTTCTTCATGCCGTGGCAGACCCCGTACATGTGCAGGGAGTGGTCCTGAAGCACGAAGCCCGCGTTCTCAGCAACCTTGCGCTGACGCTCCTCGATGGTCTTGTCGTAGAACTCGAACACCCGGCCGCACTCGACACAGACGATATGATCGTGGTGGCCTTCGTCGTCCAGCTCGAATACCGACCGGCCACCCTCGAAGTTGTGGCGTATCACGAGGCCCGCGGTTTCGAACTGCGTCAGTACCCGGTATACGGTGGCGAGGCCGATGTCCTCACCGGCATCCAGAAGCTCCTTGTAAACATCCTCCGCCGTCATGTGCCGGATGCTGGTCTCCTCGAGGATGCCCAGGATCTTCAGGCGGGGGACCGTGGTCTTGAGACCGGCCTTTTTCAATTCACTCCGCGTTGGCACCATCAGTTCTCCGGTTGGGTGGAATCCAGCTCAAGTACTCCGGCCCATTATCGCAAAGAACGGCCGAACGGCCTAACCCGCGCAGCGGGCAGAGGGCCCCGTTAATGTAGCTCACCGCAGGTTTTGCACCATTCAGCAATCCGCGGGCAGTGGAGCGGTTTGAGGGTCCGCACGACCGGGGAGGCCAGTGCCGGGGGCTGTCCCCGGCACTGGCCCCATACGCCGTCGCCGGTTCTCAACCCGGCACGTAACTCATGGTGACGATCGCAGCCGCACCGGCTAACCGGGAAATACCCGGAATTCCGGCAATTCCCCGCCGGATGTCCCCGGCACCGGCTCACCGAGAGCCTGCCGAGCCAGAACATGCTTCAGCCATTTCCCGCGGTCGACCGCGTCGAGCCCAAGCCCCCGGGCCCCGCGCACGATCCCCGAATCGCTGGAAAACAGGACGTGAAGCCCATCCAGCATCCGGATCATGGAAAAATTCTCGCTGCGCCGCCAGCGCTCGTAGCGGCGCAGCACGTGCCGCCGGCCGATATCCCGCTCTTCGCTTTCCGCCCGCAGGAGCACACTGGCCAGCGACCAGGCGTCCCCGAAGCCGAGGTTGGCGCCCTGCCCCGCCATGGGATGCACGACGTGCGCGGCATCACCGATCAGAGCGGCGCGCTCGACGACATAGGAAGACGCCTGCCGCCGGGCGAGGTCGAAACCACGGACCGCGCCGACCACCTCCACGCCACCGAGCTTCCCGTCGAAGACCCCGGCCAGGCGCTCGCCGAATACGGCCGCGTCCAGGGCCTCGAGCTCGGCAGCCAGCGCCGCATCGCAGGTCCAGACGACGGAACAGCCGCCGTTGGCCAGGGGCAGGAAGGCCACGGGCCCGGTCGGCAGGAACCGCTGCCAGGCCGTTCGCTGATGCGGGCGCTCGGTACGCACCTCGCACACGAAGGCGCGCTGACCGTACAGACGCGATTTCACCGGGATCCCCAGCTCGCTCCGCAGCCACGAGCCTGCGCCATCGGCGCCGACCACGAGCCGGGCCGCCATCGCCCCGCCGCCTTTCAGCAGGAGGCGGCAGCGCCCCTCCGTGATGTCGAGGCTGGCAGGCGGGGTGTCGAACCGGTAATGGATGTTGGCGGCGGCATCGAGGGATCGCAGCAGCGCGTGGTGAATGTTGCTGTTCTCGATGATATGGCCCAACCAGGGCACGCCGAGCTCGGCGGCGTCGAAGCGGATGGATCCGCGGCTGGAGGCGTCCCACACATACATCGACTGGTAGGGCTCGATCCGGGAGGAATCCAGCCGCTCCCAGGCTCCGACCGCCTGCAGGATCGACTGCGTGCCGGGACTGATGGCGCTGACCCGGAGATCGTAGTGGTCTGAGGTCAGCAACGCCGGCGGCGGTCCCGCATCGATCAGGGCCACGGACAGGCGCGATTCCGCCAGCGCCGCGGCGAACGCGGCACCGACCATGCCGGCACCCACGACGATCACGTCGGCATCGAGCGGCTTCATGCCAGCGGAATTCCGCGGGTCAGCCGGGGCAGCCTGCCGCTCAGGCCCATGGTTCGTTTCACCAGAAACCGCTTCGCGGGGGGACAGTGGTTCAATGCCGTCAAAGCGAGGTTCCGTCCCGTCACCAGGGGCGGCAGATCATTGGCGAACACCCGTATCAAACCGTCGGTGAATCGCATCGTGTTGTGAATGTCACGGCGCCGCCAGTCCAGGTAGCTGCGCAGCACCGCCCACCGGCCGACATCCCGGTCGTGCTCCGCGTGTTCGGCGAGGATTTCCGCCAGTACCGCGGCGTCCCGCAGGCCCAGGTTGAATCCCTGGCCGGCCACCGGGTGCATGGTGTGGGCCGCATTGCCGATCACCAGGGCCCTATCGCGCGCCGGCTCCGGCACCCGGATGAGCCTGAGCGGGTACGGCCGGCGCCGGCTCGGGGCATTCAGGCCGCCCAGCCAGTCGCCGAACCGCGACTGGAGCCGGTCGCGGAACTCATCGTCGGAGTACCCCGCGATTCGGTCGACCTCCTCGTTCCTGGCCGTCCACACCACGGCGCAGCGCCTGCCCGTCGTCGGCAGAATCGCTAGAGGTCCGGTATCGGTGAACCGCTCGAAGGCGGTGCGCTCCCGGGGCGCATCCGGGGTGACGGTGCACAGAATCGCGGTCTGGTTGTAATCCTTCGTGCGCGCTCCGATTTCCAGCATTCCCCGGGTCGCCGAGGCACCACCGTCCGCCAGGACGGCCAGGCGGGCACGAATCCGGGTTGCGGTCCCCTCTCGCTCCACGAACACGGTCACGCCCTTTGAATCCGTCTCGATCGCAGTCACCGTGGCCGGACAATACAGCGTCGTGGTGCCGGCGTCCGCGAGCCGCTGAACCAGGCTCATGCCGATCACTCTTGCCGGCGCCACGTAGCCCAGCGCCGGCATGCCGAACTCCGCCGCTGACAACCGGGTCTTCCCCCAGTGGCCGCGGTCGGAAATATGGATGTGCTCGATGGGCGTCACGCCGTGGGTTTCGATCGCCGGCCAGACTCCGATGCCGTCCAGGACACGCATCGACGCGGGCGCCAGGGACAGCATTTTCTCGTCATAGCTGGGTTGGGCATCGGACCGGAAGGGGACGGCCTCGACCAGGGCCGCGTCGAGTCCGGTCGGCACCAGGGCGCAGGCGAGGCTCGCGCCGATCAGCCCCCCGCCGACAATGACGACATCGTGCCGCGGGCCGCTCATGACCCCGCCATCAGGGACTCGATGTCGTCGATGGTCTTGGGCGCATGGGACGACAGCACCTGGTTGCCCTTGCGCTGCACCAGAACGTCGTCCTCGATCCGGATTCCGATCCCCCGGAAACGGGGATCGATGTCCTTGTCCCCGGGTATGTAAAGGCCGGGCTCCACGGTCATGACCATACCGGGCTCCAGGGCGCGCCATTCGTTTTCAACCTTGTAGTCACCCACGTCATGCACGTCCATGCCCAGCCAGTGGCCGGTGCGGTGCATGTAGAACCGCCGATAGCTACCCTCTTCGATATTGCCGTCCACACCCCCTTCCAGGAGCCCCAGCTCGATGAGGCCTTCCACCAGAATCCGGACCGCCGCTTCGTGGGGCTGGTTCCAGTGGTTGCCGGCCCGGGTCTGCTCGATGGCCGCGAGCTGGGCCGCCAGGACGATCTCGTACACCGCCTTCTGCGCGCCGCTGAACCTCCCGTTGACGGGAAACGTGCGCGTAATGTCCGCCGCGTAGTAGTCGAGCTCGCCGCCAGCATCGATCAACAGCAGATCCCCGTCCCGGAGCTCGTCCCGGTTGGTGATGTAATGCAGGGTGCAGGCGTTGCCGCCGCCGGCCACGATGGGCGGATACGCCCAGGATTCGCAACCCGCTTTCTTGAACACGTACTCGAGCTCCGCGGCGATCTCGTACTCCATCCTACCGGGCCGGCAGACCTCCATCGCCCGCCGGTGCGCCGCGGCGGAAATCTTCGCGATCCGTTTCATCACGTTGACTTCCTCGGTGCGTTTCACCAGGCGCAGCTCGTGGAGGATGTGGCCGAGGTCCACGATTTCGTTGGGCCCCGATACGCCGGTGCGGGACTTGTTCTTGACCTCCTGGACCCAGCTGAGGAGCTTGATATCGAAGTCACGGTGGCTGCCCACCGTGCAGAACACCTTGCTTCGGTTCTCCATCAACCCGGGGAGAATCTCGTCGATGTCGTCTATGGGAAATGCGTCGTCAGCCCCGTATTCGGACACCGCGCCATCGAGGCCCGCGCGCTTGCCGTCCCAGGCTTCCCGGTCGGGGTCCTTCTCCCGGCAGAACAGCACGAACTCCCCCTGCTCCCGCTCCGGGCACAGCACCGCCACCGCCTCGGGCTCCGGAAAGCCCGTCAGGTAATAGAAATCACTGTCCGGCCGGAACGGGAACAGCACGTCGCGGTTGCGGGTGCATTCCGGCGAGGTCGGAATGACGGCGACGCCCTCGCCCATCAACTGCATGACATCCTGCCGCCGCCGGTTGAAAATTTTTGGGTCCAGCATTCAGTGCGCGCCCTTTTCGGCTTGTTCCTGTGTATCCGGATGAAGCTCCTCGAAAACCAGCTGCACCCCGACCCGCATGTACTCCTCGAGCTCGGCGAGCGCACGCTCATCCTCTTCGGAATCCCCGCCGGGGCGGGCTTCGCTGATCTTCACCAGATCCCGCACGACCTCGGTGCTGTCGCCGTCGAGCCCCTCCGGGGTCAACTCGTCGCCGCGCAGCAACGCCACGACGAAGCCGCGTGCCCAGTCCGCCAGGGCGCCGGTTCTGTCGGCGATCAACGCGTTGTCCCCGGGAAGGAGCAGCGCGAACCCCACCCCCGCGTCAAGCGCCCGGTGGGAGTGCGTCATCAGCTCGTCGACAACGTCCAGTACGTTCTGAGCGGCGCCCCCTGCCCGGCCCGACACACCGAGCAGCGCGGGGAAATCCACAGCGCGGCCCAGCCGGAGCCCGCGGCACAATTCGCCGCATACCATTCCATGTATCTCCGAGGCGCTGAATTCAAGGCCGGCCAGATCCAGCGCGGCCTGGACTCGATCGAGGGATGTGGTTTCGTGATGCACGGTACGTGAGATTATACAGGCTAATTGGCGTTACCCGTCGCATTCTACCGGGCCACCGTCAAGGGCAAAAAGCGTTGACCCGCCTTTTTTGTATGCCTATATTTCGGTAGGTCATGTCAGTGAACAACCCCATGAATCAGGACATCAAGGTGCTGGAGGAACGCATCGATGACCTCATCGGCGTGTGCCGGAGGCTGCGCGAGGAGAACGAGGGGTTGCGGAACAGCCAGGAAAACCTCATCGAGGAGCGGACCAAGCTGGCGGAAAAGAACAAGATTGCCCGCTCTCGGCTCGAGTCCATCGTCGACCGGCTGAGAGCCCTGGAGAAAACGACTTGAATTTCGACGGCCACCAGAATATCCGGGTCACAATCCTGGGCAAAGAGTACTCGGTGGTCTGCAGCCAGGACCAGAAGGAAGCCCTGTACAGTGCAGCGCAGCACTTGAATGATAGAATGCAGCAGATCCAACAGGCCGGTAAGGTTATAGGCACCGAACGCTGCGCCATCATGGCGGCGCTGAATATTACCCACGAGCTGCTGGAGCTGAAGCATCATAGCGCGCATTCGAGCCAGGTGACGAGCCAGTTGCAGTCCCTCACCCGCAAGCTCGAGGCCGCTGTGCAGGAACAGAAGCAGCTTTTATGACCGATTAAGCTTGGTGTCACCTGCGGTGTTCGAGACGGCCCGAGATCCCTTAGAACCTAAATCTTTTTGCGGGAGCCGGAATCGAGGGTGTTGTTGAGCATGTCCGCAGATCAGCGGAAAGCCTGATACACCCCGCAAGGCGCCCACTTGGACCGAATTGGTTCAAGGTACACGGCCGGCTTCGGCACAGGCGGGTGACACCATCATTCCACATCTGCAACCGACAGCCCCGCTGCGGGTCGCGATTCACGCCCGGCGCCGGACACGGGTGCCGGCCCGCGGGACCGCCTGAAACCCATGCCTGCCAAGCCCGAAATCCGCCGCCAGATCCGCCGCCGCCGACGCGCCCTGTCCCCAGCGGAACGACAAACCGCGGCCGCCCGCATCACCGCGGTCCTGGGTGGGCTGCATTTTTTCAGCGCCGCCCGCCGCATCGCGGTTTTCGCCGCCAATGACGGGGAAATCGATCCCGGACCCGCGATGCGCTACCACACCGCAAAGCAGTACTATCTCCCGGTGCTCCCTCCCGACGGCCGGCGGCGCATGCGTTTCGCGCGGGTGGGGCCGGAAACGACATTCGGAAAAAACCGGTATGGCATACCGGAGCCGGTTGTTCCCGCCGGTCAATTGATGACGGCTCTCGAGCTCGATCTGGTGTTGGCGCCCCTGGTGGCATTCGACCGGGAAGGCGGCCGGCTCGGAATGGGAGGCGGCTATTACGACGAGACTTTCGCTTTTCTGGCATCCCGGGAGCGCTGGCACAGACCGAAGCTGGTGGGCGTGGCGTTTTCGTTCCAGGAAGTGCCCCATATCGACCGTGACCCCTGGGATATACCGCTGTCGGCAGTGGTAACCGAACGCGGCGTGGTGGCGGTTGCAGGGAACCGGAGCACTTGAAAAGCCGCGCCTACCCGTTCAATCTCCATTCACTCACTTTTCCACTCCGCAGACCTCGTGAAGGCCATGTTCAGAATTCTGTTTATCGGCGACATCGTGGGCCGCTCCGGGCGCCGGGTGCTGCTCGACAACCTCGACGGCCTGAAGCGGGCCCATAACATCGACTACACCATCGTCAACGCGGAGAACGCGGCCGCCGGGTTCGGCATTACACGCACCATCGCGGCGGAATTCCTGGACAAGGGCGCCGACCTGTTGACTTCGGGCAACCACATCTGGGACAAGCGCGAAACCCTGGAATTCATCGTCGACGAGCCCCGGCTGCTGCGCCCGGAAAACTATCCCGAAGACGCCCCGGGCAAGGGTTGGCAACGGACCCGGATCGGCGACCTGACGGTGGGCGTGTTCAACACCATGGGCACGGTGTTCATGCATCCGACTCTGGACTGCCCGTTCCGCTGCGCCGACCGTGTCCTGGACACCCATCTGGCGGGCTGCGACATCGTGTTCCTGGACTTCCACGCCGAAGCCAGCAGCGAGAAAGTCGCCATGGGCTGGCACCTGGACGGGCGCGTCAGCGCCGTGGTGGGCACCCACACCCACGTACCCACGGCGGACGAACGGGTACTGCCGGGCGGCACCGCTTTCATCTCCGACGTCGGCATGACGGGCTGCTACGATTCCATCATCGGCATGCAGGTCGAGCCTTCCCTGAAACGCTTCCTGCACAAGGTCCCCGAGCGTTTCGAGGTCTCCAGGGGCCGCGGAACCCTGTGCGGGGTAGTGGTGGAGATCGACCCGGCGAGCGGGCGCAGCACGCGGATCGAGCGCGTGAGGGTGGAGGAACCGGCGGTTCGGGAATAGGTAGGTTACCCCCTTGTCTCCCCTTACGGGGGGCGAGGGGACCCCATGTTCCGATGCCGTGCTACTTCAATCGCCGCGGGATGTGTCAACGACCGGTCCCTGCTGACACTTTATAATCTCAAATTCAACGACAACGGCGACAACATGCAATACTGGCTGATGAAAAGCGAGCCGGACGTATACGGCATCGACGAGCTGAAACGCTTCAAGGTGGACCACTGGGACGGCATCCGCAACTACCAGGCCCGCAACTTCATGCGCGACGACATGAACAAAGGCGACCGGGCGTTCTTCTACCACTCGAACTGCGAGGTGCCGGGCATCGCCGGCATCATGGAGATCGCCCGGGAGGCCTATCCGGACCACACCCAGTTCGATCCGGACGAGAAGTACTTCGACCCCAAGAGCGATCCCGACAACCCCCGGTGGTTCATGGTGGACGTGAAATTCATCCGCAGGCTGAAGCGCATCATCACGCTCCGTGAGCTGAAATCCTACAAGACCCTCACCGACATGCAGCTCGTCCAGAAAGGCAGCCGCCTTTCCATCATGCCCGTCACCAAACGGCAATGGGACTTCATCCTGGGGCTCGAGGACAAACGCCCGGACGGAGACTGACCCGGACATTCCCGGCGCCCCTTTCTCCGTGCTCTCGATGGTTTTCCCGGCATGCCCGATGCATGTATACGAAACCATGTACTATGCTTAAGTTGGCCTCGATTTGACAAAACTGAAGTCATTGGGTCAGCCTTCAGGCCTGATATGTCAGCCCTGAAGGCTGACCCACATGGGTCGTGCCGACCCCACATTCGGTGGCTCGATGGCAAGCCGGATACGCCTGGGTTCGGCGCGGAGAACGACGGCTTTCCCGATCCACCAATGATCGATTTTTGTCTGATTCTGGACTAAGTTTGACTTACAACGCATAGATATCTACTGACAATGGGAAAGCCGTTCACAGTATGCGCGATCGCACTGTTCCTGCATGCGACAACAGCACAGGCGCAGATTGAGGACACGCCGAACCTGACGTTCAACGGCTTCGGCACCGTCGGCGTGGTTCATTCGGACGAGGACCGGGCGGATTTCGGTTCCGGCGTTACCGCTCCCGACGGCGCCGGCCATACCCGCTCCTTGAGCCCCGAGGTGGACAGCCGGCTCGGCCTTCAGCTCACCGCCGACCTCACGCCCCGGCTGACCGGCGTGTTTCAGGCGGTGGCCGAGCAGCGCTACGACGACACCTATCAGCCCACCGTCGAGTGGGCGAACCTGAAGTTCGACATTACCCCGGAGCTGAGCATCCGCGCGGGCCGCATGATACTGCCGATCTTCATGGCATCGGAATATCGAAAAGTGGGCTACGCCAATCCCTGGGTGCGTCCGCCGCAGGAGGTCTACCGGGTCATTCCGGTCACCAATATCGACGGTGTCGCCCTCAGCCACCAGACTCGATTCGACCGATTCACCAACTCCCTGCAAGTGACCTACGGCGGCCGGGACGCCAAGTTTGTCGGCGGCGAAGTCGAATCCCGGGACGGCGTGACTGTGGCCAACACGCTGCACTGGGGCGCCACCACCCTGTTCGCCAGTTACAGCCGCTCCCGCCTGACGGCCGAATTCTTCGATCCGCTTCTTGACGCGTTCCGCCCATTCGGCCCCGACGGCCGGGCCATCGCCGACCGCTTCGCCGTCGACGACACGCGATTCGACATTATGGACATCGGCGCCGAATATGATCCGGGCGACTGGTTCGTGAAGGGGGAATGGATGCGCAGCAGGAGCGACAGTATCCTCGGGGACACTCATGGCTGGTACCTGACCGGCGGTTACCGTTTCGGAGCGGTAACGCCTTATGTAACCCTGGCCCGCCTCCATTTCGACAGCGACACCTCGCATCCCGGCCTGCCCCTGGCGGGCCTGCCGCCCCCGGCCGCGGCCCAGGCGGCGGGTCTCAACGCCGGACTGAACCAGTTCCTGCAATCGGTGGCGACGGCGCAGAAGAGTATATCGGTCGGGGTCCGCTGGGACTTCGCCCGCAACATGGCCCTGAAGGCACAGTACGACCACCTGGACCTGGAAACGGGATCGGCGGGTATCCTGATCAATCCCCAGCCGGGCTTCGAACCCGGCGGCACGGCCAATGTGTTCAGCCTCACCGTGGATTTCGTGTTCTGAGATGATCAATCCGGTTCGCACACTGAGAGGTATGTTGAGCGGCCTGCTGCTGGGCTTCGCGGCGGCCGCCGCCGCCGAGGTCGTGGTGGTGGTCTCGTCGCAGAACCCGGTCGAGGCACTGTCCCGGGCCCAGCTTGCGGATATCTATCTGGGCCGGCTGCACCGATTCCCCAACGGCGACCCCGTGATTCCCATCGACCAGAAGGAACGCTCGCCCGCCCACGACGAGTTCTACAGCGAATACCTAGGCCAGTCCCCCGCGCAGGTCAAGCAACACTGGTCGAAGCTCATCTTCACCGGCCGCGGGCAGCCGCCGCGGTCCGTCTCCGACGACCTCGCCGCGGCGGAAACCGTGGCCGGGAACCCCAATGCCATCGGCTATCTCGACGCCGGCCTCGTGGACGACCGCCTCCGGATCATCGCCATTGAGTAGTCCCGAGAACCCCGGGGACGGGCTCGAGGCGCCGCGCACTAATCCCGCAGTACGGCACCGGCTTTCCCGGCTGCTTGATCCCCCCATCCTGTTTTCCGGACTCACCGTGTTGTTTCTGGCCGTGATCTGGACTGCGACGCTCAATCTCACCGCCCGGGAGCACGAAGCCGCCAACCGCCGGGATGCCGCGCTCACCGTCGATACCGCCAATACCTACGAGGCCCAGGTGCTGCGGGCGTTGAGGGAAATCGACAACACCCTGAAGCTGGTTCGATACCGCCTGGATCAAGGCCCCGCGACGGAAGCGCTGGACGACCTCCGGTCCAGGGAGTTGCTGCCTCCCGAGTATCTTTTCACGGTCACGATCGTGGATGCCCGCCGCAGGGTGGTTGCCAGCACGCACCCGGACACGGCCGGCGACATGCCGGTCATGGACTACTTCCAGCTGCTGCGGGAGGACGACGGGATGATCATCGGCCTCCCCCGGCGGGACCCGGAGTCGGAAGAGTGGCGCCTGTGGTTCAGTCGCCGGATCGAGCCCGCCGGCCAGCAGTACTCCGGAGCCGTTGCGGTATCGGTGCATGCGGGCTACTTCGTCAGCGGCTACGAGGCGGAAGCCCTGGGTGAACGGGGCGTCCTCGGCCTGGTGGGCACGGACGGCGTATTCCGTGTGCGGCGCACCGGCGACGACGTATCCGCGGGGACGACAACCGACTACGATGCGCTGGTGCCGGAGGAGGCCGCTGACAACGAAACCGCGGAAGTACGGCTCAATCCGTGGGACGACACCCGCCGCTACACCGTTGCACGGAAACTGTTCGATTTCCCCCTGGCGATCGTCGTCGGGCTGTCCGAAGCCGAGCACCACGCCGAGGTCGCCGTGATCGAGCGCACCTACATGTGGCGCGCGGCCGGAGCCAGCCTGCTCGTCATTCTCGTCATGGCGGTTCTGGGCCGGATGAGCTGGCAGCTTCACAAGGCCCGCAACCGGGCCATGGAGGAACGGGTGGCCCATGCGCAACGGGTCGAATATCTCGCCTACCACGACAATCTCACCGACCTGCCCAACCGGGCATTGTTCAGCCGTCTGCTGACCCAGGGCATGCAGCAGGCACGGCGCTACGACAAACGCCTGGCACTGCTGTTCCTGGACCTCGACCGCTTCAAGGCCATCAACGACTCGCTGGGCCACGAGGCCGGAGACGAGCTCCTGCAGGAGGTGAGCCGGCGACTGATCGCCTCCGTTCGGGAAAGCGACATCGTGGCGCGCCTGGGGGGCGACGAATTCGTGATACTGCTCCCCGAGATCAACGACGGCACCCAGGCGGCACCGGTCGCCGACAAGATCCTGGCCGCGGTGAACAAGCCTTTTTCCCTCGCCGGACAGGACTTCCGGATCTCTGTGAGCATCGGCGTCGCCCTGTTCCCGGTGGACGGCGAGGACGAGCAGACGTTGATGAAGCACGCGGACATCGCCATGTATCACGCAAAGGAGGAAGGCAAGAACAATTTCCAGTTCTATTCAGAGGAGCTGAACTCGGACTCGCTGGAGCGACTCGCCCTCGAGTCCAGCATGCGCAACGCTCTGGAGAACGACGAATTCCGCCTGTTCTATCAATCCAAGCAGGACATGGCCACCGGCCGCATCATCGGCATGGAGGCGCTGCTGCGGTGGCAGCACCCGGACCTGGGGCTGATCGCCCCCATGAAGTTCATTCCGCTGGCCGAGGAAAACGGACTGATCGTGCCCATCGGCCGTTGGGTGCTGAACACGGCGTGCCGGCAGAACGTCGCCTGGCAGGAGGAAGGTTTTCCGAAACTGAGCATGGCGGTGAATCTTTCCGCCCGCCAGTTCCTGGACGAGAATCTCCTGGATGATGTAAAAAGCGCGCTGCACGAATCCGGAATGGCGCCGGAGCTGCTGGAGCTGGAAATCACGGAAAGCATGATCATGCACGACATGCCGCGGACGATTCGCCTGCTCAGGGAATTGAAAAAGATGAGAATCCGGATCGCGATCGACGATTTCGGCACCGGCTACTCCTCGTTGTCGACGCTCAAGGAGTTTCCCCTCGATACCATCAAGATCGACGGCTCGTTCATTCGCGACGTTGCCGACAGCGCCGAGGACCGCGGCCTCACGGAAGCGGTCATCGCGGTGGGAAAAAGCCTGAGCCTCACGGTAGTCGCCGAGGGAGTAGAATCACTGCAGCAGGCGGATTTTCTCCGCGCCCACTCCTGCGACCAGTTCCAGGGCTTCTACATCAACAAGCCGATGGCGGCGGAGGAATTCGCGTCATCGGTGCGCGAACAACTGAGAGACAAGGTATGATTACCAGGCCGATCGCAGCGCTGCTGACCTGCTGCATTTTGCTGTTCTCCATTCACGGCTACGCCCAGAAATCGAGCGATAATCCAATGGTAAAAATGTCCACCAGTCTCGGTGACCTCACCATCGAGCTGTATGCCGACGACGCCCCGGCGAGCGTCGAGAATTTTCTGCAGTACACGGACGATGGCTTCTACGACGGCACCATATTCCACCGCGTGATTCCGGGTTTCGTGCTGCAGGGCGGTGGTTTCACCGCCGGAATGTCGCGCAAGGAGACGCGGGAGCCCATCCAGAACGAATCCGACAACGGCCTCGAGAACAAGCGCGGCACCCTGTCCATGGCGCGCCTGCCCGACCCCCACTCCGCCACCTCGCAGTTCTTTGTCAACCTGGTCGACAATCCCCACCTAGACCACCCGGGCGGCGGCCAATGGGGCTACGCGGTATTCGGCAAGGTCGTGGAGGGCATGGACATCATCGACGAAATCGCCGGCGTGGAGACCACCAATACGGCGGGTCACCGCGACGTGCCGGCGGAGCCGGTGGTGATCGAGGCCGCGCGGCGGGTCGATTGACGCGCCACCGGAGTCGTGTTCAGGGGAAGGGAAAATGTATTGTTTGTCCCCTCACCCTGTCCCCCTGCGGGGCGAGGGGACCCTGCGTTCAGCGACCGTGCCGAGTCTATTGCCCCATGCCTGCTCCCTCCCCCCATCGCGGGAGAGGGTTGGGGTGAGGGGAAGAATAATGGACGTGTTCGAATCTTGTTTCGGATGAGTGATTGTTTGTCCCCTCACCCTGTCCCTCTCCCCCTGCGGGGGCGAGGGGACCCTGCGTTCGGCGGCCGTGCCGAGTCTGTTGCCCCATGCCTGCTCCCTCTCCCCCGCCGGGGGAGAGGGTTGGGGTGAGGGGAAAAACAACAGAAGTCTTCAACAGCTCCCAGCGCTGATCCTTCGGTCACGAACGGCCACCCGGAGCGGAAAGGCGCATTCGCTCAGGAGGACGCTGTCCGACGACTCAGGACACGCGCCAGGTCGGGCCGGAGGCGAGTCGATCCTGCAGGCGCCCCAGGCCGCCGCTCTCCCGGGGCTGCACCTGCGCACGCATGAGCTCGTGGTGAACCGGCCTGTCCTCCGCGTACAGCACGCCCAGCGGCGTCGGCAGCGACGGGTCCGCGGCTTCCGCCAGCACCCGCGCCAGCGCCTTGCTGCGACGGTCGTGCACCAGGGGCTCAGCGGTCTCCGCCGTGGAGGCGGCCCGCAGCGTCAAGGTATCGCGGTCCAGGCTGAGCGCCTGGTCGCCGAACAGCATCGGCGCGCCGTCTTCGAGATACAGGCGCCGGTCTTCGAATTTCATGGCCTCGAACGGCGTGTCGTTGAAAATCGGGCAATTCTGCAGGATCTCCACGAACGCTGCGCCGCGGTGGTCCGCCGCCGCCCGCAGCACGCCCTGCAGGTGGGCGGCGTCGGTATCCACGGCGCGGGCCACCAGGGTCGCACCGGCGGCAAGGGCCAGGCTGACCGGGTCCACCGGCCTGTCCGTGTTGCCGTCCGGATTGGAGCGGCTGCGTTGGCCCTCCGGCGACGTGGGGCTGTGCTGGCCCTTGGTGAGGCCGTAGACCTCGTTGTTGAACAGCAGGATCTTGATGTCCACGTTCCGGCGCAGCGCATGCAGCAGTTGATTGCCGCCGATAGACAGGCCGTCGCCGTCGCCGGTCACGACCCATACCGTCAGATCCGGATTCACCGCCTTCAGGCCCGTGGCCACGGCCGGCGCCCGGCCGTGTATACCGTGCAGCCCGTAGGTATCGATATAGTACGGAAAGCGGCTGGAGCAGCCGATGCCGCTGACCACCACGTGCTCCGCCTTGCGCGCGCCGATGGCGGCCAGCAGCTTCTGGAACTGCGCCAGGATGGCGTAGTCCCCGCAGCCGGGGCACCAGCGCACTTCCAGGTCGGTCTGGTAGTCCTTGCGGGACAGGGGCTTGTCGACTTGGCTGGTTTCTTTCGCCAGGTTGGTCATGATTCCGCTGCCTCGACTATGGCTTGATCCAGCTCCGCGCGGGTGAACGGCCGGCCCTGCATGAGGCTCAGAGTCCGGGCGTCGATGAGATACTCGGCACGCAGGCGCCGCGTCAGCTGGCCGTCATTGAGCTCCGGCACGATAACGCGCCTGAAGCCTCGGGCCGTGTTCCCGATGGTGGCGGGCAGCGGATTCATCCAGCGGACATGCAGATGGCTCACCGCCACCCCGCGGGCCCGGGCGGCAGCCACCGCGTCGCGCACCGCGCCGCGGGTTCCGCCCCAGCTCACCAGCAGTACATCACCCTGCTCGTCGCCATCGAGCTCCGGCGCCGCCAGCGCCGCGCCGACGCCTTCCACCTTCTCGCGGCGCAGCGTCGACATCAGCTCGTGGTTGACGCCATCATAGCTGATATGGCCGGTGACATTTTCCTTCTCAAGGCCGCCGATCCGGTGCTGTAGACCGGCGGTGCCGGGAATGGCCCAGGGCCTGACCCCCCGTTCGTCCCGCTGGAACGGCCTGAAGGCGCCGTCGTCCTCCGGCGGCCCGGCCAAGGGCGGCCTTATAGGTTCGAGACTGGACAAGTCCGGGATCAGCCAGGGCTCGGCGCCGTTGGCCAGCGAAGCGTCGGACAGCAGGATCACCGGCGTCATGTGCTCGATGGCCACCCGGGCGGCCTCGATGGCCGCACTGAAGCAGTCCGCCGGGCTGCTCGCCGCGATAACCGGAAGTGGGGCCTCGCCGCTGCGACCGTACATCGCCTGGTTGAGGTCCGACTGCTCGGTCTTGGTGGGCATGCCGGTGCTGGGCCCGGCGCGCTGAACGTCTACCACCACCAGGGGCAGCTCCAGCGCCACGGCGAGCCCCAGAGCCTCGCTCTTCAGCGCCAGTCCCGGGCCGCTGGTGGCGGTAACCCCCAGCGCACCGCCATAGGCCGCGCCGATCGCGGCGCACACGGCCGCAATCTCGTCCTCGGCCTGGAACGTCTTCACGCCGAGCTGCTTTTCCCGGGCCAGAAAGTGCAGCAGATCCGAGGCGGGGGTGATCGGATAACCCGCCATGAACAGCTCCAGGCCCGCGAGCTCCGCCGCCGCCATCAAACCCAGGGAAAGCGCTTCGTTGCCAGTGATGTTCCGATACAAGCCCGGATCCAGACGTGCGGGGTTCACCTGGCGCCTGATGTCCGCCAGCTCCGCCGTCTCACCGAAGTGCCAGCCGGCTTTCAGCGCGGCGGTATTGGATTGCAGGACGGCTTCGTCACCCTGGAACTTGCCGTCGATCCAGGTGATGCTGTCGCCGGGATCGCGGTCGAACATCCACAGCGCCATGCCCAGGGCAAAGAAATTCCGCGCCCGCAGCGCCTCCCGGCGTTTGAGGCCGTAGGGTTTCGTTGCCTCCAGGACCAGAGCGGTCATGTCCACCGGCACGACGCGATAGTCGGCAAGGCGGTCGTCGTCCAACGGGCTGGTTTCGTAGCCCGCCTGCTTCAGGGCCTTGGCGCTGAAAGCCCCGCTGTCGACGATCAGGACACCACGGGACTTCAGGTTTCCCAGGTTGGTGCTGAGCGCCGCGGGATTCATCGCCACCAGCACGTCCGCCGCGTCCCCGGCGGTGTAGACGCGATGATCCCCGAGCTGGATCTGGAACGCCGACACCCCCGCCAGGCTTCCCGCCGGGGCACGAATCTCGGCCGGGAAGTCCGGAAACGTGGCCAGATCGTTGCCGGCATAGGCGGCATTCAGCGTGAAGCGGTTGCCGGCCAGTTGCATGCCGTCGCCGGAGTCTCCGGCGAAGCGCACGACAGCGGCGGGCAGTTCTGTACGGACAGGAGCGTTCATTTATCGAGTATTCTACTGAAAGGTGTCACTTCACGGCGACTTTCTAAGGAAACTCTGATCAATTCAGAGTTTTTCTAATGGACAACCGACATCCCGGTCCCTGACCTATATCAACGCCTTCAACGCAAACCCCAGGCCGATCATTAACAGAAACCCGGCCATCGCCGGCCGCAGGACGCCGTCCCGGATGCGGCTCGCCCAGCGCGTGCCCAGATACAGGCCCGGCATCGAGCCGAAAAGCAGCGGCAACAGCAGGGAAAAATCCACCGCGCCCAGATGCCAGTGCCCGGCTCCCGCCAGAGCGGCGAGAAACACCGCGTGGGTGAGATCCGTACCCACCACGGCCGCCACGGGCAGTGACCGGTAGAACAGCAGGAGGAACGCCGCGCCGAGGGCGCCCGCCCCCACCGAGGACAGCGTCACCAGCACGCCGATGAACGCCCCGGCCGCCACCGTGGCGGGCAATACCGCCCGCTCCGGCAATTCGGGATTGCGGCGGCTTATCAGCCACGGCCTCAGCAGAGTCACCACGGCGGTCAATACCAGCGCCCCGCCCAGGGTAATGGTCACGATGCGCTCGTAGCCCGCACCCGCGGCGTGCCGGCTCTCCAGGAGCCACAGCGTCGCGGCACAGGCCGGGAGGCTCCCCAGCGCCATCCGCCCCACGATGCGCCAGCGGATATTGCGCCGCAGCTGATGGAGCAGCGCCCCCAGGGACTTGGTCAGCGCGGCATATACCAGATCGCTGCCGACGGCGACCGCCGGTGGAATCCCGTAAAGGATCAGCATCGGAGTCATCAACGCACCGCCGCCGACCCCGGTCAATCCCACCAGCAGGCCCACCGCGAACCCCGCGGGGACAAGAAGAAGATCCATTCCCGTACTTTAGGGCGCTTCTAAAAATAGCGATATTTTCGTGAGAGCAAGGAAGCACCGCGCGCAGAACCGCAGTTTACATGGAGTAAATGAGGATTCGAGCACGGCGCTGACGCCGCTATCGCGGAAATAGTGCATTTTTAGAAGTGCCCTTTATACGAATGCCAGATCCGGGTGTCGGTCCACCACGTCCTTCAGGTCGCCGGTCGTCGAGCCAACCGTCGAAAACCATCGCTTGAATGCCAGGTAGGATTCAATGACGCGCTCGCCGCCGTCCGGGTCCCGGATCACGAAGAACGGCGCGCGCCGCACCCCGAGGCGCTCGGCAAGCATCGCCCCTGGGCTGTCGGGGTCGCCTTCCCGCGCCGCCAGGATTTCGTCGAGCCGGTTCATCAACCCGTCGAAGCGCAGCCGCTGCTCGATGTCCCGGCACTTGGCACAGGCCTCGCCGCCCGCCTGGATCTTCTTGACGAATACCACCGTCGGTTCGGTACCGGACACCGTAGTCATCCCGCCTTCCGGACGTTGTCCGCATGCAGGCCACATTCCTTCTCCGCGCTGCTCTCCCACCACCAGCGGCCTTCGCGCTCGTGCTGATTCGGCAGAACCGCCCGGGTGCAGGGTTCGCAGCCGATGCTCGCGAACCCCTTGCGATGCAGCTCGTTGAAGGGCACGTCGTTCTCGCGGATGTATTTCCAGACATCCGCAGAGCTCCAGTTGGCCAGCGGGTTGATCTTCACCAGCGTGCGGTCCGGCCCCGAGAACACGCCGTCGCGCTGCACCACCGGCACTTCCGCCCGCGTATCGGGGCTCTGGTCGCGGCGCTGCCCGGTGATCCAGGCGTCCAGGGTGGCGAGCTTGCGGCTCAGCGGACCGACCTTGCGGATGCCGCAGCACTCGCCGTGGCCGTCCCGGTAGAAGCTGAACAGCCCCTTCTCCCGCACCAGTTGGTTGAGCTGCTCCGCATCCGGATGCAGCACGTCCAGCTCGATAGGGTAGGTTTCCCGCACGGTTTCGATGAACCGGTAGGTATCCGCGTGCAGCCGGCCGGTGTCGAGGGTGAATACCGGCACGCCCGGACGGATCCGGCAGGCCATGTCCACCAGCACCACGTCCTCCGCCCCGCTGAACGAGACGGAGATATTCCCGTACTGCCCCAGGGCCCACTCGAGAATTTCCTCGGGATGCCTGTCCGCGAACCTTCCGGCGATGGGTTCGAATTCGAATGTCGTCGTCATGCTGAAATCTCCTGCCTGTGCTCCGCCGCGCGCCGTGCACGCTCGCGGAAGATCAACGGAATGCGGTCGTGGGACGGCTGGTAGCGCACGGTGATTTCGTCGAATCCCTCCAGAAGGGTCTCGACGCTGTCCTCCGGCGCGGGCTCGAAGGCATTGATGCCGCAGCGCTCCATGTACATCACGTGGTCCCGCCGGGCGCCCAGGGCCCGCAGCTCCCCGGTGAAGCCGAGACGCTCGCGGAGCAGGTACGCCTGGGAATAGCCCCGGCCCTCGCCGAAGCGGTCGAATTCCAGCGCGATCAGCGCAAGTCCGGCGGCGAACGGCGCCAGCTCCTCCACTGCATCCCCCGGCAGCAGCCGCACGCCGACTTTGCCCTCGTGATTGGCCAGGGTTTCGTGCTCCTGGAGCCAGCGATTCAGGGAAACCGTGACACGACCCGCCCCCAGCGGCTCGTCGTCATACCGATGCGACCACTGATTGATTTGTATTCTTCGATTGATGATGACTGACATACACCTGTTCCTTGAAAGGTTGAATACCCACGCGTGAGTAAGTGTCGATGAATCGCTCGCCCGGCCGGCGCTCGCCGATGTAGACGTTGACGATCTGCTCGATGGTCCCGGCCACCGCTTCCTTCGGCACGCTCGGGCCAATGCGCTTGCCGATGGCGGCGGCGTCGTCCGCCCGGCCGCCGAGGGTAATCTGGTACCACTCCTCGCCATGCTTATCGACGCCCAGGATGCCGATGTGCCCGGCGTGATGATGACCGCAGGCGTTCATACAACCCGACATCTTGAGCTGGACCGGGCCGATCTCGTAGAGACGGTCCAAACGGTCGAAGCGCTCGTTGATCTGCCTGGCGATGGGGATGGAACCCGCGTTCGCCAGGGAGCAGAAGTCCAGCCCCGGGCAGCAGATCATGTCGTTCAGGGTCCCGACGTTCGGCGTCGCCAGGCCCTGCCCGTCCAGCTCCCGCCACACCTTGACGACGTCGTCCTGGCTGACCCAGGCCAGCACCAGGTTCTGCTCGTGGGTGGCCCGGATCTCGTCCCGGCTGAAGCGCTCGGCGATATCCGCCACGGCGCGCATCTGTCCCGCAGCCACGTCGCCGGGGGGCACGCCGGGCTCCTTGAGGGAGATGGTGACGATGCGGTATCCGGGATGCTTGTGATCGTGGGTGTTGTGCCGGTACCAGTCGGCGAAGCGGGTATCCAGCATCCAGCGGTCGATCCGCCGGGCGTCCCCCGTCCCGGGACCGACGCCGGAGGCATCATCCCGGAAGTGGCGGGCCACGGTCTCGATCTCGTCCGGGCCGATCTCCAGGGACTCGCCGCCCTCGAGCATGCCGCGCCATTCCCGCTCCACCTGGGTGCGGAAGGCTTCGATGCCCACGGCGTTCACCAGGATCTTGATCCGCGCCTTGTGGATATTGTCCCGGCGACCCAGCAGGTTGTAGACCCGCAGGATCGCTTCGATGTATGAAAGCAGATGCCGGCGCGGCAGGAATCCGCGGATCAGTTTGCCCACCACCGGGGTGCGGCCCATGCCGCCGCCGACCCAGATCTCGAAGCCGGGCTCGCCCCGGCCGTCGGCGACCATGCGGATGCCGATGTCGTGGAACTTGATGGCGGTGCGATCGCGCTCCCCGCCGGTGACGGCGATCTTGAACTTGCGCGGCAGCCAGGAGAACTCGGGATGCAGGGTGGACCACTGGCGAATGATCTCGCAGTAGGGCCTCGGATCCTCGATCTCGTCGCCGGCCACGCCGGCCAAGTGATCGCTGGTGACGTTACGAACGCAGTTGCCGCTGGTCTGGATGGCATGCATGTCCACGTTCGCCAGTTCTTGTAGAATGTCCGGAACATCTTTCAGCTCGGGCCAGTTGTATTGAATATTCTGGCGCGTGGTGAAATGGCCGTAGCCCCGGTCGTACACCTCGGCGATCCGGGCCAGGGTGCGCAGCTGCCGGGAATCGAGCAGCCCGTAGGGAATGGCCACCCGCAGCATGTGGGCGTGGCGCTGCATGTACAAGCCGTTACGCAGGCGCAACTGCTTGAATTCGTCTTCGGCAAGCTCTCCGTTCAGGTACCGTTCCACCTGCCCGCGGAACTGACGCACCCGCTGATTCACCAGTGACCGGTCTGACTCGTCGTATTGATACATGCTTCTTGCCCGCTTGAAAGGCTGGGTATCAGACGATGGTAGGGATCTCTGTTAAGAATAAAAAAGTATAAATTCCAATATTTATATAATTAACAGTTATAAAAATGTCCTCATCCGAGCCTGCCCCCAACACCCGTTCCGGCGAGACCCGGGAGCCGGAACGGCATTGCATGCGGCGGGACCGGAAACGCCTGGAGCGTCTGCGCAGGGCCGGCCGCAAGCGGGAATACGAGGCGCTTTACGGGAAATCGCACGCCCTGCGGCAGGCCAGAGCCGGGAATCTGCCCGCGCTGCGCTGCGACGAGGCCCTGCCGATCACGGCCAGGAAGGGCGACATACAGCAGGCGATCCACGACCACCAGGTGGTGGTGGTGTGCGGCGAAACCGGCTCCGGAAAAAGCACCCAGCTTCCCAAGTTCTGCCTGGAGATGGGCCGCGGCATCGACGGGTATATCGGTCATACCCAACCGCGACGGGTCGCGGCCCGGGCCATCGCGGCGCGGCTCGCCGACGAACTCGACAGCGAGATCGGCGGGCATGCGGGCTACAAGCTCCGGTTCGAGGAACAGCTCGGCGACGAGACCTACGTCAAGGTACTCACCGACGGCATGCTCCTGGCGGAGCTGGAAACGGACAGGCTGCTGGCGCAGTACGACACGCTGATCATCGACGAAGCCCACGAGCGTTCCCTGAATATCGATTTCCTGCTGGGGGTTCTGAAGCGCCTCCTGCCCCGGCGCCCGGACCTGAAAGTCATCATCACCTCGGCAACCATCGACCCGCAGAAATTCTCACGCTACTTCGACGATGCGCCCGTGCTGGAAGTATCCGGGCGCACCTGGCCGGTGGAGATCCGCTACCGGCCCTTCAACCGGGACGGCGGCGACAGCGTCGACCGCGACCTCGAGGTCGCCCTGCTGCATGCCGTGGACGAGCTGTTTCGCGAGGGTCCGGGGGACATACTGATCTTCCTGCCCGGCGAGTATCACATCCACAAGACCGCCGGGCTGCTCCGGAAGAAGCACTACCGGGACACGGAAATCCTGCCCCTTTACGCCAGACTGCCGGGCGGGGAGCAGCAGCGCATTTTCCGGCCCGGCGGGCGCCGCCGGATTGTGCTGGCCACCAACGTCGCGGAGACATCCATCACTGTGCCCGGCATCCGCTTCGTCATCGATACCGGCCTGGCGCGGATCAGCCGCTATCGGCCGGCACGGCAGGTCCAGGCGCTGCCCGTGGAACCGGTTTCCCGGGCCTCCGCCAGCCAGCGCGCCGGCCGCTGCGGGCGTGAAGCTGACGGCATCTGCATCCGCCTGTACAGCGAAGATGACTTCAATGCCCGGGAGGAATTCACCCCGCCGGAGGTCCAGCGCACTTCCCTCGCAAGCGTCATCCTGACCATGCACAACCTGCGTCTCGGCGATGTGGAGGAGTTTCCGTTTCTCGAACCGCCGCCGCCGCGCATGGTAAAGGCCGGCTACCGGCTGCTGGAAGAGCTCGGCGCCATCGACGGCGAGCGCCGGCTCACCGCCACCGGCAGGCGGCTGGCCCGCATCCCGGCCGATCCGCGCATCGGCCGCATGCTGCTGGCCGCCGACGACCACCGCTGCACGAACGAAGTGCTGACCATCGCCGCGGCCCTGTCCGTTCAGGATCCCAGGGAGTATCCGGTGGATCGCCTGGACCAGGCACGCCAGGCCCACGCTGAGTACCGGCACGGGAAATCCGACTTCCTGGGCCTGCTGAACCTGTGGGAGCGCTACCGGCGCGATACCCGCGACCTGTCGCGACGCCAGCGTACGCGGTACTGCCGCGACCGCTATCTGTCCACGACGCGGATGCGGGAATGGCGCAATGTCCGCGACCAGCTCAAAAGCATTGCCCGCGAACTCGGGATCCGTTCCAACGATGCGCCGGCTGCGGAATCCGCGGTCCACAAGGCGCTCCTGACGGGCCTGCTGGGCAACATCGCCCGGCGGCATATGCAGAACGAATACCTGGGCACCCAGGGCAAGAAGCTTTACATCCATCGCAGCTCGGCGCTGTTCAAGCACCGGCCGGACTGGCTGATGTGCGCCGAGCTCGTGCAGACCGGCAAGCTCTACGCCCGAACCAACGCGGCCATCGACCCGGCCTGGGCCGAAGCCCCGGCCGCTCACCTGGTCAGGCGGCAGTACCTGGAACCTTACTGGGATACCGGGCGCGGCGAAGTCATGGCGAAGGAACAGGTGACGCTGCACGGGCTTACCCTGGTCCGGGGCCGAAGAACACGATTCTCGGTGGTCGACCCGGCGGAAAGCCGGCGGATCTTCATCCGCCAGGCCCTGGTGGCTGGTGACATCGACCCGGCGCCGGACTTCCTGAGCCACAACATGGAAATGATCCGCCGGGCCACCGACCTGGAGCAGCGCGAGCGCCGCCGCGGCATCGCGATCGACGAAGAGCAGCTGTTCGAGTTCTACGACAAGCACCTGCCGCATGAGGTGTGCGATAGCCGAAGCCTGAGCTCATGGCTCGACACGGCGCCGGCGGAACGGGTCCGGGCTCTCCAGCTGGATGCCGATACCGCCCGGCCCGGCCCGGTCGATGACCGGTACCCGGAACGGTTCCCGGAGTATTTCGAGGTCAATGACAACCGCCTGGCCCTGCGCTATCGCTTCGAGCCCGGGCATCCCTGCGACGGCGTGACCCTTCGCGTCCCGGCGCCGCTGTTGGGACAGCTCCCGGAAGAACGCCTGAGCTGGCTGGTCCCGGGGCTCCTGGTGGACAGGATGACGGCCCTGATACGGGCCCTGCCCAGGGAACAGCGCCGCGGCCTCGGTCCGGCCAACGATGCCGCGCTCCTGTGCCTCCGGCGCATGGCGCCCCGAGAGGGCGAGAGCCTGGCACAGTGCATGTCGCGGACTTTCAGCGAGCAACGCGGCGTCGAAATTCCCGTCGATGACTGGGACGAGTCGTCACTGCCGGCCCACCTGCGCATGAATATCGAGGTCGTCGACGCTGACGGCGAAGTGCTGGACCAGGGCCGGGATCCGGGCGCGCTGCGGGACCGGGTCGGGCAAAGCGTGGAGGCATCGCAACCCGCCGACGAGCCGCTTCCCGACTGGATACGGGACGGCCTGACGACGTGGTCGTTCGGCGATCTGCCGGAGACCATCGAATACCGGCAGTCCGGTATCCGCCTGCGCTCGTTCCTGGCGCTTCGGGACGACGGCGACAGCGTCGCCGTCGCGATGTATGACCGCGAACACGACGCCCGCGCAGCCATGGACGGCGGAGTGGAGCGCCTTGTTCGCCTCGAGGTCGGGGCGAAGTTGAACTATCTCCGGAAGAATCTGCCCCAGGCCGATCGCATGTGCCTGAACTTCGCGTCGGTGGGTTCCTGCGACGCGCTCAGGCGGGACATCATCGACGCGGCCATGACCCGGTCGCGGGCCACCGACCCCTGGCGGGTCCGCTCGCGGGGGGGCTTCGACCGGGAAGCGGCCACCGTCGGGGAGCGCCTCGTGCCGGCCGCCGCGGAAATCTGCGCAGCCGTCGCGCCGGCCCTGGAGCGCTTCCGGGACTGCAAGGGACGGCTGGACGCCCTGCCGCCGGCCACCCGGGATGACATCGCCCAGCAGCTGGACCTGCTGGTCTTTCCCGGCTTCGTGCATTACACGCCCGGCAACCGGCTCGCGGCGTTGGATCGATATCTGCAGGCGGTACAGAAACGGATGGCCCGCTGCGCCCGCGACCCGAGGCGCGACCTCGCCCGCATGGAGCGGATCCGTGAATACTGGATCCGCCTGCTGATGGACTATCCCCTGCCTCCGGATCCGGTTCCCCCGGAACTGTTCGCGTTCCGATGGATGCTGGAGGAATTCCGCGTCTCCGTGTTCGCCCAGGAGCTGGGCACCGGGCAGCCGGTCTCGGAGAAGCGGCTCGACGCGCAGTGGGATGCCTGGCGGCGATCCCGCGGCTGAATGGTCCGGAGCCGGGAACCCGGGCCCGGGCCGTCGCGTACAATCGAGCGCTGATTCAATCTCGATATCCGCCGGGCTGCGGAGCGAAAAATAAATGGAAATCTTCCTGTCAAAGCTCATTCCGCTGTTCATCTATCCCGTGGGCGTGGTGAGCTGCGCCCTGCTCGCCGCCGCCTTGCTGCTGGTGGCCGGACGACTGCGCTTGGCCAGAGTGCTGGTAATCGGCGCGGCGCTGTTGCTGTTCGGCGCCGGCAACGGCTGGACGGCGTTCACACTGGTACAGAGCCTGGAAAACGACTATCCGGCGAAGTCGCTGGACGCCGTACCGGAAGTCGATGTGATCATCGTCCTCGGCGGCGGGCTGGGGCTGCCCCACCCGCCGCGACCACACACGCATCTGGGCTCCGGCGCGGACCGGCTGCTCTACGCCCTGCAGTTGCACCGGGCCGGCAAGGCACCTCGCATCCTGCTCACCGGCGGCAACGTATTCCCGCAGCCGGGCCTGCAAAGCGAGGCGTACTACGCCCGCGAACTGCTTGGCCAGTGGGGCGTACCCGAATCGGCGATCATCATGGAGACGGAAAGCCGCAACACCATAGAAAACGCCGAGCACAGCGCGCGGATCATCGCGGAACGCGGCTGGAATGAGGTCCTGCTGGTTACCTCCGCGACCCACATGCACCGGGCGGTCCTGGCATTCCGCCATGCGGGCGTCGCGGTAACGCCGGCGCCCACGGACTTCCTCGCGGTGCAGAGCAACCGCCCCGCGGTGCTGAGCTGGATTCCGAACGCCGGCGCCCTGTCGGGCACCACCCACGCCCTGCACGAATACATCGGCCGCTTGTGGTATCGCCTGCGGCTGTAGAGCGAAGGCGCAGCGCGATTGCGAAACACCGGATCAGAACCCGGTCTACATTCGCCAATACCTTTGCGGCAGCTCACCGCTCGGATGCACGAGCGCGGCGACGAAATCCTCCGCCGGGTAGAGCTGATGTATGTCCCAGGCATCGCCGTTCACATGGTCTTCCAGGGACAGCGGTGACGAGCCGCAGTCCACGCACATCTCGCGGCAGTCGAAAGGGAAACGGATGCCGAGGCCCAGCGCCTTGCCATAGCCTTCCTTGCGGGTCCAGCAAGCCAGGAAGCTCCTTCGCTGCGCTTCCTCCGGCATGGCCAGGAGAGACTCGGACTCCCGGGGCGCAAACCGGCGCTCGATGATCCGCCGGCAACGGACCCGCCGCGACAGCATTTCCAGATCCACGCCCAGCTCCCGGTTCCAGGCAAACGCGTAGAGCGCGACGCCTTCCGAATCCGTGTAATTGAAACAGAGCTCGTCGCCGTCCTCCGCGGGCAGCGACGGCTTGCCCAGGGGGCCGTAGCGGAAATCAAGATCTCCGGGAGCGCGGTCCAGGTACGCGGACAACAGCCGTTTCAGAATCCCCCTCGCCGCCGTGAACTCCCGCCCGACGCCTTCCACCCGGAACCGCTCGACCCGCGCCCTTTCGCGCTCGTTCAACAGCCCGTGCAGCGAACCGAGGTCCAGGGAAGCGCTTCGAAGATCCTGCCACCACAGGTGGACCTCGCCGGACGGCAGGGGCGGCACCCGTTTCACGGTCCGCCACGGAATCAGGGAAGCGGTGCGGTCCATCACACTCCCCGCGTCAGCATGGGTCTATCCCAGGAACAGCCGATATGCCGGGTTCTCGGACTCATCGGAATACGCGTAACCGATCTCCTTGAGAAACGCCCGGAACTGCGGCTTCTCGCCCGCCGGCACCTGCAGGCCGCACAGCACCCGTCCGACCTCCGCGCCGTGGTTGCGGTAGTGAAACAGGCTGATGTTCCAGGTCTGCCCCATGTGAGCCAGGAAGTTCATCAGCGCCCCCGGCCGTTCGGGAAACTCGAAACGATAGATCAACTCGTTGACCGCCGTCGGCGCGTGCCCCCCCACCAGATGGCGGACGTGGAGCTTGGCCATCTCGTTGTCCGTCAGATCCTCAGTGGGATAGTCGTGGGTCCGAAGCTCCTTCACAAGGTTCTCCACTTCCCTGGCGGAGGCGATCTGCAGGCCGACAAACACGTGCGCCTGATCGGGGTCGGCGAAGCGGTAGTTGAACTCGGTAATGTTTCGGTCGCCGATAATCGAGCAGAAGCGCCGGAAGCTGCCGGGCCGCTCGGGAATGGTCACCGCCAGGATGGCTTCCCGGCGCTCGCCGATCTCGGCCCGCTCGGAGACGTGGCGCAGACGGTCGAAATTCATGTTGGCGCCCGACGTAATGGCGATGACGTTCCGATCCTTTAGCCTGTGCTGGCCCAGGTAAGCCTTCACCCCCGCCACGGACAGGGCGCCGGACGGCTCCATGATGGAGCGGGTATCCTCGAATACGTCCTTGATCGCGGCGCAGATCTCGTCGTTGCTGACGCGGATCACCTCGTCGACGCACTTGCGCGCGATCCTGAAAGTCTCCTTGCCCACCTGCCGCACCGCCGTGCCGTCCGCGAATATGCCCACGTCCTTCAGCCGCACCCGGCGGCCGGCTTTGAGGGACTGGTACATGGCGTCGGAGTCGTCCGCCTGCACCCCGATCACCCTGATCTCGGGCCGGACCTGCTTGACGTAGGCCGCGATGCCCGCGATCAGGCCGCCGCCCCCCACCGGCGCAAAGATGGCATGAACGTCATCGACATGCTGCTTCAGGAGCTCGAAGCCGATCGTTCCCTGGCCGGCGATGGTGAGGGGATCGTCGAAGGGATGCACGAAGGTGTACTTGTGCTTGCGGATCAGCGCCTCGACCTGGCTGTAGGCGTCGTCGTAGTTGTCGCCGTGGAGAATGACCTCGGCGCCGCGCATGGCCACGGCATTGACCTTGATGTTGGGCGTGGTGCGGGGCATCACGATCACCGTGGGGGTGGACAGTACCTGGCCGCTGAGCGCCACGCCCTGGGCGTGATTGCCCGCCGAAGCCGCGATGACCCCCTTCCTGAGTTGGGCCCGGGAAAGCTGGGACATCTTGTTGTAGGCTCCCCGGCACTTGAAGGAGAACACCGCCTGCTCGTCCTCCCGCTTCAACCAGACGTTGTTGCCGAAACGGACGGACAGGTTGGAGGCGAAGTCGAGGGGGGTCTCTTCGGCGACGTCGTAGACGTGCGCCGTGAGGATCTTTTTCAGGTACTCCTGGAGCATATAGGGTCAGCCGGGCAATTCTGCTTTTATGAAAATGAACTCCGTCCGTGGCAGGCCGGACTCTAGGGAAACTCTGAATAATTCGTCCATGAATTCTCAGAGCACGGAAAACGAAAATGTCGATTTCCGTTTTCCTTCATGGATCAATCACTTACGTGATTGATCCATGTCGACACATCCCTATGTCGCGGGAAACTCTGAATTGATCAGAGTTTCCCTAGCAGGATGTTGAAAGATTGCTGGATTCCGGGTCCGACCCGGAATGTGCTAACTTACCAGTTGGCGGAATGGATGTCAGCCGGTCGGATGTTCGGCTGTGGCCGGGTTTAATATCAGAGTTAGTCATGAGCAGGCCGGTGCCGGGGGGCATTGACCAGGGCTGTCGAAAACAGGGATGTTTGAGCCAGAGCGTATAGGGACATATTCACAGCGGCCCTGGGCGATGCCCCCCGGCACCGGCCGTCCCCTGGTGCGGCTTCTCAAACCCCGCCACAGCCGAACATCCGCTATCTTCAATACAGCGGTGCAACCTGCCACGGAGCTTACCCGACATGTCACACGACAAAGCAAAGATCGCGGCGGCCGAGGCCGCCCTGGAATTCATCGAAGTCGGCATGGTGATCGGCGTCGGCACCGGCTCCACGGTCGACCATTTCATCGATCTCCTGCCCCGGGTGAAGGGAAAAATCGACGGCACCGTCGCCAGCTCCGCCGCCACCGAGGAGAGGCTCAAAGGACACGGCCTGCCGGTGATGTCGCTGGACAGCACGGGCGACCTGCCGCTGTACGTGGACGGGGCGGACGAGGCCACCCGCCATCTTCACCTGGTCAAGGGCGGTGGCGGCGCGCTGACCCGGGAGAAAATCATCGCCGCGGCGAGCGGAAAGTTCGTCTGCATCGTCGACGACACCAAGCTCGTGGACGTTCTCGGCACCTTCCCCCTGCCGGTGGAAGTGATACCCATGGCCAAGAGCTATGTGGCGCGGCAGCTCGTCAAGCTGGGCGGCCAGCCCGAGCTGCGCGGGAACTTTACCACCGACAACGGCAACCTCATCCTGGATGTCCGCAACCTGGATATCCGCAACCCGGTCGAGCTGGAGCGGGCCCTGAATCAGATCGCCGGCGTGGTAACCAACGGGCTGTTCGCCCAGCGCGGTGCCGATGCACTCCTGGTGGGATCGGCAACCGGGGTCGAGCGTATCGACTGACGATCGCCGCCGGTTTTCAAGGCGCCGCCGACGGCGGCTCGTACAGCCCGCCTTCCAGCAGCGCCTTGAAGGCGTAATAGGACGGCAACTTTCTCAACACGCCGTCCCGATGGTCCACCAGGCCGTAGCCGGGACTGATCAGCTCCCACCAGTAGACCTTCTCCACCCACCCGGACTGCCACGCGATACGGTAATAGTCGGTCATGTAAGCGGCCTGGGTTTCCTCGTCGACGGTCCGGTCGGGATGCCCCGAGTTCGGCGTATAGGGCTTCGTGTTCAAAAGCGGCCAGTTGAACTCGGTGATCCACAGGCGCCGGTCGTTCCTGTTGCCGATGGATGCGATGGCGTGCAGCAGCCGCAGCTTGCGCAGAAGATCGAACACCAGGTACTGCCGGCCACGGGGGGAGCCGCGCCGGTTCACATACATCAGGGAGCTGACGACATCCAGATGGTAGCGCCGGGCGTTGAGCAGGGTCCGCAGCGTCACCAGGGGCTCGAAATCGATCACCGAGGAGCCCACCAGGCGGACACCGGGATGCGCGGCGCGGACACGCTCGGCCGCCTCCAGCAGGGCGAGATACTCACCGCTGTGCTTGCACCCCCACTTCGTACGGTTGACGGCGTTGCCGATCTGGAAGTAACCGGAAAGGTGCCCGAAGCGCGTGAAGATGGTCTCCAGCGCCGCGGCCCAGGCACCCGGCTGCATAACGCTCTCCCGGCACTGCAGAATATTGAAAAGCAGCCGGTGGTCCCGGAACCGGGATGCGAAGTCGACGTACTCATCCACACGGTCGAGATCCCAGGACGGTATGCGGATCAGCAATTCCTCCACGCCCAACTCGTCCACCATGCCCCGGATCTCGTCGCTGTGGCGCTCGTCCGGCGAGATACTCAGGCCGATGAACGCCGGGGCGGGCCGGTCGGTAGGCGCCGCCCGCGCGGTGGCGTACCGCCACAGCAGCCGCGGCGACACAGCCAGGGCCGTGCCGGCCACTTTGAGATACTCGGCGAGACTGGCCGCGGAACGACGCGGCTTGCGCTTACCGGAAAGCCTGTAGGGCTGGTTGGAATACGGGTCCCACCAATGGGGATGGTTGGCGCCGGAAGTCATGTCATACTGATGGTAACAGCAATCGCGACGATCCATGATCGAGACCTACACCATCCACTGCCCTTATTGCGGGGAGCGCTTCGATACCGATATCGACTGCTCGGCCGGGTCGCAGTCCTATTACGAGGACTGCTACGTGTGCTGCCGCCCCATCCTGTTCGAGACCATCGTCGAGGCGGGCAGCCTGGCGTCCGTTCAGGCCAGGCGCGATGATGACTGACGGGTTCGTAATCAGTGACTCGTGACTTGTGATTCGCGGTTGAATACCGCGCCTGCGGGTACCGTTTTCATATCCGCCGGAAGATCAGGTCCCATGTTCCATGCCCCAAACCCTCGCCGCGGCGTTCGTACTTGGTCTGCGGGCGATACGCCGGCCGCGGCGCGAAACGGTCCGGCCCGCACGTATTCTCGAGTCTCCCGCAGCCGCCCAGGACGTTCATCATCCAGGCAGCGTAGTCTTCCCAGTCGGTGGCGCAGTGCAGGTGCCCACCGCGTTTGAGACAGTCGGCGGCCAGCTCCACGAAGGGCGGCTGGATCAACCGCCGCTTGTGGTGCCGTTTCTTGGGCCAGGGGTCGGGAAAGAAGACCAGCAGCTTATCCAGGGATTCCGGTGCCACGCTGTCCCGAATGAAATCGACGGCGTCGGTCATGGCGACCCGCACGTTGCCAACCCCCGCCTCGTTAAGACGCAGCAGCAACGCGCCGACCCCCGGCCGGTAGACTTCGACGCCGACGAAGTCCGACTCGGGATCGTCGCGCGCCATGCGTTCCAACGCCCCGCCGTCGCCGAAACCGATCTCGCAGATCACCGGTGCCGAGCGGCCGAACACCCGCGTCCAGTCGAAGTGATCACCCCGCGGCTCGAGGCCGAACTCAGCCCAGTATTCATCCAGGGCGCGCTGCTGGGCGCGGGTGATGCGTCCCTCACGGCGGACAAAGCTGCGGATCGGGCGACTGGCGGGATTATCGGTGGGCAGGGTGGGACTCCTGCTTTATCTGGGGTGGTTACATTTGAAAAAACGTTTGCTATCCGCATCGTAGAAAACGGAAATCTGCGGGATACCGGTATCTCTCCTTTCGCACCCGAATCAACGACCGGAGCATTTCCACAGGCCACGGCTCGATTTGAGAAACGGCATCGAAGAACGGGGCCAGTGTCGGGGGCCGTCCCCCAGGGCTGTCGAAAACAGGGACGTTTGAGCCAGAGCGTACACGGATGTATTCACAGCGGCCCTGGGGGACGGCCCCCGACACTGGCCTCTCCGATCACCCGAACATGCAAACCGGACCAACGCTCGCCAACCGCAGAATAGAGCAATATCTGCAGCGGGGTCCACTAAAAAAAGGTGCCTTCGATGGGCGACGACGCGCTGCCGTAGCGCTTCTTGGGCATGCGCCCGGCCAGGTAGGCCTCGCGGCCCGCCTCGATGCCCTTGCGCATGGCCGACGCCATCAGCACGGGGTTCTCCGCCGCCGCGATGGCGGTGTTCATCAGCACGCCGTCGCAGCCGAGCTCCATGGCCACCGCTGCATCGCTGGCGGTGCCGACCCCGGCATCGACGATGATGGGCACGTCGGCGTCCTCCAGAATGAACAGGATGTTGTAGGGATTGCGGATCCCGAGCCCGGACCCGATGGGCGCGGCCAGCGGCATGACGGCGACGCAGCCCAGCTCTTCCAGCTCCTTGGCTACGATGGGGTCGTCGTTGGTGTAGACCATGACGTCGAACCCGTCCTCAACCAGCCGGTAAGCCGCCTCGATGGTGGCGATCACGTCCGGGAACAGCGTCCGCTCGTCACCCAGGACCTCGAGCTTGACCAGGGAATGGCCGTCGAGCAGCTCCCGCGCCAGCTGACAGGTCCGGACGGCGTCGTTGGCGTTGAAGCAGCCGGCGGTATTAGGGAGGATGGTGTACTCCGACATGGGGATCACATCGAGCAGGTTGGCCTCGTCCGGATCCTGGCCGATATTGGTGCGTCGGAGCGCCACGGTGACGATCTCTGCGCCGCTCGCCTCGATGGCTGCGCGGGTCTGCTCGAGGTCCCGGTACTTGCCGGTGCCGACGAGGAGACGCGACCGGAACTCCCGGTCGGCAATCACCAGCGGATCGTCCTCGATGACGAGATTCGGATCAGTTTCATTCATGAAAGACAATCCAGCGGCTCAACCACCGCCTATGGCCGCCACCACCTCGACGCGGTCGCCGCCGTTGAGTACATGCTCCGCATAGCGGCTGCGGGGCACGATTTCCTCGTTAACTTCCACCGCCACCCGCCGGTCCTCGAGCTCAAGTTCCCGAACCAGCTCGGCCAGGGTATGGCCGGCCGGCACGGAACGCTTTTCGCCGTTTACCAGTATCTCGGAGTTCATGGCGGACAGAGTATAGGATCGCCGATCAATGCGTCAATTTCCCGCCATTGCCGGCCGCGGCGCGGCCTGAAACCCAGGGCAAACAAAACAGCTGATGCCCGAGCTGCTCGTATTGACCTTCACACGGCGCCACTGCCTCAGCGCCAACCCCGCCCATTCAATGCCCGAACAACTGGTACTGGAACCGCCAGGGGCACCGTGGCATATTTCCATCCGACGTACCCGCCTGGAAGTGGCCAGCCACACCCGCCATTTTCGTTCGGCAAACAACAATCAAACAACTAAACCGTTCGGAAGGAGAAAATCCATGTCCATGAAGAATCGCCGGCGCGGCAACGACACCGAGACGCGCAACCGTGATCCTCGCACCAGCGGGCGGCGCAAGCTGCTCAAGTCCGCCCTGCTCGGCGGCGGCGCGGCGGCCTCGTTTTATGCCGCCCCGGAGCGCTGGACCCGGCCCATCATCGAGTCGGTCAGCCTGCCGGCCCATGCCCAGACCTCCCTCGAGCTCGGCGAGGGACCCTGGGCAGGTGGTAGTAGCAACATCGGCATGACCATGCCGTTTCACAACCGGAACCTGGCCCGTCGCATCGTCGACACCCTGGTGCCACCGGCGCATGCAGCCTTTGATGTCGGCGGGGAATGCAGCGGGATTTTCGGTATATGTATTGATCGGACCGGCAGCGGCAATCAAGTCCGGGTTCGTACCGGCTTTGATGGTTGCGTACAGGATGACCGAAACGTCACGCTGTCAGCCTCGCTGACATTCAGCTTCAGCTTCGGTGACTTCTCTGTAAACGGTGAATATGCCCCGGTCAGCGACAACTGGTCCGGGAAGGTCACCGGGCCTTGCCCCGCTGAGCCGGAAGCCGAGCAGAGCGCCGCACGCCCCAGCGACGTATTCACCGGGGAGCGGATCCAGGTCGCATCGGCCTCCGAGCACATCATGCTTGCCGGAGCCGCATCCGTAGATGATCTCGATCTCGATTGGACTGCCGATCGCGGGGCCCCGTGTGCATTTGACGCGGGCTGCTGACCCGCAAGCGTCACCCGGACCGCCGGCGGGACACGATCTCCTCGGCAGTCCGCCAGGCCAGCGCCTGAATGGTGAGGGACAGGGCGTCGCCGGCGCCCTGTCCCGCCAGGACGCTGGCATCGCAGATGTAGAGATTGTCGATACCGTGCATCCGGCCCCATAAGTCGGTCACTGAGGCCTCCGGCGACTGACCCATGCGGCAGCTCCCGGCGACCTGGGAGGCATTGGACCGGTCGTAGGTGGAATGCCGGTTCAGCGTCGCCACGGCGCCGGACGCCTCCGCCAGGGCCTCGCAATCCCGGAACATCACCTCTATGGCCCGGGCATCCTTTTCCGAAAACCGGGTTCGCACCGACACCTTGGGCATTCCCGCACTGTCGGACTGATCGCTCAGGCTGATCCGATTACCGCTTTGCGACTCCTGCTCGGCGGACCCAAACAGTGTCACGATCCGCCCGAAGCGCTCGCGCACCGCGCGCTTGTGCTCCAGGCCGAAACCCGGCGTACGCAAGGCGTATGACACCGGGCCGTGGAAGCCGCCCATGCTGCTGGACACACCCAGGGAATAACCACCCCGCTCACCGGCGAGCGACGAGCGGGGATCGGCCCGGTCCCAGATGCGCGCGTCGATGGGCGGACCGCGATAAGCCTCCAGTGGATGATCGTAGCGCACATTGAGCATCACCGTGACCGTCTCCATGAAATGGCGACCGACCTGGTCCTCGTTGTTGCCCAGGCCATGGGGATGGGCCGCCGAGCGGCTGTACAGCAAAAGCCGCGGCGTCTCCACCGCCCCCGCCGCCAGGATGTGAACCCGGGCACGGGCCGAACGAGTGGCGCCGTCGTGCAGGTAAACCACCCGTTCCACACGCGAGCCGCTTGCATCGGCCTCAATCTGCATCACGCGGGCCTCAGTGACCACGGTGAGCCGGCCGGTCCGCTCCGCGCGTGGAATGGCGGTGACGTCCATGCTGGACTTGGCGCCGAAAATGCAGCCGCGGGTACAGCCGCCGGTATGTCGGCACGGCGACCGTCCGTCCACCGAACGGGTCGGCAGCACCAGGGGATTGTGCTGCATCTTCAGCCCGAGCGCCGCAGCGCCCCGCCCGACCAGGCGGCTCGCCGGCGAAAAGGGATGGGGCGGCGTGGGATACGCGCCCCGCGGCGGCTTGAACGGGTTGTCCGGCGAACCGGCCACGCCGAGCAGCTGCTCCACCCGGTTATAGTATGGTTCCAGGTCGCCGTACCCGATCGGCCAGTCGACTCCGAAACCGTACTCGGAGGCGGAGCGGAACGCGTAGTCGGCGAAGCGGTGCGCCTCGCCCTGGTAATGCAGCGTGGTGCCGCCGAGTCCCAGCACGCGCCGGTATCGGAAGCCGCTGCGCAGGCGGCGCGGTTCCCCGGGCCCGGAGAAAAGCCCGAGCCGGCTTCGGTCCAGCTCCGCCCCGGCCTCCGCCTTGACCGTCTCGTGGCTCGCTTCCACGAAGGGATTGCCGTGGCGTTCCCAATCCGGGTGTCGCATCGGATAGTCCGCCGTGAAATCGTAGCGCCGGCCGCGCTCGAGCAGCAGTACTTTGAAGCCGGCCTCGCAAAGCACCATGGCGGCAACACCGCCCCCCGCCCCGGATCCGACGACGACTGCGTCGTACTCCGGCTCAGCCACCGGCCCGCTCCGACGCGTCCGATGCCGCAGGCGCAAAGGGGTAGCCGTTCAGCGGCGGCTGGTAGCCGAGCATTTCGTAAGCGGCGGGCGAGGAATAAAAGCGGGTCATGGCGTCGCGGCGTACATAATGGAAAAAAATCGTGCCGGGACCGTAGCCGGCCTGAAATGCCACCAGCACTTCACCGCGCCGGTCCGGCGCCAGGTCCGTAAAGGAGCTCCCGGCGGTTTCACGGGCCCGGCGCTCGACCGCGTCCAGTCCGCGGCGGTACAGCCGCAGCCGGCGCGGCGAGCGCGCCAGCAGCTCTTCGATACGGGTCGGCACCCCGGCGCGCAATGCCCCGGGATAGTCGTCGTCCGGAATGAGGGTATCCAGCACGGCTTCCAGCGCCGCTGCACGCGGCGGTTCCAGGCTTGTATCCGCCCCGACCGTCAGCGGCAGACCGTAAAGCCAGGCCGCTCCGGCCCACAGGACCCGTTGCAGGAAGCGGCGGCGGCCGTCACTTGCACCTGTAGTCAAAGCGCCCCCTGTCGCCACTGAATGACCGGCATGCGGAACTTCCCCCTCGCTCGTCTATCCGGGTAGAATGCCAAGCATAAGCGCGCCGGTCCCGAAAGGGAAACGGTGCCTTCGTGAAAGCGGGTGTAGTTCAATGGTAGAACCTCAGCTTCCCAAGCTGATGACGTGGGTTCGATTCCCATCACCCGCTCCAGCCATCGCCACGGTTCCCGCGCCGCTGCCCGGGCGGTGACGAGGGAGATCGGTTCACCGGATACCGGGTTTGAGCGCGCCCGCCTCCATGCCTATGGGGCCGTGCACGCTCCATCGAGCCCCGTTCAATTCCATGCCCTGGATTCGCCGCATAAATGACAGTTGAAATAGCCCTGGTTTTCACCGTCATCGCCGGCGCGTTGTACCTGTTCGCCAGCGAGAAGCTGCCCCTGGACATCACCGCCCTGCTGATCCTGGTCACGGTGATGGGTATTCCGATCCTGTTTCACTCCGAATGGCTGCTGGAGCGCGGCGTTGACCTGGAAGCCGCGTTCCCGACGGTCCCGGAAGGGCTGTCGGGGTTCTCCAGCACCGCCACGGTCACCGTGCTGTGCATGTTCATCCTGTCCGCCGGCGTCCAGCGCTCCGGGTTGGTGCATCTGCTGGGCACCAAACTGTTTCCCCTGGTCGGCACTTCGGAGCTGCGCCAGATCCTGGTCATCGCCCTGCTGGTCGGGCCCATCTCCGGAATCATCAACAACACCGCCGCCGTGGCCATGGCCATTCCCCTGGTCCTGGACATGACCCGGCGCAGCAAGCGGCCGGCGGCGCGGATACTGCTGCCGCTGAGCTTTTTCGGCATGCTTGGCGGCACCCTGACCCTGATCGGGACCTCCACCAATATTCTCGCCTCCGCCATCCTCAAGGGAGACCCGGCCTTCGGCCGCCCCCTCGGTATGTTCGAGTTCACCCACCTCGGGCTGATCGTCCTGGCCACCGGGCTGCTGTACTTCGTCACTATCGGCCGATGGCTGATGCCGAAGCGGGATGCCGCGCCCCTGTCCGACGACGAGGAGGAATATTTCATCGTGGAGGTAGGGGTGCCGGAAGGCAGCGAGCTGGTGGACCGGACCCTGGAAGACGCCAAATTCACCGCGCAGACCGGGGCCCGGGTCATGAAGCTGGTGCGCGGCGGTCGGGCCTACGTCAAGCGGGCCGAGAAAACCACGATCGCGGCGGCGGACATCCTGATCCTGCGGGCTACGGTGCGCCAGGTGATGGACCTGATCAAGGCCGACATGGTCGAGGTGCTGTCCGAGGTCGGCGAATCCCGCCGGGTCCGCGACGACGGCTGGCTGGTGCCGGTTATGCTGCGCAACAAGATGGTATTCGGTAACCGCACAGCGCGTTCGATTGACTTCTGGAAGCGCTACCAAGCCCGGCTCATCGGGCTGGAAACGCCGGAGCTGTCGGGGCACCGCCTGGCCGGGGAACGCCTCACCGTCGGCGAAATTGCCTTGCTCGCCCTGTCCGACACCGCCCTGAAGCGCCTGCGCCGGCATCCCGACGTCGTGGTGATGGGTGAGTTCGAGGACGACTACGACCGTCGCACCATGTGGATCGCCGGCGGCATCATCATGACCGTAGTCGGCGTCGCTGCCTTCACCCCGGTGCCCATCGTGGTTACCGCCATCGCCGGCGTCGTGGCCATGGTGGCCAGCGGCTGTGTCAACCAGGAGGATATGTACTCAGGTGTTTCCTGGGACGTGATTTTCCTGCTGGCCGGCGTCATTCCACTGGGCATCGCCATGACCAAGTCCGGCGCCGCCGGCTGGCTGGGCGGGCTGCTTGCCGCCCAGGCGACGGACTGGCACCCGGTATTCGTACTCATGGCCCTTTACGCCGGGACGACGCTGATGACGGAGCTGGTAAGCAACAACGCGTCGGTGGTCATCCTGGTGCCGGTGGCGATTTCCCTGGCCGAGCTGCTCGGCCTGGCACCGCTGCCACTGGTGCTTGCGGTGATGTTCGCGGCCTCCACCAGCTTCCTGACGCCGGTGGGCTATCAGACCAACACCATGATCTACGGGACCGGCGTGTATAGGTTCACGGATTTCGCCAAGGTGGGGGCGCCGCTGAACCTGCTGCTGATGGTGGTCACCAGCCTGGCTCTGTGGTGGCTGTGGCCGCTTACGGCCTGATGAGCTCTTCCAGGAACGCCCGCACCGCGGGCACGCCCGACAGCCGGAACTCCGCCGCCGAATCCCGCTCATCCTCGGCCACCACCACGCTCATGCCGGTGGCGGGGTCGAGCACTCGGAAGGCGTCCTCGTCCGTCACATCGTCGCCGATATACATCGGGAACAACGGCCGTGCGTCGTCCGAATCGTCCAGGCGGGCCATCAGGGCCTGCAGGCACAGGCCCTTGTCCCAGGGGATGTCGGGGATGAACTCGATGACCTGTTTGCCCCGCTTCGAGGTCACGGACCCGTAGCGCTCCAGCACGTCCGCGGCGGCCGCGTGTATCTGCTTCAGGTCGTCCCGGTCCACCATCCGGTAATGCAGGGCGAAGGAGTAGCGTTTCCTCTCGATCACGACGCCGTCTATGTAGTCGAGCCACTGCTCCAGCTCGTCGGCGGCGGATCGGAGCTCGTAAGCCGCTTCCTCGAGCGCCAGCGGGTCGATTCCCGGGGCGGCCTCGGGCATCTGGAAGCCGTGGCTGCCCACGCAGTAGATACCTTCCACCGCGACCCGCTCGCGAACGTCATCCAGGTCACGGCCGCTGATGACGTATACAGGATGCACCGCCGCGACCCCGGCAAGGACCCGCCTGGTGGGCTCGTCGAGGACCGCGTAGGCGGGGTGCTGGACGATCTGCGACAAAGTGCCGTCGTAGTCGAGGAAAACCACCAGTCGCCGGTCGCCCAGCCTGTCTTTCAGGGTATTGGCCAGCTCGCGCGGCCCGATTTCCAGATTCATCGGCGTCCGATCAGAAAAACGAGTTGTAGGGAAAGGCGCCCCTTACGCGGGAAACTCGCCGTGCTCTGTGGAAAGCAGCTCCTCGAGGCCGGCCATTATGTGCTCCAGATCGCCCGAAATCACCTCCCGCTCCAGGGCATCGTGGACCCGGAACACGTCGTTCCTGCGGTCCCGGCTAACGCGGTAAGCCAGATGCTCGTCCGCCCCGCCGCGGTAGATCTCGAAGACGTCACTGCCCCCGTCGTCGCTGGTCCAGTGCCAGCGTGTGGCCCGGCCATGGCCGATGGTGTGTCCGCCGAAGCTCTCCAGACGCTCGCGGTCCTCCTTGCCGATAAAATTCTCCGGTAGTTGAACGATCTCACTCATGGCCGTCGCCTCCTGACGCGATAATGCCGGAATATACTAAAAGCGGGAATGGTCTTCGAGCATGATCCCGATCAACCGTTCCCGGGCCCATCGGCCTGTGGTGTGTGGTGTAATGGAAATCCGGGGCACGGTCCCGGAAGTGCCCGGCTCGCCAGGCCTCACCGGAGCGCCCGCTATCCATGCCAGAATGCAATGCCACACGGGGAAAACGAGGTTGAATATGGCCTACCGTCTGCAGCACTGCACCGATGTCTCCGGCGAGATCCGGCGGGTCGTCGAGGAACAGATCGACCGGGGAACCAGCGAGATCGACAGCCCCGACATCGACGGAGCGACCGCGCTCCACCAGGTGCGAAAACGGTGCAAGAAGATCCGTGCCGTCCTGCGCCTGGCGCGCGGCCCACTGGACAGGGACGGCGCCTACGCCGCGGAGAACGCCTGGTACCGGGATCTTGCCCGCGAACTGTCCACGCTGCGGGACGCCGACGTCCTGATCGAGACTCACGATGATCTTGTCGAAGCCATCAAGGACCCCGATATATACAGACAATGCGCCGCGATACGCGAGCGGCTCGTTGAACGCCGGGAACGGCTCGCCGAGCACGTAGCCGCTCCCGATGAGCGGCTCCGCACGGCGCGCCGGTCCCTGCTCGAGGGGCGCGACCGGGTCCACGACTGGGCGTCGCGTGTACAAGGCTTCAAGGCCCTGGAACCCGGTTTCAGGCGGACCTACCGGCGCGGTCGCCGGGCGATGGACGCCGCCTACCGGTCCACGGCACCGGAGGACTTCCACGAATGGCGCAAGCGCGTAAAGTATCACTGGTACGCCTGCCGGTTGCTGCGGGGGATCTGGCCGGCGGTAATGGACGCACGCTGCGGCGAGCTGCGCGCCCTGTCCGAACTGCTCGGGGACGAGCACGACTTGAGTGTGTATAGCCGGACCCTGGAGACGGAACCGGATGTGGTAGAAGGGACGGCGCGCGTCAGCGACATCCTGGCCGCCGTCGACCAGCGCCGGACCCGACTGCGCCGGCAGGCGCAGCCCCTGGCCATGCGGCTGTACACCGAGAAGCCGGGGCGTATTTCAAACCGGTTTGCCGGGTATTGGCGGGCCTGGCGCCTGGAGGACGATTGACAACGCGCACTACGCGGACATCACCGAGGCAAACAACGTGAGCGAACGAGACCCGCAGGAAACGAAACGCGAGCCATCGACGTCGTTCTCCCACAGCACCCGGATCGGGTCGCTGTTCGGGATCGACATCTACCTGGATGCCAGTGTCATAATCATTTTCGCACTGGTGGTGTGGATACTGGGGGGCAACGTGTTTCCCGGGTGGCACCCGGACTGGAGCCTGGGCCTGAGCTGGATAACCGGGCTGATGGCGGGGCTGCTGTTTTTCATTTCCCTGCTGCTCCACGAGCTGGCCCACTCGGTGGTGGCACGGAGCTATGGCATCCCGGTGCCGCGGATCACCCTGTTCATGTTCGGCGGCGTGTCGGAAATGCAGGAGGAGCCCGGATCCCCCAAGCAGGAATTCTGGATCGCCATCGTGGGCCCGGCCATGAGCCTGTTTCTGGGCATCCTGTTCAGCGTGCTGGCGAGTGTGTTCGCGCCGCCCGATTTCGCGGCCACCCTGGCAGAGGATCAGCGGGCCGCCCTGGCCTCCCTGGCGCCCTTGCCGACACTGCTGTTCTGGCTTGGCCCGGTCAATCTGCTGCTGGCGATATTCAACATGGTGCCGGGCTTTCCCCTGGACGGCGGCCGGGTGCTGCGCGCCGGACTGTGGTGGTCGACGGGCAACCTGGAGCAGGCAACCCGCTGGGCGGCGTCCGGCGGCCGCATTTTCGGCTGGGTGCTGATGCTTCTCGGCGCCCTGGAGGTGCTGAGCGGCTCGTTCCAGGGTCTCTGGCTGATTCTCATCGGCTGGTTCATCGCCAGCGCCGCCTCGTCCAGCTACTCACAGCTCATGATGCGGCGCACCCTTCAGGGATGCCGCGTGGCCGACGTCATGCGCACCCATTTCGAAACCGTGGACGCCGAGCTGACGGTCGCGGAGTTCATCGACGACTACCTGCTGAAAAGCAGTCAGCGTCTGTGGCCGGTCACCGCGGGCAACCGGCTGGCTGGATTCGCGACCCTCGAGACCATTCAGGAAATCGAGCCTGCCGAGCGCGGCGGCAAGCGCCTGGGGGAGGTGATGCACACCGACCTGGACAAGCTCACCGTCCCCGCCAACGCGGATGCCATGAAGGCCATGGAACGCATGTCATACGGCGGCACTCCCATGGCCGTAACGCGCGGCAACGAGGTGGTCGGCCTGCTGTCCCACGACGACATGATAAAGTGGCTCACTCTCCATCCGCGGGACCGCCTCAGCGCTTGAACGCGGTTTCCCCCGGCATCCGTGAGGGGCTGATATTGGACAGGAAAACACGCAGGCAAGCATGAGCACATTCAAGATCGCAGACAATGTCTTGTTCCAGGAGGTGGACGGCGAAGCCGTCCTGCTGTCCCTGGACGAAGGCTGCTACTACGGCCTGGACGAGCTGGGCACGCGGATCTGGAAGCTCATCAACCAGGACCTGGACAGCGAGCAGGTCATCGCCGCGATTGTCGAGGAGTATGAAGTGGAACCGGATCAGGCGCGGCGCGACCTGGAGGCGTTTCTCGGCGATCTCGAGCAATCCGGCCTGATCGAGCAATAGCCGCAGTGCCCGGCGGAATCGACGACACGCACCCGGGAGCGTTCAGCCGGCGCCTGCTGAGCTGGTTCGACCGTCACGGCCGGCGCTACCTCCCCTGGAGCCGCAGCCGGGACCCCTACCGGATCTGGGTCTCCGAGATCATGCTCCAGCAGACCCAGGTCACCACGGTAATCGACTATTACCGCCGATTCGTGGCGCGGTTCACCACCGTCGAGCAGCTCGCGGAAGCGGACATCGACGACGTCCTGCACCACTGGACAGGGCTCGGCTACTACGCCCGTGCCCGCAACATGCACAAGGCGGCGAGAATGGTCGTACAGGATCACGGCGGGGTGTTTCCGGCGGACATCGAGGAAGTGGTTCAGCTGCCGGGCATCGGCCGGTCCACCGCCGGCGCCATCCTGGCTTTCACCCACCGGCAGCGCCACCCGATACTCGACGGCAACGTCAAGCGCGTGCTCACCCGACTGCACCGCATCGACGGCTGGCCGGGAAAACGCGCCGTCGAGAAACGGCTCTGGGTACTGGCCGACCGCTACACGCCGGAAGCACGCGTGGACGACTACACCCAGGCGATCATGGATCTGGGCGCCGGCGTGTGCCTGCGGCGGAATCCCCGCTGCGGCGCCTGCCCCGTCTCCGGCATGTGCGAAGCCCACCGGCACGGCGACCAGGAGGCGTACCCGGCCCGCGCACCGAGGAAGGTAAAACCGGTCAAGGCGACCGGCATGCTGCTGATCCGCAACAATCGGGGCGAGCTGCTGCTCGAGAGGCGGCCGCCCACGGGCATCTGGGGCGGACTGTGGAGCCTGCCCGAATGCGACGCTGACCTGCCGGCGGACAGGCGGGATTTCGGCGCCTTGGGCCTGGTCCTGGAAACCGGCTCGCCGCGGGAGGCGATCCGGCACTCATTCACCCACTTCCATCTGGACATCACCCCCATCCCGGCACGGGTTCACGACGTCCACGACGCAGTCATGGATAACGACAGGCTGGTCTGGTATAACCTGGAACAGCCCAGGGCGCTGGGGCTGGCGGCGCCCGTCAAGAGACTGATCGAAACCCTGAACCGGTAATCCGCTGTATCCATGTCCCGAACCGTACACTGCGTCAAGCTTGGACAAGAAGCCGAGGGCCTGGACCGCCCGCCCTGGCCCGGCGAGCTCGGCCAGAGGATCTACGAAAACGTATCCAAGGCAGCCTGGCAGGAGTGGCTGAACCTTCAGACCATGCTGATCAACGAGAACCGCCTAAGCCCCATGAACCCGGAGCACCGGAAGCTGATCGAGGAGAAAATGGAAGAATTTTTCTTCGGCCAGGGCACGGAGAAGCCGGAAGGCTACGTCCCGCCGGAGTGATTACAGCATCGCCTGATTCACGGGTGTTGACGCCGGCCGCCCGCCCCGTTTAAATAGCGCACCTTCCGCGATGCGCGCAGGCCGGCTCCCGTAGCGCCAGTCCGAACGGAACAATCAGTAGAACCATCGCCTCAATGGCCAGGTAGCTCAGTCGGTAGAGCAGGGGACTGAAAATCCCCGTGTCGGCAGTTCGATTCTGTCCCTGGCCACCATTA
>JAXHNI010000010.1:0-96440 GCA_034520625.1 Gammaproteobacteria bacterium | reverse complement strand
ACATCCACGAACGGATGTCTGGAAATGTGGTCGGAGTCAGACAGAGCAATGGGCAACGTATTCAGCTCACGGTGAACGGCGTCAAAGTCATGGTAGTCGATTTTTTGCCATAGCCGTTTTCTGTTCCCTGAACCTCCATCTATCAAGGCAACCCGGTCACAGACCCCCTTGAAGGCCGAACGCAACATTAAGGGCCGAATCATGGTGCCCGACGTAGCTAGTTCTGGATCGATGTCCCGGATGATGCAGTACAGGAGGTTCATGAAAGAAAACAAGAAGGCACCTAGAGATGGGTCAGGCCGATATCGACGAGCACGTGGAAAGGGCAGTAAGGCGGCTCGCGGAGTGGGCAGGAGGGTAAAGCCGGGACATTGTCAATGTGTGGCAGATCGGGAAGTTTGCTGAGTGGACAGGTCCTGGATGATGGTATTCAGGCGCTGGCCGAAGTGGCTCCACTCGAGCGACTCGCTGAACTGGCGCGCCGGCAACGATGGTCGAACGCCATGCGTGAGCTCGTGGGATACAGCGTCGCTGAAGCCGGCTGCATCGCCGGACTTGATCAGGTGCCCGGATCGGCCACCGGAGACCGCGTCTCGAACGCCGCCTGCATCATATGCGACCGTCGGGAGCCCGTGTGCGGCCGCCTCCACGGCAACCATCCCGAATCCTTCGTTGTCGCCCGGGCGGTCCTGCACGGGGAAGACGTGTACATCGGCTGCAAAATAGGCTTCGGTGATTTCAATGTCATCATGGGCCCGGGGGCCCAGGAACAGAACATTCCGAGCGAGGCAGTGCTGCTCGAGTGTGGCATCGATACGGGCCCGGATGGACACGCTTTTTGTCAGGGCGAGCGCCGGCTCATCACCTATAACTATCAGCTTCGCTGTTGGATGCTCTTGCACGATCCTCGGGAAGATCTGGTCGACGAATACATCGAGCCCTTTCCTTTCGGTAATTCTCCCGATGTACAACAGTACCGGCGCGTCGCCTATCTTGTATCGGCTGCGAAAGGCGGATCTGTAGGCTTTGGCAATACTGAGATCGGGTAAAGAAACCCCCGGAAGCACGGTATGCAGGAGTTCCTCCTTGATACCGGCCCGTATCGCGACGGAGCGGGTAAAGCGGCTGTTCGCGATAACACAGTCCATGCGTCGCAGGAATGGATGCCAAAGACGACGATAGCCGGGATTGCTGGATTCAATGTCGAGTCCGTGCAGATACACCGCGCAGCGCGCTCGTGTCAGTCGGGCTGCAATCCATGCAAAGGGCGCCGTCAAACCGCTGCCGGCCAATACGACCGCGGGCCGTCTGGCGAGCGTCTCGACCAATGACGCCCACAATGTGTGGCCCAGAAAGAGAGGGAATGTTCTGATCGTAACCTCTGTGGCTTTCACGCTTTCCGGAACCCGGGCGCGACAGCCGGCCGGTCCGATTACGTCGATTTTCTGGTACTTTCTTAATTCGTCCACCAGGTGCCAGAGAAGGCGTTCCATACCGCCGACCAGTGGCGGTAGATTCCTGGTAATCAGAAGAATGCCGGTTTTGTCAGGCATCGATGGGCATAAAGCTGTTCAATTGCATATACCGCATGATTGGCCAAGTATATGGCGCCTGAGATATTTAGCTCTTCGGCTAATCACGTGGCAGCCGGGAGCCGATGGTGTCTGCACGTATTCAATGCTGTTGCGGGCGATCGGTGTGGCGGCGCCGTTCTTCGGAGTATCGATAGTGCAGAGCAGAAATCTGCTCTGAGACGATACCGAAAAGAAAAGTCAGCATCGAGGACAAATAAAGCACCGCACTCATATTCGTGAAACGGCTTGTAGCTAGATAAGTGTACGCATACCATCCCGTTCCGGCGGCGAATAGGGCGAGTGCGACTGGAAGGAACAAGCGCATGGGTGAAAACAGCGTCCCGATTCGCAAGATTAGCACCAGGAAGCGAACGCCATCCTTAATGATCTTGATATTGCTCTGCCCCTCCCTCTTCGACGCCCGGATGGGTACGTAATCAACGGAATAGCCGCAGCGGAAGAAGGCCATGGTGCTCGTGGTGGGGTAGGAAAAGCCGTTCGGTAGTAGATAGAGAAAGTTGCGGAACGGTCGGGCCCGCGCTGCACGGAAACCCGAGGTCAGGTCCTTTATCTGGAAGCCAGTCATCACGCTCGCCAGCTTGTTGAAGGCCAGGTTTGCGTAGCGGCGCGCCATCGAGGCGTGGGTATCCGGGTCCCTGGCGCCGACCACCATGTCGAAGCCCTGCTCGAAGCCCTGGAGTAGTCTCTGGATATCTGCCGGGTCGTGCTGGCCGTCCGCATCCATGAAAACCAGGTAATCGCCGGTGGCGTTGCGGACGCCGGTCTTTATGGCCGCGCCGTTGCCGATGGTTTTTGGGTGACGGAGGATTCGTGCGCTGCCGGTGGCCGGGACGGGCGGGATCGAACCATCGTCCACGACGATGATTTCGGCACCTGGGTATCGGGCCTCCAGTTTTTCGATGAGGCCGGGCAGGGTGGCTGATTCGTTCAGGCAGGGGAGGATGATGCTGAGTTTTTTATCGGCCTTGTCGTTGGTCATGGGTGGTCCCGGTTCCTTTGCCTGGGGGCATCATACCATTGAGCCATGACGGCGTGGGTTGGTGTTCGTTTTGATTTGTCGGGCTGGCGCCCGACCTACAGCCCGGATTACTGGGTATTGGTTTCGAGTTTTTCGTGGATCTTGTTGTGCCATTGTTCAATCTCTTTGGTTCGGAAGTTGTCGGGGTGCCAGCGGGGGAGGTCGATTGACTCGACGTCGTTCAACGCTTTCAGGGCTTCGTTGTACGCGCCGAGGTTGTAGAGGTACTGGACGGAGACGAGTCCGATGTCGTGGCTGGGCCGTTTGTTGAACGCGGCGTGGAGGTGCGCGACGGCATTCTGCAGCTCGCCTTCCCGGGCGAAGACCGTGGCACGGATATAGAGCAAGTCGGCCACGGTCTTTGAGCGGGTATCGACGGTGTCCTGGTCCAGGACGGCGTCGATCAACGCGAGCAATTCGTCCGTCGACAGTTCCGGGCATCGCCGCTGGTGTGAGTCCTTTAGCTTAATAAGGGTCGGGATGACGGCATGGTCGAAGTGAGTATCAGGAATTCTGCTGATCGCTTGTTCGAGATACTCGTCTACATTGTCCGGATCGGCGCGGCAGCCGCTCAACAGGTGCTGCAGCTGTGCGGCCATGGCGTTGGGCTGCGCGGCCGCAATCGTCCGGAGTGTTTCATGGGCTTCCGTCCCGTGTCCAGTGCGTGACCAGACGTCGGCGCGAATCTGTTGGGCCCGCACCGAGTGTGGGTGATCCCTGGCCCAGATTTCTCCCATCAGGATCTTGCTGGACCAGATGTCCACGTTCTGTTTGGTTATCACGATGAAAGCTATGAGATAGATCACGAGGCCCACTTTCAGGTAACGGGCGATGCGGAGCCGGTTCGTCCAGATGAAGTACGACAGCGCGAAGAACGGGCCGAAAGCCGGGAGATAGTTGCGGTGCTCAAAGTATGGCTCCAGGGCGATGAATGAGGATTCGAGTAGATGACCCGCGAGGAACCACAGTGCAGCAAATCCCAACAGCGTGGCGCCTTTCCGCAGCAGCCAGAATACAATCACGAGCGCGGCTACCAGTACGGCGATGGCGATGATGGTTGTCGGCGGTGAAAGCAGTCCGGTGGACAGGAGGTAGTCGTCGTGGGTGACGCCCATCCCCTGCCGCATGGGAATCAACAGGTCCTGCAGGTAGTCCAGCAGGATGCGGGGCTGACTGGCGATGCGTTCAAAGGCGGTAAAAGGCCGGGATCGGTATCCGTCGAGTTCGCCGCGGGCGATCAAATACGTGAAAAGCAGCAAGACTGGCGCCACCAGAACGATCCACTGCCAGGCGTGAAACCAGCGCCTGGTGAGGATGTCGTGGACCGGTACCTGCATTCGCAGCAGCGCATGCTCGACGGCAAGGATGTAAAGCGGCAGGAGGACGGCGTTTTCCTTGCTCAGCACGCCCAAGGCGCCGAACAAGGCCACGCCGATTGTCATCTGCATGTACGCGGCGACCGGCCGTGCGTTGAGCCGGAGCCGGCCGTAGCAGTAGCTGATCACGCCGCAAAGCACGAATAGCGCGGACAGGGATGTCATCCGCTGAATGACATACAGTACGGTCGAGACCTGCAGCGGTGCCAGGAGCCAGAGGGCGGTCGCTGTCAGTGCGATGCACGCGGTTTCTCTCGAGTCTCGGTTCGTCCCGCGGCACAGCAGCATCGCCAGCCAGAACACCAGGACGCCGTTGATCAGGTGTATGAGCAGGCCTGTATACTTGTGGGCCGGTACATAGAGCGGCCAGTCTATGTCGTTGATCAGGAAAGATGCGAACGAAAGTGGTCTGCTGGGGTAGACAGTGGAACTGGATAATATGAAACGGAAGAAATCGGACAGATCGGTGATCGGCCCCATGTGGTCGAGGCGATTCAGGTTTGCGATGTCATCCAGGATCAGCGGGCCGTTAAGGCCCGGCCAGTAGATGAACAGGGTGAGGCCCAGCAGCGCCAGGAAGGCCGCCGCGGTGATCCATTGCCGGGTTGTTGCCATCGTCTTCATTGTGAACGAAAAGTTCCAGCCCACAAAGAAAAACCCCGGCCAGAGGCCGGGGTTTCAATCGCAATTACTAAGCCGGATATGCTTTTAGTTCGTGCGGCAGTTCGCCGGGCGATGCCGGTTCTCGACGTTGCCGCCCGTGCAGGCCCATTGGACCGACCCAACTGAACCGAAATCAGGAACCATGACAATCGTGCTGTCCTGGATCGCCTGGTCATCAGAGTAGGTGATGGTGATCTCGCCACTGGCACCGATGTCTACGGACGCCACGTTGTTGCCCTTGATGCTGGTGGACGACGCCAAGCCGGCTGCAGCATTGCTCTCCGGTATCGAGCCCTGGCTGTCGTAGGTCTCGGAAACCCCCAACTTAGCCGATGACGACAGGTTCAGGCCCTCGGAAACCTTCGCGCGGACCGTGTAGTCCTGGTAGGCCGGAATGGCGATGGCCGCCAGGATGCCGATGATCGCAACCACGATCATCAGTTCGATCAGTGTAAAACCTTGTTGTTTCATGAGTTACTCCTCAAGTTGTGTCGTATTCGAGTTGGCCGATTTGATTCCTCGCCCGGCCACCCCCCGGAAACCTTTCTCAGGCTTTCACTGGAAGTAAAGCACATAACATGCCAAGTTCAAGGTGATTCTGGAAATCGGAGGTGGATCATGCAGTTAGCGGGCGGATTATGCAAGGGACTTTAAGTGTCCCGGATGGCAGAGTGACGGAATTGGTGACGCGGATCGTCACGACTGACAAATTTTGTCAGTCGCTGAGGTCGTACTTGTCCAACTTGTAGCGGAAGGAGCGGAATGACATCCCCAGCAGCTTGGCGGCTGCGGTCTTGTTGCTCCCGGCGCGCGCCAGGGCGTCCACCAGAGCCTGCTTCTCGATCTTCGCCAGGAAATCCTCCAGCGGCTCGTCTCCCGGCTCGTACCCCCCGGACACGGCGGCCGGCGCGTCCGCCGCGGCGGGCAGAAAATCCAGGTCGCGGGCGGTGATGGTGTCGGATTCGCTCAGGGCCGCGGCCCGCTCGAGGATGTTCTCCAGCTCCCGCACGTTGCCGGGGAAGCCGTAGCCGTCCAGGAGCCGGTAGACGCCCTGCTCGGCATTGACCTCGCCGCCGAGCTTCTCGCCGATCCGCTCCAGCAGGTGGTCGATGAGCTGGGGCAGGTCCCCGGCGCGCTGCCGCAGCGGCGGCACGGAGATCTCGATGACATGGATCCGGTAGTACAGGTCCTGGCGGAAGCGGCCGGCCTCCACTTCCTTCAGGAGCGGCTGCTGGGACGCGCTCAGGATGCGGACGTTCACCGGCTCCTCGCGCTGGGCCCCCACGCGGCGCACCGACCGCTCCTGGATGGCGCGCAGTAGCTTGACCTGCATGGCGAGCGGCAGCTCCACCACCTCGTCCAGGAACAGGGTGCCGCCTTCGGCGGCCTGGAACAGGCCGGGCTTGTCGCTGCCGGCGCCGGTGAAGCTGCCCTTCACGTGGCCAAAGAACTCGCTCTCCATCAGGTCCGGCGGCACCGCGCCGCAGTTGATGGGCACGAACGGGCCGTCGGCGCGGGCGCTCTTCTCGTGGATGAGCCGCGCCACCAGCTCCTTGCCGGTGCCGGATTCGCCGCGGATGTAGACCGGCGCCTGGGAGCGGGCCAGCTTGACCACCATGCCGCGGATCCGCCGCATGGCATCGGATTCGCCCAGCAGCACGTTGCGGCTGCGCCGCTCATGAGGGTTGCGGGAGAGCTTGAGGATCGAGGCCACCAGGTTCCGGAGCTCATCGAGCTTCAGGGGCTTGGAGACGAAGTCGTAGGCCCCCGCCTTGAGGGCCTCGACGGCGGTCTCGACGTTGCCGTAGGCGGTGATGATGGCCACCGGCAGCTCGGGGCGGGTTTTCTGGATGTGCCGCACCAGGTCGATGCCGTCGCCGTCGGGCAGCCGCATGTCCGTCAGGCACAGATCGAACGGGCCGTCGTCGATGCAGGTGCGGGCCTCGGTCAGGGTGCCCACGGCGTCGCTGTCCAGGTTCATCTGGGACAGGCTCATGGTCAGCAGGTCCCGGATGTCCGGCTCGTCGTCGACGATGAGCACTTTCTGTTTCTCAGCCATGACCCGCCCCCAGCCCGTCTCGCACCTCGGATGCCGCGCCTGCCTCCAGGATCAACCGGAAATACCCGGCGCCGTTGGTCTGGAAATAGTCCAGCTCGCCCTGGTTGTGCTCGGCCAGCTCCCGCGCCAGGAACAGGCCCAGCCCCATCCCGTAGTGATTGGTGGTGAAGAACGGCTCGAAGATCTTGTCGCGGATGTCCTCGGACACGCCCTCGCCCCGGTCGTGGATTTCCAGGCAGACGCCGCCGCTGCGCGGGTCCGGGAAGCATTTTATCGTGATCAGCGGGCGGGTGCCGAGGTGGCGGGTATGCCGCAGGGCGTTCTCGCAGAGATTGGTGAGGATCTGGTTGAGCTGGTCGGGGTCCACGCACACCACCAGGTCGCCGGTCTCGACGGCCAGCGCGTCCTCGATGTCGTGCACCACATTGAAATAGTCGCGGAAGCGTTCCAGCCAGGGCTGGATGCGCAGATCCACCCGCTGGACCGCACCCGGCCGGCCGAGCTGCAGTATGGATTTGACGATGGTCTCGATGCGGTTGGACTGGTTCTCGACGATGGTGGTGAGCTTTTTCTGTTGGGCGCTGAGGTCCGGGGACTCGGCCAGGAGCTGCCCGGCATGGCTGATGGCCTCCAGGGGATTGCGGATCTCGTGGGCCACGGAGGCCGTCAGGCGGCCCAGGGCCGCCAGCTTCAGGTTGCGCGCCTCCCGCTCCGCCTGGGCGAGGTCCTCCAGGAACAGGGCGACCTCGTCCTCGCGGTCGTCGATCCGCAGGCCCTGGACGCGCAGGCGGGTCACGGGGGAGCGGTACTCGAAGCTGAAGCTGTCCGGGCCGGCGCCGTGCTCCTGGACCAGCTCGATCAGCGACGCGGGCAGGGTGCGGCCGGTCGCCGACAGCCCCAGCATGCGCCGGGCCTGCTCGTTGACCAGCCGGCAGCGCTGGTCGTGGCTGAGCACGGCGATGCCCACGGTGGACTTCGACACGATGGCCTCGTTCAGGCGGTCCAGCCGCGCCGAGGTGGCTTCCCGGGCCTGGGCCTCGGCCTCCATGGCGTGGAACCGGCGGGCGAGCCAGTAGACCATCCAGCCGGTGCTGAAGTAGCCGATGCCCAGGAGGCCGACCTGGATGAAATCGCCGCCCTGGGTCCAGGCATCGTACTGCAGCACTTCCAGGGATCTCTGGACCAGCGCCAGGAGGGTGGCGAAGGCGGCGAAGAACAGGCTCATCCGCCCGGACAGCACCACGCCGCCGGCGGCGATGGAGGCGATGAGCAGCAGGTTCAGGCCGCTGTCCACGCCGCCGCTGGCATGGGACATGGCGGTGATCAGGACGGCGTCCAGGGCGAACTGCAGGTAGGCCTGGACCCGGAACGGCGGCCAGCTCGTGGTGATGGTGATCAGGTTGACCACGGCGAACAGCAGCATCGCGGTGCTGGCGGCGAGGAACAGCGTGGGGTGGGATTGCCCGATCACCGCGACTTCCGCGCTCGTGACCGCGAGGGTGACCATGCCGGTGGCGAGCAGCAGGCGGTACAGATTGAAATAGTACAGCGCGCGCCAGTAGGCGTGGCCGCCCTGGAGCCGGGTGACGGAAACGTCGCCGGCCGGCTCGTCCGTCGCCGGCAGGGGCTCGCGGGCTTCGGGTTGTTCAGGCAATGACTATCACCGGTTGATTTCGAACAGGAACGCCTGCGGCACGCCGCGGTGGTCCCGCTCGGCGTCCAGCAGCCTCAGTCGATCCCGGTCGACGTCGTGCAGCGGATAGTTCGGCTCATACACGGTTCGCAGATTCACGGCGATCAGGTAGCGGCACACCCACAACCTTTCGATGGAGACCGTTCTCGGGACTATTATAGAGATTCGGTCCGAGTACAGCATGGTGGAGATCGGGTGGGCCGAATAGACGCACTGGCGGCGCCCGAAATGCCGCCGGGTCCGCTGCAGCAGCCTGATGACCGTGGCTTTCTGATCGGCCTCGTGGTGAATGCGCTCGATGTCGTGGCCCCGCAGCCAGTGGCGGGTGTGGCGGTAATCCCCGGGGATATGGTCGGGCACCGGCTCGTGGAAGCGGTCCACCACGAACACGGCGTTGGGATAGACCAGGGCCAGCAGGCCCAGCACCAGGGCGGCCCGGGCATGGCGTTGCACCGGCCCGCCTGCTGCGCCGGCGATCAGATTCGCGCCGATGAACAGGTACACCAGGACGAGGGGAATCAGCGGGTACAGAAAGCGGGTGTTGTGCTCCGGGTAGGGCCACACCAGGACGATGACGAGATACACGGCCGCGTAGTGAACGTCCGGACGGTGGTTCATCGCGCGCTGCGCGGCCCCGGCCAGCGCGAGGATCAGCAGCAGGAGAGACGCGGCCTGGAGCGGCCAGGATGCGGCGGGGGTGAGAGCGAAGTGCCGGCCCCAGGAGGCCAGCAGGAGCGACGCGTTGGCGGGGATGTCGTCGAGCAGCAGGACCTGGATGCCACTCATTGAGAAGTACTTCTCCAGGTCTTCCGTGTAGCCGCCGCCGTAGCCGTTGACCGCCTTCACGACCTGCCAGAACACGGGCAGCGACACGGCGATCAGGACATAGAGATACCGCTGCCGGACCGGATGCAGGACGAGGAAGACCAGGAAGGCGGCGAACAGGGCGACGCCGATGGTCCGGGTCAGCACGGCGACCCCGATGAACAGGGCGGCGGCGCACAGGGTTTCCCGGACCCGCCGCGGCGACGCCGAGCGGGCCGCGATGTCCAGGAGGACGAGCACCGCCAGGACCAGCGCCATGTACAGGAACTCGGACCAGATCTCGGTGACGTACACCAGGGTTTTCGGCAGCAGCGCATAGATCGCCAGGCAGGCGACGGCGAGCTCCCGGGATGCGAGGGTTCGGCGGGCCCAGAGGTACAGCATGACGCCCGAAACGAGGAAGGTGGCGCAGGTCACCAGGTGCGCGGCGGCCATGTTGGCGGACCCGCCGCCGAACAGCGCAATCAGCACCGGAAACGCGGGTGGAAACCGGGCCTGGACGATGATGAACTGCTGGATGTGATGGTTGGCGTTGTAGTACGGCGAAAAGAAATCCGCCATCAACAGGTACATGCCATCGTCCGTCAGGAAGCCCGCCGTGTTCTCGTGCCAGGCGAACACCGGAAATACGGCCGCCATCACGGCCAGGACAATCCAGAACAGCCAGTAGGGTTTGTTGTTGGTATCGGTGCTCATGCCCCGGCGAGGTTGAATCAATGGAAACCGCGGTCACTGCGAAACGGCGCCGCGACCATAGGAATGATAGTACGCCCTGCGGAGGATTGCTTAGTCGACACCCTCTTCCCCTGCGGGGGCGAGGGAACCCTTCGTTCGTCTCTCCCTCTCCCCCTCTGGGGGAGAGGGCCGGGGTGAGGGGAAGAATAATAGATGTGTACATGAACTGAATCGGATGATTGATTGTTCGTCCCCTCACCCTGTCCCTCTCCCCCTTCGGGGGCGAGGGGACCCTTCGTTCGTTTCTCCCTCTCCCCCTCTGGGGGAGAGGGCCGGGGTGAGGGGACAAATAATAGACGTCTACCTCCTCAACCCCACTACGCCCGCACCAACGCCCACACGAACACCGTCTCCACACCCGCCCTTCGAAGACACCGCGCCACCTCGGCGACCGTAGCCCCGCTGGTAATCACGTCGTCGACGATCGCCACGCTGGCGGGCATGGTTGCCCCCGTCGTCTTGAATGCCCGGCGCAAGTTGCGCCGGCGCGTGGCTGGCCCGAGGCCAACCTGGGGCGGCGTGTACGCCGTCCGTTTCACCAGGCCCGTTTCTATCGGGACCCCCAGGATGCGCGACACCGGCCGGGCGATCTCCACGGACTGGTTGAAGCCGCGCTGGAATTGCCGCCGCCAGTGCAGGGGCACCGGCACCAGCACCTCCGGCAGCTCCGGGAGCCGGGCTTCGAGCTCCCGGGCGAGGAGGGTGCCGAGGTCGCGCCCGCAGGCCAGCTTGCGGTGGTACTTGAGCTTGTGGATGTCCTCGCTGACCGGCGGCGCATACCGGAAGGGGGCGACGGTCTCCGCGATCGGCGCCGGACGCCGCTGGCAGCGCCCGCAGAGGCCGTCGATGACCACCGGCACGCCGCAGGCCCGGCACTGGCGGCCGTGGCGCAGCAACCCCGCCGCACAGGCGTCACAGTATCCCGCGCTCCGCGTATCCCCGCCGCAGACCCGGCACAGGTCCGGTAGGAGCAAGTCGATGAGGTGCCCTGGTGTGAGCACCGGCCACGCCATACTGACGCCTGCCGAATACGCGGCCCGCGCGGTCGTGAAAGCGTTAAGGAGGATTCGGAACAACATGGCGCAGCACGCTACGCCCCGGACGACCCCGGCGCCTCACCGGGATCGGTGAAGTCACGAGTCATAGGACTCGCGCTGGAAGCGGCATGGATAGCGAGCCCGTCGCTCGGGCGGATTGTTGGTTCGGCCGCATCAATCTGTCGGAGCTCGAATACCTCTGGGTCACCCGGAAACTGGGGGACGGGGAGCGGACCGTGGAGGCGATCCGGAAGAGCGTCGGGAGGCGGCTCATGTGCCGGAGGCTGCTAAGTGTTTGAAGTTTAAGGGATAAATGCTTGCAGAGTGTTACGCTTTCGTATACAATACGCACCCTGCACACGGGGACACGTAAGAGCGAACATGAATCCAATTTTGGTGAAAGCAGTTTGGGATGGCGAGGCTGGCGTATGGGTGGCTACGAGCGATAATGTTCCTGGCCTTGCTACGGAAGCCGCGACAATTTCAGAGCTGGAAGCACGTCTCGAAGTAGTTATCCCCGAGCTTCTGAGAGAGAATGGTATCCATACGTGGGAAGGCGCAGAAGTCCCGTTAGAGCTCCTGGCGAGCAAAAACTTAGACCTTACCAAGGCATGCTAGAACGCTTTCTCTAGCCCAGCTTGTTTGCAAACCTCGTTTGCTGTGTGACGAGAAACGATTTTGCTATCGACTTGAAATCGGCGACCAGAATGTGGGCTCTCCCATATCTCATGGTCACCATTCCCTTGTCGGTGGAACCAACAGCCGTTAGCTTTAAGGTATTTCTTTAAGTCCCTCGTATAGCTGGCCATGCATACTCGAGTGTCTCTTGACTCATCCTGAACCAGCGGAAGATGATACCGGATAGTTAAAAGGCTATGCGGAAGGCCGGTCGGACAGGGTTCTTAGCCCACCGGCACCCAAGGCCGGCTCGTCTAGCGATCTCGCCACATCCGCATTGGCAATGGTTAAGCTGCCTTACTTAGGCCCGATCTGCGTAAATCCGCCAAGATTGCCCGCAGGTCGGGCTTTTCTGGTTATAGGGCACTTCTGCTTCAGTAAAGTACACACTCGCCCAAAATTTACACACCTGTCAATCCATGGCATTCTTCCAGGTTGACAACCCATACCAAGAACCCTTTTCCAGGCTGACTATGGCTACGATTTCCCCGTCCGCGGCGACCAGCGAGGCCCGGCCCGCCGCCCCCGAATCCCCATGGTCCGTCGCCCGGGTCATGGCGCTGTTCGAGATGCCCTTCAGCGACCTGATTTTCCGGGCGCAGACCGTTCATCGCGAGCATTTCGATCCCAACCGGGTGCAGTTGAGCACCTTGCTGAGCATCAAGACCGGCGCCTGTCCCGAGGACTGCGCCTACTGTCCGCAGAGCGCCCGCTACGACACCGGGCTGGAAGTGGAGAAGCTCATGCCGGTGGACGAGATCCTCGACGCGGCCCGGGCCGCCCGGGACAACGGCGCCAGCCGGTTCTGCATGGGCGCCGCCTGGCGCAACCCGAGGGACCGCGACCTCGAGCAGGTGGCCGAGGCGGTGGCCGGGGTCAAGGCCCTGGGCCTGGAGACCTGCGCCACCCTCGGCATGCTGTCTCCGGACCAGGCCGAGCGCCTCGCCGGCGCGGGTCTGGACTACTACAACCACAACCTGGACACCTCGCCGGAGTTCTACGGCGAGGTCATCACCACCCGCTCCTACCAGGACCGGCTCGATACGCTGGCCTGTGTCCGCGAGGCCGGGATCAACGTGTGCTGCGGCGGCATCGTAGGTATGGGTGAGGCTCGCGAGGACCGCGCCGGCCTGATCGCCAATCTCGCCGGACTGCCCCAACCCCCGGAGAGCGTGCCGGTCAACATGCTGGTCCAGGTCCCCGGTACGCCGCTGCACGGCCGGGAAGAGCTGGACCCGCTGGAGTTCGTGCGGACCATCGCCGTGGCCCGCATCACCATGCCGGAGTCCTACGTGCGCCTGTCCGCGGGCCGCGAGACCATGAGCGACGAGCTGCAGGCCCTGTGCTTCCTGGCCGGAGCCAATTCGATCTTCTACGGCGACCAGCTCCTGACCACCGGCAATGCCACCGCCGACCACGACCGCGACCTGTTTGCCCGGCTGGGGATCGAGGCGGACGGCGGGCGGAATGCGGGGGATTGATTCGGGGATAGGTCAGGCGTGAAGCCTGACCCACAGGTGGGTCCTCGGTGACCGAACCCCTGGAACGCTACCGGCGCGAGCTCGACGAGCTGGCGGCGGGGCATCTGCAGCGCACGCGCCTGACGCTGGACGGGCCCCAGGCGGGCCATGTCGAGGTCGACGGCCGGCGGCTGCTGAATTTCTGCAGCAACGACTACCTGGGGCTGGCCAATGACCCTCGCGTGGTGGAGGCCATGCAGCAGAGCGCGGCGCGCTACGGCGTCGGGTCCGGCGCCTCGCACCTGGTGAATGGACACCGGGCCGCCCATGCGGCGCTCGAGGAGGCGCTGGCGGCATTCGTGGGTGCGGAGCGCGCGGTGACCTTCTCCACCGGCTACATGGCCAACCTGGCCATCGCCCAGGTGTTCGCAGGCCGGGGCGACCTGGTTCTGGAGGACAAGCTGAACCACGCTTCCCTGATCGACGCGGGCCTGCTGACCCGCGCCGACTTCCGCCGCTATCTCCACGGCGACGCGGCCAGGGCGCGGCGCATGCTCGGTGCCCGGGAATCCGGGCAGGCGGTGATCCTGAGCGACGCGGTGTTCAGCATGGACGGCGACATCGCACCGGTGAACGACCTGGTCGACGCGGCGCGCGAGCACGGAGCGCTGGCGGTCTTCGATGACGCCCACGGCTTCGGTGTGCACGGCCCCGATGGCCGCGGCACCCTGGCGCGTTTCGATGTGCCGCCCCGGGGCAATGTGCTGATGATGGGCACCCTGGGCAAGGCGATCGGAACCTTCGGCGCGTTCGTGGCCGGCGATGCCGTGCTCATCGAGCTGTTGATCCAGAAGGCGCGGACCTACATCTACACCACGGCCCTGCCGCCGGCGCTGGCGGACGCCACGCGCGCGGCGCTGGACCTGGCCCGGCACGAGGCATGGCGGCGCGACCGCCTGCGCGAGTCGGTGGCGCGCTTCCGGGCAGGGGCGGCCGGGCTGGACCTGGCGCTGTTGGATTCCGACACGCCCATCCAGCCGGTGGTGGTGGGGGAGCCGGAGCGGGCCCTGCGCATGAGCAGCGCGCTGCGGGAAGCGGGGGTGCTGGTGGTGGCGATCCGGCCGCCCACGGTGCCCGAGGGGACGGCGCGGCTGCGGGTCACGTTTTCCGCCGATCACACGGACGACGACGTGGACCGGCTGCTGGCGGCCCTGGACGCGGCGCGCGGCGCGGCCGATTGACCGCGGTTGGGTGCTGGTCTCCTACGGGGCGACGGCCCCCGCGTGTAGGAGGCGAGCCCTCTCGCCGATTGTGGCTTCGGGCCACGCCTAATCGGCCAGGGGGCTGGCCTTCTACACCTTTCGTATTGGCCACCGCACAGGGCCGACAGAACGGGTCAATATTTATGGCAGGGTACAGTAGATGACGCGGGACCTGATGTTGCTTCATGGCTGGGCCGTGACCGGCCGGGTCTGGGAATCCGTGATCCCGGAACTCGCAACCGCCTTTCGGGTTCACAACCCGGGCCTGCCCGGCTACGGCGGGACGGATCCGAACGCGGGGCGATACGGGGCGCTGTCGGGACAGGCGATCCTCGACCTGTGGAGCGATGAATGCCTGGCGCGGTTCCCGGGCGGCGCGACGTGGGTCGGCTGGTCGCTGGGGGCGCTGGTGACCCTGAACGCCATGCTGCGGTCGCCCGGTGCGATCGCGGCGGCGGTGCTGGTGTCGGCGACGCCCCGGTTCCTGCGGGGCGACGACTGGGCGCCGGGCGTGGACACCCATGTAATGCGTGGATTTCTCGAGGGTATGCGAAGCAACGACGAAAAGACATTGCGGCGGTTCACCCTGCTGCAGTCGGACGACCGGCGGACGAGCCGGGCGCTGCGCGCCTGCGTGGCAGGCGGCGGGGCGGTCCCGGTGCTCGAGGCCGGCCTGCGGGTGCTGGAGGAGGCCGACCTGCGCCCGGAGCTGGGCCGGATCGACGTTCCGGTGCGGGTGGTGCACGGCGCCCGGGACCGGATCGTGCCCCCGGCGGCCGGCGCGTGGTTGGCGGCGCACGTCGCCGGCGGCGAATCCGTGACGCTGGATGCCGGCCACGCGCCCTTCGTGGAATGCCCGCGCGAATTCACGGAGGCGGTCCTGCAATGGCGCTGAATCCCCTCGACAAGAAGCAGATCCGCCGCGCCTTCGACCGGGCGGCCGTCAGCTATGACGAGGCCGCCGTGGTGCAGCGGCAGATGGTGGACGAGCTGATCGCGCGCCTGGAGATCGTCAAAGTGGCGCCGGAGCGGATCCTGGACGTCGGCTGCGGCACCGGCTACGCCCGCGCCCGACTGGTGCGGCAGTTCCCCCGCGCCCGCTACCTGGGCACCGACATCGCCCCGGCCATGATCCGGGCGGCGCGGCCCTGGGGCTGGCGGCTGGGGCGCGGCGGACGCTGGTTCTGCGGTGACGTGGAACGCCTGCCGCTGGCGGACCGTTCCGTGGACCTGGTGTTCTGCAGCGCGGTGCTCCAGTGGTGCGACCCGGAAGTGGCGTTCACGGAGATGCACCGCGTCCTGCGGCCCGGCGGGGTGCTCATGTTCAGCACCTTCGGACCGGACACCCTGCGGGAGCTGCGCGAGGTCTGGGCGGAGGTGGATGCCGGGGTGCACGTGCACGAGTTCACCGACATGCACATCCTCGGCGACATCATGCTGGAGGCCGGCTTCGAGCTGCCGGTGGTGGACGTGGACTACCTGACGGTGACCCACCGCACGGTGATGGCCTGCCTCCGGGACATCAAGGCCATCGGCGCGGGCAACGCCGCCGGCGACCGCGCCCGGGGTCTGACCCCGCGCCGCAAGCTGCGGGCCCTGAACGAGGCCTACGAGGCCCGGCGCAACGCCGACGGCCTGCTCGAGACCACTTACGAAATCGTCTACGGCCACGCCTGGGCCAGCGAGTTCCGCCAGAGCCGGCAGCCAGACGGCACCGTGTCCGTGCCCGTGTCGCAGATCACCCGCGGCCGATGACCCGGGGCGTGTTCATCACCGGCACCGATACCGGGATCGGCAAGACCGTGGCGGCGCGGCTGCTGGTGGCGGCCCTGGCGCGGAGCGGCGAAAGCGTGGCGGTGATGAAGCCCATCGCTGCCGGCTGCGAAACCACCTCCGAGGGCCTGCGCAACGACGACGCCCTGGCCCTGATGGCGGCCTCGAACGTGGCGGCGGACTACGATCTGGTGAACCCGTATGCCCTGGCGCCGCCGGTGTCGCCCCATCTGGCGGCGGCGGAGGCGGGCGTCGGGATCGACCTGGAGCGAATCGGGGCCTGCTACCGCGAGCTGGCCGCGACGGCGTCCCGGGTGGTGGTGGAAGGTGTGGGCGGTTGGTGCGTGCCCTTGTCGCCGGACCAAACGGTGGCGGATCTGGCGAAGGCGCTGGACCTGCCGGTGATCATGGTGGTCGGCATGCGCCTCGGTTGCCTCAACCATGCCCTGCTCACCGCCCGCGCCATCCGGGCCGACGGCGCCCGCCTGCTGGGCTGGGTGGCCAACTGCATGGCGGACGACGACTTCGGCCTGGACGGGTGTATCGAAACCCTGGAAGCGCGCCTCGACGCGCCGCTCCTGGGGGTGGTGCCCCGCCTTTCCGCCGCAGGCGGCGAAGGGGATCCCGCCGCACTGGAGGCCGCCGACCGCCTGGCTGCGGCCCTCCGACGGCTGGTCCTGTAGGTCGGGCGCAAGCCCGACTGATACAAATGTCGGGCTTGCGCCCGACCTACATTCCTGCGCCGCCTCGCGATAACGATGGAACTCCAGCCGATAGTCCAGGGTAGAACCTGGCCCCCATGTAGGTCAGGCGCAAGCCTGACATAACCCGGCGTGCACCCACCCCACTCTACTGCATATCCCGAACCTGTCCCCGGAATTCGGTCAGCGTGCCCCGGTACCGCTCCAGGCGGGCCGGGTCGAAGCGCTCCTCGATCCGGTCGAGGGTAGCCCGCGCCAAGTCCGGCTCCTCCTCCCGGATCAGGAGCTCCAGTCGGTACAGGCCGGATTCCAGGTGCCCGCCTTCCATGCGCTCCCGGAGACGACGGTGGGCCTGCTCGCGGTCGCCGGCGGCGTACAGGAAGCCGTCGGCGTAGTAAGTGATGGTCCAGGAATAGCCGCGGTCGCCGCCGCGTTCCGCGGACAGCTCGTCCAGGACCGCCACCAGGCGTGGAACGTCGAGACGGGGGCAGCCGCCGCGCTCGTACAGCGTCAGCAGGTTGCCCAGGGCCTGGGAGATCTCGTTGGAGACGCCGAAGCTGCGGACGCCGGCGAGTCCGCGGTAGTCCGCGTCCGCCGGGACCGTGCCTTCGAGACAGCGTATGTAGAGGCGCTGCACATGGGATTTGAGAGTGCCGCTCACGGCGATGCTCCGGTCGATGGCGGAGTTGGCGAGGTCGAACCGGCCTTTCTCCAGGGCGAGCTGGGCGAAGTTGGACAGCGCCCGGGGAGATTCCGGGTGATAATAGACCGCGGCGGAGACGATGCTTTCGTCGCTGCTCCAGGTGACGGAGCGCGTGTAGCTGATCGCAGTGAAATAAGTGGCGTAGAGCGCCAGGGTGATGATCAGCCAATAGCGGGGTATCCGGCTGGTCACGAACAGGGCGGCGAGGGCGAAATAGATACCGTAGCCCGGCAGGTAGTTGCGGTGGAGAAAATACAGCTCCAGGGGCAGGAAGGTGCTTTCCAGGGCGTGGCCCACCAGAAAGAATGCCAGGCCGAAGGCCACCGGTGCCAGCCGTCCCCGGGCACAGGCCACGCAGAAGACCATCATGGCGAGGACCGCCGCCAGGGCGACAATCGTCGACAACGGGGTGAACAGTGACGTCGACGCGGCGAAATCATCGGTGTAGATGCCCGTGCCCGCCCCGAACGGTGCCGCGAGGTGCTGGAGGTAGCTGAGCAGGGCACGGGGCTCGCTCATCAGCCGTTCGGCCAGGGTGAAGTCCCGGTGCTGGTAGTTGATGAGCCCCGGATACAGGTAGAACAGCAGGCCCACGGCGGCGATCACGCCGAGCACGGCGACCAGCGCCAGTTGACGCCCGGTCAGCCAGGGCCGGACCCGATGCAGAAAATACACTTCAACGAGGAACGCCAGCGGCACCAGGAGGATGCCGTTCTGCTTGCTGAGCACCGCCAGAGGCAGGCACACCAGTCCGGCGAGGGCGATATACAGAACCCGGAGGCGGGTGCGGTCCTGCAGCCGGCCCGCGACATACAGCGCCAGCCCGGCGAAGGTGAACAGTGTCGCCAGTTGGGCCATGCGCTGGACGCCATACACGGCGACATTGAAGTTCAGGGGCGACAGCAGCCAGAGCACGGCGGTGCCCAGCGCCACGCCGGTGGCCCATTCCCGGTAGCCGGTGCGGGCCAGGAGCAGGCGGGTGAGCAGGAACACCAGGCCCCCGGCGACGAGGTGGATACAGATATTGGTGAGCTTGACGTGGAATGCCGACAGCTCACCGGCTGCCTGGACATTGAGAACGAAGCTCGCCATGGCGACGATGCGGTGAATGCCGCGGCCGAATCCCGGGGTATGCCACAAGGCCTGGCTGCCGTGCTCCGCGACGATCGGTTCCAGGGTGTACAGCTTGAGGGAGTCGAGCACCAGGGGGCCGTCCAGGGCCGGCAGGGCGACCAGGAACAGGGCAGCGGATGCCGCGATCAGCGTCAGGACGACCGGAAGCGAAGAGTTTTTGGCGGACAAGCGGGTCTCCGGGGCTCGTTGCTATTTAAGGCACTTCTAAAAATGCACCCTAGTAAATGCACAATGGCCGCGATAGCGGCGTCAGCGCCGTGCTCGAATCCTCATTTACTCCATGTAAACTGCGGTTCTGCGCGCGGTGCTTCCTTGCTCTCACGAAAATATCGCTATTTTCAGAAGCGCCCTTTAATCTGGTCGCCGTGGCCGGAGTTGGAGCAGCTCGGGTCAGCCGGCGCACGGTTGTCCGGGGTTCAGCCCCGTATAGGCTATGTGACGGTTTCATGCAACGGTTTGGTGCGTTCGGCCGATTATCAGGTACGAAGCCGGGTCCGCATGTGGGTCAGGCTTGAAGCCTGACATCGATTCGGGAATACCCGCCGGTTTGCTTGATGGCGGTATCGGGGTGTGCTAGCTTTCGATCCGCGAGTTTCTGCGCGAAATCAGGCTGTGGCCACACAAAATCCCGTTTCGGTGCCGCCCTCTGAGGTTATTTTCGAAGCGACGATTCGACCCAACCGGTCGATGAGTGCGCGGCAGTTGGCGGTGTTCGTTATCTGTTTTGCCGTGCTTTCCCTGGCCATCGCGTTGAGCCTGTTCAGCATCGGCCTGTGGCTGGTACTGCCTTTCGCCGGGCTGGAGATTCTCGCGGTGGGGGTCGCCATCGGATATTCAATGCGCCGTTCCGCGGGCTACGAATGGATCGTGGTGACCGACCGCGAGGTTTCCGTCCAGAAAAGTGAATTCGGGCGGTCGCAAAGTTATAATTTCCAGCGCTACTGGACGCAGGTGCGGCTGGAACGCGGACCGTCCAGGCTGCGGCCGGGCCGGCTGCTGATCGGTTCCCACGGGCGGTTCATCGAGATCGGACGCGAGTTTGTCGACGAGGACCGGGAGATTTTTGCCGCGCGATTGACCGGCGCGATACGGGACGGGCGGCGCGATGGTTTCAATGATTCGAAAGCGAGTGAGGCATAACCGAATGTCACGAATGAAGTCTTTGCTTTTTGCCGGCTTGTCGCTGGCCGCGGCGGCGATTCTGTCGATTCAGCCGGCGGCGGCGGAGTGGGGGTTGAACCTGCCCCGGCCGGTCACGCCGATCGGCGCCGACATCCTGACGCTCCACAACTGGATCCTGGTCATCTGCGTGGTGATTTTCGTGGGTGTGTTCTCGGTCATGTTCTACTCGCTCTATGCCCACAGGAAGAGCAAGGGCGCCAAGCCCGCGCAGTTCTCCCACAGCACGACGCTCGAATATGTCTGGTCCACCATTCCCGCCCTCATCCTGATCGGCATGGCGATCCCCTCCACCGCCACGCTCATCGAGATGGAGGACACCGAGAACGCCGACATGACCGTGAAGGTCACGGGTTACCAGTGGTTGTGGCACTACGAGTACCTCGACCACGACGTTGATTTCTACAGCCGGCTGGCGACACCCAGTTCGCAGATCAACAACATGGAAGAGAAAAGCCCGGACTACCTGCTGGAAGTCGACGAGCCGCTGGTGCTGCCGGTCGGCACCCGGGTGCGTTTTCTGATCACCGCCAGCGACGTGATTCATGCCTGGTGGGTGCCGGAGTTCGGCGTCAAGAAGGACGCCATACCGGGTTTCGTGAACGAGGTCTGGACCCTGGTGGAGGAAGAGGGAACCTACCGCGGCCAGTGCGCCGAGCTCTGCGGCAAGGACCACGGCTTCATGCCCATCGTGGTGGAAGCGGTCAGCCAGGAGGAATTCGACGAATGGGTGGCCTCCCGGCAGGACGGCGACGCGGGGGATGACGGCGAGGACCAGGCCGGCTCCGCGCCCGGTAGCGCCGGCGACGCCGCCGCACTGCAGATCCAGCAGACCACCGCATTGGCATCGCAGCCCGCCGCCAGCGGCGCTGCGCGATAAGAATTCGTTATTTCCGGAGACGCAAACATGGCAATAGCCGAAACACACGACGCGCATCATCACGGTCATCCGACGGGGATCATGCGGTGGATCACCACCACCAACCACAAGGACATCGGGACGCTCTACCTGTGCTTTTCCCTGATGATGTTCATCGTGGGCGGCGCGATGGCGATGATCATCCGCGCCGAGTTGTTCGTGCCGGGGCTGCAGATCACCAACCCGCACTTCTTCAACCAGATGACCACCATGCATGCGCTGGTAATGATCTTCGGCGCCATCATGCCGGGCTTCGTGGGATTCGCGAACTGGATGATCCCGATGATGATCGGCGCGCCGGACATGGCGCTGCCGCGTTTGAACAACTGGAGCTTCTGGATCCTGCCGTTCGCCTTCACCATGCTGCTGGGGGGGCTGTTCGTGCCCGGCGGCGGGCCCGCCTCGGGCTGGACGTTGTACGCGCCGCTGTCCATACAGGGCGGCATGAGCGTGGACATGGCGATCTTCGCGATACACATGATGGGCGTGTCCTCGGTGCTCGGGGCCATCAACATCATCGTCACCGTGTTCAACATGCGCGCCCCGGGCATGGCCTTCATGAAGCTGCCGCTGTTCGTCTGGACCTGGCTGATCACCGCGTTCCTGCTGATCGCCGTGATGCCGGTGCTGGCGGGCGCCGTCACCATGCTGCTCACGGACCGCAATTTCGGCACGGCGTTCTTCAATCCGGCGGAGGGCGGCGATCCGGTGATGTTCCAGCACATCTTCTGGTTCTTCGGGCACCCCGAGGTCTACATCATGATCCTGCCGGCCTTCGGGATCGTGTCGCAGATTCTGCCGACCTTTGCCCGCAAGCCGCTGTTCGGCTACGCCTCCATGGTGCTGGCGGTGGCCTGTATCGCGTTCCTGTCCTTCATCGTCTGGGCGCACCACATGTTCACCGTGGGCATGCCGCTGTCGGCGGAGCTGTTCTTCATGTATTCGACCATGATCATTGCGATACCGACGGGCGTGAAGATATTCAACTGGGTGGCCACCATGTGGCGGGGCTCGATGACCTTCGAGACCCCGATGCTGTTCGCCATCGCCTTCGTGGTGCTGTTCACCATCGGCGGACTGTCGGGCCTGATGCTGGCCATTACGCCGGCGGACTTCCAGTACCACGACACTTACTTCGTCGTGGCGCACTTCCACTATGTGCTGTTTTCCGGCGCCGCCATGGCGATGATGGGCGGGGCCTATTACTGGCTGCCCAAGTGGACCGGCCACATGTACAACGAGACCCTCGGCAAGTGGCATTTCTGGTTGACGACGATCTTTTTCAACGTCACGTTCTTCCCGCAGCATTTCCTCGGCCTGGCCGGCATGCCGCGGCGGATACCGGACTATGCCCTGCAGTTCACGGAATTCAACGTGATCTCATCGCTGGGGGCGTTCGGCCTGGGTCTTGCCCAGTTGCTGCTGGTCTACATCGTCTGGCAGACCGTGAAGGGCGGCGAGAAGGCCACCGACAAGGTCTGGGACAATCCCGAGGGCCTGGAGTGGACCGTGCCGTCGCCGGCGCCGTACCACACCTTTGAAACGCCTCCGGTGGTGAAGTAGCGCTTGTCGGGGTGGAGCCGTTCAACTCGCATCAAGGTCATGGCGGCGGTGCTGGGGCTGGTGGCGCTGGGATTCTTCGTCGCCGGCTGGTTCGTGGCCACGACCTGAGGCGGCGTGTCAGGCGTGAAGCCTGACCCACAGTGTGTAAGCGGTTTATGACAATGATTAGAGAATTGGATAGGGGAAAACAGCTATGAGCAGCTCCAACGGCGGTTACTACCTGCCTGAACCCAGCCCGTACCCGATTATCGGGTCCATCGGCTTGTTCACGATGTTGCTTGGATTCGTGCTGGTCCTGCACGAGGGCAGCGCAGGGGCGGTCATCATGGGGCTCGGCATCGCCGTCATCATACTCATGATGTTCCTCTGGTTCGGCAAGGTCGCCTCGGAATCCGAGGGGGGGCTGTACAACGAGGAAGTGGGCCTGTCGTTCCGGATGACGATGATGTGGTTCATCTTCTCCGAAGTCATGTTCTTCGGCGCGTTCTTTGGCGCGCTTTTCTACGCCCGGCAGCTGGCAGTGCCGTGGCTCGCCGAAACCGATCTCCTGTGGCCCGGGTACGAGGGCGGCTGGCCGACCGCGGGTCCCGAGGGTCAGCAGTTGATCGGTGTTCAGGAATCCGCCGGGCCGAACCAGTTCTCGATCATCGACCCCTGGCACATACCGTTCTGGAATACCCTCATCCTGCTGACCTCCAGCGTGACCGTCACCATTGCGCACCACGCGCTGAAGGCGGAGAAGCGCGCGGCGCTGATCGGCTGGCTGTTCGTCACCGTGGTGCTCGGCTTCCTGTTCCTGGGCTTCCAGATCTACGAGTACATCGAGGCCTACCAGCACCTGGGCCTGACGCTGGGAACCGGCGTGTACGGCGCGACGTTCTTCATGCTGACGGGCTTCCACGGCGCCCACGTCACCATCGGGGCGATCATCCTCGCCGTGGTGATGATTCGCTGCATGCGCGGCCACTTCTCCCCGAAGAACCACTTCGCGTTCGAAGCCGCGGCGTGGTACTGGCACTTCGTGGACACGGTCTGGGTGGGGTTGTTCATTTTCGTTTACATCCTGTAGGTAAAAGGAATCCTGATTGTTCGTCCCCTCACCCCGGCCCTCTCCCCGGCGGGGAGAGGGAGAGGACGCCAAACGCAGTGCCCCTTTCCCCCCGCGGGAGGGAGAGGACGCCAAACGCAGGGTCCCCTCGCCCCCGCAGGGGGAGAGGGACAGGGTGAGGGGAGAAAAAACAGGGAGTGTGAGCCCGGGTCCGGGGCGTCGGGCTACTGCGACTCCGACTGCCGAAGCTGGTCCGGCTTGAGGGACTCGCTGGGCTCGAGAAAACCGAAGTACGTCGCGCCCGCCAGCAGGGCGAACAGCACCACCCAGATGCCGATGCGCCAGGTGAGTGCGTTCAATGTGCGGTTGCTCTGACCGCGATCCTTGACCAGATAGTACATGCCCGTGAACAGGCTCACGAGCATGGCAATGAGAAGCAGGACGGCGATGATCTTGGTCAGCATTACACGCGGCGTTTCGTTGAAGACTTGCCGGATAGTATCAGAAAGGGTCCGGCGGACGGGATGCTGACGGGATACCGCTTCCGCCCGGGATGGACGACGACACTGGTGTTCGCGCTGCTGCTGCCGGTGTTGATCGGTCTCGGGTTCTGGCAGTTGGACCGGGCCGCGGAAAAGACAGCACTGCGTGACAGGTATGCCGAGCGCGGCCGGATGGCGCCGGTGAACGTGAACCGGCAGGTTCCGGATGCGGCGGGCATGGATTTTCGCCGCGCCGAGGCGCGGGGACGCTACCTCGGGGACCTGACCATCTACCTCGACAACAAGGTGCTGGACGGCGTGCCGGGGTACGAGATCCTGACGCCGCTGAAGATCTCCGGGTCCGGCACCGAAGGCACGCGGGGGATACTGGTCAACCGGGGATGGATTCCGTGGGGCGAATCGCGGCGTACCCTGCCGGAGATTGACACGCCTTCCGGGGTGCTCGAGGTCAGCGGCCGGCTGAGGGCGCCGCCGCGGGACTACTTCACCCTGGCGGACGAGCCGGAAGACGGCGATCTGCAGCCGCTGTGGCAGAACCTGGATCTCGAGCGCTACGAGCGGGCCACCGGTCTGCCCGTGGCCCCGCTGGTACTGGAGCTTGATCCGGACGCGGCGGGCGCCGGCGGATTCGTCCGCCGCTGGCGGGACTACGACGATGTCTGGATCGACCGGCACAAAGCGTATGCCGTGCAGTGGTTTGCACTGGCCCTGACCCTTGTGGTGTTGTACGTGGTATTGAACCTTGTGAAACGAAAAACTGAAGTGCCCTGACCATGAGTGAACCCAGACCCGGCAAGGGCCGGCTGACGCTGCTGATGATCATCGCGGTATTCGCCATACCGATGATCGCCGCCTACCTGTACCGGCCCTCGGGGGAGCCGGGGAACTACGGCACCCTCGTCGATCCGCCGCGTCCCCTGCAGGAATTCCGGATGACGGGGCTCGACGGCGAGTCCGCCGGACTCGAGACCCTGAAGGACAAGTGGACGCTGCTGTATGTCGGCGGGGATACCTGCGGCGAGCCGTGCCGGACGCAGCTCTTCAACATCGAGCGGGTGCGCCTGACCCAGGGCAAGCACATGGACCGGGTCCAGAGCCTGTACCTGGCGCCGGAGTCCATGGCGGCCCGCGAGGTCTCGGATACGCTGGTAGAATACAAGGGCGTGAAGGGGTACCGGATCTCCCGGTCCGGGCTGGACGCCATGGCGCCCGGTTTCGACTGGGGAGATGCCGCGGGGCCGGGAGCGGCGGGACGGATCTACATAGTCGATCCGCTGGGGAACCTCATGATGTTTTATCCGAACGACGCCGATCCGACTGGAATGAAGAAGGATCTGAGTCGGCTGTTGAAAGTGTCTCAGATAGGTTGATGATCCCACCACCGGGTGCCAGAACATGAAGTCGAATTCCGTAGCCGTTACCGCCGGTTGGTGGGCGAAGATTCTCCAGTTCTACGAGCTGACCAAGCCGCGGGTGGTGATGCTGATCATGTTCACCGCGGTGGTGGGCATGTTTCTGGCGACCTCCAGCATGGTGCCCCTGGACAGCCTGCTGCTGGGCACCCTGGGGATCGGCATGGCGGCTGCGGCGGGCGCCGCCATCAACCACATCGTGGACCGCGAAATCGACAGCAAGATGCGCCGCACCCGCAGGCGGCCGCTGGCCAGCGGCGGCCTGAGCACCGAGCAGGCGCTTGCGTTCGCCGTAGCGCTGGCGGCGATTTCGATGTTCATCCTGTTTCGCTGGGTCAACGGCCTGACCGCCGTGCTCACGTTTGCGTCACTGATCGGCTATGCCGTCGTCTATACCGTGTTCCTGAAGCACTGGACACCGCAGAATATCGTTATCGGCGGCGCTGCCGGCGCGGCGCCGCCGCTGCTGGGCTGGACCGCGGTGACCGGCCAGGTCAGCCCGGATGCCCTGCTGCTGTTCCTGATCATCTTCTGCTGGACACCGCCGCACTTCTGGGCGCTGGCCCTGTACCGGAAGAAGGAGTATGCCAGCGCCGGCGTGCCGATGCTGCCGGTGACCCACGGCGACCGGTTTACCCGGCTCCACATACTGCTGTACGCGGTGCTGCTGGCGGCGGTGTCGATCATGCCGTTCGCCACCCAGATGTCCGGCTGGCTCTACCTGGCCGGTGCGGTGCTGCTGAACGGCCAGTTCATCTATTACGCCGCGCGGTTGTACGTGAGCTACAGCGACGCGCTGGCGCGGCGGACGTTCGTGTTCTCGATTCAGTACCTGGCAATGCTGTTCGCCCTGATGCTGATCGACCACTATGTTGGCATTTTTCTGCTCAACTGACGCAGCTATCGCGGAAATAGTGTATTTTAGAAGTGCCCAAAGGCGGGAAGGATATGAGCGTAGAGACCAAGATCGCGCATTTCACGGTGGGTGAGCTCGTGCACCATCAACTGTTCGACTACCGGGGCGTCGTCGTCGATGTCGACTCGGAGTTCAACGGCAGCGAGGAATGGTACGAGCAGGTCGCGAAAACCCGTCCCCCCAAGGACCAGCCGTGGTACCGGGTCCTGGTGGACAAGTCGGACCAGCAGACCTACGTCGCCCAGCGCAACCTGGGATCCGAAGCGGACCCCCGCCCGGTGGAGCATCCGCTGGTCGGGGTCTTCTTCGAGGAATACCGGGACGGATCGTACGTTCCCCGCTCCAAAGCCAATTGATATCGGTCAACGGTACGGCCGCTTGGGCCGTTTATCGGGTGCATTTGAAATCACCCGGCGAGCATCTACAGTGACTGCAAGGGAAGCTATGAGCACAGCGACGATGGCCAAGTACAAGATTTTACTGGCGTTTTTCTGCGCCCTGGCGGCAGCGCCGACCCTCGCCGACGAGTTGGTGGTGGCGGAATTCCGGGCGGACCAGGGATTGTCGCTGGGGAACCCGGCTACGGCTGCGGGCCGGAACGACGGCCACGCCTATCCCAGCGACCTGTACGCCGAGGAGATCGGCGGGACCCGGGAAAGCGCCTGGTCCATTGGCAAGTACACCTTCTCGGGGGTGATCGACTGGGGACACCGGGCCAACTACTGGGCCGGTGAGCACTACAGCGACGAGCAGTACTTCTCGCTCGGATCGAAGGTCCAGGTCGGTGAGAACAGTGAGACCTACCTCTACTACGGCTACGGCCGCGACCGGCCGGGCATTGCTTCGGATCTTTACCACGATTTCGGCGAAGCCGAAATGACCCGGACCGGCTTGTCCCAGACCCTCTATTTCGCCGACCAGCAGGCCAGTATCGGCGTGGGTTATACGTTCGCAAAGGGCCGGCGCGAGGACCTGTATGACGGCAGGGAAGGCCACGAGGTGAATGTGAGCGGCGAGGTCGACATCGGGTGGGGCTTCAACGCCCAGCTCGAAGCCGGATACGGCCAGTACTCCTACGACGAGTACGACGGGGTAAGCGGCAGCCTGAGCAGCGCCAGAACCAACATGCGCGCCGGCATCAGCCGGTCGTTCTCCTCCAGCCTGAGCTGGGGCCTGCACTATTCCTACGTGGACGAAGAGTTCGAGCTGTCCAACCTGTCCGAGAGCCGGGAGACCTGGGGTCTGAACCTCGAATACCGGTACTAGAATCCTGTCCGAGTAATCATGACGCTACTGCGGCGGCGGGGGAGAGGGAGCAAGGCCGGGCCCTTCGAATCAACCCCGTTGCCCGAACGCAGGGTCCCCTCGCCCCCGCAGGGGGAGAGAAGGTGAGGGGACATACAACCATTCTTCCCGTCACGGTGCCGGGTTCGGGTGCGTCTTGTGCACGTCCTCGATTGCCTGCAGCACTTCCTCGCCGAGCGCCAGCTCCAGGCTGGCCACGTTCTCTCGGACTTGGGCGACGCTGCTGGTGCCGATGATATTGCTGGCCACGAACGGGCGGGAATTGACATAGGCCAGCGCCATCTGCGCCATGTCCAGGTCGAATTTGCGCGCCACTGCCGCGTACTTCTCCGTCGCCAGGCGGGGCAGCGGGTTGGTGTAGCGGGTAAAGCGCTTGAACTCCGGGCGGTTGAGGCGCGCCGCGGGACCGGCCTCGCCGAGATACTTGCCGCTGAGCATACCGAAAGCCAGGGGGGAGTAGGGGAGGCAGCCGATGTTCTCCCGCATGCAGATCTCCGCGAGGCCGATTTCGAAGGAACGGTTCAGCAGGTTGTACGGATTCTGGATGGAAGCCATCCGGGGCAGCCCGAGGCGTTCGGCGGCGAAGAGAAAGCGCATCAGTCCCCAGGGAGTCTCGTTGGAAACGCCGACGGCCCGGACCTTTCCTCGTTCGACCAGCCCGGCCAGAGCGTCGAGGGTCTCCTCCAGGGGAATCCAGTCTTCCGTCGGTTCGTGGGTGTAGCCGAGCCGGCCGAAGTAGTTGGTCTTCCGCTGCGGCCAGTGGAGCTGGTAAAGGTCGACGTAGTCGGTTTGCAGCCGATCCAGGCTGCCATCGATGGCCTGCTCGATGTTCGGCCTATCGAGGCGCGTTCCGGCGTCGCGGATGTGCGGCATCCAGTCGGCGCACGGCCCCGCCGCCTTGGTGGCGATGACGACCTTGTCGCGGTTGCCCCGCGCCCGCATCCAGTTGCCGATGATGGTCTCGGACGCGCCATAGGTGTCCGCCCGCGAGGGCACTGAGTACATCTCCGCCGTGTCGATGAAGTTCACGCCGAGGTCCAGGCCGCAGTCGAGTTGGTCGAAGGCTTCCTGCTGTGTGTTCTGGTCTCCCCAGATCATGGACCCCAGGCAGATCCGGCTGACCCTCAGGTCGCTGTCGCCGAGTCGTGTATATTCCATGCCGTATCATTTACGCGTTGTGGGTTGGGTGACATTATGAACCATCAAGACGACAAGTTGTTCGCGCCGGCCTGCGCGCGCAACCAGCCCTATATCCGCGACGTGCTGAGTCGCATCCTGACCGAGCCCGGTGAGGTGCTGGAGGTGGGCAGCGGCACCGGCCAGCATGCCGCGTACTTCTCCGCCCACCTTCCGCACCTGCAGTGGCGGCCTTCGGACCTGCCGGACAACCTGGCGAGCATCGAGGCCTGGCGGCGGGAGGCGGACCTGCCGAACCTGCGCGCGCCCGAGGTGCTGGATCTGGAGAATGCCGGCGACCGGCGGGAGCCCGTGCGCTACCTGGTGTGCATCAACACCGTTCACATCGTCGGCTGGCCGCTGGTGGAGTCCCTGTTCGGCCTTGCCGGCCGGCTCCTGGAAAGCGGCGGCGTCCTGTTCTGCTATGGCCCGTATCGCTACGCGGACCGGCCCCTGGAGCCGAGCAATGAACAATTCGACCGGATGCTCAGGACCCGGGATCCCCGAAGCGGAATCCGCCTGTTCGAGGACGTCGACCGCCTCGCCGCCGCCAACGGCCTGCGCCATGAGGGGGACGAAGCCATGCCCGCCAACAACCGGTCGGTGTGGTGGCGGAAAACAGAGTAGGGGGAACGGGCGTGTGGGTCAGCCTTCAAGGCTGACATGCCAGGCATAAAGCCTGACCTACAATGGCTCCTAGTCCAGGTGATCGATGAACTCGAACATGCCCTGCCAGACGATTTCACCGCCGTGCTGGAACAGGTCGTGATGGCCGGCGCCGGGGATGTCCAGCCGCGTCAACGGGCTCCTGACGGCCGCTTCAAGCTCGTGGGCCATGTGGCGGGGCACGACGGTGTCTTCCGTGCCATTGATTATCAGGATGGGGCATTTCACCTTTCGGATGCGTTCGAGGTTGTCGAACACGAACGGCATTGCTTCCTCGATGACGATCTCGTCCTTGGGAAATACATCGCTGACGACTTCCATCATGTTGGTGAAGGGCGAGAAAAGAATCAGACCCTGGGTATCGCGGTGCTGGGCGAGGTACACCGCCACCGCCGAGCCGAGGGCGCGGCCCGCGATGAGGACGCGGTAGTCCGGATAGCGTTCCCTTACCCAGTCGTAGATCAGCTCCGCGTCGCAGTAGAACGCCGATTCCCGCGGCCGGCCCCGGCTGGCGCCGTAGCCGCGGTAATCGAATACCAGAACCGACATTCCGCGTGAGCGGCACGAATCGATGAAATAATCGAGCTTGCTCAGGTTCTCGTTTCCGGAATAGAAATAAATCAGGCACTGCTTGCGGTCCGGGTTGCCCGCCGCGAACATGCCGGTAATCCAGTCGCCGTGGTCGTCCTTGGAAGTCAGCCAGATCAGCTCCGAGTGCGGCACCACGGGCAGTTCGCTGTAAGTAACCTGGGCGCCCGGGAACGCGCGCCGCTCGACGCGGCTCAGGTTCTGGAAATTCTTCATCGATACCTGCAGGGAAAAGAACATACAGTGCCGATTATATACAGCGCTTCAAGCTTAACGTCGCGGCAGTGGCGGGTCGGTGCGACCGGCGGTGTGCGCAGGCGGACCACCTGCCGAGGGACGCTGAAAGCGCCGGATGAGCGAGGGTCCCTGGTAGACGAACGCCGTGTAGCATTGCAGCGCGCAGGCGCCGGCGGCCAGCTTCCGCCGGGCGGTTTCGCCGTCCTCGACCCCGCCGGCGCCGATGACCGGCACGCGCTCGTCCAGGTGCCCGCACAGGGCTTCCACCACGCGGGTGGCAAGCGGCTCCAGGGGTCTGCCGCTCAGGCCACCGCTTTCGCCGCGGCCGGGGCTTTGCAGGTCCGGTGGCCGCGATACCGTCGTGTTGGTTGCGATCACGCCGTCGATGGTGTGATCGCGCAGCAGCTCGCACAGCGCCGGCAGCTCGTCGTCCGTGATGTCCGGCGACAGCTTGAGGGCAATGGGCAGGCGCCGGCCCACCGCCGCCGCCAGGGCGTCGCGCCTGTCTAGCAGCGCGTCGATGAACACCTTCAAGCGTTCGACGTGTTGAAGCTCGCGAAGCGACCGCGTGTTGGGAGAAGAAATGTTCACGGTCACGTAGTCGGCGTACGGATAAACTTTCTCCAGGGCATACAGGTAGTCGTCTTCCGCATGCTCCATCGGGGTTTGCGCGTTCTTGCCGATGTTGACGCCGAGTATCGAGTCGTAGCGGGCGCGGCGGGGAGCGAGGTTCGCGATGAACCGGTCAACGCCGCAGCTGTTGAAGCCCAGGCGGTTGATCAGCGCCCGGTCGCGCTCCAGGCGGAACAGCCGCGGCCGGGTGTTGCCGGGCTGCGGTCGCGGAGTGACCGTGCCCACTTCGATCCATCCGAAGCCCAGGGCGCGCAGCGCGGGATAGGCGCGCGCGTCCTTGTCGAGACCCGCCGCCAACCCGATCCCGTTGGCTGCGGTCAACCCCATGAAGACGGCCGGATCGGTGTCGAGCGGACGCCGGCGGGCGCGCATGGCACGCATCGCCATGGCGGATCCGGACAGCGCGGCCAGCGTATTGATGACGATGTCGTGGGCCCGTTCCGGGTCCAGCCGGAAAAGCAGGGGCCTGATCAGCGAGTACATCGGCGGCCGGCGCGTCCCACGCTCAGAACGCCTCCTGCGGCGACAGGTAGCGCCACTGACCCTCCGGCAGGCCAGCGAGCCGCACCTCCCCGATGCGAACCCGCTTCAGCCCCGTGACTTCGAGGCCGACCTCGGTGCACATCCGCCGGATCTGGCGTTTGCGGCCCTCGGTGAGAATGAACCGGAGCTGATCGTCGTTGAGGCGCATTACCCCGGCGCGTTTCAGCGGGCGCCCGTCCAGCTTGATTCCGAAGCGCAGGCGGGCCAGCCGCGACTCGTCCAGGGGGCCGCGGACGCGAACCAGGTATTCCTTCTCGATGCCGGAATCCGGCCCGATCAACTGCCTGGCGATGCGCCCGTCCTGGGTGAGCACGAGCAGGCCCTGGGAGTCGATGTCCAGCCGGCCGGCCGGCGCCAGCCCCTTCAGGTGGGCGGGGTCGAAGCGCGTCCGGCTCGAATCCCGGCGGTACCGTGATTTCGCCGTGATCAGCGAAACCGCGGGCCGGTGGCCGTCTTCCGGGGTGCCGGACACGAAGCCCACGGGTTTGTTCAGCAGCACGGTGACCTTCTGGCGGGAGGCTTCCCGGGCCTGCCGGGCGAGGGTGATGTCGCTGCCCGGATCCACCCGGGTTCCGAGGGTGTCTACCACTTGGCCGTCCACCAGGACCAGCCCCTCGGCGATGTACCGGTCGGCTTCGCGACGGGAACACAGCCCCCGTTGGGACATGATCTTGGACAGCCGGACTTTTTCCAACTACAAGCCCGTCGCGAACAGCTCCGCCGGCTGCTCGCTGCGGTCCCACAGGTCCTTGAACTGCCGGCCGAAGCGACGGGCTTTGCCGGGGTCCGAGGGATTCATGAATCCCCTCGGTGTATCGATGCCGGGTTGATGCAGGTAACCGGTGCTGTCCGACACAATGAACATTTCCTGGTGCTTGATGAGCGCTTCCGGTATGACCCGGACCTTGACGTAGGAACTGAACTGGCGGGCGAGGGCCACCAGGCGGACGTTGGCCTTGATGACGAACTGCTCGTCCTCCACCAGAAACATGAGCTCATTGCGCATGCTCCGCGACACGATGGACTGGCAGCATTCGGTGAATGCCTGGCTGAAATAGAAATCGTAATCGAGGCGGCGTGCGCGTACCTGGATGTTGCTGCGGCAGGCCAGGAACATCCGTTCGATGCACTCGTTCATGGCGGTGTTGCCGTCGACCAGCATTCGCCCGGACCCGGACTCGTCGTATGACAGGTTGTTGTCCGTCATGACCGCTCAACCTGCTGTTCGGCGTTGCCGGTGTAGCTCGACGGCGTGAGCGCCAGCAGCCGTTCCCGGGCCTCTTCGGGCAGTTCCAGGGAATGTATGAATCGATGCAGGTCTTCGGCCGAGATGGTGCCCTTGCCGCGGGTGAGCGCCTTGAGCTTCTCGTAGGGCTGGGGCACGCCGTACCGGCGCATGACGGTCTGGATCGCTTCGGCCAGCACCGCCCAGTTGTCCTCGAGGTCCGCCTCGATCCGGCCGCGGTCGGCCTCGAGCCTGCCCAGGCCCTTGAGCGTGGACTGGTAGGCCAGCATGGAGTAGCCGAAGGCCACGCCGATGTTGCGCAGGACGGTGGAGTCGCTCAGGTCGCGCTGCCACCGGCTGACCGGCAGCTTTCCGGCGAGATGGGTGAACAAGGCGTTGGCCAGGCCGAGGTTGCCCTCGGCATTCTCGAAATCGATGGGATTGATCTTGTGCGGCATGGTGGACGAGCCCACTTCGCCCTGGACGCTGCGCTGGCGGAAGTAGCCGATCGATATATAGCTCCATACGTCGCGGTTGAAATCCAGCAGGATCGTGTTGTAGCGCGACATGGCGTGGAACAGCTCGGCCATGTAATCATGGGGCTCGATCTGGGTGGTGTGGGGATTCCACCTCAGCCCCAGGTCCTCGACGAAGGACCGGGACAGCGTCATCCAGTCGACTTCCGGATACGCTGCCAGGTGGGCGTTGAAATTCCCGGTGGCACCGTTGAGCTTGCCGACCATGTCCAGGTGGTCAATATAGTGGAGCTGCGTGGCGAGACGGTCGGCGACGTTGAGAAACTCCTTGCCGAGGGTGGTGGGGGACGCGGGCTGGCCGTGGGTGCGGGCGAGCATGCCGACGCCGCGGTTGGCCCCGGCGAGGGCGCCCAGCTCTCCCTGGACGTCATGCATGGCGGGTAACAACAGCTCGTCGAGGGCATCCTTGAGCATCAGGGCGTAGGCGAGGTTGTTGATGTCCTCGGACGTGCAGGCGAAATGAATGAATTCCAGCACCGGCTCGACGTCGGCGATCGCCGCGCAGCGTTCCTTGAGGAAGTATTCCACCGCCTTCACATCATGGTTGGTCACGGCCTCGGAGGCCTTGACGGCCCTGGCATCGGCGAGTCCGAATCCGGTGTACAATTCGCGCAGCGCGTCGACGGCCGCCGGGGCAAACGCCGGGACTTCGGCGATGTCCGGGCATCGGGACAGGCTGATCAGCCATTCGATCTCGACCCGGACCCGGTAGCGGATCAGGCCGTATTCGCTGAATCGCGGCCGCAGATCGGCCAGCTTGCCGGCATAGCGTCCGTCCAGCGGGCTGATGGCCAGCAGCGGGTCGATTGCGGAGTTGTCGCTCATAGAAGGGTGGAAAGGCCGGTCGGTGTGACGACGGGAATATTAACACAGCCAATCCGCCCCACAGCGGGCGCCCACGCCGGACAGCGGCCGCCGGTGCTCACGTTTCGCGGGTTGCCATGGGAATCGATCTGACATCGCTGCGCGCCGGCACGCTGGAGGTTCTGCGGCGGGGCGGCGGATCGCGCCCGGACGTTCTTCGCGTCCGCTGCGGCGACGGCGAGGCGATACTCAAGGACCAGAACGGCTGCGATGCAACCTTCGCGCGCCTGCTGGGCCCACTGCTCGCCTGGCGTGAAGCCCGGGCGCTGCGCCGGCTTCACGGCCTCGCGGGCGTGCCCGACCTGCTCGAGCGGCCGGACAGCCGTTCGGTGCTGATGGCATACGTTCCCGCGGTGCCCATCACCAGAGCCGCGCATTCCGACTGGCCGGCGTTCTTTGCGGCGCTGGACCGGCTGCTGGACGCCATGCACGAGCGGGGGGTTGCCCACTGCGACCTGCGCAGTCCCGGTAATACCCTGGTGGACGAAGCCGGCGAGCCAGTTCTCGTGGATTTCGTGGCCAGCGTGCACGACTCGCGGCCCTGGAATCCGCCGGGCAGGTGGCTGTTCGGATTGTGCTGCGGCGTCGATCGTAAGGCCGTGATCAAGCTGAAGTCCATCGTGGCACCGGACCTGGTAACGGAGAGCGAACGGCCGCTCCTGGAGCACCGTTCGCCCCTTCACCGAGCGCTGAGGCGGACCGGCATCGTGATCCGTGATGTCACGCGCAAGCTGTTTACGCGATCGGTGTAACGCCTGCTGGTGAAGGAAGGGAGATTGTTTGTCCCCTCACCCTGTCCCTCTCCCCCGGTGGGGGCGAGGGGACCCTGCGTTTGGGTGTCGTGCTGTGTCTATTGATCCGATCCTGCTCCCTCTCCCCCTCCGGGGGAGAGGGTTGGGGTGAGGGGAAAAACAACAGATGTTTACATTAAGCTGCGGTGGTCATCGGCGCCGCCAGTGCCTCGCAGTCGCGGATGACGCCGCCGCCCAGGCAGGTCTCGCCGTCGTAGAAGACCACCGACTGGCCCGGGGTGACGGCTCTTTGGGGCGCGTCGAAGCGCACGCGGCAGTGGTCCCGCTCCAGTGACTCGATGAGGCAGTCCTGGTCGGGCTGCCGGTAGCGTATCCGGGCGGTGCAGCGAAACGGTGCCGACGGCGGGGTCCCCGCCACCCACGACAGCTCCCCCGCGGTGAGCCAGCGGCTGAACAGTGCCGGGTGATCATGTCCCTGGGCAACGTACAGGACATTGGTCTCAAGGTCCTTGCGCACGACGTACCAGGGCGCTCCGGCGCCGCCGATGCCCAGCCCCTGGCGCTGGCCCAGGGTGTAGTACATCAAGCCATCGTGGCCGCCCAGCACGTGTCCGGCGCTATCCCGGATCTCTCCGGGATTCGGCTCGAGGTAGCGGGCCAGGAATTCCCGGAACCGCCGCTCGCCGATGAAACAGATCCCCGTGCTGTCTTTTTTCCCGGAAGTGGCCAGTCCGGCCCGCCGGGCCGCCTCGCGCACCTCGGTCTTTTCCATCGCCGCCAGGGGGAACAGAGCCCGATCCAGCTGCCGCTGGCCCAGGGTGTAGAGGAAATAACTCTGGTCCTTGCCCCGGTCCCGGCCGCGCAGGAGCGTGCAGCCGTCCGCTTCCCGCCGGCTGCCGGCGTAGTGTCCGGTGGCGATGGCGTCGGCATCGAGGGTGGCGGCATGCTCGAGGAACTCCTTGAACTTGATTTCCCGGTTGCACAGGACGTCCGGATTGGGAGTCAGGCCGGCTTTGTATTCCTCGAGGAAGCGGGTGAATACACGTTCCCAGTACTCATGGGAAAAGTTGATGGTGTGGAGGGGGATGCCGAGCCTGTCGGCCACCGCCCGGGCATCCTCGAGGTCCGCGAGGGCCGCGCAGTACTCCCGGTCGTCGTCCTCCTCCCAGTTCTTCATGAACAGTCCGTGGACGTCGTGGCCCGCTTCCAGCAGCCGCAGGGCGGCCACCGAGGAATCCACCCCGCCGGACAGGCCCACCACGATTTTCAGTGTCTCGGACATGCCCCGATTATGGCGAAAATGCGGTGGTCCCGCGACCGTGGTGCGGGTCCCGCGATTTGCGAAGGTTTGTCTGATTGTCTGTCCCCTCACCCTGTCCCTCTCCCCCTGCGGGGGCGAGGGGACCCTGCGTTTGGATGTCGTGCTATGTCGATCGCCCCATTACACCTCCCTCTCCCCCTCTGGGGGAGAGGGTTGGGGTGAGGGGAAGAACAATAGACGTGTTCAATTCCTATACAGCAAAGATACGAAGGCGTGGCGGCTGGGCGAGTTGAAGGTCGCTACGGTCTCGTAGTCCTCGTCGAAGACATTGCCGATTTTGGCGCGCAGGAACAGGTCCGGGCGCAGCTCGTAATCGGCGGTCAGGTCCATGGTGACGAAGCTGTCCACCTCGATAGTGTTGTCCACGTCGTCGAAGCGGTTGTCCTGGGCGACCAGCCGGCCGCCGAGACGCAGGCGCTCGAAGGTGCGGCTGACGTTCAGCGTCAGCGAGGTCTCGGGGCGCCGCGGGAGCTGGTTGCCGGTTTCCCGGTCCACGGGGTCCATGACGTTCAGCGAGGCCGATATGTCGAAGCCGGCGACGGCGGTCTCGACTTCGGCCTCGACGCCTTCGATCCGGGCCCGGTCGACGTTGCGAGGGAAAGATGTGCCGGTGCCCGTATCGAACACCGTCGCGATCAGGTCGTCGATGTCCGTTCGATAGGCGCGCAGACTCCACCATACCCCCCCGGACCGGCCTTCGACGCCCACTTCCATGGATTCGGACGTTTCGGGGTCCAGTGCCGGGTTGCCGAAGCCCGGGAAGTAGAGCTCGTTGAACGAGGGCGTCTTGAACGCCGTGCCGTAGGAGGCGTACAGCTTGATGCCGGCGGGCAGATTCGTGCTCCAGCCCAGACCGCCGGTGGTCTCACTTCCGAATGCCTCGTTGTCGTCGTGGCGAACGGAGAGGGCTAGAGTATGGATGTCGAAAGTGCCAAGGTACTGGGCGAACACGCCCTTGTTGTCACGGGACGATTCGGTGAAGTCGTTGTTGGAATCGAGCCGGTCGTCGCGGTAGTCCACGCCGACAGTGAACAGCTGCTCCGGCGCGAGGTCGAAATCGCTGACCACCGAGGCTTCCCGCCGCTTGCTGTCGAAACGCGAGGCGAAGGAACCGTCCGGTGCGAAGTTCTCCGTTTCGTCGCGGTTCTCGCCGATCCGGAAGCTCAGGCCCCAGTCGTTCGTAACCTGCCACGTGGAACGGACGCCGAGTACCTGTTGAACGAAATCGCTCTCGTCCTGGAAAGAGCCGTCGAATTCCGAGGTACCCTGGGCCCGGAGCAGGAACGCTTCCATATCGAGATCGTTGTTGAAGCGGTGTCCGCCCCGCAGGTGAACGGATACGTTGTCGTAGCCGTCGTCGTCCGGCTGATCGAAGCCGAAAGCCCCGGGGATCGGCTGCCGGGCGTCGAAGCCGCCGGTGTCCAGGTAGGCGACGGAGGCCTGGTAGTGGCTCGGCCCGTTGCTTCCCGCCGTGGACGCGTGACCCTTGTAGGTATTGTAGGACCCGGCGCCCGCGCCGGCTTCGAAGCGGGCGCCGCCGCTGTTCAGGCCTTCGCCGCTGCGCGTGAAGATCTGTATGACGCCGCCGATGGCTTCCGAGCCCCATTGGCTGGCCCGCGGACCGCGCACGATCTCGATGCGTTCGATGTGCTCCACCGGAATGACTTCGAACGACGTCAGGCCGGCGGATACGGATCCGACCCGCACGCCGTTGACCAGGACCAGCACGTGGTCCGACTCCGTGCCGCGCAGGAACAGCGTCGTGGTTTTTCCGGGTCCGCCGGTTTCGGCGATATCGATGCCGGGGATCCCGCGGAACAGCTCGGGCAGGGTATCGACCTGGCGCTCCTCGATATCCTCGCGCCGGATGACGGTGGTGGACGCGGCGACCTGGCTGGCATCCAGCGGGGTACGGGTCGCCGTGACGACGATTTCGGGAGTGGTGGTGGACGTGGTGGCCGCGTATGCGGCGGGGGACAGCGCTGCGGCTATGGCGTACAGCGCTACTGAACGTGTTGTAGTCATGGTTCGTTCTCCAACCTGGAAGACTGTGCTCACCCGCACGTGAAGGCGCGCACGGAGAACGAACGCAGGAATTTTTACATCCCGGCCCACCGCCCTCCGCGGCACCTGATGGCAGCCTCGAGGCCGGTCTCCGGGCTTGTGACGTCTCTGCGGTCACCTTCCCGCCTCATTGCGAAGCAGTGGTATAACGACCGCTCGATCACCTACCGTTGCGGGGGCAGCGTCGGAATTCGACCGACTTCCCGTTTCACCCCTGTCCCGACACGGGTCGGAACGCGGGGCACCTGAGGCAGGTCGCTACGTTAGTGAAAGCCCGGCGGTATGTCAATCGACACGAGGGGTGGATAGCCGCTTCCGGCGGCCGCCCTACCTTATGTGGTTCAGGCAATCCAGGCTGAAGCGCGCGCCGTTTTCGAAGTCCTCGATACAGCGCAGCACCATGGGGCTGCGGAGCGGCAGGGTTGCCGACCGGATATCCGCACCGCTGCGCCACACGACCCGCTCGATCTCGGTATCGAGTTCCCGGTCGCTGTTCCGCTGCAGGGCGTCGCCGTAGAACGCGAAGCGCAGGAACCTGTCACGACGGTTCGGATGCTCCCATTGGTAGATGCCGACCAGGCCGCGGGGCAGGAAGTCCCAGCCGGTCTCTTCCAGCGTCTCCCTGACCACCGCTTCGTGCATGGTTTCGTCCCGCTCCCAATGCCCCGCCGGCTGGTTGATCACCCGGCGGCCTTCGATCCGTTCTTCCACCAGCAGGTAGCGCCCCTCCGAGCGGGCGATCGCCGCGACGGTGACGTGCAGGGATGTATCCATGTGGAGAACTTATCACGGCGGAAAGCGGTGGGTCAGCCATTTGTAGGTCGGCCTTTAAGGCTGACCCACAATGGCTTCGATTTGTCATATGAAGGCAGGGGGAAACTCTGATCAATACAGAGTTTCTCTAGGGCCCGTCCAGATTGATGGTGTCCTTGAGGCTGTCGCGTCGTTTCTGTTCCTTGGCGTCGAATTCGTCCATGCAGCGCTGGGTCTGGGTCACCATGGCGCACACCAGATAGTCAACGGACTCCACCAGTGCCGCCCGGATCGCCTTGCCCGTGGGAGTCTTGTTCTCGTTTTTCAGGCGCCCTCCGAAGCCGCTCTTGAACAGCCCGAGGCTGATACCGCTGCTGCTGGCCCGGCCCTCGACGGTTCGCGAATGCACGATCTGACTGGTGGTGGTGTCGACGACCCGCAGGTCGATGGCCATGTAGGCGTCGCCTTTTTTACCGCCGATGGAAATGCCGCCGAAGCTGATGCCACCGCCGGTGCTCGAGGTGTTGCTTTCGAAGGCGGACACGGTACCCAGCACCAGGTACTGGGCGCCGGTGATCTCCCCGACCCTGGCGGCGGATTCACCGGACAGCGCACCGGCGGCGGACAGGTCTTGTTCGCGAAGAACCGGGTCCAACTTGGCACGCTCCACCACGGTGAAGTCGCCGGTGTTCGACAGCTCGTTGCTCAGCATGCCGGACAATTCCTGGCCGACGCCGCCGGACCACCAGCCGGCGCTGGTTTCATTGTTGAATTCCGCGACACCGAGAACGGGTTTGGCCGCGAAAGCAGCCTGGGCGACGGCCAGCAATACCAAGCCGCACAGGGACAATATCGTTTTTCTCATGAATCCTCCGGGTTTCCTTTTTTGCGATTGTATGAAACGTTCGATTTGTGCGCGATCTTATCAGATCATATCAGAGGCCGGACGTGCAAAATGTTGTCGGTAGTGGCTCAGTGTGAACTCAGGCAAGTAGGAGGGGGCCGTGCCGGGGAGGGCCCCCGGCACGGCCCCACTCGAATTGGTTTCAAACTGAGGCTATGCCGCGTTATCAGGGCTCCTCCGGACTGTTGGCCCCGGGCGTATTCTCCGGCTCCTCGCTGAAGAAGTCCGGCGCCATCAATTCGATGAATTTCCTGGCCTGGGGGGACAGGAACTTGCCCTGGCGGAAAACCACCCCGTAGCTGCGTTCCGGGAAGTAGCGGTCCAGCGGGATCTTCGCCAGTTTGTCGTGTTCGGTGATGCAGATGCTGGTGACGATGGAAATGCCGAGCCCCAGTTCCACGTACTTCTTGATGACTTCCCAGCCCCCGGCTTCCAGCGCCACGCGGTAGTTCAGGTTGTGCTGCTGAAAAACGAGATCGACGATCCGCCAGGTGCTCAGATGACGCGGCGGCAGAATCAGGCCGTGGGGCGCGATCTCCTCGAGGGTGATGTTTTTCTTCTTTTTCGCCAGCGGATGGTCCGGCGCGGTGATCAGCAGCGGCTGGTATACGAAGATCGGGTGGTAGGTGATGTCCTCCGGGACCTCCAGCATGGAGCCGACGGCGAAATCGACCTCGTCGGCGCGCAGCATTTCCATGCCGTCGCGCCCGGTGACGTTGTGCAGCTTGAGGCTGATGCCCGGATAGGTATCGGCAAAGGTTTTGACGACCTCCGGCAGGATATAGAGGATGGTGGATTCGCCGGCGGCGATATTGAGCTCCCCGGATTCGAGATTGCCGCAATGGGCGGCGAAGGTTTCCGGCAGGGTGTCGATGCTCTGGACCATGGGCCGGGCGATTTCATAGAGGATTTTCCCTTCCGGCGTCAGGCGGATGTTCGGGCCGCGCCGTTCGAGCAGTTCGGTATCGAGCTCCCGTTCCAGCGCCTGGATTTGCAGCGAGACCGACGGCTGGCTGAGAAACAGCTTTTCCGCCGCCCGCGAAATCGAGCCCTGCTGGGCCGTATAGCAGAACGCCCGGAGTTGCTTGAGCCGGTTCTGCTTGTAGTACAGGGCGTCATTCCTGGCCATGGGTCCCCCCGCCGCCGTGCGGCGCTATATATTAATTAATCCAATAATGAATATTGTATAAATTGAATTGTCAAATATAGTGCACCGCAGCACAATGCTGGTCAGATTTGCTGGAAATCTGCAGGTACGGAAGAGTCGGCGAAAGAACGCAACCACGAAAGCCGGCGTATATATAAATCCTTCACGGGGCCTGGGGCAGGGTCTCGTGCCCGGAATCCTCAGTACGAACGAGGCTTCCGGAACCAACCGAGGTATTCGCACATGAGTGAGCAATCGATTGAGGAGCTGAAGCGGGACTGGACCACCAATCCGAGATGGGAAGGGGTGGAAAGGGATTTCACCGCCGAGGACGTGGTCAGGCTGCGGGGCAGCGTGCAGATCGAGCATACGCTCGCCCGGATGGGCGCGGAGAAGCTCTGGCGGCTCCTGCGCGACGAGGACTACGTTAACGCCCTAGGCGCGCTGTCGGGCAACCAGGCCATGCAGATGGCCAAGGCCGGTCTCAGGGCCATTTACCTGAGTGGCTGGCAGGTGGCGGCGGACGCCAACAACGGCTGCACGATGTACCCCGACCAGAGTCTCTATCCCGCCGACTCCGTGCCCACCGTGGTGCGCAAGATCAATAACTGCTTCAAGCGCGCCGACGAGATTCACCACGCGGAAGGCGATGACAGCATCGATTGGTTCCTGCCCATTGTCGCGGATGCCGAGGCCGGTTTCGGCGGCGTTCTGAATGCCTTCGAGCTGATGAAGGGCATGATCGAGGCGGGGGCCGCAGGGGTCCATTTCGAGGACCAGCTCGCGTCCGCCAAGAAATGCGGCCACATGGGCGGCAAGGTCCTGGTCCCGACCCAGGAGGCGGTGCAGAAGCTGAGCGCGGCGCGCCTGGCCGCGGATACCATGGGTGTGCCCACCATGGTGGTGGCGCGCACCGACGCCGAGGCGGCCAACCTGTTGACCTCGGATTTCGACGACCGGGACAAGGAGTTCTGTACCGGCGAGCGTACGAAGGAAGGATTCTTCCGGGTCCGCAACGGCCTGGACCAGGCCATCGCCCGCGGCCTCGCCTACGCGCCCTACGCAGACCTGGTGTGGTGCGAAACCGGCAAGCCGGACATCGCGTTCGCCCGGGAGTTCGCCGAGGCGATTCACAAGCAGTTTCCTGGCAAGCTGCTGGCCTATAACTGCTCCCCCTCCTTCAACTGGCGGAAGAACCTGGACGACGCCACCATTGCCAAGTTCCAGCGCGAGCTCGGCGCGATGGGGTACAAGTTCCAGTTCATCACCCTGGCCGGCTGGCACGCCCTGAACTACTCGGCCTTCGACCTGGCGGACAAGTACCGCGACGCCGGAATGACGGCGTACGTGGAGCTCCAGGAGAAGGAATTCGACTCCGAGGACCGCGGCTACACCGCCGCCCGGCATCAGCGGGAGGTCGGCGCCGGCTACTTCGACGCCGTGACCAACGCCGCCACCGGCGGCGGGTCCTCGCTGTCGGCTCTGAGCGGCTCAACGGAGGAAGAGCAGTTCGACCAGGAAGAGGAATCCGGCGACAGCGTGGCCGCCGCCGGCTGAGATTGTTTGTCCCCCCACCCTGCCTCACTTCCGGCGGGGAGGGGACTCGTCGTTTCGATGCCGTGCCGTGTCGATCGCCCGTTCCTGCTCCCTCTCCCCCTGCGGGGGCGAGGGGACCCTGCGTTCGGCGGCCGTGCCCTATCCATTGACCCGTTCCTGCCCCCTCTCCCCCTCTGGGGGAGAGGGTTGGGGTGAGGGGAAAAATAATAGATGTGTACAGAACCAATTCGGAGGATTGATTATTCGTCCCCTCACCCTGTCCCTCTCCCCCTGCGGGGGCGAGGGGACCCTTCGTTCGGCGGCCGTGCCCTATCCATTGACCCGTTCCTGCCCTCTCCCCCCCCGGGGGCGAGGGGACCCTGCGTTGGTGGGTGGGGGTGTGGAGCGGGGGAGGGTGTGAGGCTGACTGATCGATCCCCGGCCTTCGTGCGGGCAAAACAAAACCCGGCGGCCGGCCGGGTTTTGCTTGAAGCGGTTGAATGCTGCGGTAAGTCTAGAAAGCCTTTATGTGCGTTGCCTTGGGTCCCTTCGGTCCCTGTTCGAGCTCATATTCGACTTCCTGGCCCTCGGTCAAGGTCTTATAACCGTCCATCTCGATGGCGGAGTAGTGTGCGAACACGTCGTCACCGCCGTCGCTGGGGGAGATAAAACCGAATCCTTTCGCCGCATTAAACCATTTGACGGTTCCCCTCATACTTCTGTCCTCTCTTTGGTTGTATCATTTGGTTCTGGTTTTTGCGCCGGGGTGTACCGGCGAACTTGACATGTTGCTTGGATTTTGGGACGGGGTCAAGAAGCCGGCCCCCGCAATTCCGGCGATCCGGAAGGCCCGGCGCCTTGATTTTTCGGGAACGTGCCGCAAACTTAAGGAATTCCCGTGGCGCGCCGGCCCGGCCGCCCGGCCCGGTGAACCACGACCCGACGGCCGGGTCCAATAAGGCGGGAACCGGATATTCCGTTCCGCTCGGTGAAGAGGTTAGACTAGATTTTGTACGCAGGCAGACCGTCTACGCAGCGATGAGCACCAGGAAAGACCCCTCTACCGACGATGGGCAGGTCGTCAAGGAAGCTCGGCCCAAGCTCAAGAAACCGAGCCTCTACAAGGTTCTGCTTCTGAATGACGACTACACGCCCATGGAATTCGTCGTCGACGTGCTGGAACGGTTTTTCAGCAAGCCGCGCGAGCAGGCCGTTCAGATCATGCTTCACGTACACCAGAGAGGCGTGGGTGTATGCGGCGTGTACACTCATGATATCGCCGAGACCAAGGTGCGCCAGGTCATGGACTGCGCCCAGGAGCACCAGCACCCTCTGCAATGCACGATGGAGCCCGAGTAAACCCGAATGCTGTCCGACGAACTTGAACAGACACTGAACTCCGCGATCCAGCTGGCTCGCGACGAGCGGCACGAGCTGATCACCGTGGAGCACCTGCTGATGGCGCTGCTCGACAACAACGCGGCCAGCCAGGTGCTGCGCGCCTGCGGCGGGAACATCGAGGTGCTGCGCCAGGAGCTGCAGGAGTTCCTGGCCATGCAGGTCCCGAATATCGCTGAGGATTCCGACGACGATACCCAGCCGAGCCTGGGCTTCCAGCGCGTCATTCAGCGCGCCGTCCTGCACGTGCAGAGCTCCGGCAAGAAGGAGGTGTCCGGCGAAAACGTGCTGGTGGCGATCTTCGCCGAGAAGGATTCCCACGCGGTGTATTTTCTCCACAAGCAGGACATCACCCGGTTCGACGTCGTCAATTACATCGCCCACGGCATCTCCAAGGTCAGCGACAGCATGTCCGAGCTTCCCGCGCCGGACGAGCAGCTCGAGGCCGACGCCGAGGACCAGCAGCAGAGTCCCCTGGAGGCGTTTGCCGTCGACCTCAACGCCCAGGCGCGGGCGGGCCGGATCGACCCCCTGATCGGGCGCGGCATCGAGTTGGACCGCACCATCCAGATACTGAGCCGGCGGCGCAAGAACAATCCGCTGTACGTCGGCGAGGCCGGCGTGGGCAAAACCGCCATCGCCGAGGGCCTGGCGAAGAAGATCGTCGACGGCGACGTGCCCGAGGTCCTGGCGGACAGCAACGTGTACGCCCTGGACATGGGCGCGCTGCTCGCCGGGACCAAGTACCGCGGGGATTTCGAGCAGCGCCTCAAGGCCGTGTTGGCGCAGCTCGCCAAGCAGGAGAAGGCGATTCTGTTCATCGACGAGATCCACACCATCATCGGTGCCGGCGCGGCGTCCGGCGGGGCCATGGACGCCTCCAACCTGCTCAAGCCGGTGCTCGCCTCCGGAGAGCTGAAATGCATCGGCTCCACGACCTACCAGGAGTACCGGGGCATATTCGAGAAGGACCGGGCCCTGTCGCGCCGATTCCAGAAGATCGACGTGGTGGAGCCGAGCATCGACGAGACGGTGGAAATCCTGAACGGGCTGAAATCGCGCTTCGAGGAGCACCACGAGATTCGCTATACGCGCCAGGCCCTGCGCACCGCGGTGGAGCTGTCGGCGCGCTACATCACCGACCGCTACCTGCCGGACAAGGCCATCGACGTGATCGACGAGGCCGGCGCCAGCATGCGCCTGCTCAGCCCGAGCAAGCGGAAGAAGACCATCGGGGTATCGGACGTCGAGAACATCATCGCCAAGATGGCGCGGATTCCGCCCAAGAGCGTGTCAGCCCGGGACAAGGATGCGCTGCGCACCCTGGAGCGCGACCTGAAGCTGGTGGTGTTCGGGCAGGACGAGGCGATCGGCGCTCTGGCCTCGGCCATCAAGATGTCGCGCTCGGGCCTGGGCAACACCGACCGGCCGATTTCCTCCTTCCTGTTCTCGGGTCCCACCGGCGTGGGCAAGACCGAGGTCACGCGGCAGCTGGCCCAGACCCTGGGCATCGAGCTGATCCGCTTCGACATGTCCGAGTACATGGAGCGGCATACCGTGTCGCGCCTTATCGGGGCGCCGCCGGGCTACGTCGGCTTCGACCAGGGCGGCTTGATGACGGACGCCATCATCAAGCACCCGCACTCCGTGCTGCTGCTGGACGAGATCGAGAAGGCGCACCAGGACGTGTTCAACCTCCTGCTGCAGGTGTTCGACTACGGCACCCTCACGGACAACAACGGCCGCAAGGCGGACTTCCGGAACGTCATCATCGTGATGACCACGAATGCCGGCGCGGAAAGAATGGCGCGGCACAGCATGGGCTTCAAGCTCCAGGACCGCACCCAGGACGACATGGAGGAAATCCAGCGCATGTTCACGCCGGAGTTCCGCAACCGGCTGGACGCCGTTATTCCGTTCAAGCCCCTGAACGAGGAGACGGTGCGGCACGTGGTGGACAAGTTCGTGCTGGAAGTCGAAGCCCAGCTCGCGGACAAGCACGTTTCCCTGGAAGTGGACGAGGACGCCCGCCGCTGGCTGGCGCGGCACGGCCACGATCCGGCGATGGGGGCACGGCCCATGGCGCGACTGATCCGCGAAAAGATCAAGCGCGCGCTGGCCGACGAGCTGCTGTTCGGCAAGCTCGCCGGTGGCGGGGAAGTGTCGGTGGGGGTCGAGGACGATGACCTGACCTTCGACGTAAAACCGGCAAAGAACGCCAGCGACCGGAACCGGCAAGCCGAGACGGAATAGCCGCCCGTACACGGGCCGTGACCCAGCGCCGAGGATGCACCGGGGATGGGGCCAGTGCCGGGGGCCGTCCCCCAGGGCCGCTGTGAATACGTCCGTGTACGCTCTGGCTCAAACATCCCTGTTTTCGACAGCCCTGGGAGACGGCCCCCGACACTGGCCTCGCCGGTCGTGTAGTCCTTCAAACCGCAATAATGCCCTTGGGTCGCTAGCCCGCATATTGCACCAAGGCGTCCGTGGTTACTCAATAAACACCGTGGATTCAGGGACTTGGCCTGACTTTGACTAGAGCCCCTCGCTGCTGGAAAGCTCCATCGTGGTGACGCGAAACTTGCGGCGTTCCTCGATGCGCACCGCGATGTTCTGCATGGCGGGCGCGACCCAGATCGACAGCTTCTTGTCCGAGTCACCGACCCGCTGCTGGTCGATGCGCACGGTTTCGAATTTTCCGGCGGGAACCTCCACCGTTTCGTGGCTGACCTGGATATCCTCGTAGTGGCGCAGGTTTCTCCCGCCGAGGATATGAATATACGGATACTCCTTCAGCATAATCTGGTCCGCGGCGGCGAAAGCGTAGGGCACCGTGCAGTTGTCGATGACGTACCCCGCCAGCGGGATGTCCAGGGACCTGCCGCCTTCGTACGCGACCTTCATGTCGTCCCAGAGAAACTCGGCGGAGTGTGAGTAGGCGTCGCTTCCTTCCTTTTCGATCGTGTAGTAGCGGGGCTTGACCTCGAAGCTTTCGGAAACGGAAAAGCTGCATTCCTCCCGCAGGATCCCGCCCAGTAGTATGGAGGCCAGGCCCTCGGCGCGGGTTTCGGCCTCGACCTCGTAGCTGTCCCCGTTTCTCTGCATGGTCGTCACCAGGTTGCCCAGGTCCGTTTCGTAAAGCTTGACGTTGTAGGTCAGCTTGACGGTTTCGGGGAGAAATCCGGACGCGCCGGCCGGCGCCGCGGCGATGGCCAGCATTCCGGCGAGGATCGATACGAACAGGTGAAACATGGACTTCATTGGGCTACCGTTGTCGGATTCGTTGGTGAGTTGTCGTCCTGATTGGATTCCGGGCGCATCCCCGGGTTCAATCCCTGCTCCGGCCCGACCCGGCCGTCCAGCAGTACCCGGCCGCCGTCCACGGTCAGGCGCCGCTGGGCGAACCAGCGCACCGCCTCGGGAAGGATCCGGTGCTCTACGGCCTGGACCCTTTCCCGGAGAATTTCCGGCGTGTCGGACGGCTCCACGTCGATCCGCCCCTGGATGATGACCGGTCCCGCATCCAGGTCCTCGGTGACGAAATGCACACTGGCGCCATGGACGCGGTCGCCGTGCTCCAGCACGCGCCGGTGGGTATGCAGGCCGGGGTACTTCGGCAGCAGCGACGGGTGCAGATTGATCAGGCGGTCCCGGTATCTCGCCACCAGGTCGGAATGCAGTATTCGCATGAAACCCGCCAGGACGACGAGGCCGGGGGCGTACTCATCGATGCAATCGGCGAGGACCCGGGAGAAGTCCTGCGAGCTTTCGTAACCACGGTGATCAATCACCCTGCCCGGGATGCCCGCGGCTGCCGCCCGCTCGAGCCCGTAGGCTGCGGCCCGATTGCTGATCACGGCCCGAATGACCACGGGCAGTCTGCCGGCGTCGACCTCGTCGATCAACACCTGCAGGTTGCTGCCGCTGCCCGAGATCAGCACGACAATCGGCATGTCAGCCATGGATCACCACCGTCTCGCCGGCGCGCGCTTCCGCCCGGCCGATCTCCCAGGCGCCGATGCCCGATGCCTCGAAATGGGCGAGGGCCCGGGCCAGTTCCGATTCCGCCACGATGATGACCATGCCCAGTCCGCAATTGAAAGTCTTCAGCATTTCGGCGTCATCGATGCCGCCGCTGTCCCGGATCCACTGGAAAATGCCCGGCTCCCGCCAGGCGGAGCGGTCCAGGCTCAGGCCCACGCCCGGCGGGAGAACGCGGGAGACATTGGCCGCGATGCCGCCGCCCGTGATGTGGGCGATGGATCGCACCTCGACGGCGTCGATCAGTGCCAGCACGGACTTGACGTAGATGCGCGTCGGGCGCAGCAGGTGGTCGCCGACGGTCTCGTCCTCGAAGGGCGCGTCAAGGGCCAGCCCGCCGGTCTCAATCACCTTCCGGATCAGCGAGTAGCCGTTGGAGTGCGGCCCGGAGGACGCCAGGCCCACCACGGCGTCCCCGGGGCGGACCGAGGAGCCGTCTATCAGGGCGTCCTTCTCCACGGCGCCGACGCAGAAACCGGCGAGGTCGTATTCCCCGCCCGTGTACATGCCGGGCATCTCGGCAGTCTCGCCGCCGATCAGCGCCGCCCCGGCCTGCTCGCAGCCGGCGCCGATGCCGCGGATGACTTCGACGGCCACCTCCGGAGACAGCCGGCCGGTGGCGAAATAGTCCAGGAAAAAAAGCGGCTCGGCGCCCTGGACCAGGACGTCATTGGCGCACATAGCCACCAGGTCGATGCCGATGGTGTCATGGCGGTTCAGCTCGAATGCCAGCTTCAGCTTGGTTCCCACCCCGTCCGTGCCCGAGACCAGCAGGGGGCGCTGGTACTTTTTCGGGATCTCGAACAGGGCGCCGAACCCGCCCAGGCCGTCCACCACGCCCTCCCTGTGGGTCCGCGCGGCGATGGGCTTGATGGCATCCACGAGCGCATCGCCGGCTTCGACGTCGACGCCGGCGGAGCGATAGTTCAGTGGCGGATCAACCGGTGGCATGGGCATTCGCTGCTGAATGGAAGCGGCATTTTACCTGAAACCGGTGGACCGCCGCGCCGCATTCGGCACCCGGCAGGGATGTCCCGGGCGGAGCATCCGCATGAGCGCGCCCGGGGCCGGGATCGTTGGTGGTGGCATGACCTTGGTATGACAGAACGAAGCCATTGTGGGTCAGGCTTTATGCCTGACTTGTCAGCCTTGAAGGCCGACCTACATGGGCCCTGCCGATACAAGTTTTGCCGTGGGTCAGGCTTTATGCCTGACTGATCAGCCCTGAAGGCTGATCCACCTGGGCCCTGCCGATACAAGCTTTGCCGTCCGTCGAGCTTCTACGGTATGCTTTGATCACCCTTCAACGCCAACCCGCGGGCAAGGATCTTGGTCGTCGTTTCCTACATCCCGAACCTGTTGACGATGCTGCGAATCGCGGCGACGCCCGTTCTGATCATGCTGTTGAATTACGAGATGTTCCCGGGCGCCCTGCTGTTATTCGTGCTGGCCGGTATATCGGACGGCCTGGACGGCTACATCGCCAAGCGGTTTCACTACCAGACCCGGCTCGGGGCGATACTCGATCCCCTTGCGGACAAGCTGTTGCTGGTGAGCTGTTTTATCGTTCTTGGCGTGATGGGCCACATTCCCTTCTGGCTGCTGGTGGTGGTGGTATTCCGGGATCTGGTCATCGTCGTCGGGTATCTGCTGCTGGTGATTCTCGAGGGGGGCGTCAATATGAATCCCACCAGCATCAGCAAGCTGAACACGGTGTTCCAGATCTGCCTGATCGCCGTCGTGCTCATCAACCTGGCCGTGGATCTGGCACTGCCCCTGCTCATCCCCGTATTGATCACGGCCGTGACGGTGACCTCCGTGCTCAGCGGCGTGCATTACGTCTGGGTATGGACGTTCCGGCGGGATGCCCACGCACGCGGTCTCGACGAGCCGCGGGAGTGAACCGGCAGCTGGCGCTCAGGGTCGGGCTGTCGGACCTTGCTTCCTTCGACAACTTCCACGCCGGGTCCAACAGTGAAGCGGTGGCGGCGGTGCGCGACCTGGCCGCGGGCCGTGCCGGCATCCTTTACCTGCACGGCGGCCCGGGCACGGGGAAATCGCACCTGCTCTACGCGGCGGTGAAGGAGGCCGGTCGGCGGGGCCGGTCGGCGATTTACGCGTCCCGGGCCGCCGTGGAATCGCAGGATGGCGACTGGCTGGACCTGCCCGGTAGTGGGCTGGTGTGCATCGACGATATCGCCGAGGTGCTGGGGGAACCGGAGGCACGGGCGCTGTTCGCGCTGTACGAGCGAATACGGAGCCATTCAGGCTCCCTGGTGCTGAGCGCCCGGCATTCCCCCGAGTCGGGGCACTGGGTACTGCCGGACCTGCGCAGCCGGGTCCGCAGCGATCTGGTTTACCGGCTCGCGGCGCTCGCCGATCGGGACCTGGAACAAGCGCTTCGCCTGCGGGCGGGGCACCGGGGCATCGTCCTGGGGGATGACGTGGTGCGATACGTGCTTAGCCGCTATGAGCGAAGCCCGGCCCCGTTGTTCCGGCTGCTGGACCGGATCGACGCGGAATCCCTGGCCCGTAAACGGCGCGTGACCGTACCGTTTCTCAAAGCCCTGGAATCGGATGGGGAGGATTCCGCCCACTGAGCGGCCCCGCAGGAAGCCCGTGCGGGTATATCAGCCGGCCTGCAGCCTGGCGGCCGTTTCAGCCAGCCGTCGGCCCAGCGCGATGCAGAGCTCGCTTTCGTCATCGCTGATTGGAAGCTCGTTCTGCGTGCCGGCAAGGTGCCCGGCGCCGTAGGGGGACCCGCCGGTCCGGGTCCGGTTCAAGGCGGCTTCCGTATAGGGCAATCCGATGATGAGCATGCCGTGATGGAGAAGCGGCAGCATCATTGAAGTCAGGGTCGTTTCCTGTCCGCCGTGCATGGACCCGGTGGACGTGAATACCGCCGCCGGCTTGCCGCTCAGGCCGCCGGACAGCCACAGTCCCGCCGTGGAGTCGAGAAAATATTTCAGCGGCGCCGCCATGTTGCCGAAGCGCGTCGGGCTGCCCATGGCCAGGCCGATGCAGTCGCGCAGGTCGTCCAGCTCGACGTACGGGTCCCCTGAATCGGGTACGGCGTCCGCCGAGGCCTCCACAATGGTGGATACTGGGGGCACGGTGCGCAGCCGGGCCCGCACCGGCGCCACGGATTCGACGCCGCGGGCCACCAGGTTGGCCATTTTGTGTACGGCGCCGTGTCGGCTGTAGTAAAGAACCAGTATTTCCACGCCGGGGATTTTAGCAGGATGTCTCATCGGCCAGGGGGCTGGCCTCCACGCTACAGGATCTCCAGGACGCTTTCGGGCGGCCGCCCGATCCGGGCGCGGTCTCCGGCGACTACGATGGGGCGTTCGATCAGGATCGGGTTCGCCGCCATGGCGGCGATCAGCTCATCCCGGCCGAGATCCTTGTCGTCCAGGCTATTCTCCCTGTACGCGGCTTCGCCGGTCCGCATCAATTGACGTGGCTCAAGGGCGAGCAGGTCCAGAATGCGTGACAGCTCGCCGGCGTCGGGAGGCGTTTCGAGATACTCGACGACATCGGGCTCGATGCCGCGCTCCCGGAGCAGTTGCAGGGTCTGCCGCGATTTCGAGCATCGTGGATTGTGGTAAATCGTGACCGCCATTTTTTGCCCTTTTTGCTGACCGTGGTACATTGACACCCCCCCGAGGGGGTGGTAATTTGATCTGATACGCAGTGAACATGCGCTATAATCAAGCCAATATCAAATCTGTCCCATGGGAGTAATTCAATGACGTCATTTGAAAGCGCCGTAAAGTTGCTGGGGGTCGGCCTCCTGGCGTCGATTCTGTCATCCGGCTGTATTCTGGCCAAGAAGGTTGGCGGTGAAGAGGAGATGGCCGCGGCTCCGCAGGAGGAGCAGATGGTCGAAGAAGAGCCGATGAATCCGAACGATATGTACACCGTGGTGTCCGGCGACTGCCTGTGGTGCATTTCCGCCAAGTCGCAGATCTACGGTGATCCCTACAAGTGGCCGTTGATCTACCGGACGAATGTGGCACAGATCGGCGATGCTGACCTGATCTATCCGGGACAGGAGTTCGAGATCGACCGCAATGCCTCACCGGAGCTGATCGCCAACGCGACCGAGCATGCCCGGACCCGGGGTGCCTGGACGCTCGGCGTTCCGGAAGCCAACGATATCCAGTTCCTGGCGGACAATCCGTAGGCAGGAGTCCCGGAAAACGGCGCAAATCCCGATTTACCGGAAATCGGAAAAAGGCCCCGCTTGGCGGGGCCTTTTTTATTGGGTGCTCGGCATGTCGCGCCGGACCATATCCGGATGGTGCTGGCTATCGCGTGCTCACAGGTTGATCAACTCGCATTCGAACCATTCCACGGTCGGGCTGCGCTCAATGAGCGCTCCGGTCCTGGTCATCAATAGGCGGGTTCCGTCGTCGACGAACAGATTGCGCTGCGGGTGGTAGACGCCCGGGGGCGTGGTCACCTGAATCGGCGACGAATCCCCGTTTTCGGGAAACAGTGCCAGTCCCTCTCTGAACGGTTCCTCGCGCTCCGTCGAGACCGGCTTCACGGCCACCGGCCTGGTGGACTCCCGCAGCAGCTTCACGCCAAGCTGTATGGTGTCGTCCTCGCAGCGGATCCAGCGAATGAGTCCGGGCCGCCAGGCTCCGGATTTCGTTCTGCAGCCCATGATGTCCCCGACCCGCAGGCTGCCGACCGCCGCCGCGCTGTAGCCAATGGCGAGTCGCAGACCCGAGTCCGCCCTGTCCACGATTTGGCAGCCGACTTTTTCCAGCCTGGTGGGCTGCCGCCGGACCTGGTGCAGCTGGAACGTTCCGGTGGTGGATACATGGTCCGCGTGGTCGGCGGCGGAGACCTCGAACGGCTTTTCCCCGTTCAGGCACCAGTTCACCGCATCGATGCCGATCATCGCCTCGACAGCATTCTCGCCGACCGGGGCGCGCTCTTCATCCCGGCGTGGAATCCTGCCCCAGGCGTACACCACTTCCTCCAGCAACTTGCGGCCGAGCTCGTCCTGGAACTCGTCATCCAGCTGGACGTCCACCTGCTCGGCCATGGTCAGGCGCTTGAGCTGGTCGTGGGCGTTGCGGGTGAGATTCACCGTATCCAGCAGCAGGGCGTTCTGGGGCGGCCTGGCGTCCTGCTGCTTGACAAAGGCGCGCGCGGGGTAGTCCGACAGCGGGTCGATGACGAACTGGCAGCGCTCCGTGGGCGGGCGGGTGAATCGCCGCAGCGTCGCGTCCTGGGCATGGCGCACCAGGAAATCCAGCAGTCTGCCCATGACCGGTATGGATTGGTGGAACGGGTCCGACAGACCGAACAACAGGGTCCGCCGGTAGGCGAGGGAGACGCTCGATGGTATGCGCGCTCCGGCCGCCGGATCCTTGATCGGTGTCTCCGCGATACCCAGTTCCTTGGCATACTGGTAGATCGTGTGCACTTCCAGCCAGACGCCCTCGGGGGGCGCCTGGCGGTACAGGGCGCAGGCGTATATCACCTGTTCCAGGTGAAATATGGCGCCCGCCATGCTGAGCCGCAGTTCTTCCAGCTGCCGGCGCTTCATGGTCCGGGCGATCTCCAGGATCACGGACTTGTAGCCGTAGGCCATCTCCACGCAGCAGTCGCGGTAGCTCTCCGCAATGGACAGATCCCCGTCCGGCAGCGGCGCGGCGCCGCGGGTGAGCCGCGTTTCAACCTGCCGGCGGATGACCCCCAGAGGGGAACGGTACATGTCCAGCAGCTTGAGACGCTGGGCGCTTTTCAGCGCCGTCCGGTTGACGCCCCAAAGCGCGCCGTGAATCTGTACCAGGCTTTCACGGGGGTTGAGAAGGGGAAGTCGTGCGATCCAGTCCCGGGTCTGGGCGGGTCTGGTAACGGTTTGTGATGCCGCCTGGCTGGCCTGCCGCGGCACCGCGAGGTACAGCTTCATGAACCGGCCGGACGTCCTGGGAGCCTGTCCGAGTAATCTTCACGTAGCGAGAAAGTGGGAGGGCGAGGGCAGTCTCCTGACGCCATATGCGGTGTGGTCATCCTCGCGTAAAATCGAGCCATGCCGCCGGTATCCAGACGGGTACCGGAAAAACGAATCCTGCCATGAGTGAAAAGCGGTCGATGCGAATCTGCAAACATTATCATGTGTTCGGTCGGGTGCAAGGCGTCTGGTATCGCGGATCGACGAGGGACCAGGCGCGGCAGTTGGGATTGTCCGGCTGGGTCCGGAACCGCGAGGACGGATCCGTCGAGGCGGTCGCCTGCGGCACCCCGGAAACCCTTGAGCGATTCAGGGCCTGGCTGCAGGAGGGGCCGTCCGCCGCCCGGGTGGAACGGGTCGAGGAGAAGGATGCGCCACAAGGCCCGGAAGACGAGGAGTTCGTCATCAAGCCCTGATCCCGCCGCGGATGCATAGATGGTCTCAAGCGGTGCTCCCGTTGCGGGCCGCCGGGCCCGGGCTATTTCCGGGTCAGGTCGTCGAGCCGCCACCGGGCCCGGTAGGCGGTCAGGACCTTCGAGGCGTACCCGGTTTCCAGGCCGAGGCTGCCGTTGTACTGGGCCAGGGCAGGGGCGAGCTCGTTCCCGAACTTGTCCATGTAATAGCGCAGTATCGTGCAGCCGTATCGGAGGTTGGTCGGCGGGTAGAACAGGTCGTCCCTGGGATGGCCGATCTCCTTTTTCCAGAACGGCATGACCTGCATCAGCCCGCGGGCCCCGGAGCGGGACACCGCGAACCGATCGAAACTGCTTTCGATCTGAATGACGGCGAGCACCAGGGACGGCGACAGGCCGACGCGGGTCGCCTCGGCATGGATGGATTTCAACAGGGACACGCGATAGAAAGGATCGGGCAAAACGCGCTCGAGCCGCTTCGACATATCCGCGAGCCAGAGCAGCGCATCCAGGTTGTCCTCGAAGCTGGTCTGGTCCTCCACCGCCTGCCGGAGCGCGCTGACCAGGGTTCGGTCGACGATATCCGCCGGCTCCACCGCCAGGGGCGCCGCGGTCGAGACCGCCAGGCACAGGGCCGTTATCCAGCGCAGCGGGCGTCGCATGGCGCTCAATCGCGGGCCACGCGCCCGGCCAGCGCTTCGGCCAGATTGTCCAGGGGCAGTTCCTGCACGTCCTTCCCGGTCCGCTGCTTGTACTCGACCACGCCTTTCTCCAGGCCGCGGTCGCCGATCACGAGCCGGTGCGGAATGCCGATCAGGTCGGCTTCCGCGAACAGCACCCCCGGCCGCTCGTCCCGGTCGTACAGCAATACGTCGAAACCGGCGGCCGTCAGCGATTCATAGATCCGGTCGGCCTGCCCGGCGACCCGGTCGGACTTGTGATAGCCGATCGGCACGATCACGATTTCGAACGGCGCGATGGTATCGGGCCAGATGATGCCGTCCCCGTCGTGGCCCTGCTCGATGGCGGCGGCGACGACGCGAGTGACGCCTATGCCATAGCAGCCCATGGGCATGACTACGGAGCGGCCGTTCTCGTCCAGGCAGGTGGCGTTCATGGACTCGCTGTACTTGGTGCCGAGCTGGAACACGTGGCCCACTTCGATGCCCCGCTTCACCACCAGGCGCCCCTCGGGGTCCGCGGCTGCCCCGGCCTTCGGGCAGGGGTCGCCTTCCACGACCTTGCGCAGGTCGGCGGCCCGGGGCTCCGGCAGGTCGCGCCCCCAGTTCACGCCGGTGAGGTGCTTGTTGTCCCGGTTGGCGCCGCATATGAAATCGGCGAGGTGTGCGGCGGCGTAGTCGGCGATCACTGGAATATCGAGGCCGACGGGTCCGACGGATCCCGGATCGCAGCCGATGACGCGGTTGAATTCCGCAGCATCGAGAAATTCCAGCGGGTCGGCGATTTCATCCATGCCTTCCGCCTTCAGGTCGTTCAGCTCGTGGTCGCCGCGCAGCACCAGGGCAACCGGTCCTTTTTCACCCCTGACCACCAGGGTCTTGACGGTCCGCGACGCGTCGACATGGAGAAACCGGGCCAGGTCCTCGATGGTGTGTTGCCCGGGGGTATCGACTTCCTTCATGTCCTCCCCCGGCGCGGGACGCGGCGCCTCGACGGGCAGGGTTTCCGCCAGCTCGACGTTCACCGCGTAGTCGTACTTCTCGCACACGGCGATGGCGTCCTCACCGGAATCCGCCAGCACGTGAAACTCGTGGGACTTGCTGCCGCCGATGGCACCGGAGTCGGCCGCCACCGCGCAGAAGGCAAGCCCGCAGCGCTCGAAAACGCTCTCGTAGGCCGCGTACATGCGCTCGTAGGTCTCCTGCAGGGAGGCAGGGCTGGTATGGAAGGAATAGGCGTCCTTCATCAGGAACTCGCGGCTGCGCATCACGCCGAAGCGAGGCCGGACCTCGTCGCGGAACTTCCACTGCATCTGGTAGAAATTCGCCGGCAGCTGGCGGTAGCTCTTGATCTCGTTGCGCACCATTGCCGTGATCACTTCCTCGTGGGTCGGCCCCAGGCAGAAGTCCCGCTCGTGGCGGTCCTTGAACCGAAGCAGCTCGGTCCCGTATTCCTGCCAGCGTCCGGATTCCTGCCACAGCTCCGCCGGCTGCACGCTCGGCATCAGCACCTCGAGGGATCCGACGCGGTTCATTTCCTCCCGCACGATGTTCTCCACCTTGCTCAGGGTGCGCCAGCCCAGCGGCAGCCAGCTGTAGATGCCGGCCGCGATTCTTCGAATCATGCCGGCCCTGAGCATCAGTCGGTGGCTGGCGATCTCCGCATCCGCCGGCGTTTCTTTCAGTGTCGGTATATAGAACTGCGAAGCGCGCATAATTTCCGTGTTGTATCCGGGTTGTGAAAATGGGGCCCCGTATCATACCCGCAACGTCCGGCGGCCTGAAACTTGACCCTTGCCGTGAACCGTTCAGCGTCCAAATGCCGTGATGGGGTTGACGAGGCGTACGCTGCGTTTCTTGAAAAACGGGATCAGCGTCATCCCGGCGATGAAGCCGCCGATATGGGCGCCGAAGGCCACGCCGCCCTGGCCCGGGTCCGCCAGCAGGGAATTCACCAGTTGCAGGACGAACCACAGGCCGAGCACCAGCGCGGCGGGCAGCCGCACGGTGGGGAAATAGAATCCCATTGGGATTACCACCAGCACCCGGGCGGTGGGCAGCAGAAGCAGGTAGGCGCCCAGTACGCCGGATATGGCGCCGCTGGCGCCCACCATAGGGATGGTGGAGTCCGGGTTCGGCAGGGTCTGGGCGAATACCGCCGCGACCCCGCAGAGCAGGTAGAACACGATGAAGCGCATGTGGCCCATGGCCTCCTCGACGTTGTTGCCGAACACCCACAGGAAAAGCATGTTGCCGATAAGGTGCATCCAGCCGCCATGGAGGAACATCGAGGTGAACACCGTCGCGAAGGCCGGGACCCAGACGAGTTGGGGATCCAGGTAGGCGTTGCCCAGCAGGACGGAGGGGATTACCCCCAGGGCATAGATGATGTTCTGCTGTTGCGCCGGTCCGCCGCCGATCTGCCAGAGAAACACCAGGACGCAGGCCGCGATGAATGTCACGGTGAGAACCGGCGGATGTCGGGTCGGGGCGTCGTCGTGAATGGGTATCATGGACCTGGGTTGTCGGGCGGATGACTGATACGTCTAAATATTCCAGTATAGCCAAATTCCCATGGATCATGATTGCGCGAAGGGCGGATCGGAAAATGGGGATGTAGGTCGGGCGCCAGTCCGATATTTGTGGCGCCCGATTTACATTGTCTGGGTGCATGTTGTCGAGCTGCGGGTTCCTGTAGCCGTGAGCGAGGGGCCGGGAGGGCCTGACAGGGCCGCTGTGAATACGTCCATGTACGCTCTGGCTCAAACATCCGTGTTTTCGACAGCCCTGTCAGGCCCTCCCGACCCGTCGCTTTGTGGTGAATGAGTGGCCGGAGCTTCGATTACCAGAGGCAAAGAGGGGGCGAAGGAGAGCTGGGAAACACTGACTAATGACGTCTTTGCGAGGAGCGAAGCGACGAAGCAATCCATGGAGCATTAATTGTTGGAATATGGGGACGGTGGGGCACCGTGATGCGTGCCGGCACCTGTAGGTCAGGCGCGAGCCTGACAACCCATCCAGAGCCACGGTGTCGGGCTTGCGCCCGACCTACACTGCCCGCCAACCTGGGTTATAGTCGTCGGCATGCTCGATGGACAGGTAATTACGGTGTTCTTCGCCGCGTCGCTGATGCTTGGGCTGGCGCCGGGTCCGGACAATCTGTTCGTGCTGACCCAGTCGGCGCTCCAGGGACGGGCCGCCGGACTGTTCGTGACCGCAGGCCTGTGCACGGGTCTGCTGGTGCATACCACGGCGGTGGCGGTGGGGGTGGCGGCGTTGATTCAAAGCTCGCAGTTCGCATTCACCCTGCTCAAGTTTGTGGGGGCCGGTTACCTGCTTTACCTCGCCTGGCAAGCGTTTCGTGCGTCGTCGGTGCCGGCGGAGGCGGGGGCGGCGCCGGTTCTCCGCCCGCGGCGCCTGTATGTCCGCGGTATCATCATGAACGTGACCAATCCGAAGGTATCGATATTCTTTCTGGCTTTCCTGCCCCAGTTCGTGGACCCGGGCCGCGGGCCCGTGGTCGCGCAGATCGTTCAGCTCGGCCTGTTGTTCATTGTTGCGACGATCCTGGTGTTCGGCGCCGTGAGCATGCTGGCGGGCACGTTCGGGATGTGGTTGAGCCGCTCGGAGACCGCCCGCAGAATCCTCAACTGGACGGCCGGGGTCATTTTCCTGGGCCTGGCCGTCCGCCTTGCCACCGCCAACCGGTGATCCATGTACATACCGAAAGCATTCGTTCAGGAAGACGAAGAGAAGATCCACTCGCTGGTGGACGCCCACGCGTTCGGCCTGCTGGTGACCACCGGCCGGGACGGGCTGCCGGTTGCGAGCCACATTCCGTTCCTGAGCCGGGAAGCCGGCGACAGCCCGGTTCTGGAGGGCCACGTCGCCAGGCCCAACGACCAGGCGGACCACATCCTTGACGGGGCGCCGGCGCTGGCAGTTTTCCAGGGTGCCCACACCTACGTGTCGCCGACCTGGTATGAGTCCCCCGGCGTTCCCACATGGAACTACGAGGCCGTCCACGTCTACGGCCGGCTGCGAGAGGTGGCCGGGGACGGGGCGCATTCGATCATCCGGCGTCTGGCGCGGCGCTTCGAAGGAGACGGCCCCGGCGCGTGGGTGCCGGCGTATCCTGACAGGATGATCGAGGGCATCGTTTGTTTCGAAATGACGGATGTGACCGTGCAGGCGAAATCCAAGATGAGCCAGAACCGGTCTAAAGCCGACCGCCGCGGCGTCATCGAGGCCCTGTTCCGGTTGGACGATCCGGGATCCCGGGCAGTGGGGCGCATCATGCAGGACAATGAAGCCGGTTCCTGAGGGCGGACGGGTCGGCGGCGCCCGTTTTTCGAATCGGATTGCACCGGCGGGTCGGAAGACCCGGTCAACAACAACGCAATGAAAGAGCCGCGAATGGATACCGAGAAATACCGCGTCAAGCCCGACCAGGAAGTGTTCCTGTCGGAATTTCCCACCGCAGACGACCAGGGCATCGACAAGGACGAGGGCAAGAAGTCGTTCGAGGAGAATATCCGGCGGCTGGAAGCGCTGCAGGAGCGTCTGTTTGCGGAGCGTACCCAGTCCCTGTTGATCGTTCTCCAGGCCATGGATACCGGCGGCAAGGACAGCACTCTGCGAAAGCTGGCGGGCGACCTGAATCCGCAGGGATGCGGCGTGTACGGATTCAAGGCGCCCAGCAGCGAGGAGTTGTCACATGATTTCCTGTGGCGTGTTCACGCCCACGCGCCGCCGGCGGGGCATATCGCGATCTTCAACCGTTCGCATTATGAGGACGTCCTGATCGCCCGTGTGCACGGACTCGCCCCGGCGGGGCTGGTGGATAAGCGGTACGGGCACATCAACGACTTCGAAAAACTGCTCACGGACCACGGCACCCGCATCGTCAAGCTCATGCTTCACATCTCCAGCGATTATCAGCTCGAGCGGCTCCGGCGGCGGCTCCGACGCGAGGACAAGCACTGGAAATTCAACTCGGAAGATCTCAAGGAGCGGAAGCACTGGGACGACTACATGAGCGCCTACGAGATAATGCTGTCGCGGTGCTCCACGGACCACGCACCCTGGTACGTAATCCCCGCCGAAATCCGGTGGTTCCGCAACCTGCTGGTGAGCCGGATCGTGCTGGATGTGATGGAGGACATGGCGCCGCAGTATCCGGAGGCGGATTTCAACATCGAGGACTATCCGCCGGAATCCCTGGTCTGATTGCAGCGAGGCGATGTTCCTGCGGCGGGTCTGGGGGCACCGTGATGCGTACCGGCACCCGTAGGTCAGGCGCGAGCCTGACAATCCATCCAGAGAAACGGTGTCGGGCTGGCGCCCGACCTACATCTCGGCGATCTCCGTCACCGCCTTCATGGCCTGCTCGGTATCTTCCTCGTCATTGAAGTATCCCAGCGAGAAGCGGACCAGGCCCCCGTGGTCGATGGTGTGGGCATCCCGGTGTATGAGGGGGGCGCACTGCAGGCCCGGCCGGACGCAGAGATGGTAGTCGGCGTCCAGCATTTCACCGGCGCGGCCGGACGGCACCTTGTCGAATCCGGTCGCCAGGGTGGCGACGCGCGGCTGGTCGCCGGCGGGGCCATAGACGGTGATACCGGGGGTGGCCCGGCAGTGATCCTCCAGCCTGCGGACCAGGGCCACCTCGCGGTCGTGAATGGCCGCCATCGCCGCGGCACAGGCCTCGGCATGGTCGAGTTCCGGGTCGTCCGCCGCGGAGCGTCCCAGCCCGGCGAACCACTTCTGGGCGGCGTTGAGGCCGGCGATGCCGGGGATGTTCAGGGTGCCCGCTTCCAGGTGGTGCGGATAGTCGTCGGGCTGCTCGGGGTTGTTTGAGTCCACGCCCGTGCCCCCGACCCGCAGGGGTTTCACGTCGACGCCCTCGGCCACGATCATACCGCCGATACCCATGGGGCCGTACAGGCCCTTGTGTCCGGTGAACGTCAGGACATCGATGTGCATGTCCCGGCAGTGAACCGGCACCACGCCCGCGCTCTGGCACGAGTCCACCACCAGCAGAGCGTCCGTATCCGCCACCACCCGCCCGATGCCCGCCAGATCCTGCAGCGCGCCGAGAACATTGGAAGCATGATTGACCACCACCAGGCGCGTATCCGCCCGGACCGCCGCGCCGATGTCTGCGGGATCCACGTAGCCCTGGTCGTCGTGCGCCACGTAGGTGGTCTCGATGACGCCGGCCGATTCCAGCGCATGGAGCGGTCGCAGCACTGAGTTGTGCTCCGTGCGCGTGGTGACCACGTGGTCGCCCGGCCGGAGCAGCCCGTACAGGGCGATGTTCAGCGAGTCGGTGGCATTCTGCGTGAATATCACCCGCTCGAAATCCCCCGGGAACCCGAAAAAGCCGGCCAGGAGCCGGCGGGTTTCCACGGTCATTTTTTCCGCCTCCAGCGCCAGCTCGTGGCCGGAGCGCCCCGGGTTCACGCCGCAGCGCCGGAAGAACTCGTCCATGAACCGGTATACCGGCTCGGGCTTGGGCCAGGTGGTGGAGGCGTTGTCGAGATAGTACTGTTCTTTCATGTCTCAGGTGATCAGGTGATGTTGCCGAGACACAGGTACTTGAGCTCGAGGTATTCCTCGGCGCCGTACTTGGAGCCTTCCCGGCCGATGCCGGATTCCTTGACCCCGCCGAAGGGCGCCACCTCGTTGGAAAAGATGCCTTCGTTGATCCCCACGATGCCGTACTCCAGCGCTTCGGCGACGCGCCAGACGCGCGCGATGTCCCGGCTGTAGAAGTAGGACGCCAGCCCGTAGGGCGTGTCGTTCGCGATGCGCACCGCTTCCTCCTCGGTGCGGAACCGCAGCAGCGGCGCGACGGGCCCGAACGTCTCTTCCCCGTTCAGCACCATTTCCCGGGTGACGTCCCGCAGCACCGTGGGCTCGTAGAAGGTGCCGCCCAGCTCGTGGCGACGCCCGCCGATCATGACGCCGGCGCCCTTGTCCACGGCGTCGCGGACGTGCTGCTCCACCTTTTCGAGGGCGGCGTCGTTGATCAACGGACCCTGCTGGACGTCGTCGTCGGTGCCCGCGCCGACCTTGAGCTTTCCCGCCGCCTCCGCCAGGCGTTCGGCAAACGCATCGTAGACGCCTTCCTGAACCAGGATGCGGTTGGCGCATACGCATGTCTGGCCGGTGTTGCGGAACTTGGAGGCCATGGCGCCTTCCACGGCGGCATCGATGTCCGCGTCGTCGAAAACGATGAAAGGCGCGTTGCCGCCCAGTTCCATGGAGACTTTCTTTACCGTGGATGCGCACTGCTCGATGAGGAGCTTGCCGACCTCCGTGGACCCGGTGAAGCTGAGTTTGCGGACGACGGGGTTGCCGGTCATTTCGCCGCCGATGGCCCTGGCGTCGCCGGTGACGATGTTCAGCACCCCCGCAGGCAGCCCGGCGCGATCCCCCAGCTCCGCCAGGGCGAGGGCGGTCAGGGGTGTGTCCTCGGCGGGTTTCACCAGCATCGTGCAGCCCACCGCCAGGGCCGGGGCGCACTTGCGTGTGATCATCGCGGCCGGAAAGTTCCACGGCGTGATGGCCGCGGCAACGCCGATGGGCTGCTTGAGCACCACGATGCGCTTGCCCGGCAGTGGGTGGTTGATCGTATCGCCGTATATCCGCTTGGCTTCCTCGGCGAACCACTCGACAAAAGACGCCGCGTAGGCGATTTCGCCCCGGGCCTCGGCCAGCGGCTTGCCCTGCTCGGCGGTCATGATCTGTGCCAGGTCCTCCTGGTGCGCCATGATCAGGTCGAACCATTGCTTCAGGATTCCGGCCCGCTCCTTGGCGGTACGCGCCCGCCAGTCACCCCAGGCGGCGTTGGCGGCGTCGATGGCGCGGCGGGTCTCGTCGGCGCCGCAGTCCGGTACCCGAGTAACCACTTCGCCGTTGGCCGGGTTCAGGACGTCGAACGTTCCGCCCTTGTCCGCGCCGGTCCACTGGCCGTCGATGTAGCAGGCGTCGCGCAGTAACGATGTATCTTTCAGTTGCATTCGGTCAGCTCTTGGTTCGGTGGGTTGAGGGCAATGATAGTCGATAGGCAGGGGGCGGGTCAGCTTCCGGTGCCCCGGGATATACTACTCCACGCCCAGGGCCTGCAGATTCTTCTGGGCGATGCGGTCGCCCTGTTCCGCGGCGCGCCTGAACCACTGTATCGCATTGTCCCGGTTGCGGAACACACCCTCGCCGTTGGCATACATGACGCCGAGGTTGGTCTGGGCGCCCGCGTAGCCCTGCTCCGCGGCCAGCGTGTACAGGCGCACGGCTTCCTTGTCGTTCTCCGCCACTACGATGCCGTCGGCATACAGCGAGGCCAGGTCCGCCTGCGCCCAGGCGGCGCCCTGCTCGACGCGCTCGCGGATCGCCGGCAGCGCCTCGCGGATGAAGGTCTCGGCCAGGTTCACGTCCTGATTCACGCCCCGGCCGTGGTAGTACATCATCGCGACCCGGAACCGGGCGCGCGGCTGGCCGTTTTCGGCCAGGGGGTTCAGCAGCCGGTAGGCGATGTCGTAGTCGCCGGCATAGTAAGCGGCGACGCCGTCCTCGAGGCGCCGGGTTTCGCCGGCGTCCGGGGATTCCACCGCGGCCGGTGCTGCCGGGGCCGCGTCCGTTGCTTCGTTCGGCGTTTCCAGGGCCGCCAGCCGCCGCCTCTCGACGCGCTCGCGCTGCTCCGCCACGACACGGCGGGCGTCGAGCCGTTCCCGAAGCCGGGCAATGGTCTCGTCGCTGGGCAGGATTGCCGCCGCGGTGCTCAGCAGTCCGTCGGCCCTGTCCAGATCGTTGGCCGCGATGGCGTCCGAGGCGCGGGCCAGGAAGCGCTCGCCGATTTGTTCAATGCCCTGGCGCGCCTCCGGCTGGTCCGGTGCCAGGCGCAGCGCCCGCTGGTAAAACGCCAGGGCGTTGTCGCCGGGAGGCTGCGTCAGCCGCCCGGTATTCAGCGCCGCTTCGGCCTGCTCGAGGAGTTCCCGGATTTCCTCCAGGCGCGCCTGCTCCGCCTGCCGCCGGGCTTCCTCGCGGTGCTCCTCCGCCAGGCGGGCCAGTCGTTCCTGGCGCTCCTTTTCCGCCAGATGCCGCTCGATATCGCGCCTCAGGGCCTGGCCGCGACTGCTTTCCTCGCGGATTTCCCCCGCCTGGTCGAGCAGCCGCAGCGCGCCATCGACATCCTCGTTGTCCTCGAAGGCGGTCTCCGCCGCATTGACCAGCTCGGTCTGGATCTCGCCGATTCCGAGCCTCGCGTCCGTCTGCTCCGGTTCCAGGGCGAGAATGGCGCGATAGTTCGCCAGCGCATTGTCCCCGGCGGGCGAGATCAGCCGCCCCGCGTCCATGTTCAGCCGGGCGGCCGCAAGCATGCGCTCGATCTCTCCCGTCCGCTGCTCGAGGTCCCGGTACTCTTCGGCCCGCTCGTCGTCCTTCTCGCGCCCGAAGTTGACCTGGTCCGGCAGCTCGGGCGGTGGGTCTGCCTCGTCCGGGTCCACCGCGCTGACCTCCATCCCGGGCGGTACGTCGCTGACCGACACGCTTTGGGTTGGTCCCGGCTCGTAGAACACGAAGAACGCCAGCATCGATACGCCGGCGGCCACCAGCAGCGCCGGCCATCCCAGGCCGGTGCCGATGCGCCTGCCGGAGCGCCGGTGCGAACGGTCCGCCGGCGCTGCCTTTGGGACGGACAGCGGCGCCGGCGGCGGGGCCCTGCGGGCCGGCGCGGTGGGCCGATCCTGCGCCGGGGCGTTCTCCGCGGGCTGAACCGGTGAGCGTCCGGGTTCGGTGTGCCCGCCCGGCACCGTATTCGGATTCCTGCCGCCGCCGGGGGCGTGCCGGTCCGCCGGGGGCTTCGGTTGCGCCGCCGGGCGTTCCGTGGTCAACGGTCCCAGCACGGCGCTGGCGGATGCGGGCCGGTCCGAAGCCATCGGCTCCATCATCCAGTCGATGGCGCCCAGCAGCCCGGAACTGTAGTCGCTGACCCCGAGCTCCGTGGCGGGTACCAGCGGATCCTCCTTGTCCTGGGCGATATCCGTCACGCGGTGGGCGGCGTCCACCGGTGCGACGCCCGCCAGGCACCGGTACATGGTGGCCCCGAGCGCATACAGGTCGGACCAGGGGCCGAGCTCGCCGTCGCTCTGGTATTGTTCCACCGGGCTGTAACCGGGGGCGACAAGCTTCTCGATGTGCGGGTCGCCGTCTTCCCGTACGGTGAACACCGGGCTGCCGAAGCCGATGAGCACCGGCGGGCCCACGTCCCGGAGATAGATGTTGGCGGGGTGGATATCGCGGTGAAGGAGCTCCGCCGCGTGGGCGACCTTCAACCCCTTGAGCAGAGGCACCAGCATTTTCCTGATTTCACCCTCGTCCAGGGGAGCGCCGCGCTCCGCCAGGTGATCCTTCAGGGTCTGGCCCGGCTCATGGTCCATCACCAGGTATGCCGTGGCATTGGCTTCGGTGTACTCGTACACCCGGCACACGTACGGGTCGTTGATCTGGGCCAGGATCCTGGCTTCGCGCAGGAACCGCGTCAGTCCCTGGTCGAACTCCTCCGCCAGGCCGTCCAGCGGCATGGCGTGGATGCCCGACCAGTGCCGCGCGGCGAGCATGGCCGGCAGGTACTCCTGAACCAGGACGTCGCGCTCGCGATCCAGGTCACGGGCGAGGTAGGTGAAACCAGAGTTCGTCGTCCAAAGGGTTTCCGTGATCTCGTAGTGGTCGATCCGGGTGCCCGATTGAAGCGACTTGGGTTGATTCATAAAACGGCTTCAGTCCGAAAGGAAGTTTTCAACGGGTGGATCCCTAAGTATACGACCCGCGGCGGCGCCCGTGGCGTCATTGCGCCGGCGCATGGAGTATGTGCGATACGAGCCGATGGCCGCTGCCCGCCGACAGGGTCCACCCGAGGGTGCCGTGCCCGGCATTCAGCCACAGATTACGGAATTTGGACCCCCCGAGATACGGCACGTTCGACGGCGTGGCGGGCCGCAGGTCGGCCCAGAGCCGGCTGCGTTCGAAGTCGCCCGCCTCCGGGAAAAATTCCCGGACCTGCTCGATGATAGCGCGGCAGCGGCGAATATTCAGGTCGCGGCGGTAGCCGCTGAGCTCGCCCGTGCCGGCAACCCGCAACTGGTCGCCGAGGTGGCTGTACACCAGTTTGCAGCCGTCGTCAATCAAGGGAACTTCCGGTGCCCGCCCGTCCGTCGCCACGGGAATGGACACCGAATAGCCTTTGACCGGATAGAGATTGAGATCGATGCCGCAGGGGCGAAGGAGCTCGGGCGCGTCCGCGCCCAGGCATACGGCATAGTGCCGCGCTTCGATTTCCGAATAACCGTCTGCGGATCGCACTTCGACGGCCCGGATCCGGTCGGCCTCCGTTCGCAGTGCCGTGGCCCAGGTGCCGTAGTACATGTCGACGCCGCGGCTCCGGCAGATCCCGGCGAGCTGCTGGGTGAAGCGGCAGGCGTCGCCGCTTTCGTCCTCGGGGGTGTACACGGCGCCCGCCAGCCGGTGGGCGCGGTCGGCGAACGCCGGTTCCAGCTCGACAATGCGCTCCACGTCTATCACTTCACAGGCACAGCCGTTGTCGCGGATCAACTGCGCCGCGCGGCGCACGCCGTCAAGCTCCTCGCGGCTGCGATAGAAACGGATGATGCCGCGTTGACGGTGGGCGAACTCGAGGTCCTCCGCCTCGCGAATTTCCCGGAGTCGGGCGCGGCTGTGCAGCGCCAGGGCCACGATGCGGGAGAGGTTGCGCTCGCTGGCGGAGGCGCGGCACTGGCTCAGGAAGCCCGCGATCCAGCGCCATTGCCGCCAGTCCAGGCGGGGCCGGAATACCAGCGGGGAGTTATCGCTGAACAGCCATTTCGCGATCTTCAGGGGCATACGCGGATTCGCCCAGGGCTCGGCGTAGCTGACGGACAGTTGACCGCCGTTGGCGAAGCTGGTCTGCAGCGCCGCATCCGAATGCCGGTCGACGACCGCTACGCTCAGCCCGGCCCGCATGGCCCAGTACGCGGTGGTGATGCCCACCACGCCGGCGCCGAGCACGACCAGATCGTAACCCCGGGTATCCGCCATCACCGGAAAGCTGCGCAGGCAATGATACTCATGTACCGCCTATTGTAACGCCGGTTGACGCGGACGCAGCGACCATGGCGTATATAATCGACGGCAAACCTGAATTCCTGAAAACCCGAGACGGACCGCAACCCCGATGCGTGACGATTTCATCGCCAGGTGGGCGCCCGCTGCATTCGTGCTGCTGTGGTCCACGGGCTTTGTCGGCGCCAAGTACGGCCTGCCGTACAGCGAGCCCATTACGTTCCTGTGGATACGCTTCGCCGTGGTGACGGCGATGCTCTGCGTGATCGTGCTCGTCGCCAGGCCGGTTTTCCCCCGCCGGCCGATGGTCTGGGTGCATATCGCGGTAACCGGGTTCCTGCTCCACAGCATCTACCTTGGCGGCGTATTCACCGCCATCGACGCCGGCGTCGACTCGGGCATCACGGCGCTGATCGTCGGCGTGCAGCCGCTTCTAGTGGCGCTGCTGGTGGGCCCGCTCCTGGGGGAATCACTGAGCCGGCAGCAATGGATCGGATTCGCGCTGGGGCTGGGCGGCCTGGTGCTGGTGCTGTCCAAGACCTTCGAGATCGGCCGCCTGCCCCTGGACGGCTTGATCGCTAACATCATCGCGTTGCTGGCGCTGGTGGCGGGCCAGCTATACCAGAAGCGGTTCGTGCCGGCGGTGGACATCCGGTCGGGCACATTGATCCAGTTCGGCGCCGCCCTCGTATTCAGCTTTGTCCACGCCCGGCTCCTGGAGACCGGCGAGGTGCAATGGCATCCGGACTTCCTGTTTGCCCTGGCCTGGCTGTGCATCGTCCTGTCTCTGGGTGCGATGAGCCTGCTCTGGTACCTGATCCGGCACGGGGCGTCGGCGAAAACCGCGAGCCTGTTCTACCTGGTGCCGGTCGGGGCGGCGGTCCTGGGCTACCTGATGTTCGACGAGGTCCTGACCGTGATTCAGGTGCTGGGTATCGTCCTGACAGTGACGGGGGTCGCGATCATCAATCGAAAAACCAGCGTACGGTAGTGGCTCAGGGCCGGCGGGGCATCCCCCAGGGCCGCTGTAAATACATCCGTGTACGCTCTGGCTCAAACATCCCTGTTTTCGACAGCCCTGGGGGATGCCCCGCCGGCCCTGAGCCACGATCTTTCAAATTGAGCCACTGTCCAACGATCGGGAAACCCCGCGTGGTCTGGGAGGCCAGTGCCGGGGGCTATCCCCCAGGGTCGCTGTGAGGAGCGGCACTGGGAAGTGCCGTTTGCGGACCGAAGGATGGAATACTTCCGTGTACGCTCTGGCTCAAACACCCTGAGTTTTCGACAGCCCTTGTGGATGAGGTGTTGCTCGAAGCCGTAATCGGCGAGGGGCTCGCCTCCTACACGCAGGAGCCGAGGGCGCCGACGGCTCAGGCCGCGGCGCCGTGCAGATAGGGCATCAACGCCGCGTAGACGGCGAACAGGGTCGGGGTCGGGATGTCGTGCTGCTTGCCGAGCCGGACGGCGTGGCCGTGCAGGGCGTCCAGCTCCAGCCGTCTGCCGGCCGCGAGGTCCTGGTACAGCGACGAGTAGTTGCTCGGAGCCAATGACTCCAACAGGTTGTTGCAGGTTTCCATCGCATCCGCGCCGAGGTCCGTACCGTCCGCCCGGGCGAGGGCGAGCAGCTCGCCGACCTGGCGGTTGAACAGCTCGCGGGTTTCGATGACTTCCCTGATGAACCGGACTGGCAGGCGGGTGACTGCCGTGGTGCCGGAAAGCGAGACCAGGAACACGTACTTGCGCCAGAGCGTGTCCCGGATCGACGGGTCGGCGCCGGCCTCGATGCCCGCTGCGGTGAGTGTTTCCACGATGTTTGCGACGCGGTCCGAGGCGCCGCCGACCATTTCGCCCAGGATGATCCGTCCGAGCTGATGATGGGCGATCACGCCCGGCGACTCGATGTTGGAGAACACGTAGGCCACGCCGCCCAGCACGTGCCCGGCGCCGAGGCAGCCGGTGAGCTTGTCCTCGTTGTCGATGCCGTTCTGGAGGGACAGGACCGCCGTATCCGGCCCGACCACCGGCCGTGCCGCTTCCGCCGCGCTTTCGGTATCGAAGGATTTCACGCAGAACAGCACCAGGTCGACGGGCTCGTGTCCGGCCAGCGATTCCACTGCTTCGACGCGCACGTTCCATTCGCCGTCCACGGCGGAGCGGACGGTCAGGCCCGACTCGCGCATGGCTTCCAAGTGGGCGCCGCGCGCCAGAAACGTGACGTCTTCGCCCGCCCGGGCCAGTTTGGCGCCGAAAAAGCCGCCGATGCCGCCGCTGCCCACAACCACGATGCGCATTCCCGATTCTCCCATGTGTCCTGCGGGCCGCCGGGGCCCGTGATGGATTGACCTTGATTGAACCACGATTCGCACCCCGCGGTCTGCCGGGCGCGGTTATGGGTAGTGGCTCGGATTCGAAATACGTGCCAGTGTTATGGTGTATCAAGGTCGGAGGGGCGTCCCCCAGGGCCGCTGTGAGGAGCGGCACAGGGAAGTGCCGTTTGCGGACCGAAGGATGGAATACTTCCATGTACGCTCTGGCTCAAACATCCCTGTTTTCGACAGCCCTGGGGAACGCCCCTCCGACCCTGATCCAATCAACTACTCAAACTGAGCCACTGCCGGTTATGCACCGTGGATTCCGTCGGACGGGGAAGGATATGATCACGGCAGCGCGAAGGCAATCAATCCATCGAGGAGTATAACGTTGCGTAAGATCATGATCGTCACCGGCGGCAGCCGCGGCATCGGCGCCGCGACAGTACGGCTTGCCGCCGAAGCCGGTTACGCCGTATGCATCAACTATCTTCGCAGCGAGGCGGCGGCGGAGACGCTGGCCCGGGAGGTTTCCGAGGCCGGCGGTCATGCCCTCTGTGTCCAGGGGGATGTCGCCCGGGAAGAGGATGTGGTGCGCCTGTTCGAGCAGGTGGATGAAGCGCTGGGCCCGGTGACCGCGCTGGTGAACAACGCCGGGATACTCGAGACCCACATGCGGGTGGAGCGAATGGACGCGGCGCGGCTGCACCGGGTTTTCGCGGCCAACGTCTACGGCAGCTTCCTGTGCGCCCGCGAAGCCATCCGGCGCATGTCCACACGGCAGGGGGGTGCCGGCGGGGCCATCGTCAACCTTTCTTCCGTGGCAGCGCGGCTGGGGGCGCCCGAGGAGTATGTGGACTACGCCGCCGCGAAGGGGGCCATCGATACCTTTACCGTTGGGCTCGCCAAGGAGCTGGCGGGGGATGGTATCCGGGTCAACGCGGTGCGTCCGGGTGTCATCCACACAGAAATACACGCCAGCGGCGGCGAGCCGGGACGAGTGGAGCGGGTGAAGGCCGCGGTGCCCATGCAGCGCGGCGGGCAGCCCGAAGAAGTCGCCCGTGCCGTGCTCTGGCTGCTGTCCGAGGACGCTTCGTATACCACGGGCGCCTTCCTGGATGTCGCCGGAGGACGCTGAATGATTGTCGGCGCGGCGGTGCCCCGCCGGGAACCGGGCTCGCTCGCCGCGGTATGCTGTGATAAATGTTCATTCCCGTGAACGATATCCTGATTCGCGAGCTCCGCATGGCGGACCACCACCGATTGTTATCGATGATGAGCGCCACGCCGGGCATCACGGTGCGCGCGGCGGATGGCTTCCAGGCCATGGAACGCTATCTGGCGCGGAATCCGGGTCTGAGCTTCATCGCCGAGCGCGGCGGTGAGCTGGTGGGCTGTGCACTTGCCGGCCACGACGGGCGGCGCGGCTACCTGCAGCACGTCATCGTGGCCCCCGGGCACCGGCGTCACGGTATCGGGCGGGAGCTCGTCAATCGTTGCGTGTCGGCTCTGGACGGCGAAGGCATCCGGAAAATGCACCTGGATGTGATGGCGGGCAACGAGGCCGTGATGCCGTTCTGGGAGCGGCTGGGCTGGTTCCGCAGGGATGACCTGGTGCGGTTTTCGTTGATAACTTCGCAGGACGATAATGCCTGACCGGCGCCGGTTGCGGTGCCCTGGGGGGCATTGCACCGCGGGCCCGGGCAGGGAAAATCGGCGGCCCGGTTCAATCCGGGGTGCGCATGCCGGCGTTGCGTAGGGGCTCGGGGACTGGTTCCATGGCTCGGGTAAAAGCGGTACCGGCCCCGGGCGACCCGCCGGTTGGCCGAAGAATGCACATTCAAGACGACCTGCCCGGCGCGAGAGGCCGTGGATACGGTCACCGGGTGTTTCGAGGATCATTGCCCGGCCACGCCGCTGTTTCCGGACGCGCTGATGCCACACGGGCAGCCCGGGAACCGGTGATGTGAGCGTTTTGGGGGCAAATAGCCCGGCGGGATCGCACGGTTGTCAGAGATGGAGCGCTCGAATGCCAGAAGAATTCGACAACAACGACGCCTACCGGATCAGCCGGTTGATTCGCAGGCTCTGCCGGGTGATGGAGCACGAGGCGGGCGAGCACCGGAAAAGCCTGTCCATATCCACGGCGGACCGGGCGGTGTTGGAGTTCATACATCCCGACGGCGAGTTGTCCGTGCCGGAAATCGCGCGGCGTTACGGTGTTTCACGGCAGCACGTGCAGGTTACAGTGAACGGGTTGATGGACAAGGGCCTGGTCTCGACGGTCGACAACCCGGTCCACAAACGGTCGCCGTTGATCGCGCCGACGGCCAGAGGACGGGCCGTATTCGACGCAGTTCTGGAACGCGACCGGGATGCCGTGGACCGACTGTTCGAAGGAATACCGCAGGAGGATCGCCGACGAACCCGGGAAACGTTGGAGAAATTGTTGGACAAGTTTTCATGATAGACAGTCTGCATCGAATCGCAGTCAGAATCCGGCCGCTGCGCCATGTCGCGGTGGTGCTCGGGGTGGCCTGCCTTGCGGGCCTCGGCATGATCATATTCGGGACGCCGGCGTCCGGCGCGGGCAACCGGTTCCTGATGCCGGCGATCGTGGGATTCATCTGGTGCCTGAGTGCCTACGGGTTCATCGATACCTTTCAGTCCGTGCCCGGTAGACTGGACAGCGATCGGGGTATCATAGCCCGCGTGAAGCGCCGGCTGTATCGGGCATGGTTCTGGTTTCTGGCGGCCCTTTTCGCCGTTTCGACGCTGGCCGCGCTGTTCCTGACCATCAGGTTGGGATCGGTCTGGCTCGACACCTGGCCTTGATATGACCAAACGAAGCGATTGTGGGTCAGGCTTTACGCCTGACATTTCAACGAGGGTTTTCATATGAACGAGGTAGCCGGCAATGGCGCAGGCGGCGGTTCGATCTGGATGCGCGGACTGTTCATGCTGCTTTTCGGCATTATCTACAGCATCGCCGAGATCGTGGTGGTGCTCCTGGTGGTGTTCCAGTTTTTCTGCGTGCTGATTACCGGCGGGAAGAACGCGCGGGTCCTGGATCTCGGCCGGGGCCTGAGCACTTACGTGTACGAGATACTGCTGTTCGAGACGTTCAACAGTGAACGCCGGCCGTTCCCCTTTTCCGAGTGGCCGCAGGGCGGCGGTCCGGAGGCGTGAGCGGGGACAGGGTGCCCCGGGGCGGGCCGCATGACCTCGTCGCGGAAGCAGCGGGTTCCGCCGCGCGCCCGCGTGGTGAATGCGTTGTCGGAGGGATACGGTGAATCGCCCGGTGGTCGTGATTGACGGGCATCCCGACCCGGCGGCGGACAGACTCTGCCACGCGCTGGCGGATGCCTATGTAAAAGGCGCGGAGTCGGCGGGCCACCCGGTGGAAATCGTGCGCCTGGCGGATCTCGATATCCCTTTTCTCAGAACCGCGGATGATTTCAATAACCAACAGCCCGGCCCGGAAATTCGACGCGTACAGGATGCCATCGAGTCCGCCGGCCACATCGTACTGGTGTATCCTTTGTGGCTGGGCACGATGCCGGCCATGCTCAAGGCGTTTATCGAGCAGCTGTTTCGGCCGGGGTTCGCGTTCGGCGGGGAGGGGGAGAAGTCGATGTGGTCCGGCAGGCTCAAGGGCAGGTCGGCGAGAGTGGTGGTGACCATGGGCATGCCGGCGTTCGTCTACCGCTGGTTCTTCCGCGCCCACAGCCTGAAAAGCCTGGAACGCAACATACTGAAGTTCTGCGGGATAAAGCCCGTCAGGGAAACACTGCTGGGTATGGTGGACTCGGCTTCCGACGAGAAGCGCGGCCGCTGGCTGCGGACGATGCACGAGTTGGGACGACGGATGCGCTAGTGCATCCCGGCACCGGCTCCATTCACCGGCGCTGGTTCTCAAACCGGCCCGCGGTTTGCATTTCCCCCATGCCCGTGTCACGGTTTGTATTCCTACCGGAGTCGAATGAAACAGGGTGATGGCATGAAATTATCGGAGTTCGGATCCAAACTGTCGGCCCACGCCGGAATCGTGAGCCTGATGGACGATCTGGGCGAGGCGGTGTCCTCCGGCCGGTCCTTCCGGATGCTGGGCGGCGGCAACCCGGCGCGCATTCCGGAAGTGGAGGCCCGGTTCCGTACGGCCATGCAGGGGATTCTGGACAACGGCGACCAGTTCGAGCAGATGGTCGGCAAGTACGACGGGCCGCAGGGGAACGCGCAGTTCATCGAGGCGCTCGCGGAACTGTTCGAAAGCGAGTTCGGCTGGAATACCGGGCCGGAGAACATCTTCATCACCAACGGCAGCCAGGCCGGCTTCTTCGCCCTGTTCAACATGTTTGCAGGTTCTCGAAGCGACGGCAGCCGCGGGAAGATCCTGCTGCCGATCACTCCCGAGTACATCGGTTACTCCGATGCCGGCATCGACAATCCCGTTTTCGATTCTCACCGGCCCACCATCGATACGCTTGAAGACCGGTATTTCAAATACCGGATCAATTTCGACGACATCGAAGTGACCGAAGAGACCGGCGCCATCTGCGTATCCCGGCCTACCAATCCCACCGGCAACGTGCTGACCGACGGCGAACTCGGCAGGCTCTCGGTGCTCGCCTCGGAGAACGGCATTCCGCTGATCGTCGACGATGCCTACGGCGCCCCGTTTCCGAACATCATTTTTTCATCGGCGACGCCGATGTGGGATGAGAACACGATTCTGTGTCTCAGCCTGTCCAAGCTGGGCCTGCCCGGGGTGCGGACCGGGATCATCGTGGCGAACCGGGAAATCATCCGGGCCTTGTCCAGCATGGCGGCGATCATGAGCCTTGCCCCCGGGAGTTTCGGCCCCGGGCTCGCCCTGGACCTGGTGAAGAGCAGGGAGATCATTTCACTGAGCAATGAGGTCATCCGCCCGTACTACCGGGAACGGGTACAGCAGGCCATTGAATGGATCCGTGGGGCCATGGGCGACTACCCGTTTCATGTCCATAAGCCGGAGGGCGCGATCTTCCTCTGGCTGTGGTTTCCGGACCTGCCGATCAGCAGCCAGGAGCTCTACGAACGGCTCAAGGCCCGCGGCGTGCTGGTGATCGCCGGACAGAATTTCTTCCCCGGCATCGAGGAGGACTGGCGCCACCGGCACGAGTGCATCCGCGTTACCTACTCCCAGGACCCGGCGGATGTGGAAGCGGGACTCGGCATCATCGCCGAGGAGGTGATCCGCGCCTACGACGGCAAGCGGCAGCAGACCGCCTGAGCCGCGCAGCCCCGTGTCCTGGTTCGTGTATATGCTGCGATGCGCGGACGGGAGCCTCTATACGGGCGTCGCCAAGGACATGCAAAGGCGGTTGGCGCAGCACAACGCCGGACGGGGCGCGAAGTACACCCGCAGCCGTGTTCCCGTGACGCTCTTCTACAAGGAACAGTGCGGCGACCGGGGCGGGGCGCTGCGGCGCGAGGCCGAGATCCGGCGCCTGACCAGGAGGGAGAAGCTGGCGCTGGGAGTTGGCGGCGAAGGCGTTGACAACTAAACGGCATAGCGCGGCGTCCGAACGAAAGGTCGCCTCTGCCTCTGCGGGGCAGAGGGAGCAGGAACGGGGCAATCGACATAGCACGACATCCAAACGCAGGGTCCCCTCGCCCCCGCAGGGGGAGAGGGACAGGGTGAGGGGACAAACAATCACTCCTGTTAAGGCGCGGCCTGGTGCAGCACCGCACGGAGGAGCAGGTTGGCGCCCTGTTCGATGTCTTCGTAGTCGGTCCGTTCCTTGGGCGTGTGGCTGCGGCCGTCCTTGCTGGGGACGAATATCATCCCGACATCTGTTACGCGGGTCATCATGGCGGCGTCGTGGAGGGCGCCGCTGTTCATACGGTGATACGGGATCCCGGCGTGGTCGGCCAGTGTCGCGAGATTTTCAATGATCCCCGGCGCCATGGGGCGGGGCGGGGATTTCCCCGTGAGCTCCGTTTCGATCTGGATATTGCGATTCTGCGCGATCGAACGGGTCAGGTCGAGAATGGCACTGGAAGCCGATTCGATCTGTGATTCCCGGATGTCCCGGATATCGATGCTGAACTCCACCGCCGCCGGGATCACGTTGACGGCGTTCGGCGAACAGTGGATGCGGCCCACCGTGGCGACGGTGTCCGGACGGTTCGGGTCGGCCGCAACGTGCTCCACGGTGCCGATGCACTCGGCGGCGCAGGCCAGTGCGTCGAAGCGCAGCGACATCGGCGTGGTGCCGGCGTGATTGGCCCGGCCATGAAGCCGCACACGATGGTTTTCGCTGCCGGCGATGTGCTCGACGATGCCCACCGGCAGGCCGAGGGATTCAAGGACCGCGCCCTGCTCGATGTGGAGCTCGAACATCGCCTTGACTCCGCCGGCCTGCAAGCGGTCCGATTCCAGCCCGGCGGGTTCGAGGCCGAAATCCGCGGCGATCCGGGGCAGGCTTTCTCCGTCCTCGTTCTTCAGGTCCTCGAGCTCCGCCAGGCCCAGCTCCCCGGCCAGCGCCTTGCTGCCGGTCAGCGGGCAGCGGAACGTCGTGCCTTCCTCCTCCACGAAGCTGATGGCTTCCACGGCATGCTCGGGTTGCAGCCCATTCTCAACCATGCACTGGACAGCTTCCACGCCGCTCACCACGCCGAGAATGCCGTCGAAATCGCCCCCGTTGATCACCGAGTCGAGATGCGACCCGACGACCACGGTGGGTGCCGTCCGGTTCCGGCCCTCCAGCCGGATGCGGAGGTTGCCGATGGCATCCAGGCGGGCCGTCAGCCCCAGCGACCGGGCGTGGTCGATGAGATAGTCGCAGGCTTGCCGGTATTCCGGCGTGTAGCTCAGGCGCGTGGTACCGGCGCCGGGCGTTGCGGTGAAACCCGCCAGGGTCTCGATATGGCGGCGGATGCGGGAGATGTCGATTTTCATTGTGTATGTAAAAACCCGGTGCGGCTCAGCCACGACCGCTGGAAAGATAGCCGATGCGCATTGCCGTACGGCCGTTGAGAGTGGCGATCAGGCCATCCTCCACCACCACGTTCGGCTCGAACACGGTGTGGCCTATCACCGCGCCGTCGGCCACGACCTCGGAATGCAGATAGATGGCTGCGCAGTTGTGGCGGCCGCTGAGTATGCGCGTATCGGTGGTTTCCACCCGCTGCGCCTCGCCGTTGCCGTCCAGCACGACGCGGTTGATGTCCCCGGCCACCACCGGTACTGAGGCCGTGACCAGGAACTCGGCGTCGGCGATGGGCCCGGGAGCCATGACGGCGAGCCCGACCTCCGCCGCGAGGGCGGCGATGGGGCCGGCCGGCACGATCGCGTTGTGCAAAACCTCCATTACGACCCCGGAGGACTCGCGGCGGGCATGGCCGAGATCCGGGCGCCGGTCAACCCGCTCGCTGTTGCATCCATAGACGCCGCCGTTGCGGTCGATGGCGATGATTCCAGCATCCGCTTCCCGGTCCCCGCGGAGCACGGCCTCGACCGCCGCTTTTGCGGGAAGGCCCTGGCGCAGCAGGTCAAGCACCTCCAGGTTCACGGGACGCCCGGAGTTGCCTGCGGCATTCGGCAGGCGGTGTCCGGTAACCAGTCCTGCGCCGGGCTCGGCCGGCACGTACTGGGACAGCGGGGCAGGGCGCTCCGGTCCGCTGGACATCACGGCGGCCCAGGGCGCCCGGGCGACAGCGTCCGGCGGTGTAACGCCGGTGGATTCACCATCGACGAACAGGGTCGTGGTGCCGCCCCGTTGTGTCTCCGCGCGATGGAGCTCGCCGTCCGCGTCTATGGCCGCGAAGGCGGCAAAACCGCCGATCGAGCCGGTGGCGACGCGTTCGACGGCGGCCAGGGCCCGGAAGACGGCGAGGCCGGCGCGGGGGCCGGAAGCGGCGATGCCTATGGTCACGATGAAAGCCGCATTCAGCGCAGGTGGCAGGCGGCCCAGTGCCCGGGCGCCACCTCTCGCAGTGCCGGCACCTCGCTCCGGCAGCGGTCCTCGGCGATGGGGCAGCGGGTGTGGAAGTGGCAGCCGGGGGGCGGATGGATAGGGCTCGGTACGTCTCCGGCGAGCAGGATCCGTTTCTTGCGCCGGGTGGACGGGTCCGGTACGGGCACCGCCGACAGCAGCGCCTCGGTGTAGGGGTGCCGGGGCGTGGCGAACACCTTGGGGCGCTCGGCGATCTCGACGATGCGGCCGAGATACATGACCGCCACCCGGTGGCTGATGTGCTCGATGACGCTCATGTCGTGGGAAATGAACAGGAACGACACCCCGGTTTCCCGTTGCAGCCGGACCAGCAGGTTGATGACCGATGCCTGGATGGAAACGTCCAGCGCCGACACCGATTCGTCGGCGATGATCAGCTCGGGATCGACGGAAAGCGCCCGGGCAATGGCAATGCGCTGGCGCTGCCCCCCCGAGAATTCATGGGGAAAGCGAGACATCTGGTCGGGCCGCAGGCCCACCCGTTCGAACATCTCCGCCACCCGGCGGGCCAGATCCCGCCGACCCACCTTGTTGTGGATCACCAACGGCTCGGCGACGATTTCCCCGGCGGCCATCCGGGGATTCAGAGACGAGTAGGGGTCCTGGAATATGGTCTGCAAGCGTCGTCGCACCGGGCGCATGGCACGGGGGGACAGGGCAGTGATATCGCGGCCGTCGAGGTGGATCGACCCGCCGCTCGGTTCGTGCAGCTTGAGGATGGTCTTGCCCACGGTGGATTTGCCGCAGCCGCTTTCGCCCACCAGGCCGAGCGTCTCACCGCGCTGGATCTGGAAGGTGACGCCGTCGACGGCGTTGACATGGCCAGTCACGCGGCGCAGCAGGCCGCTGTGAATGGGGAAGCGCTTGGTCAGTCCTTTCACCTCCAGCATGGCGTCGGCATCGATCGTGTTCATGGCTTGTAACCTTCTGGGAGCAGCTCGGACTCCCAGCAGGCCGCCCACTGGGCCGGCCGCTTCTCCTCGAACGGCGGATACTCCGCCGCGCAGCGGTCGGTGGCGTACCGGCACCTGGCGGCGAACCGGCAGCCGGGAGGCAGATCGGTCAGGGCCGGGACGATGCCGGGGATCTCGTCGAGCTCGCGGCTGCCCACCGCGCCGGCCTCGCCCAGTTTGGGCAGGGCGCCCAGCAGGCCGCGGGTATACGGATGCCGCGGATCCCGGAATATCCGCTCGACGCTGCCTTCCTCGACCTTGCGTCCGGCGTACATGATGATTACCCGGTCCGCCATTTCCGCCACCACGCCCATGTCGTGGGTGATGAGCACGATGGTCGTTCCGAACTCGTCCTGGAGCTTGCGCATGATGTCGAGTATCTGCGCCTGGATGGTCACATCCAGGGCCGTGGTGGGCTCGTCGGCGATGAGCACCGACGGGTTGCAGGACAGGGCGATGGCGATCATGATCCGCTGCAACATACCCCCGGATAGCTGGTGTGGATACTCCGCCAGGCGTGCCTCGGGCGCGGGGATGTGTACCCTTCGAAGCATTTCGAGCGCCCGCTCCCTGGCCCCGGATCCGCCCAGGCCGAGATGCTCCCGGATGCCCTCCACCATCTGCCGCTCGATGGACAACACCGGGTTCAGCGAGGTCATCGGCTCCTGGAAGATCATCGAAATCTTGTTGCCGCGCACGTCCTGCATCTCCCGCTCGCTCAGTTTGAGCAGGTCACGACCCTCGAACCAGACCTCGCCTGCGGTGACCCGGCCGGGGGGGTCCGCGATGAGGCCCATTACCGCCAGCGAGGTCACGCTCTTGCCGGAACCGGACTCGCCGACGATGGCAAGGGTTTCTCCGGTCTGGACATCGTAGGACATACCGTCGACGGCCACCGCGGTGCCGGCTTCGGTGCGAAACTCGGCCCGCAGGCCGGCTACGCGCAGCGCCGGGGTGGCGTCCGCGCCCGGCGTCTCCTTTCGGGCGGTGTTATCGATGCTGGTGTTCATATGGGTGCGGTATCAAGTCAGGTTTTGCGCTGGCGGGGATCGAGGGCTTCACGGATGCCGTCGCCAAGGAGGTTGAAGGCCAGGACGGTCAGCATGATGGCGAGACCCGGGTAGAGCATGATCCAGGGCGCCTGCTTGAAGTAGTCGCGGCCGGCGGACAGCATGGAGCCCCATTCGGGAGACGGCGGCTGGGCGCCGAGGCCCAGGAAGCTCAGTCCGGCGGCGGCCAGCACGGCGGCCGACACGCCGAGGGTTGCCACCACGATCATCGGCGGGATGATGTTGGGCAGCAGATGCCGGAACAGCAGGCGCAGGTGGCCCGCGCCGGCGGCGTAGGCGGCCTGGAAATACGGCCGGTTGCGCTCCACCAGGGTAACGCTATAGGCCACCCGGGCGTAGAAGGGAATGGCGGCGATGCCCACGGCGATCATGGCGTTGGTCAGGCTCGGCCCGAGGACCGCCACAGCGGCCAGGGCGATGAGCGTCTCGGTGAAGGAGAACAGCACGTCCACGCTGCGCATCAGCAGCTTTTCCAGCAGGCCGCCGGCATAGCCGCCCACCAGGCCCAGCAGCAGGCCCACCGTCAAGGAAATGCCGACGGCGATGACCCCCACCTGGATCGTCAGGCGGGCGCCGTAGACCACGCGGCTGAACATGTCGCGGCCGAACTCGTCGGTGCCGAACCAGTGCGTGGCGTCGGGCGGTATCAGTCTGCCGCCGGCGCCCATCTGGTCCGAGTCGAAGGGCGCGATCCAGGGGGCGAAAAGCGCCACGGTTCCCAGCACCACCACCAGCACGAATCCGGCGGCCGCGCCGCGGTTGCCGAATACCGCGCGGGTGAAGCGTTCCAGCGTGCCGCGCCGGCGCCGCCGGATGGTGCCGCCGGACCGCGAGGCCGGGGCGATGTCCGTGCCGGTGATGGCGCCGTCGCCGTCAGTCATAGCGGATCCTCGGATCCAGCCACACGTAGATGAGGTCGAGGATGATCGATATCGTCACCACCACCACCGCGAACATCAGGATGAAACCCTGTATCAGGGGATAGTCGCGCTGGAAGATCGCCTGGATGGCCATGCGGCCGACGCCGTTCCAGCCGAAGACGTTCTCCACGACAATGGCGCCGCCCATCATGTAAGTGAACTGCAGGCCGATCATGGTGACGATGGGAACCAGGCCCGCGCGCAGGGCGTGCTGGTACAGCACCGTCGCGCGCGGCAGCCCCTTGGCGCGGGCGGTGCGAATGAAATCCTGGTCGAAGACGTCGATCATGGAGGACCGTGTCAGCCGCGCGATGATGGCGGCGTTGGTGACCCCCAGGGTCACCGCCGGCAGGACCAGGTTCTCGAGATCGTTGCCGGCCACTGGAAACCACTGCAGCTGGACGGCGAAAAAGAACAGAAGGATCAGGCCCAGCCAGAAATGCGGCATGGAAACGCCCAGGATGGCCGCGGTCATCAGTCCCGTGTCGACCCAGCTGCCGCGCCGATAGGCGGCGATGAACCCGAAGCTCATGCCGATGGCGACGGCGATGAGCAGGGCGCTGCCCGCCAGCAGCAGGGTGTTGGGCAGGCGGGCGAGCAGAAGGTCCAGCACCGGCTGCTCGCCGCGGATGGTGTGCCCCAGGTCCCCCTGGAGCACACGCTCCATATACATGACGTACTGTTCCACCAGCGGCCGGTCCAGGCCCAGGGAGCGCCGCACTTCCTCCAGCTGCTCCGGTGTCGTGCCTTGGGACTGGGCGTACATGATCTGAACCGGGTCGCCGGGAACCAGGTGTATGAGCATCGACACGGCGATCGTGGTGACGAAAATCGTCACGATCGCTGAAAAAATGCGCCTGATGAGATACTGAGTCATGGTAGTGGGCGTTCCCCGGGGTAGTCCCGTTTCGCGCGTGGCACCTTGACTGTAAACGGGGTCCGCCCCACGGGGGTGGGGCGGACCCTCACAGACACCCCGTCAGAACTTCACGGCGTTGAACAGGGGCCGGTTGAAAGGGCCCACCTTGAAGCCCGGTGCTTCGCTGGACACCGCGTACATCCAGAGCCAGCCCGGCGTATAGACCGGTACGTGCACGGCGTTGGTCAGCAGATGCTCGAACACCTGCTGTACCACTTCGCGGCGCTCGTCCGTATCCACCGTCGTGCGGGTGCGGTCCAGCAGCTCATCGAGCTCGGGATGGGTATAGCCCTCGTACGCCCCCGGGGAGTGCCAGAGCAGGTACAGCACGTCGGGGTCGAACCAGGTCCATCCCATCAAGTCCATGAAGCCCGGGCCGTCCTCCTTGTTGTTCTCGGTCGTCACGCGCGCGTTCAGGGTACCGATATCCATGACTTCGATCTCGGCCTCGATGCCTACCTGCTTGAGCTGGTTCTGGAAAACCTGCAGCACCTTCTCGCGGCTGTCGCCGGTCCAGGTGGCCATGACCATCGGCATGGGGTTGTCCGGGCCGTAGCCGAGCTCGGCGAGCAGCGCCTTCGCCTTCCCTGGGTCGTAATCCTGGCCGAATTGCTTGCAGAATTCGTGATCGTTGCCCAGCACGCCGGTGGATACAGGGCAGTGCTCTCTCTGGACCAGGTCGCCGAAGACGATATCCAGCGCTAACTGCTTGTCGAGGGCGTGGGAAACTGCCCGGCGCGCCCTCGCGTCATTGAAGGGTGGCCGGTGCGCGGAGAATTCCAGGAACATATTCTGCCCGGTGGACTCGGCGATATGCAGCGCCACGTTGGGGTCGTCCTGTAATGCCGCAACTTCCTGGATCGGCGGCACAATGATCTGCAGCTCGCCGGTCTGCAGACCCGCGACCCGCGTCTGCGCTTCAGGCATGGTACGGACGATCAGGCGGTCCGAAAACGGGGCGCCGGGATTGTCCACGGGCCGGCCGAAGTTCTGGTAGTCCTGGTTGGATGCCAGGATGATTTCGGACCCCTTGGTCCATTTTTCGAACTTCCATGGTCCGGTGCCCACTGCGGATGTCACGCCGAAGTCGTCGTTGTCGCCGTTGCTGTCGCAGAGCATTGACGTGAACTGGTCCGCCATGAACGGCACGAACGCGCCGAAGGGCTCGGAGAGGGTGAATCTGACCGTCAGATCGTCGATTTTGTCGACGCTGGTGACCGGGCCCCAGCTGGCCTTGGTCAGGCTCGGCTTGTCGCTGAAGATCGCCCGGTCTGCCGTCCACTTCACGTCGTCGGCGTCGAATGCGGAACCGTCGTGGCATTTGATGCCCTCGTTGAGCTCGAAGGTGACTTCCCGGCCGTCATCGCTGACGGTCCAGTCCCTGGCGAGGTTCGGGATCGGTTGACCGGACTCGTCGAACTCCAAGAGGGAATCGTAAATCTGGTACCAGAGCTGGCGCGAGAGCGTCGACGTCGCGCGATGGGGATCCAGCGAGTCGATGTCCCCGTCCCGCGCCCAGACGAGGTCCGCCGCGTGGGCGCCGGCGTTGAACGTGATGAATGCAGCCAGGCCCGAGGCTAGTAGGCCGATCGATTTTTTCATGATCTTCTCCTCTGATGGTTTTGGTTCTCCGTGACATGCCGGCGATGCTTCTCGATCGCCGATTATTTTCCTCAATATAGGTTGATACAAAAATTTTAATTTGTCAATTAAATGAAAAATCTGATTTAATCACGCAATGTCGCCGACCTACGACATGGGAGAAATCGATGGCAAGATCCGCGAAAAACCGGGAAACCCGAAGCCTGGAGCGACGCATCCAGGCGCAGTACGAGCACATGCCCGGCAGCGAGCGGCCCCTGGCGGATCTCGTGCTCGAGTACCCCGGTGACTTGCTGCTGCACTCGGCCACGTCGCTGTCGACGAAGGCCGGGGTCTCCAAGGCCGCCGTGTCCAGGTTCGTGAAACGGATCGGCTACGGCAGCTATGGCGAGATGCAGCGCGAGGTGCGGGCGGCCCAGGACGCCGGCGAGCCGATATACCTGAATACCGCCCGGGTGACACCGGCGCGCGAGGGCGACAGCCTGAGCCGGCACCTGGACCAGGACCTGGAAAATCTCCGCCAGACCTTCGAGGCGCTCGAGCCCGAAGATCTGGATGCGGTGGTAAGCCGCGTGATCGCCGCCAGGCGTGTCTGGGTCCTCGGGTTTCGGAACAGCCATTTCTTCGCCGCCTATATCCGGCGCCAGCTCATACAGTGCCGGCCGGACGTGGTACTGCTCCCGGCTGCGGGGCAGACGCTCATGGAGGACCTGGGGGCCGCGACGCCCGAGGATTTGATGATCGCCGTGGGATTCCGCCGCCGGCCGCCCCAGCTTCGACGCGTCATGGAGGTGATACACAGCGCCGGGGTGCCGATTGCCTACGTCACGGACCGGGTGGCCGTCGCAACGGCGCGGCTCGCCACCTGGTGCTTCCCCTGCCAGGTTCGCGGTATTTCCTTGTTTGATTCCTACGTCGGCGTGATCAGCCTTCTGAACTACCTGTGCACCGAAGTGGCCGCGCAGACGGGCGACGCAGGCCGCGCTCACCTGTCCCGCATCGAAGACCTGATGGAGCTCATGGGCGAGATCGATACCAGCAACTGAACCGGTACACTGGAGACGCTCCGCCGGCTAATCAATCTGGAGAACACCAACCAATGAGAATCGAGGAGATCGAGCTGTTCCGCGTGGCGATGCCGATGAAAGAGCCATGGCGGACGGCGTTCAGCGAAGAGGTCGCGATCGACGGGGTCCTGGTGCGCCTCCGTATGGAGGGTGTCGACGGCTGGGGTGAGACGGCGCCTTACCGGTGGCCGCAGTTCTCCCCGGAATGGGCGGATGGGGCATTCGCCCTGATGCGCGATGTATTCGCTCCCGAGCTGGTCGGCCGGGACGTCGAAACCGGCAGCGCACTGCAGGCCCGCTTGCAGCCGTTCAAGGGCAACCCGTTCGCCAAGGCGGGCCTCGACAACGCCTGGTGGGATGCCCGCGCCGGGCTCGCCGGGGAGCCGCTCTGGCGGTTCATCGGCGGCGGCGGTCCGACGGTTACCGTGGGCGCGGATATCGCCGTGATGGACGACATCGATGCCCTCGTGGCGGCGGTTGGCCGCGCCCGGGAGGCGGGGTTTCAACGGACCAAGCTGAAGTTCCGGCGCGGGCTTGGGGTCGCGATGGTGGCCCGGGTGCGGGAAGCGTTTCCCGATGCCGTGCTGCACATCGACTGCAACAGCGGATTCTCCCTGGATGACCTGCCTATGTTTCGCGAGCTGGACGGCTTCGAGCTCGCCATGATCGAGCAGCCCCTGGCGTACGACGATCTCCTGGACCATGCGCGCCTGCAGCGCGAGCTCGCGACGCCGATTTGCCTGGATGAGAGCATCGTATCCGTCGATCGGGCGCGCAAGGCGATCGACATCGACGCCTGCCGGTGGATCAATATCAAGCCGGGAAGGGTGGGGGGGCTCACCAATGCCATCGACATTCACGACCACTGCCGAGCGCGGGGCGTGCCGTGCTGGGTGGGCGGCATGCTCGAATCCGCGGTGGGGCAGGGTCCGGCCCTGGCCCTGGCAACCCTGTCCAACATGCAGTACCCGGCGGACGTATTTCCCAGCACACGACTGTACAAGGAAGATCTCTCGGCGCCGGAGATCGTGCTTAGCGGGCCATCCGAGGTCACTGCTTCACAGATGCCCGGACATGGTTTCCGTCCGGTGCCGGAACGGCTGGAACGCTGCACCCTGGAACACGCGCTGGTGCGCGATTCATGAGGCGCCACGGGCCGGGGAAAGACCCGCAAGGTGGATCGGAGCCGCCGCACCGGCCCGGGGCCGCGGTTGTGGCGCTGCTCGAGCAGCTCGTGGCCTTCGATACCACCAGCCGGAACCCGAACATCGATCTCATCGAGTTCGCGCGCGGTGTGCTGGAGTCCTGTGGTGCCTCATGCATGACGGTGCCGTCCCCCGACGGCCGAAAGGCGAACCTGTTTGCCACGATCGGGCCGCAGGACCGCGGCGGCATCCTGCTGTCGGGCCACAGCGACGTAGTGCCGGTGGACGGCCAGAACTGGCACAGTGATCCGTTCGAGCTGGTCGAGCGTCGAGGGACGGCTGTACGGCCGGGGCGCCTGCGACATGAAAGGATTCCTGGCGGTGGTCCTGGCGGCTGCGCCGGCATTCGCCGCCGCCGGACTGGACACGCCGCTGCACATCGCCATCACCTACGACGAGGAAATCGGCTGCCTCGGCGTCCCGGTACTCATCGAAGCCATGCGCGGCATGACCATGCCCCCGGAGCTTTGCATCGTCGGCGAGCCTACCGACATGCATGTGGCCATCGGCCACAAGGGGGCGCGCGCCTACAAGGCCCGGTTTCGCGGGCGTGAGTCGCATTCGAGCCTGGCGCCGCTGAATGTCAATGCGGTGGAGAACGCAGCCGAGCTGGTGACCCGGTTGACGGCGCTCGGGCGGCGTTTCCAGCTCGAGGGACCCTTCGATCACGACTACGACGTGGCCCATACTACGGTGCATACCGGTGTCATCAATGGCGGCACCCAGGTCAATATCGTCCCCGCCCATTGCGAGGTGGAATTCGAGTATCGCCCGCTGCCGGAGCAGGACGGCGATCTCCCGGAGTCGTTGATTCGCGGTTGGCTGAATGATGAGATCGACCCGGTGATGTCGTCGGTCGATGATCGATGCGGTGTGCAGTGGGAACGGAAGTACGCTTACCCGGGCCTGGCCACTCCCCGCGACGCGGCGGTCACACTGCTGGCCCGGGAACTGGCTGGTGCCGATGATCTGATCAAGATCGCCTTTGGCACCGAGGCCGGCTGCTACAGCGAAGCCCTCGGCCTGCCCTCAGTCGTGTGCGGCCCGGGCAGCATACGCCAGGCGCATCAGCCCGACGAATACGTCGAGCTTTCCCAGCTTGCGGCCTGCGAATATTTCATGCACCGGCTCCGGGAACGGCTTTCTCGTCAGGACGGTCTGGCGCAACCGGAAATGTGATTGATTGTTGCGGGGTCGGGCCATCGAAACGACCGGGCATCCGGTTGATGAACACGTCTATTATTCTTCCCCTCACCCCAGCCCTCTCCCCCGGAGGGGGAGAGGGAGGTGTATGGGGCAATCGACATAGCACGACATCCAAACGCAGGGCCCCCTCGCCCCCGCAGGGGGAGAGGGACAGGGTGAGGGGACAAACAATCATCTGTCCGAATCGTTTTCGCCACTCGGGCGGTCACTGCGGATTCAGCGACGCCATCGCTTTCCGGAACAGTTCGCTGTCCGGGTCCGCCAGCCGGTTTACGACGTCGAAGTGGTCCACACCGGGCTCGACATATTGCTCGACGCGGGCGCCGGCCGCCGACCAACGCGCCGCCAGGTCCGCAGCCTGATCGTGAAAAGCCTGCGTTTCCGCGCCGCCCACTACGGCGAGCGCCCGGGCTCCGGGGCTCGGGCGCAGATCCCGTGGGCTGCAGTGCCGCACGGCATTTGCGTCAATTCCTGCGCCCCGGTTGATGGAGGTCCGCCGCAGGGGCGCGAGGTCGTAGAGCCCGCTGATGGGGATGCCCGACTTGACGAGGTCCGGGGGCAGGTCCGCACCCAGTTCCTCCCAGGTCGTGGCAAGCATCATGGCGGTGAGATGACCACCCGCCGAGTGTCCGGTCAAATGGACCTGGTCCGCCGCCAGGCCGTATTCGCCGCCATTCCGGTAGAGCCAGATCAGTCCCTGCCGGATTTCTTCGGTGATCCCGGGCACGGTGGTCTCCGGGCACAGGGTGTAGTTCATTACGACGACATTGACGCCTTCGGCGACGAAGGGCGCGGCGACGAAGCTGTATATCGATTTGTCGCCGCGCTGCCAGTAGCCCCCGTGCAGGTACACCAGGGTGGGTGCGCCCTCGGAGGCGATGAAGAGATCCAGCCGGTGGCGATCACCGGGGCCGTAGGCCGCGTCGAGGAAACCGCCGGAGGCCGACCGGAACGCCTCACTGCGGCGATTCCAGTCCCCCAGTACCCGGTCGTAGTCCGGACGCGCCGCCCGTGCGTTGTATTCGCTTTCCAGTTTGTCGTCGATGTCGATGGGTTCGGTCATGGCTTTCGGTCACCATAAGCATGGATTGGGGACTTGCAGTATCGCATCTACGATAAACCGGAGGCGGCGCGAGGTCCAGGCGGTACTACCAACGGTAGTTGCTCAGGTTGAAAACATCCGCCGGGGAGTGGGTCAGAGCCGGGGGTTGTCGAACCGGAACGGCGAACCTGTTTTTCCAGGGCCTGTTGCGACACAATACTGCCTGCCCGCTTGCCTGACCATCAACCGCGAAACGAAGTATCGTGATCGAGCCAAAACCGGCGGCCACTGTGGCCGTGACCAGAGACGCCGACGCCGGCCTGGAAGTGCTGCTGCTGCAGCGCACTCACTCGGCGGTGTTCATGCCCGGGGTTTACGTCTTCCCGGGTGGCGCCGTGGATGACGGCGACCGCGAGCCGGGCCTGGCGTCGCGGGTCCACGGCATCGATGAGGCGTCGGCGAACCGCATGGTCGGCGTGCCGGAGGACGGCCTGGCCTATCTGATGGCCGCCATCCGGGAATGCTTCGAAGAGGCGGGCCTGCTGCTCGCCGACCGCGCCCGGGGCGCCCTGGACGCGAAAGATGTGGAGTTGGCCCGGTTGCGGCGAGGCCTGAACGCGGGCGAGTACACCCTGGCCCGGCTGTGCGAAGAGCTGGATTTGCGCCTGGGCGCCGACCGGATGGCCTATCTCAGCCACTGGATCACGCCGCCTGGTCCGCCCCGTCGTTACGACACCCGTTTCTTCGTTGTCACCGCGCCGCCGGGACAGGCGGCAAGCCATGACGGCGTGGAAACCGTGGATCACGTGTGGATTCAGCCGGAGGAGGCCCTGGCCCGCAATCGCCGCGGCGAGCTCCCGCTGGGCACGCCCACCATCGGCACCCTGCGGCTGCTGGCCGGCTTCAACAACACCGAACAACTGCTGCATCACGCCCGTCGTCAACCGGCGCCCGCCACGCCCGAGCCCATCGAGGTATCGGGGCGCGACGGGCCGCGCCTTGTACATCCCGAGGAGCCCGCCTACGCCGAAGTCGCGAAGCTGCGGGATGAGGGCCTGGGAGGCGCCGGTTACGAGGTGATTCCGGGTGTGGCCCGGGCGCTGTCCCGGCGCGTGACACGGTTGACCGCACCCAACCCCGGCGTGATGACGGGCCCCGGCACCAATACCTACCTGGTGGACGGCGGCGACGCACTGGCCGTCATCGACCCCGGACCCGAACTGACGCCGCACCTGGATGCCATCGTAACCACGGCGGCGCGGCCGATAAACTGGATCCTCGCCACCCACACGCACCGCGACCATTCGCCCGCGGCCCGGGAGCTCCAACGGCGCACCGGCGCCCGGGTTCTGGGCATGCGGCCCCCGGAGGACGGAACGCAGGACCGGGAGTTCGCCCCGGACCGGGTGCTGCATCACGGAGAGCGGCTGCGGATCGGGGATGCCACGCTCCGTGCCTTTCACACCCCCGGCCACGCTTCGAATCACTTATGCTATTTTCTGGAGGAGGAGCAGATACTGTTCTCCGGTGATCACGTCATGCAGGGCTCGACAGTGGTGATCAATCCACCGGATGGGCACATGGGCGACTACCTGCGGTCACTGTACGAGCTGCTTCGCGAGGACATTGCTTATATCGCTCCCGGGCACGGGTTTCTGATGGGTCAACCCGAAGCGGCCATCGACCGGATCATCACCCACCGCATGGCCCGGGAAACCCGGGTCCTTTCTTCGATGAAGCGCCACGGCGCGGCTTCGGAAGCCCACCTGTTGACGGAGGTTTACGCCGACGTGCCCGCGGCGCTGCACGGCGTGGCCGCCCGATCGCTGCTCGCGCACCTCATCAAGCTGCAGGAAGAAGGAGTCCTGAACCGTTCCGGCTCAACCTGGCGCCTGGCACCTCGCGTTGAATGATCCGTCGGGAGCGTTCCGTAGATAAAGCCGCTGCGTTAATTGTTGAAATGGATGGGGGCCGACGGTAGGAGGCGAGCCCCCTCGCCGATTGGGGTTTCGGGCAACGCCTGATCGGCCAGGGGGCTGGCCTCCGCGGTGAAGCCGTTCATCGAGCCGGTAAGTGGCAATATGCGCTATGCGGGCTTTGGCGCTGTCCGGATGCTGGGGATTGAGCAGGTAATTGCGGGTATCGGGTGCGATGGCGCTGGGCACGGCCAGCAGGAGCGTATTTCCTTTTTGGAGCCACTTGTCGCCGATCGGACGTGTGGCGGCGGGATCCCCCCACCATTCCTGCGGCAGGGTGTTGGCTTTGACCGTGGTCATCGAGACGTCGTCGGCGACGTCGATGGTCAGCAACTGGTAGTCGGCGGGAAAATCCTCTGCGTCGATCTCCAGATGAACCAGGATCTCCAGAACGGCCGCGGCGGGTGAGGCCGCGCAGTAGAGAACCGGTCGTCCTTTCGTGTGCCAGCGGCCGGAGGCACGCAGGCCGCCCTCTCCATCCAGGTTGGCGTGATTGCTGATGCGGTAGAGGCGCATCCCGCCTCAGGCGGCCATGCCATAGTCAATCCGGTACAGCAGTTCCTCGACGGCGCGCGAGCCGGCATCCGTGGCGAGCAGGTCCAGGGGAGGGCGGCTTTCCAACTGCCGTTTCGGTTTCCGCAGCCAGGACAATGCCTTCGGTTTGCTCCCGAAAACCCCGTGCGCCAGCGCCAGCACGCGCCCCACGCGCACTGCCCGGTCCGATTCCTCCAGCGTCAGGGGATCACGCTTCGTCCGGCGGTGGGACAGCGTGCGCCGCGGAATGATCAGGGCATGGATCTCGTTGTCGGTGAGCCCCCATTTGGTCAAGGCCGTGATGGTGCGGAGCGGGAGCCGCGCTTCGACGCAATGGATCAGGTCCGCGTCCGAGCGCACCGACCGGGTGCCGAGGACGGCGCCGATGCGCTGGTACAGATCCTGGGTCGAAATCTGACGTGCGGGGGTGGCCATGGCGTGTCCGGACCCGTTGTTTGGCAAGATGCCCTAATTATAAGGGCAGATGCCCGGGGAGGCAAACGCGGTAGTGGCTTGATTTGGTAACACGCTTGGCCACCCACCAGAACGCCCCGGCCGCACGCGGCACGACCGCGGGGAGCAAGGGGCGTGTCGGTATTTGCTTCAGGGGCCGTCTTGCGGTGGAGGCGACGGAGGCGGAGGTGGAGGCGGCGGAGGCGCAACGATATCAGACCCGTTACTCCCGCTTTCCTCGGCCGAGGTTTGCGCGTGGGCGGGCAGGATAACGGCGTTGACTATCGGCGCACTCCAGGCGGCTGGCACGGTGAATGCGAGTCCCTTCAGTGCCTTTCTACGGTTGGTGTCAGTCATAATGTGTTTTTTGATTGTTAAAGTCCGAGTCGGCGACTCTACCCAATGCTCATGCCGCTTTCAATCTTGACAATACTTCATAACTGTAAGTCTGCTTCCGTTTCCCGCCTGAACCAGCCGGGAATCCATCCCCTGCACGGCCCTTCGGAATCGGTCGAACCGATATGTCCGACCGCGGAGGCGAGGCGGGAACCCATTCGAGAAACCGCCACAATGCAGAAGCAAGAGACAGCAGCTGATAACTCCACGGAGCACGCCGCCACAATTTCGGGGCCAAGCATCCATTGCGCCGATACAACACCACTTTGAGAACCTCCCACGCGCACCGCAACAGCGGTTCTGCGCTCCTGGATCGTCCCGGCGTGACTGCTGGCGCGGTCGCGCTGCTATACGCCCTGCTTTACATTGCCGTGTATCGCACCACGGCCCTGGGTCAGGTCGGGGTGCTGGACGAAGCGGAAAATATCCGGCTGGCCCAGGCTTTACTGGCCGGTGAGTATCCCTGGTCGTCCCCGCGGCTGTATCCGTTCGTGCTGGCGCTCGGTGGATTGATCTCCGAGAAGGATTTCATTCTCAAGCTGTTTGCCCAGGCTATGAATGCCGGCTTTCATGCCGTCAATGCCGCACTGGTGGTGGCGCTGGCCCGCGAAGTCTGGGGCGACCGCCGGTGGGCCCTGGCGGCGGGGCTGCTGTGGGCGCTTTTCCCGGTAGCTGTTTACTTTACCGGCGAAACCCTGGATACGACCTTTTCAATCTGCCTGCTGCTCGGCGCACTGTTTGCCTTTGTCCGGACCCTGGGCGCTCGCGCTCGTCCCCGCCACGCGGTCCTGTGCGCCCTGCTCGCGCTTGCCCTGTGGTTCGCACGCCCGCAGTTGGCGCTCATCGCACCGGCACTGGTCGCGTACTGGATTGTAGTGCACGCCTGGGATCCGCTGCGCCGCTTCCTGGCAGCCGGTACCGCGGGACTCGCCGCCGCTGCGCTGGCCATCTGGGCTTTCAGCGGAGCCGTTTCACTGGCGCCCAGCCAAACCGGCTACTCACTGTGGGCCGCGCACGGGCCCGAGGCCAATGGTCTTTACTTCCAGCAGTCACGCGATATTGTCAACCGCGGCCAGGGTACGAATCCAGCCGCTGCCGAGGGTTATATCCGCTACCTGCGGATACATCCCGAAGCCGATACCCCTGAGCCTTCCACGGTTTCCAGGTACTGGGTAGCACGCACGCTCGATCACATTCGCACACAGCCCGGCGCCTGGCTGCAGCTAAGCGCCCACAAGGCGCTGGCGGCGCTGGCCGACTGGGAGCCCTACAACAACAAGACTTACGCCTTTCACAAGCAGCGCTCTCCGGTGCTTCGCTACAATCCGCTCAGCTTTTCGCTGATCTTCAGCCTGGCCGTCCTGGCCGCCGTGCTTGCCGGTCGAGCGTATCTGCCGCGCGCCTTTGTCCTGGCAGCAGCCACAGTCTGGTTTAGCGTCATTCTGACTTTTGCCAGTGCCCGATTCCGCTTGCCACTGACGGCTATATTGACCGTCCTCGCAGCCGGTGCCCCGCAGCTTTGGTACTCGGATTACGCAGCCCGGCGACGCATCGCGGCCGGTGCCGCGGCCGGTGCCGCGGTTCTTCTATCGTTGCTCTATCCGGTGTTCGTGGAGCGGCCATCCACCCACACCGAGGACCTGCTGCTGATCGCCAGCGCCAATCTCAAACTCGATCGTATCGAGCCGGCCGACCGGGCCGTGGAGCAAGCCCTGGCATTGCGTCCTCAGTACCCGAAGGCGCTGGCCGCGCACTGCAGCGTGCAATTCGCCCGGCAAATGGATGTTTGGGCGCAGCAGCGCGGTGCGGTCCTGCCGGAAGCTTTCGAGGCCTGCGAGACCGCCGCCGCGCACTCACCGGTCAGCCGCTGGGGCTACTCCGTGCTGCTCTGGCGCTCCGGCCGGACCGACCGGGCGAGATCGCTCTGGTGGTCGCTTTATCGATCCGATTCGCTGGAGCGCGAACGCGCCCTGGCCAGCCTCCTGTTTACAAACTCGATCAGCCCGTCCAGTTCGCCCCGTGATCGATTGCAGGCAATGGCGGCAGATTCACCGCTGTTGAGGCTTGCCCTGCTCGCCAGGGAGAACCCGGGGGGCCGCGTCGACACGAGAGACGAACGTATCGAGTTCTATCAGTGGCTGTTCAGTGCCGGAAAGAAGAACGAGTGACACGGCGCCGCCGGGCGTTGTAATACCCTGCCTGAAAGAAACCGCCACTTACTGATTTCATCGGCCCTCCTCTGTGAAAATGTTTGTCGTCCCAAGTGAAATACTGTAATGGAAGCCAGGGGCAGAATCAGGTGTGTTCACGATGAGCTTGGTTCCTGTGCGGGCAGTCTTGAAGGACAATGCCGCGAAAATAATCAGAATGAACGAATTGAAAGCCTGCTACAACGCAAGGTGATTTCGGACCCGCGTTCCGGCCGAATGCCGCTTGTGAAACAGGGGCGCTTAAAACCGTGCGGGTCGATTTCCCGGCGGAGAGGCAGGTAGAATGGCATCTACAGCGTATAAAATTTGCTCGGATCATGCCTGTTGTTTCTCATTCGTTGCGCTTGGTTTACCTTGACGTCCCCAAAGTGGGATGCACAACACTGAAAGTCCTGTTTTGGGAGCTCGAGCACGGCCGGCGTTTCCGCACTCCGCGATGGGTGCGGCTACTTAGGCGAGCGAAACTGAACGTCAGGGCCTCTGCAGGCAATATTCATGATACTTCCGGCTATAGGACCTGGAGTTTTGCGCGGTGTCGGCGCGAGTTCACGATCCCCGAAGGGTATAGCCGCCTGACGGTGCTGCGAGATCCGATTGACAGGGTCTTTTCGGCTTGGAAGAGCAAGGCGAGGCCTGGAGTATTCGCCGCACGGGATGAAGTAGAGGATCTACTTAATGAGGGACTGTCCAATTTCTTTGTCGCCAAGACCCACAAAATCCGGGAAGTATGGTGGGACGAAGAACTAAAGCTGCAAGAGCACATGGACTTTTTCTGGAGGGCGCGCAAGTCGCTCCGGTGCACCTACTTGCCGTACTTCTCATCGGTTAACTCTCACGCCAAGGAAAGTGCTGAATATGGGAGATTCCGATCCCGTTCGGAAGACTTCCAAAAGCTTCAATGCAAGAAATTGGGTGTTAGAAGGATCATCTCGAGAGATGGCAGAGCAAACTACACCAAGAAGAATGTGTGTCGAACGGCTCTTAAACCCCCTGCGCTTTACCGGTGCTTCGCGATGTTCGAGCGAGTATTGCCTTGGATGCCAACTGTTCGTTGAGCATGCATACTTGCCTGTGTCTCTTTGCCCTAGCCAGGAAATAGACTAGTGCGCTTTACCGGCCGCAGGCGTGCAGCACCTACTCGTGCTACAAGCATGAATCATTGCACCGATCGCAATCCGTACGCTCGACCGCTACTCAATACTTTCGATGCAATTTTCTGCATCAATTTGGACCACCGTCCCGACAGATGGGAGCACGCGCTATCACAGTTCAACGCGCTCGGTGTAGGCCACAAACTCGAGCGGGTGCCTGGAATTGTGCTTTCCAAGCCCGCGCTCGGTTGCTGCTTTTCACATATAAAGTGCGTTGAGCTTGCCATTGAACGCGGCTTGGAAAGCATATTGATTTTCGAAGACGATGTTCTATTCGATTTTTCACTCCCGCCGGAAATCCTCGAAAGAGCCGTCTCAGAATTGACCGTTAGAAGTGACTGGGAACTTTTCTATCTTGGTGGCCGCCGGGTATCGCGGGGCAAAAAAGTGGCCAATAACTTATATGCTACCCGGTTGTTCTCTTCGCATGCGTATGCCATTAATGCCAGAGCATTCAGAAAAATACTTACCGCGACTCCAGCGATAGACGTCTGGTACTCTAAGAATTGCCAGTCTTATTGCGTATACCCGATGTTTGCGACACAAATGGAATCGTATTCCGACGTTAGAAAAACGATGGTTGACTGGAAAACCAGTGATTTTCTGACCTCCTATAAAGTGCAGACATCGGCGATAAGGAGCTTGGCAGCAACCTGTAGTGAGTTGAGTAGAGGTTATATTAGGCAGCGTGTCGTAGATCGAGTGCGAACGCTGCGTAGTGCCTTCGACGGGCGTGTTCGGAAACGAACTGTTCTGAACGACGACACGTATATAGTTTCTTACCCGAAAAGTGGCAATACGTGGTTGAGATATATGTTGGCGCAAGCAGTTAGTGGCCGGTTGCTCTTGTCATTGTCAGAGCTTAACAACGTTATACCAGACATGTATCAATACACCGACGAAGAGCTATTGCAGTGCCAGAGGCCACGAATAATAAAAAGTCACGAAAGGTGCAATAGAAAGTACCGGAAGGTAGTCTATATCGTGCGGGATCCTCGTTCCGTCATGATTTCGCTTTTTCATTATCAGAAGAAGTTGTTAATGCTTCCGGAAGAGCTTTCTCTGGAGGCTTTTATGGAACGGTTCATTTCCGGTGCCGGGCTCGGGCATGGGAAATGGAGCGACCACGTTAATGGATGGTTGGCCCGGAATAACAATGCGAGTACATTTCGCCTGGTAAAGTATGAAGATATATGTACAGATCCAATAGGCCAGTTGTGCTCTATATGCAACTGGTTAGGTCTGAGAGTTGATGAGGAAATGCAGAAGGAAATCGTAGAAGGGTCAAGTTTGGAGGCGTTGAGAAAGCGGGAAAAGGACGAAAAATGGCAGAGTACACTAAAGGTCGAGGACACGTCCCGAAATTTCTTTCGAAAAGGCGAGCCAGAGGAATGGAAGACGGTGCTGAAAACCGAGGCCAAGCAACGGATGGCAACGCACTTTGCACCCGAGTTGAGGAGGCTTGGATACTCGGAGGGTGAGGCATAACGAGCTATCGGGGGCTTTCTCGCGGCGGTCCCCGGGGCGCGTGCATGACGCTCTGGCGTTGCACGGCGTGGGTGATCGCGCCGTCCGATAGGTGCATAGGCTTACCGGTGGACGAATATCGAAGCGCGATCCGCACCGTGCGGGGAAACCTAAAATTCCATCGAGGATCACATCGCAGCCGGTTCGAGTTTCGGTGTGCCCAGTGACCTAACCGCAACTCAAGACAAGAATACAGTATGTGGGGGCATCCAGCATGGAGACCGGCACTGCTATAACCAACCTCGGAGTAATGCATTGGTTGCGTGAACCAACACGCGGCAGCGGTTCTTTCCGGTGCGACGATAGAAATAGCAGCCACGCATAATCGCGTTCATGGCCTTGAGCAATTTCTGGCTGACAACCGGGTCGGACTGAATTAACAGACCCAGAGACAGTGTGAAAGAATGTTAGCGCTACCGGAAAGCCGCAGAGCCAGGCTAGCGCTGCTCCTATTGAAGAAACCGGCCAGGCGGTGCCAAGAACGGGTCCGTTCAGTCGAAAGGCCATCGGCCAGACGACGTCAAGGTAGAAAGCTACCCAGGTCGTAAAGTCCTCTTGTTGCTTCGTGTGCGGGCGGTGAACCCGCTTAACAGGTATTTCATACCGCTGCCGGCCGGCGGCGGTCACAGAAACGTCACATGGTGGTCAACGCCTCGTAACCCGCCCGGTTGAGCATTCGCCCTGCGTTGCGTACCCGGTATATGCAGCGGTCCCGCATTGTTCGCTACCGGGTGTATTCATTCAACCGAGGAAATTGCAAGCCATGAGAAAA